>NZ_AKJY01000030.1 GCF_000282115.1 Chryseobacterium populi
ATCAATTAGAGAATATTTTATATTTATCAACTGTTTGAAAAAGGGTAAGTCTTCAAGATCATTTTCAGATGTCTGAATTTTTATTTATTTTTGATCACATGAATTTATACGATCTTTTCGTAAAACCGTATGAGACCTATACCGATTTACAAATTCTGCTGGAAGCCTCCGGAACTTTCTTCGGAATCCTGAGTGTTTACTTCTCTATTAAAAAAAACATCTGGGTCTATCCTACCGGTATCGTTTCTACTTTAATATATGTTTACATACTTTTCAATTTCGGATTATTGGGTGATTGTATGATCAACGTCTATTATACAGCGATGAGTATTTACGGCTGGATCCTGTGGGCCAAAAATTCTGAGGACCATGTACATGTAGAGGTCACCTGGGCAAGCAGGAAAGAATGGATGTTTGCAAGTTTTCTTTTTATCATCAGCTTATTATTAGTTACCCTTATATATTATTACAAACCTTATATTGACAATCATTTCTCAATGGAAGGAACAAGTCTGGGGTTGTATCATCTTGATTGGGCAAATTGGCTGGATGTTTTTACCACTTCTATTTTTTTAGTAGGAATGTGGTTTATGGCCAAACAGCGCATTGAGAACTGGATTTTCTGGATCATCGGTGATTTTATCTGCATGCCTATGATGATTTTTAAGGGTCTTGGAATCACTTCGGTTCAATATTTGGTATTTACTATAATGGCGATCATAGGATACGTCAATTGGAAAAAAAGTTTTAAAGAAAAAAAGTCAATAAGATCATGAAAAATTTATTAAAAATAGCGTTCAGTATTTTCACTATAGCTAGTTTAACATCCTGTCTTGCATATTCAGACGGATATGCAAATAATGGTTACGGAGATCCGTATTATAACAACGGATATTATTATGCTCCGCAAGGTTATTACGGAAGCGGAGGCTATTGGGGTAACGATGGTTACTATTACAGAAATGATGTCAATTATTATTATGACAATGGTGTTCCTTATTACTATTATGGAAATAGTGGAAATAACCGTAGAAAAGTATATGTAGAAAGAAGAGAGACTGTTTCTCAGAGACCGGCTAACGGACTTCGTAATACTTCGACCAATAACAGTAACTACAACAACAGTAATTATAATAACAATAGTTATAACAACAGGTCTAATAACAGAAGTAATAACGGAGGCTTCAGAAATTCCAATTCAAATTCCAACAGGAACCAGAATAACCAGGGAAGCGGATACAGAACTCCGGCTCCGCAACAGAACAACCAAAGGCCCCAAAACAACAATAATGGTAGTGGATTCAGAAACAATAATTCTTCAGGGAATTCCAATAATAATTCCGGAAACTCCGGAAGTGGATTCAGAAATACACCACAGAATACCCAACAGAACAATTCTTCCGGCTCTGGCAGCGGATTCAGAAAATAATCATTCTAAATAACAAAACGAACAGTTCACACTGTTCGTTTTTCTTTTAAATATTAGTAATTTTGCAAGTCAATTTTTTAGAGAAAAACATGGAATTTTATAAATATCAGGGCACAGGAAACGATTTTGTTATGATTGATAACCGGGATTTACAGTTTCCGAAAAACAAAGAGATTATTGAAAAGCTTTGTGACAGACGTTTTGGGATTGGTGCAGACGGTCTTATTTTATTGGAAAATGACGACCATTATGATTTCAAAATGGTGTATTACAACTCAGATGGCGGTGAAAGCACCATGTGTGGAAACGGAGGAAGATGCCTTGTGGCATTTGCCTTTTTCCTGGATATTTTTGAGGATAAATGTAGATTTATTGCTATTGACGGCGAACATGAGGCCGAAATTCACAACGGAATCATCAAATTAAAAATGATTGATGTCAGCACCATATCTGCCGACGGAAATGATACGGTAATGAACACAGGATCTCCGCATTATGTAAAATATGTGGAAGATTTGGTTAATTACAATGTTTTTGCACAGGGTAACAGCATCAGAAATTCTGAAAATTATAAAGAAAATGGCATTAACGTCAATTTTGTTGAAAAAATTACGGATGATGAAATTTTCGTAAGAACCTATGAACGAGGCGTTGAAGATGAAACTTTCAGCTGCGGAACAGGAGTTACAGCTTCAGCTTTAACTTTTCTGCAAAATAACAATCTAATCTCCGTAAAAGTTAAAACGTTGGGCGGAAACCTTAAAGTATATGCGGAAAAGAATGGAGATTCATTCCAAAATATCTGGCTGGAAGGTCCCGCAAAACAAGTCTTCAGAGGTAAGGTAGACTTAGTTTAAACAGAAAACTTTTAATCAATTTTTAAATAATGAAAAAAGCTATTCTCATTATCGTACTGCTTATTGTCATAGTGGCAGGATTTTTTGGCTTGAGATTTTACAATACCTATTACGGTAATAATGTAGAAAAAGAAGGATATGTTCTGATTCCTCATCATGCAGGCTTCAAACAGATCCTGGATTCTATTGCCCCGTATGTCAAGAACAAAGAATCATTTGAAACTGTGGCAAAAGATAAAGGCCTCGAGCAGTCTTTTAAAGCCGGGCGTTATCACTTTCAGAAAGGAACGGGGAATACCAACCTTGTCAATATGATCAAAGCCGGAAATCAGACCGAGAATACTTTCAGGATCGGGGATTTTGGAGATATATATCAGATGGTGGGAAAAGTAACTAAAAAAACAGAGCTTGATTCGTTACAGTTTGTTAATGACCTTAATGGAATTGCCACCGAAAAAGGCTATAAAAATGCAGAAGATCTGAAAAAATATTTCTTCATAGACAGTTATAATTTTTTCTGGACGGTAACACCTAAGGAATTTTTCAAAAAATTCGATGATCAATATAATAGCTTCTGGACTGCCGAAAGAAAAAATGAAGAGCAGAAATCCGGTCTTACAAGAGATCAGATTTATGCATTAGCTTCTATTGTTTATAAAGAATCGGGAGGAAAGAAAGATGAAATGAGAACGATCGCAGGATTATATTTAAACCGATACAGAAAAGGAATGAAATTACAGTCCGACCCAACGGTCATCTATGCAATCAATAAGCAGACAAATTTTAAAGAACCGATCAAAAGGGTTTTTTATAAGCACCTTTCCACACCTTCACCGTATAATACTTATGCCAATGCAGGGATTCCACCGGGGCCGATATGTATTGTAGATAAAAATTCTGTGGATGCAGTCTTAAATGCAGAAAACAACAACTATATATTCATGTGTGCTGATCCTGCAAGGTTTGGATATCACAAATTCACAGCAAGTGCTGAGGAGCATGCCATCAATGCAAAAGCTTACCAGGACTGGCTCAATTCAAAAAATATAAAATAAAAAATAAATTTAACTTTATTTTAACAATCTGATAATTAACATTTAGTATTTAAACGCGACATATATACTATAAATAATAAATTAATCGTAATATTTTGAAATTTAAAGCATTAACAATTTCATAATATTAGGAGTTATCCTTTCACGATTTTACACAAAAAATACCTTATGAATCAGACGGAAATCATTAACATTTTCACAAAAAAAACCTTAGGGCTTACTTTTGTACTTTCGGCGGCAGCGTTTGCTTTTGCTCAGGAGAAGGTAGGTATTTCAGGATCGGTTGTCAGCAAAAACAACCAGCCTGTTCCTTATGCATCAGTTACATTTAGCAATAAGGCCAATAAATTATTCAGTGATGCTACTCTTACCGATGAAAAAGGCCAGTACAAGCTGGATCTTGCTCCCGGAAATTATGATATCACGGTTGAAGCAATCGATTACAAGAAAAGTTTGGTTAATAAGCAGATTACTGCTGCAGGAAATATCGGGGCTTTATCGATTGAGCCGGAAAAAACCACTACCAATCTTAAAACCCAGGATATCCAGGGCGTAACGATTACAGTACAGGCGAAACCTTATAAGGTAGAATTGGATAAAAGAACTTACGATCCGTCACAGGATATTGTAAGTAAAGGTGGTAATTTACAGGATGTTTTATCGAATGTTCCTTCAGTTTCAGTAGACACAGATGGAACGGTTTCTATGAGAGGTAGTACGAATGTTAAGTTTTTGATCAATGGAAAGCCATCTGCTCTTTTAGGTATTGATGATGGTGCTAATGCATTGCAAAGTATTCCTGCCGATCAGATTGAAAGAATTGAAGTGATTACAAATCCTTCTTCTAAATTTGAAGCATCAGGTACTTCAGGTATTTTGAATATTATCCTTAAAAAGAATAAAAAAGTTGGATTCAACGGAAATGTAACAGGAACCTTAGGATATTTACCAAGAACAAACCTTAATACTAACCTAAGCTGGAGAAAAAACAAATGGACATGGTTTTTGAACGGCGGTGGCGGCTACTCTGAAAACAAGAGTAAAAATGATACTGAAACGACATATAATAATATTGTTTTTCCTAACATCCCGGCAACACAAACAGAACAACCAAAAGATATACAAAAATATCAACTGCAAAATTCGACAAATAAAAGTTACAACAATAACTATAATGTAAGTGCTGGTTTTGCATATGATATTTCGGACAAAACATCAATAAACCTATCTGGTGTTGTAAGGACTTTTGACGGTGATAGTAGAGAACTATTAAACACATATAATGATTTTTACAGGTTTAACATGGGTTCAAAAGTTTGGGATCCAAAACAATCTTTTGTACAAAGAGATTCTGAAGGCAGAAATAACAATCTAGCATTCCAGGGAGATATAGGTCTAGACCATAAATTTGATGATAAAGGCCAAAACCTATCTTTATCTTTAAGTTTACAGAGAAACAGAAGTAATAATAACTCTACCATTCTTGAAACACAAGATTCTGTTCCTGTCTTGCAAGATATTACCCGAAGAGAGTCTCTAAATAAAAACATCATTGGAAAAGCAGATTATGAACTTCCGATCGGTGAACAATCTAAAATAGAAGCAGGGTACAGATTGGATATAAATAATAATGATTATAATAACTTTGTAAGCAGTACATCAAACAATCAATTTATTCCAAGCTATAATAACACTACCGTGTATAAAGAAATGTTCAATGCATTCTATTTACAGTTTAAAAGCAAAGTAGGAAATCTTGGATATCAATTAGGGTTAAGAGATGAATTATCGACTGTTAAAATTAATTATGACAATTTAGATCCAAATTTTCAACCAATTAATAAAACAAAAAACTATAATAATTTATTTCCAAGTGTATTCTTAAGCTATGAATTATCAAAAGATAATCAGATCCTGGTAAATTATTCTCGTAGAATAGACAGACCCAGATCATTCTTTATGGTTCCTTTTCCAAATTACAGCAATAGCCAGAATATTTTTGAGGGAAACATTGATCTGAATCCGTCTTATGTAGATTCATATGAAGTGGGTTATAGTATTTCAAGAAAGAAGTTTACGATCAATCCTACTCTTTATTACAGGCATGCAACTGAAGATACTAAAATGCTTGTCTACAGACCTGACGAAAGTGAAAATGTTTTCTATACAAAACCTATTAATTTAGGAAATGATGACCGTTATGGTTTAGACCTTAACTTTACTTATGATCCTTTTAGCTGGTTAAAAATAATGGGGAGCTTAGATATGTTTGGTTATAAAACTACAGGTATTGCCTATTATACTGCAAAAGATGCAGAAGGAAATAATAAAGTCGGTTCAATGGATTTTACCGGTGACGGGTTTTCAACAAGAGCCCGTTTAAATACTACATTTAAACTTGACAAAACCCTTAGTGTTCAATTACAAGGATTTTATAGAGGGGCTCAAAAGACTGCGAGCCAAGATACTCAGGATATGTATGCATTAAATCTTGGAGCATCTAAAACGATCTGGAAAGGTGATGGGACAATCTCATTTAATATTCAAGATATATTCAATACCAGAAGCAGAGAAGTTTTCAGCTATAACAGCGACTATACCCGTCGTAACTTTATGCAATGGCAGCCAAGACAATTCTCGATCTCCCTAACTTACAGATTTAAGCAGGGTGAAAAGATAGAACAACCTAAAAAGAAGAAAGATATTAACGCGAATGACACCGGCGGAGATGAGCAGGGTGGCCCGATGTAACAAAATAAAAGACACAAAAAATCCCGAAAAATATTTTTCGGGATTTTTTTATTTTACAACTTCAGAAACTTTAGTTTTCTCCGCTTCATAGATCCTTTTTCTTAGGTCGCTGGAAGAAAAACGGTGGTCTCTTTTATTGTAGTAGATTTCGATTCCTTTTTCTTCACAGTATTTTTTTCCCGTAAAATCCCTGTCCATGTAGTCATCGCCAATGATCCTTACATCAATTACAAAAGATTTCAGAATGTCTTCCAGGTCCTGTTCTGTATAATAAGGGATAATTTCATCTACGGCATTTACAGCTTTCAACTGGATATATCTTTCTACAATGGTCTGTGTAGGCTTATTTTTGTTGGGACGGTCATGAGAGGGATCAATCTGCAGGCCTACGATTAAATAATCGCAAACTGTTTTAGCTTCTTCAAGCATTTTAATATGCCCGGCATGAAGTAAATCAAAAGAGGAAAAAGTAATCCCGATTTTCTGTGTTTTCATATCAATACGTATTTAAATCTTCTAAAATATTACTTTTAAAGTTTAAAAAGCAATATTCAGATCGTGTTCTGTTATTTTAAATTTTTTTCTCCTTAAGCATTTCTGTTCGTTAAGAATCAGTTTCTGGAATTCAGGTATTTCTGCCATTCCCAGACTGTTCTCAATGATTCTTCGAGAGAGGTCTCCGATTTCCAATGGAGCTCTTTTTCAGCTTTGTCAGCATTCGCATAAGCTACCGTTATATCTCCTTCCCTTCTCGCACAAATCTGGTAAGGAACGCTCACATCATTGGCTACTTCAAATGCTTTTACCACTTCCAGGACTGAAGAACCCTTCCCTGTCCCAAGATTATAAATATCAATAACGGTACCTGTTGATTCATCTCCTATTAATTTCTTCAAGGCAGCAACATGAGCCTTGGCCAGATCTACCACATAAATATAATCCCGCACCGGAGTACCGTCTTCTGTAGGGTAATCATCACCCCAGATACTCAATTTTTCACGAATCCCTGCGGCTGTCTGCATTACATAGGGAACCAGATTATTCGGAACTCCTACCGGTAATTCCCCTAATTTTGCTGAAGGATGCGCGCCAATAGGGTTAAAATACCTCAGCAAAGAAATTTTTGCCTTATAAGCATTGGCAAAATCTTTCAGAATTTCTTCCCCCATCTGTTTGGTTTTGCCATAAACACTTTCAGGCATTTTCAAAGGCGTATCTTCATCAATCGGCATCGTTTCTGCCTGCCCGTATACTGTACAGGATGAACTGAAAATAAAATTAGAGATATTTCTTTCTTTAAATTCTTTAAGTACATTGATCAGTGAAAACAGGTTGTTCTCATAATAATCAACCGGCTTCTCCTGACTTTCACCGACAGCTTTAGAGGCCGCAAAATTGATACACCCATCAATCTGATGAGCATCAAAAACCTGGGCAAGAAGCTCTTTCCTTTTTAAATCAAAGGGATAAAAAACAGGCTTTTTACCTGTAATTTCTTCTATATTTTTTAAAATAAATTTTTCTGAATTGGATAAATCATCTACAATAACCACTTCAAAGCTGTTATTCAGAAGCTCCACAACGGTGTGTGACCCAATGTATCCAAGACCTCCCGTAACGAGTATTGCCATTTTTTAGTAATAAATTTTTTATTCTTCGTTTTGTCCTATGTTTTCTATTTCATATTCGGCTTTATTCTTTTTTATTTTATATTTATTTACAACGATAAGCGTTATAATAAATAGTACCAAAAACTTAAAAGAATTATAATTAAAAGATAATCCGTAAGTTAAAATGTTCATTAATGTTACTCCTCCAGAGAAAATCATATAAAAGCATAAACTCAAATTAAGAAATAAAATAGCTTTGTTATATTTCTCAATTAAATTAATAAATGCAAATAAATTAATAATTATACCTAGAGAAACAAATAGTAATTTTAATAAACTAAAATCATTAAATAATGAAAGGGTAGAAAATATTGAGACAAGACAAAATATAAAACTGATTGTTACAGCTAAATAATAAACTACCTTTTTTTCAAATATTTTCTTTTCCATTTATCCCATAAACTCAAGCACAGCATCCGTGATATACTTCAGCTGCTCTTCATCCAGTTCCGTGTGCATCGGTAATGAAATCACCTGGTCCAGAAGCCTATCCGTATTCACAAAATCAGCATCATTGCTTTCCTGGAAATAAGCTTTCTGTTTCCTCAAAGCCACAGGATAATAAATCATTGCAGGGATTTCTTTTTCAGTTAAGAATTTCTGCAATTCATTACGTTTCCCGTTTAAAATTCTCAAAGTATACTGGTGAAATACGTGGGTTGAATTTTCTGCTCTTTTCGGAGTCAGAATATTTTCATGGCCTGCAAAAGCTTCATCATAGTAATCAGCAGCTTTTCTTCTGGCTTCATTATAAGAATCAAGGTTCGGAAGTTTTTTTCTTAAAATAGCGGCCTGAATACTGTCTAAACGGGAGTTTACCCCTACTTCATCATGATAATACCTTTCATACATTCCGTGGTTTACAATTCCTCTTAAACGGTGCGCCAGTTCATCATTATTGGTAAAAATAGCACCACCGTCACCGTAGCAACCTAAGTTTTTAGACGGAAAAAATGAAGTGGTTCCCACAGTAGACATTGTTCCGGCCTGCTTTACTGTCCCGTCTGAAAAAGTATAATCGGAACCAATGGCCTGTGCGTTGTCTTCAATGACATATAAATTATGTTCCTCTGCAATTTTCAGGATTTCCTCCATATTGGCACACTGTCCGAAGATATGTACAGGAATGATCGCTTTAGTCCTTGAAGTGATCGCTTTTTTGATTTCTTCCGTCGAAATCGTGAATGTATCATAATCTACATCTACCAGAACCGATTTCAGTTTTAATAAATGAATAACTTCTACCGTTGCTGCAAATGTGAAATCAGCAGTAATAACCTCATCCCCTTCTTTAAGATCAAGGGACATCAATGCAATCTGTAGTGCATCTGTACCGTTGGCACAAGGAATAACGTGTTTCACGTCCAAATAAGATTCCAATTCGTTCTGGAAAGACTTTACTTCCGGCCCATTGATAAAAGCCGCAGAATCCATTACATTTAAAACCGCATTATCTACATCATTCTTTATCTTGTAATACTGACTTTGTAAGTCAACCATCTGAATTTTTTTCATAAACAAATATTTCTGTAAAAATAAGGATTTTAATATCCTGTCAAAAATTTTATTGATTTTGTTTTATCTTTATGAAAAATAAATACATGAAAAGAATTTTACTCTTTTGTCTCTTAACGGGTTATTCAGCAGTTTCGGCACAAACATCCCTTGTTTTTGTGTTTTTCAAAGATAAACCGAACAAAGCTTCTTTTTATGCCAATCCATTGTCTGAACTCTCTCAAAAATCGTTAAACAGAAGGATTTCACTCGGAATTTCATTGAATGACCAGGATGCTCCGATTGAGCAGTCTTACATTCAGAATATTCAGAATCTGGGTTTTACGGTAACCGATTATTCCAAATGGCTAAACGGGGTTGCCGTGAATGCTACCCCAGCACAAATCGTAACCCTCCAGTCACAGACCTATGTGCAGACTGTAGAAAGTTTTGCTAAAAATTCTTCATCGGGGACAAAAGCCGGAAATTTCAACAAATGGGAAAACCCATCTGATACCCATAAAAACTTAACCACTTTCAATTACGGTTCCGGAGCTGAGCAGATTGACCAGATCAATTTAAGGCCGCTTCATCTTGCCGGATATACAGGAACAGGTGTTTCCATTGCTGTTATCGACACCGGGTTTCCAACGGTAAATACAGGTTCGGCTTATACCCGGTTATGGACTAATAACCAGATTAAAGCCGGCTATGACTTTGTTACGAAAAGCAATGATATTTATAATACTACCCTGAACGGGCACGGCTCTGTTGTTCTGGGTGCTATCGGCGGATACATTCAGGATACTTTTGTGGGCGCTGCTCCAGATGCCGATTTTTATCTTTACCGGAGTGAAAATACCACGGTAGAAATTCCTGAGGAAGAGCTTTACTGGATTGAAGCTGCTGAAGAAGCAGACAGAAAAGGAGTTGATCTTATTACAACCTCTTTAGGGTATGCTCAATTTGATGATCCGAAATATAATTATACCTACGCAAATCTGGACGGAAGCACTTCTTTCATAGCAAGAGCTTCGGAAATCGCTGTCAATAAAGGAATTTTTGTATTGTTTGCTGCAGGTAATTTCGGAAATCAAACATGGCATTACATCCTTACTCCTGCAGATAATACCAAAGTTTTCACCATAGGATCTGTAGATTCTGCCGGAATTTCATCAGCATTTTCATCTTTCGGACCTAATTCTTTAGGGGTTATAAAACCTGATGGCAGTACAAGAGGATCAAATACCGTTACCGTTAACGGCAATGCCACAACTACCGTAAGCGGTACTTCCATTGCCACCCCGGTTGCTGCAGGCGGTGTAGCCTGTCTGATCCAGGCTTTCTCTACCATGAACAGGGATGCCATGAGAACCAGGCTGAGACAGACTGCATCATTATATCCTAATCATACCGATCAGATGGGATATGGTATCCTTAATTTCGGAAATTTTTATAACACGACCTTAAGTACATCCGAAATAGTGAAAGAGAAAAAAGTAAGCATCTTTCCCAATCCTGTTAAAAACATTTTAAATATTGCTTCTGAAAACGATGTTTTATCTCTGGAGATCTACGATAACCTGGGAAGGCTGATTGTGAAAAATGCCAATCAGAGATCCGTGAAAGTTGAAGATTTTGCGAAGGGAACTTATTATCTGAAAATTCGGACGAAGGATAAAGTTTATTATGAGAAATTTATAAAAGAATAAAATAAAGCCTTCCGGATCGGAAGGTTTTTGTTTTTAGAACCCCGGTACCTGTACAGATTATCATTTCATAAGTAATCAAATGATGAATAATTTAAATACAGGACTGAGATTCCTGCGGAATGACAAAGACTAAGATCAATAGATGTTTTTATTCATTATTCATTATTACAGCATCAATTTTTATTGAAAATAAAAATCCTGACATCTTCTGTTGCTGTTTTAAAGTTTACATCTTTGCGAATACTGTATTCTGGTTAATCGCGAAGGCGCAAGGTTGTGTGAGGATTCTTTGTTTTTTTAAGACGCAAGAAAATCAAAGATTTTCAATTATCCATCACCTTTCATTCCGTAGGAGTCTAGATAATGCTTTATAGCTTGAATTCTTTGTATTATTGTGATTTCTTCACTCCACTTCTGCTCCATTCTGAATGACAAACACTGAACAACTAATTATTTCTTAAAGCTTAATTATCTTAAGTTCTTAAATCATCTTAATGGTTCAGTGTTTTGAATTTTACGCTGAGTTCCTGCTCGCATTAATATTTCCAAACAGAGAACGTGTCACGAGTTTTTCATAAGCTTCCTTATTTCCTTCTCCTTTCAGGATCTTCATTAAAGCATACTGCTGAATACTCAATAGCGGCAATACAATCTTCTCACGGATTTTCACAGACTTTCTTGAAAGCGGATCTTCTTCCTGAAGCATTGTAAACCCTGTTAATTCAAGCATAATGTCTCTGGAAAGATTATATTCATCAAAAAGAACATTCCAGAACTCACCGAATTTCGGGTTATTCTTAATGTAGTAGGTTAACGGGAAATAAGACTTGTTCATGCTCATCATTGAGTTTAAAACTAAAGTTTTAAAGAAATCGGAACCTTTATATAATTCTTTCACTTCTTCAAACCTGCCCTGCTTTTTCATTTCCTGCATGGCAAAACCAAATCCGAAGAACCCCGGAACGTTTTGTTTCAGCTGTGACCATGATCCAACAAATGGGATAGCTCTTAAATCTTCAAATTTCAGTTCATTCCCATTTCCCCGTTTTGAAGGACGGCTACCTATATTTGTTTTACCATAATATTCAAGCGTACTCATCTCCTGAAGATAGGGAACGAACATCTGGTGAGCTTTTAGATCCGAATATTTTTTATAGCTGATATCAGCCAATTCAATGATCAGCTTTCTTTCTTTTTCAGTTAAATCTTTTTTAGAATTTTTGAATACATCATTCTCAACTCCAGCAGTCAGTAGCTGCTCGAAATTGTATTTTGCCTGCTCCTTATTTCCGAAAATACTGGTAATCGTCTGCCCCTGAATAGTCAACTCGATTTTATTATTGGCGATTGTATTTCCCTGTGAAGCATAGAAATCGTGGGTTTTCCCTCCGCCTCTTGCCGGTGGGCCGCCTCTGCCGTCAAAAAATACCACCCTGATTCCGTTTTCTTCGGAAAGCTTTGTCAGGATTTCTTTAGCTTTATAAATTTCCCAGTTGGCTTTTAAATAGCCTCCGTCTTTCGTTCCGTCAGAGAACCCCAACATAATGGTCTGCTGATTTCCTCTCCTTTCCAGATGTTTTTTATAAACAGGATTCTGATACAGCTCCTTCATTACATTTTCAGCGTTATCAAGACCTTCCATGGTTTCAAAAAGCGGCACAATATCCATATGGATCTCTTCATCCCGGTAACCGCAAATTTTAAAGAATGCATATACATTCATTACATCTTTCACGGCATCAGAATTGGAAATAATATAGCGGTTCATTCCTCTTGATCCGTTCAGCTGCTGGATTTCAGAAACCTGGGAAACCGTTAACAAAGTATCTTTTACAATATCTTCAAAATCATCCGGACTTATTTTACCTGAAATATGAATCAGCTTATTGAATTTTTCTTCGTGATCCGCTTCTGTATTTCCATACACTTTTTCAAAAACCTCATCAATAACTTTCTGATGAATCCTGCTGTCCTGGCGAATATCCAATGTTGCAAAGTGGGTTCCGAAAATCTTAACCCGGTCTTTAAAATTCACCAACAGATCTAAAAATAACGAGTTATGCTGACTGATCAGGATATGTTCTGCTTCATCCGCTTTTTTAAGAATATCTTCAGCTGTCATTTTCTGATTATTGAAAATGGCAGTATACAATTCATCATTCAATTGATTCAAAACTTCTGAAACTCCCCTGAAGCTCAGCCTTCTTCTGATAAACTTCAAATGGCTGTAATAGGATTTTAAAATCGCTGAACGAAGTTCTTCGGCTACTCTTCTGGTCACATCAGCAGTTACAAAAGGGTTTCCGTCTCTGTCGCCACCCGGCCAGAAACCAAGCTGGATAATATCTTCATGCAGGTGAAAATGGCCGTTCCCAAATGTCTTTTTAATTTTGGTAAACAGCTCTCCAATTGTATCGTAATACACATATCTCAAATAGGAAATAATACTTAGAGCCTCATCAATAGGAGTGGGTTTTTCTTTGTTCACAAAAGGTGTTTTTCCCAACTGCTGCAACAGCATGTCAATATTCGTGACAGAATCTGTGGTAATTGCACTTCTCAGGTCCTGGATGATCCTTTGTACAGAGCTCGGATAAAACTGGGTCGGGTGTGCCGTGAAAACTACTTTCACGGTAAAATCTTTCAGCTTCTCACGTACTTTTTCCAGTTTATGATCCTGAACCGAACGTTCAAAAAGATTGGTAACGGTACCGTTATCGCTTTCAGAGTGCAGACTCGGAAAGGCAGCATCTTCAATACTGTCAAACAAAACCACCTGTCTTTCGATATACTGAATGATTTTAAAAAGAAGTTCCAGCTTCTGCTCTTCCGTCTGTAAATCAGTATGGCTTTTAAAGAAATCTTCTACGATCAGTTCCGGGGTTTTTCCGGCATCATAGCCATTTTTACTTTCTTCATACAAAAACGGAAGGAGCATCCCGATATTCGTCATTTTATCATAAGGCAGGCTCATAAATAATGAATTGTAGATCTGGAACTTATTTTCCACGATCTGCCTGAATTTTTCTGCGCGTTGGTCGTGTATCATAGAACAAATGTAGGAGATTTAGTTTTTAAATCCGTTCTGTTTTTATTAAAAAATGATTACTTATTCCCGATGACAGAAAAAAGATGGCAGAAAATATCAAAGGATAAAAAAGTTTATAAAAAATGACTAAAGTTATCTTTTTGAATAATTCTCATTAATAATCAGTCACAAAAGTCAGTATCTAATGTCTTCATTTCGTAAATTTGTCTGAAACACTTTCTTTTATGAGAATAATCGTCGCTTTTCCGCTGATCATGTCTAACCTGTTCTTTGCGCAGATCAGAGTTCCTGACGATTATAAAAAAATCCCGGATATATTAGATTCTGCTGATTTTTCATACCCGTTTATGATCCCGGATAAAAAATACGATTACTGGCAGGTGCGCCGCCCGGGCGATAAGCCGGAACCTGAACTGATCTATGACAGCCAGAGACCCGAAAATATGGCAGGTATTGATGAATCTTCCCCAAGTGAAGGCTTTTTCAGGGAATGCCAGACCGAAAACTGCTTTTCGTATATTCTTATCTGTCATAACAATACCCCTGAATCTCTGACCTCTGAAAAACAATTGAAAAATTTTATCGGATTCGTGGACAATCTTCCTGAAGCGCTTCTTATTGCTAAAATCAACGGCTTTTCGATTGATACAACGAATAGGTATACCGGCTCATACAAAATTGAAGACCGTTATATTTCCTTATATGCCCTAAAATCCAAGAGCTGTCCGGTAATGAAAGAATCTTTTCTGATAAAGATCAACAGAAAAACCGGAAAGCTGGGAAGTAAAAGTAACGGAATTTACTTTAAAAGTGATGACTGCAATAATTTAGCCCAGTAAATATCTTTCTATTTATCACTTTTGATTTAAAATATATTTAGATAATCCTTAAATTCGGAAAAATGAAAAACAAAGTTCAATTATTTAGAGAAAATAAAAATCTGACTCAGGCTGAACTTGCGGAAAAATCCGGACTTTCATTAAGAACCATCCAAAGGATTGAAGCGGGAAATATCCCGAAAGGTTTTACTTTGAAATCCCTGGCCAAAACCCTGGAAACAGACCCCGAAAATCTTTTCGTTCCGGAAAAACAGAGCATAGATATCAATCGTGTAAAACTGATCAATATTTCAGCTCTTACATTTATTATTTTGCCCTTAGGAAATATTATTTTCCCTGCTGTTTTAATCTACAGAAGTAAAGATTCAAAAGTAAAAGAAATGGGAAGAAATATTTTAAGCATCCAGATTATCTGGTCCGCTGCATTGAGTATTTCAATGATAGCAAGTCCGTTCATTCAAAAACTGACCTCTATAAAAACTCCGCTTTTTATTTACTTTTTAATTGGTCTTTTTTTCATCAATATCTATATTATTTTTAAAAATGGATTCAGTTTAAACAAAAGCTCAGATTTACAGATAAAACTGAAAAACAGTATTTTATAAAACCTGTCATATCATTGACGTAAGATTGTCGTAAGCTTTTTTCTTATTATAATACTTTCAATTCCGAATCTTGCAGAAAAAAAAGGAATGAAAACTTTCAGAAAAATTGCATTTACTTTATTAATTATTTTCATTGTTTTATCCGCCGGAGGATATGTCTATTTTGATAAAAAATTTACACCACCACCCAATACCCTCATTGTCTCAGGAATTTCAGAAAATATTCCTGTAAAATGGGTCGCAGATGGTGACAATCTGTATTCGGCTTTATTGCTTCCGGTTCGGTTAAAAGGGATCAGCCAGGTATTTTATATGCAATTGGATACCGGCTCGCCAACAACAGTTTTCTACACAAATTCTTTACAATCAATCCATGAAAAAATTTCGCCTAAAAGTAATTTAAAAAACATTTTTTCAAGTTTTAAACTCAATAAAATGGAAGTTTCTTCATCCGGTTTCCAATTGATCAATCATGGAGATTCTGCTGATACGGAAAATCCCGAAGCGGTCAACATTATCGGAACTATCGGAAATGATCTGCTAGAAAAAAGAATCATCATTTTAAATTTTAAAGATCATACCTGCTCATTTACAGATAGGATTGATGAAAAAGGATTTTCCGGTTTTGAATTTAAAAAGCGAAAAATATTACTTCCTGCAAAAATAGGAAATGAAAAACTAAAACTGATGTTTGATTCGGGAACCAGTGGCTATGAATTGATTACCAATAAGGAAAGCTGGGACCAATACAGGCTCTCAAACAGTCATATAAAATCTGAAAAAGGAAACTCCTGGGGAAATACTTTATCCATAAAATCATCAGCTGCCCATCAAAAGATTGAAATGGGCAGCTCTATACTGAAGCTTTCCGAAGTAACGTATATAGAAGGGACCTCAAAAATGCAGAATTTTTTAATGAAAAGCTCAGGAATGAAAGGAATGCTTGGAAATAAAATCTTTATTAATCACATTCTCATTTTAGACTGTAAGCGTGAAAAATTTATGATAAAAGAAAGCGAAGTCAAACATTCAAAATAACCATATAAATTCGATAGTTTACATTAAAAACAATCATAAGAATTTTAAAACTTTCTTAACTCATTTTTTCTTTTGCATTACGTACATTTGGCATACTAAAAAAGTAAGACAATGCTTAATTTCGAGTTTAAAAATCCAACTAAAATACTTTTCGGAAAAGGTGAAATTGCTAAAATTTCAAATGAAATTCCTCAGGATGCTAAAATATTAATGATTTACGGTGGCGGAAGCATCAAAAACAATGGTGTCTATGACCAGGTAAAAGAGGCTTTGAAAGACCATGAGCTCTATGAATTTGGTGGAATTCCTGCCAATCCTGAATATGAGGTTTTAATCAATACTTTACAGTTTATCAAAGAAAAAAATATCACTTTTCTTTTGGCTGTTGGAGGAGGTTCTGTAATTGACGGAACAAAATTCCTTTCTGCTGCAGCTAATTATGATGGTGAGCCTTGGGAAATCCTTAAAAAACCTGTAAGAACTTTTGAAGGGGAAGGAATGCCTTTCGGAAGTATTTTAACGCTTCCCGCAACGGGTTCTGAAATGAATTCCGGATATGTGATCTCAAGAAGGGAAACGAATGAAAAATTATCTTCAGGCGGTCCGGGGCTTTTCCCGCAGTTTTCCGTTCTGGATCCGGAAGTTGTAAGATCTATTCCTAAAAACCAGGTTGTAAACGGACTTACCGATGCCTACACCCATGTTTTAGAACAGTATATGACAGCACCTTCGTCTGCTGATCTGCAGGAAAGAATTGCTGAAAGTATTTTAATCAGTTTACAGGAAACCGCTCCTAAAGTTTTGGCTGATGATTTTGATTATGATGCGGCAGGGAATTTCATGTGGTGCTGTACGATGGCTTTAAACGGGCTTATTCAGAAAGGAGTGATCACAGACTGGGCAGTTCATGCTATGGGCCACGAATTAACGGCTTATTACGGAATTGATCATGCAAGAACATTGGCCATCATTGCCCCGTCCCATTACCGCTATAATTTTGAAACCAAAAAAGGAAAACTAGCGCAATACGCTGAAAGGGTATGGGGAATCACAGAAGGAACAGTAGAAGAAAAGGCAGAAGCCGGGATCAGTAAAATGGAAGCGTTTTTCCACAGCTTAAATATCCAGACCAGGCTTTCAGAATATACGGAAGATTACAAAGGAACTGCTGAAAGGGTTGAAAAAGCGTTTACAGACAGAAACTGGCTGGGCTTGGGTGAGCATAAAAACCTGACTCCGCAGGATGCTTATAAGATTGTGGAGATGAGCTATTAAATAAGTCAAAGTTCTGGATTGAAGATTGAAGGGATTATTAAAAGGGGTGAAATTAAAATTTTCAAGTAATTTTAATGCTTAAATCTTAAAACAGTTCCTTCAACTTCTAACCTTTTACAAAAAATTCTATTATTTATAAACATTCGTTTAAAAAACATTAATTTCATTATAAATATTTCAAATTTATTTATATTTTAGCATATTCTAAATTTGTAAAAATGAAAAAACAATTACTTTTATTTGCCTTTTCAGCACTAGCGCTTACTTCTTGTGAAGATGATAATATACAAGCTTATGAAGTAGATATGATGAAGGGAGCCTGGAAGACTAATAAAACAGAAATTATTTCCGGAAAAGACAATAAAACTGTAATAACTTCTGATACTCCTTCAGGATGTAGTGCAAAAAATATAACTGAGTTCAGAACTGATTATTATACATCATATACGGCATATGCAGGTGTGGGGGCTGATTGCCAGCTCAACAGCAAAACTGAAGGCACTTTCACTTATGATACCGAAAGTAAAGATCTTGTCATCAAATACAATAATGACAATGAAAGAAAGTATAAGGTGGTCATTCTTAACAGCACAGAATTAAGATTAATGCAAACGTTTGGCAATATAGACGTAGATGGAGACCAGGTGATCGACATCAACTATATTTCTTACAAAAGATAAAAACCAGACTCCCGGAAAACCTTCGGGAGTTTTTTTTATGAGAAGGTTTTAATTAACTAAAAATTATTAAAAAATGAAGAAGATCTTATCAGCATTCTTATTGCTGGCTTATGCCCTGTTTTTTTCACAGGAAAACAAACCGATGTTCTGGCAGGACATTCAAAATTTCAAAAAAATTGATCAGGAAACCCCACCTCCAAAAGATGCCATCCTTTTAATCGGGAGCTCTTCTTTTACCAAATGGACGGATGTTGCTGCCTATTTCCCTGATAAAACCATCATCAACAGAGGTTTTGGAGGCTCAAGATTAATCGACCTTAATTATTATGCCGAAGATTTACTGAATCCTTATCAACCGAAGCAGATTATTATCTACTGCGGTGATAATGACTTCGCTGATAATCACCAGCTAAAAGCGAAAGCAGTTGTGGAAAGATATAAAACCCTTTACAGAAAAATCCGGGAAAAATTTCCTGATATAGAAGTTGATTATATTTCTATCAAATATTCGCCGAGCAGAGAGAAGCTATGGCCACAGATGAAGCAGACCAATAAAAAAATTGCTGCTTTTATGAAAAAAGAACCTAATACGGAATTCATAGATATTACCAAAGCCATGGAAGATGCTAACGGAAATATACGAAAAGACCTTTTTCTGGAAGATATGCTTCATACCAATGCTGAAGGCTATAAGGTCTGGACGAAAGTAATGAGGCCTTATATGAAATGATGTCTGGTGGCTTCGAGAACCTCAGCCACCAGATAAAAAGACTCACTAGGTATGAAGTCTCTGTCACAGATATATGGAGCCTCTAAGTCACCAGGTAAACCACCAGGCCAGGCAATAATAAAAAACTTCATCTCAGAGATGAAGTTTTTTATTATTTCTTTCTTTTAGATTTTGAAATCGCTTTTTGTTGTGCCCTGTTGGCTCCAAACTTTTTAGGTGCCTTTCTTTTTGACGGGCCACCCCAGTTTTCTTTTTTATTTTTATCCTTTTTATCATGGAACGCTCCGCCACCTTCGTTCAGTTTTACCTGTGCCGGGTTTTTCATGACCACTTCATCTTTTTCGGAAGCTATTTTATTAGGATTTATTTTTACTTCTTCCGGGAAACCAATAAATTTCAGCTCTTTATCCATCAACAGTTCAATGTCTAAGATCAGAGGCTCTTCTTTTTTCGTAACAAAAGTGATTGCTTTACCGTCTTTGTCTGCCCTACCCGTTCTACCGATCCTGTGAATATACTGTTCAGGAACATCAGGGGTTTCAAAATTGATAACATGGGTAATATCTGAAATATCCAGACCTCTTGCCATAACGTCTGTAGTGATCAATCCTCTGATTTCCTCATTTTCAAAGCTTTTCATTGCTTTAAGCCTGTAATTCTGGGATTTATTAGAGTGGATTACATCAAACTGATCCGGGAAGAGCTCATCAATTTTTGTAAACAACAGATCTGCATGCTTTTTATTATTATTGAAGATGAGTACTTTGGACATGTCTGTCTCATTTTTCAATAAATGTTCAAGCAGGTTGATTTTAGTATTGAAGTTTTCAACTTTATAAGCGGTCTGTTCTATCTTTTCAAGTGGAGTTCCGGATTTGGCCAGTGAAATCTCTACGGGACTTGCAAAATATTCGTCCAGCATTTCATCTACCGCTTCTGTCATTGTTGCCGAGAAAAGAATGTTCTGTCTTTTCTCTTTCATCATTTCAAAAATATGGGTCAGCTGTGGCCTGAAACCTAAATTAAGCATTTCATCAAATTCATCAATGATCAGCTTTTGGATTTCCTTCAGGGAGATTGCATTGTCAATTGCTAAATCCATCACCCTTCCCGGAGTTCCTATCAGGATATCACAACCGTCATTGAACAAAAGTTTCTGGGTATTGATATTTTTACCCCCATAAATTCCGATTACTCTTGCAGTAATATTTTCCGTTAATTTCTCTACAATTTCCGTTACCTGAACGACCAATTCTCTTGTCGGAACTAAAACGAGCACTGTAGGATTTCCGTTTTTGTTATATTTCCAGGTTTTAAGAACGGGTAAAAGGTACGCTAATGTTTTCCCGGTTCCTGTTTGTGCAATTCCCATCACATCTCTTCCGGAAAGTATAGGCTTTATACTTTTCTCCTGGATAGGTGTGGGTTCGAACAATTCCAGATCCGCTAAAACATCAAGAATTTTAACCGGCAGTTCAAAATCTGCAAAGGTGAGTTTTTCCATTTTGCAAAGATAGGTATTTAATTAATCTTTACACTTTGGCTGATTATTTTAATGTCATCATCAAGCCATTTGCTGGTTGTAATGATTACGTTTCCTTTTTTTTCCGGATCCTTTTCAATTGGAAATTTTTCTTCTTCCCACTGAGAACAATGGGTAGAAATAGGTTCTATCAAAGGTTTCCACCCATTTTTCCCATAGGTATAGGCATAAAACGGATGCCAGCAGCTTGTACACCAGTTTGGGTAAAACCCCAGATCATCTTTTCCGTCACCATTCAAATCTTTAAGATTGTATAAGCTTCCGTTATTGGCAGGTGCAATTGTAAATGATTTTATATTTTTATCACTGAAATAGATAGTTGTTTCGCACTTCCCGTCACATTCATCACTGCAATCGCTTACTTTGGAATAAGCATATTCTTTTGTTCCGTTCCCGTCGTAGTCTCCCAAAACCCCACTATTTTCCTGTGCAAAAATGAGAAAACTGCAGAATATTAAGACGGATGATATGAGTATTTTCATATGAGTTTTTTTTAATTAGCAATCGTAAAGACGCAAGTTGATTTTTTGTGCTGTTTTTAAGCTGCAAGAAAATCAAAGATTTTCCAATGTTCACGAATCTTCGTCATTCCGCAGAATCTATGTAATGAATAGATTAAATAACGAAACCGAGATTCCTGCGGAATGACAAAGAAACTGTTTATTTCTGGTGATAATAAGCAATCAACTGTTATTTCCTGGTAATTCTTAATAAAAGTACTAAAACTAAAAGTATTGAAAAGATAAATCCTAAAACAGCCACCAAAGACATCTCTCCGATTCTCGGGCCGGCTTCTGAAACAAAAACAATTGCTGTTGCCACTATATTTGCCCCTAAAATCATGGCAAGAATTAAATTGACCACACTTGATTTAATAAGCTGATTGGTCTTTTCGATATTTTTAATTTCACTTGAAACAGTGAATTTATTTTCATCCAGTTTTTGTAAGACAGACCTGAGCTCTTTAGGAATTTCATCTACATTATCCGTGAAGCTCATCATACGGTCCATCCCGGTTTTTAAAATATTCTTCGGGCTTATTTTTTTGGTGAATATTTTTTTGGTGTACGGATTAAGGCTTTTAACAATATCCAGATCCGGATTGATGGTACGACCAACCCCTTCTATCAGGCCAATTCCTTTAAATAAAAGATAAAAATAATCTGGCATATGCAGTCGGTTATCTTTTAAGACATCTTTCATTTTATTAATGATCTCCTGGGGATGAATATCTTTTAATGAGGAACTGTGAACAAAATTCAGAATATCTTCCACATCGTTTTCAAATCTTCTTTCATCCGGAATTTCATAGCTTATCGCCATTTTCTTGAGTGATCTTACAATTTTATGCGCATTTTTAGCAACGAAGCTTACAATCAGGCTTTCAAGAATTTCTTTATCGTTCGGCTGGATTTTCCCTACTGCCCCAAAATCAATAAATACCACCTTTCCGTTTTTTTTAACCAGAATATTCCCGGCATGCGGATCTGCATGAAAAAACCCGTAATCTAAAATCTGGGAAACAAACAAGCACAATCCTGCTTCCGAAACCTTCACAGGATCAATATCATTGGCTAAAAGTTCAGGTTTATCCGTCACTTTTATTCCGTCTATAAATTCCATACAAAGAACATTATTATTGGAAAATTCTTCGTAAATCTTCGGAACGTAGGTTTCTTTATTGTTTTTAAAATTCCGTGCAAACTGCAGGATATTATTTTTTTCATTGATCAAAGAAACCTCTTCAAGCAAAGATTTTTCAAAGGTGGAAATCGCCTGTTTCAGGTTGAGTTTATCTCCTATTTCTGAATAGGAAGAAACCAGCTTTTCAAGATCTTTAATTAAAAGAAGATCATCTTCGATCACGGTTTGTACATCCGCTTTTTTAATTTTTAAAATCACTTCATCTCCGTTCAGCAGAGTTGCTTTATACACCTGGGCTATCGAAGCTGTTGCCAGAGGCTTTTTCTGAATTTCAATAAAATGGTCTTTAACAGAAATATTGAATTCATTTTCCAGAATTTCCTCTACATTCATATCCACCATATCTACTTTATCCTGAAGTTTCTGTAGCTCCTGAACCAATTCCGGTGGCAATAAATCTTCCCTGTTACTAAAAGTCTGTCCCAGTTTCACAAATGTTGGTCCCAGCTCTTCCAAAACCAGTCTGATCCGTTCATACACTGTTCCTTTTGAAATAATTTCATCAGAATTCCCCGCAATTTCTTCCTGCTTACCGCTATTCATTCTTGCCAGCATATCTTTAAAGCCATATTTACTCAATACGGAAATCAGCCTGGCAGATCTTTTCAGTTTTCTCTGTTGCTTGTCAAACATATTATAAAAATAAGTAGTTGCAATGTACTTCAAAAATTATTCCTATCCTGTTTTATTGACGGAATAAAAAGTTCTTTTACTGATAATTAAAATAACCGTATAAAAACGGGTTACATGTAGTTTTCATTCGTAAGATTTTTTTATCTTTATCTAATATTATCAACCAAAAAATATTATAAAATGAAAAATTTACTTAAAAAACTTTCAAGAGAAGAATTAAAAAATGTTTCAGGTGGCGGAATAGTTCTTAACTGTTCAAACGAATGTTGCCCTACTGACGGAAGACCAAGATGTCCAAGGCTGATCTGCCCGGCTGTGGTTTGTCCGCAATATGCTTAATAGTTGCCTGCTATTTGACAAAATAAAAAACAGAATGCACTTTTACATTCTGTTTTTTTATTTATTTAAGATAAGTTTCATACAGATCATTCCGCCTGTCTTTCAAAATCTGAACAGAACCGTTGTAGTGAAGATCTTTTAATAAGTTTAAATCCACATCCACAATTAAAGTCATTTCTGTGTTCGGGGTTGCTTCACCTTTTACCGCATTGGACGGAAAAGCAAAATCAGATGGTGTAAAGACAGCAGCCTGACCAAACTGAATATCCATATTATTAACTCCAGGCAGGTTTCCCACGCAACCGGCAATGGCTACATAGCATTCATTTTCTATAGCCCTTGCCGCTGCACAATGTCGTACTCTCATATAAGCGTTCTGGGTATCGGTAAGATAAGGCACAAACAGGATCTTCATCCCCTGGTCCGCTAAAATCCTCGGAAGCTCTGGAAACTCTACATCATAGCAAATTACCAGACCTATTTTCCCGCAATCGGTATCAAATACTCTGATCTCACTTCCGCCTTTCATTCCGTAATATTTCCTTTCATTAGGGGTAATATGGATTTTCCGGTATTCATCGATCCGGCCATCACGATGGAGCAGATAGCTTACGTTATACAGATCATTATTTTCAAAAACCGGCATACTTCCGGAAATGATATTGACATTGTAGCTGATCGCCAATTCTGAAATCCTGTTTTTGATCTGTTCTGAAAGTTTAGCCAGCTCAATCATACTATCCCTTTCCGAAAGCTTATTGAATGGTGCCAATAAAGGTGTATTGAAGAGTTCAGGGAACAGTACAAAATCTGATTTATAATCCCCCATTACGTTTACAAAAAACTCAACCTGTTCGTAGAAGGCATCAATATTTTTGAAATGCCTCATTTGCCATTGTACCAACCCCAAACGGATGATACTATCCTGCATTGTATTCGGTTTTTTGCTGTAATAAATATTGTTCCATTGGAGCAAAACGGCATTTTCCAACGATGATTCGTCTTCAGGAAGGTACTTTTTAAGGATTTTTATCGGAAGGAAGTTATTGGAAAGCTGAAATGACAGTACGGGATCATAAATTTCCTTGTCTCTGACTCTGCGGATGTATTCTCTCGGGGAAAGCTCATCACTGTATTTATGATAATTCGGAATCCTGCCGCCGAGGATAATGGATTTGAGATTAAGAAGCTCACATAATTCTTTTCTGGCATCATATAATCTTCTTCCCAGACGCAGTTCACGGAACTCGGGATCTACAAAGACCTCAATTCCGTAAAGGACATTTCCTGTTGAAAGATGGGTATTGAAGGTATAATTTCCGGTAATATCCACATAGGTATGATCATCCCCGAAATCATCATAATTCACAATAATGGACAGGGCTACAGCAGCCAGTTTACCGTCTACCGTGATGCAGATCTGGCCTTTAGGGAATATTTTGGTAAGTTTTTCGATGCTTTTTTTAGACCAAATCGATTCTGACATTTGTGGGTACGCACGCTTCATTGTTACTACCAGTTCATCATAATCCTGAACCGTCAGGGGTCTCGTTTCTATTTGCATGTGATGTAATTTTACTTAAATTTAGGGAAAAAATTTAACTTAAATTCCCCAAGGAAAGTACTTTCCGTAATCTTTTAATAAATTTAATAATGGATATCACCGAAAGCATACAAAAGGCAGTCACTTCAAATACCAATTGGAAACACAATGATTTCGAACCGGTAGTAAACGCTTTATCAATTGATTATCAGGTTGACATTGAAATATATGCGGAAAAATTTGCTACTTTAAGTTCGGAGAAAAAAGTGATAGGATATATTTATTTAAATTATCCCATTATCTTCCTGGAAAGCAAATATTCATCGCAAATCCACTCTATTTTGAACAACTTTAGTCATATACAGTATATTATCGTCAACACATTATATGATCAGTGCTTATCAATAGATGAGGATATTTATACTACTTATTTTGATTATATGGGAAATCCGGAAGCCTTTTCTGCTGAAGATTTTTATTTCTATAATGTAAGATAAAAATACCCACTTATAAAGAGAAGAACTGTAAATTCATGGCCATTATTATACAAAATCAATCTGAATGCCCCATCTGCCATACTATTTTGTATGATCACCAGAATATTGTTATGTTTCCGGCATTCATATCAAATACAAAAGATCCGCTATATCTTTTTAATGATGCGGGAATTCATTATTCCTGTCTTAAAAAGCATTCTTCCGGCAATAAAGCTTTAGGTTTTATGGAAAAAGTAATGTTTAAGATAAAACCTGAAAACAGGATCTGCGATATCAGTAAGAATTTGATAGATCTACCCGAAAACTATTTATTTATCAACTTATTAACTTCTGATGAAAAAGAGAAATTATATTCCTTCAACATCATGAATATTGATATCCGAAATATTTCAATGTGGCCGGACAGGCAAGATTTTATTGGTACGGCTGAACAGTTTTTAGTGGATGAGAAATGGGAATTTATGAGTTCATTTAATTATCTGGAGTATGTTTTGGAAAAAATAAAATCCTGCCCATAACGGACTGCCCCTAAAAAGGGTCTAACTTTTTGGGGGCAGTCCAGATTAATATTTTTAAATTTCAGTGAAAATTATTCCCACTCAATAGTTGCAGGCGGTTTGCTGGAAATATCGTAAGCTACCCTGTTGATTCCTCTTACCTCATTGATAATTCTGCTCGATACGATATCTAAAAACTCGTAAGGAAGCCTGCTCCACGTTGCCGTCATAAAGTCGATGGTGTTGGCAGAACGTACTACAGCAGTGTATTCGTAAGTTCTTTCGTCTCCCATTACTCCTACTGATTTTACAGGAAGAAGCACTACAAAAGCCTGGGATACTTTTTCGTACAAATCATTTTTGTAAAGCTCTTCTATAAAAATATCATCCGCTTCCTGAAGGATTCTCACTTTCTCAGCATCTACAGCTCCCAATACTCTGATTCCCAAACCTGGGCCAGGGAAAGGGTGTCTGTATACCAAATGATGTGGAATTCCCAACTCCTCACCTACTTTTCTCACTTCATCTTTAAACAGCTCTCTTAAAGGCTCCAACAGTTCAAATTCCATATCTTCAGGAAGTCCGCCAACATTGTGGTGAGATTTAATTACTGCAGATGGCCCGTTTACCGACTGGCTTTCGATAACGTCCGGATAAATGGTTCCCTGTGCCAAAAACTTAGCGCCTTCAATCTTATGGGATTCTTCATCAAAAACATGGATAAACTCGTTTCCGATGATTTTTCTTTTCTGTTCTGGATCATCTACTCCGGCCAGCTTGGAAAGGAATCTCTCTGAGGCGTTAACCAGCTTAATATTCATATGGAAGTGTTCTCCATAATTATCCATTACCTTTTTATCCTCATCTTTTCTCAGAAGCCCTGTGTCTACAAAAATACAGGTCAGCTGATCTCCTATCGCCTTATGGATTAAAACCGCTGCTACAGAAGAGTCTACCCCACCGGAGAGCCCAAGGATCACTTTGTTGTCTCCTACTTTTTCACGGATTTCAGCAACTGTTTTTTCAATATAATTGGTGAGTTTCCAGTTTTTCTCTGCATTACAGATTCCGAAAACAAAATTCTCAAGCATTTTACCGCCTTCTTCCGTATGAGAAACTTCCGGGTGAAACTGTACACAATAGATTTTTCTTTCTTCATTGGAAATAGATGCCATTACGCCAGACTGTGCATTAAGCTCAAAACCTGCCGGCAACATGCCTACTTCATCAAAGTGGCTCATCCACACGATAGAATTCTGGATAACCCCTTTTAAAAGAGCATTTTCTTTAACGATCTCCAAATGGGCTTTTCCATATTCGCCTTTTACACCTTTATGCACTTTTCCACCCAAAAGATGAGCGGTAAGCTGCATTCCGTAGCAGATCCCCAAAACCGGAATCCCCTGTTCATATAATTCTTTTTCTACTAAGTGAGCATTTTCTGCATTCACAGAGCTGGGTCCTCCGGAAAGGATGATCCCTTTCGGTTCTCTTGCTAAAATATCCTGTATAGGTGTGTTGAAAGGTAAAATTTCAGAATATACACCCATCTCACGGATTCTTCTTCCGATAAGCTGGTTGTACTGGGACCCGAAATCTAATATGATAATACCGTTGTTCATTTTTATAATTGATTTATTTTAAAAGACATCAGATTTCAGATGTAAGACATCAGATTAAAAATCCGGTGTCTGGAATCAGGATCTCACATCTCATTTAAATATTAACTGTGTTACAAAAAAAGACTTGGAAACGTTCCAAATCTTTTTTCGTGATTTTTATTTAAAACTTTCCGATGTCTTCTCTGTAGAAGCTGTAATCGAAATGTACATGTCCTGCATCTTCGTACACTTTCTTGCGGGCATCATCATAAGTAGTGCCTGAGGCTACAATATTGAGTACCCTGCCGCCATTGGAAACCACTTTATCGCCTTTTCTGACAGCGCCTGCATATAAGAGCTGGCTGTGCCGTACTTTATCTTCGCCTACAATCTCGAAACCTGTTTCAATATTTCGCGGGTATCCTCCGGAACACATTACGAGACAAACCGCTTTTTCGTTTTTAAACTTAAGTTCAATATCTTTCCCGTTCATACAGTCGTTGATAACGTCCAGCAGGTTATTTTCCATAAGAGCCATCAATACCTGGGTTTCAGGATCTCCGAATCTCATGTTGTATTCTAAAAGATAAGCTCCGTTTTTAGTAACCATCAACCCGAAGAAGATGATTCCTTTAAAGCTGAAACCTTCTGCTTTAAGACCTGTAATGGTAGGTTCAAGGATATTTTTTTCGAAATCAGCGTAATGCTCCTGGGTAAATTCCGGGCTTGGAGCTACAGATCCCATTCCTCCTGTATTAGGTCCTGTATCACCATTTCCGGCTTTTTTATAATCTTTGGCAGCAATACAAGGGAAAAGTTTTTCACCGTTTGAGAATGCAATGATAGAAGCCTCAAAACCCTGTAAAAATTCTTCGATAACTAAACGGATCCCGGCATCTCCATAGATTCTGCGAATCATAAAATCGTGGATCGTAGCTTCAGCTTCTTCTAAAGTATCGCAGATCACAACACCTTTTCCGCCTGCCAAACCACTTGCTTTAATCACTAAAGGATATTCCTGGGTCTGAACATATTCTTTAGCCTCATTATATGAATCAAATACCACAGCTTTTGCTGTTTTGATATCATAGGTCTGCATAAATTTCTTAGAGAAAGCCTTACTTCCTTCCAGGCTTGCCACTTTTTGGGTAGGGCCGAAAACTTTAAGATCATGCTTTTTAAATTCATCCTTCAAGCCTGCTACAAGCGGTGCTTCAGGGCCTACAATCGTTAAATCGATCTTTTCTTTAATCGCGAAATCCCTAAGTTCTTTAATTTCTGATAAATGAACATTTTTCCCTATTACATCGGTGGTAGCATTTCCGTTAGCGAAAAACATTTTAGTAACTCTGGAGTCTTTATGAAGTTTTTCTGCCAGTGCAGACTCTCTTCCACCTTCACCTATGATTAATATTCTCATACTTTAATTTAATTATCTAGTCTATATTCTACAAATATATAATTTTGAATGCTATTTATACAATCTCAAAACTAATTTTTAATTCTATTTTAATCAGTGTAAAAAATGTCTGATCCCGGTAAACATCATCGGAATCCCATGCTCATTGGCTGCTTCGATGCTGTCCTGGTCTTTTACACTTCCTCCCGGCTGAATGATTGCTTTGATACCTTCCTGAGCGCAAAAATCTACCACATCACGGAAAGGGAAAAACGCATCTGATGCCAATACCAGGTCTCCTGAGAATTTTTCTTTTGCTCTTTCAATCGCCTGCTGTGTTGCCCAGATTCTGTTTACCTGGCCACCACCGATTCCGAAAGCCTGAATTCCGTTTGAAACCACAATCGCGTTTGATTTTACGTATTTCACTACTCTCTGGGAGAAAAGCAATGCTTTTTTCTGCTCTTCGGTCGGTTGGGTTTCAGTAACCACTTTGATATCATCAGAGAAAACGCTGTCGTTGTCCTGAACCAATATTCCGCCATCAATTTTCACCCATGTCTGTTTATCAGAAACAGGGTTTACGATTTTTATAATTCTTAAATTTTTCTTTTTCCTTAAAACTTCAAGGGCTTCTTCATCAAAGTCAGGAGCCATTACAATTTCAAGGAAAGTTTTGTTTAATTCTTCTGCTGTTGCTGCATCGATTTTGTAGTTCATGGCAACAATTCCACCAAAGATAGAAACCGGATCACACTCAAAAGTTTTCTGGTAAGTTTCCAGAGCTGAAGTTCCGATGGCCACGCCGCAAGGCGTAGAATGTTTTACAGCACAGCAAGCCATCTCCTCTTTGAATTCAGTTACCACTTTCCAGCAAAGATCCATATCACGAAGGTTGTTGAAAGACAATTCTTTTCCGCCAAGCTGCTCAAAATCTTTCATTGCCCCGTTTTCGAAAGTAGAAACGTAATAAGCAGCTGTCTGATGAGGGTTTTCTCCGTATCTTAAATCAGATACTTTTTTGTAGGAAGCATTAAGGTAAGCCGGATAAGCTTCGTCTAAAAGCATTCTTGAAATAGCCGCATCATAAGCAGAAGTAAGGTTGAATACTTTTCCTGCAAGCTTCTTACGGGTTTCGATGTACGTATCGCCGTTTTGTTCCATTTCGATTTTTACTGTAACATAATCTTCTACATCTGTAATTACGGTAACAGAATCAAAGTTTTTAGCTGCTGAGCGAAGCATTGAAGGACCTCCGATATCAATAAATTCTACCTTCTCATGTAAAGAAATATCTTTGTTTACATTTTCAAAGAAAGGATAAAGGTTTACGATAACCATATCTATCAGACCAATTCCGTGCTCCTGTACTGTTTTCATGTGCTCTTCGTTTGCACGAACTGCCAGAAGACCACCATGAACTTTCGGGTGTAAAGTTTTCACTCTGCCATCCAACATTTCAGGGAAATTGGTAACCTCATCAATCTGAATTGGATTTAAACCAGCATCTTTCAAATGTTTGAACGTCCCTCCTGTTGAAACCAGTTCATAATTTTGGGCTTCCAAAAACTGCGCAAATTCGATCAATCCGCTTTTGTCAGAAACACTGATTAAAACTCTCTTTTTACTCATTTTACTTTCAATTTTTTACTTTTTACAGCTATTTCAAACTGTATTCCGGCCTTTCACCCCCGGATTTACTTTTATTTTACTTAGATTTTCTACAAACAATGTTTTACAAATTCCACAATAACAGGGTTGGGTGCTTCTGTAGTTGAAGTGAGCGTCGGCTGAAATAAAGTTCCCACAAAAAACGGATGAGATTTTATTTCAAATGACCTGTAATGTCCTTCTTCTGATTTTGATGTAAAACTTAATCCTCTTTCTTTTAAAGTTTCCACGTAGTCTTCATTGATTCCATAGCTGCAATAGTATTTTCCTACTATTTCATCTACCCCCATTGTTTTATATAAAAAACTTTCTTTATCTATAAGCTTGAGATTTTCCTGTTCGCCTACTAATGAACACATCAACTTTTTTATTAAAACATTTTCACTATCCGGATTGGTTTCTTCATGATCTGCATTGGTAATTTCACATTCGTTTCTTGCAAACTCAATGATCATATGTTGAAATCCTCCGCAATTTCCAAAGGTCGGAATATTATTTTTCCGTGTATATTCTATTACTTTTAAAACATTTTCAAAGTCTTTATATGGACTTCCCGGAGCAATCCACAGCCCGGTATAATTTTGTTTTTCAAAGACAATTTCATTAAAAATATCTGTACCAATCCAATCAAACTGAATTTCTTTATTCAAAAGCTTTTTAACATCCCTTATACTATCATTCAATGCATGATGTGTAGCGTGTACTGGATTAAAGTCTCCCAGAATAGCTATTTTCGGAATCATATATTTACTATTTTATTGATTGCTTTTGGAAATATTTCATATTCCACCTCATGTATTCTTTCGGCTAATGTTTCCGGAGTTTCCCCTTCATTAATTATAAATGATTTTTGTAAAATGATGTCTCCTTCATCAATACCCGAAGTAACAAAATGAACAGTAGCCCCACTTTCTATTTCTTTAGCTTCAATTACGGCATTGTGAACATTCATCCCCCACATTCCTTTTCCTCCGAATTTTGGAAGCAATGCCGGATGTATGTTGATTATTTTACCTTTCCACTGATCACAAAACTCAGGTTTAAGAATAGATAAAAAGCCTGCCAATACGATCAGATCCGTATTTTCAGAGATTATTTTACCCAATTCGCTGCTGAAGTTTTTTCCTCTTGGGATCAGTACATTTTCTATATTGTGATTTTTGGCTCTTTCCAGTCCGTAACATTCTCTGTCTGCAATAACTAAGGTTACCTGTGCATTCTGAATTTCTCCGCTCTCAATGGTGTCTAAAATCCTCTGAAGATTGGTTCCGGAACCTGAAACGAGTACAACAATGTTTTTCATTAATTTAGATGTTAGATATCAGAAATCAGATACAAAACAAAGGTCTGGAATCTGATTCTGACATCTGAAGTCTTTTAAATAGTTAAATTTATTTTTTCGCTTCCTTCTGTGATGTCTCCGATTTCGTAAGCATCATCTAAAAGGTGTAATACTTTTTCAGCGTGTTCAGGATCTACTACAACGATCATTCCCACTCCCATATTAAAGGTTCCGAACATTTCTTCACGGGCAACATTGCCTCTTTTCTCCAATTCAAGCATAATACCCGGAATTTTGATTTTTGATGCGTCAATGGAAGCACATAATCCTTCAGGAATAATTCTCGGGATGTTTTCATATAAACCACCTCCTGTAATATGCGCAATACCGGAAACTTTTACCTCCTCAATTACTTTATGAATGTCTTTATAATATAATCTTGTAGGGACTAAAAGGGTTTCGTATAGTGGTTTTCCCTCAAATTCTTCTTCAAAATCCGGGAATACTTTTCTTACCAGTGAAAATCCGTTTGAGTGGAAACCTGAGCTTGGTAACGCAATGATTTTATCACCCGGCTTTATTTTAGAGCCGTCAATAATCTGATCTTTTTCTACAATTCCTACACAGAATCCTGCCACATCATAATCTCCCGGCTGATACATCCCCGGCATTTCAGCAGTTTCACCGCCTATTAATGCACAGTTGTTATCTTTACAAGCTTCTACCATCCCTAAAACAATCTCAGCAGCAATTTCAGAATCTAATTTTCCGCAAGCCAGGTAATCTAAAAAGAACAACGGCTTTGCACCGTGACAAAGGATATCATTGGCACACATTGCAAAACAATCTACCCCGATAGAGTCATATTTTTTAGAATCCAAAGCTACTTTCAGTTTAGTTCCCACTCCATCGGTTCCGGAAACCAAAACAGGATTTTTGTATCCTCCGATCTCATAGAAAGCCCCAAAACTTCCCAAATGATTCAATACATTGGAATTGTGGGTTTCACCAACCGCTTTTTTGATCTTGTCAACGGTTTTGTATCCTTCTTCTTTGTCTACTCCTGCAGATTTGTAAGTGTTGCTCATTTTACTTTTAGAAATTTTATTTCAAACTTTTTATATCAATTTTAGAAAATAAAAAAGCCGACCATCTTGGTAGATTATCGGCTGTTATTTTATCTCAGAATTTCAGTGCCCACAGTTTTCCCTTTTATGGAGAAACATTCTTTGAAAGTGGACTGAATTTTCATCTTTTTTCTTTTTGCAAAAATAGTAATTTTAAATTAATATTACAATTCTATTTTTCCAAGATCGTTTCGATTGCCGAAATCTTTTTAATTTTTTCTCTTAACTCACTGTCTTTTTCTTCATTAGAGATTTTTTGGGCAGCTTTATCGAAATTGTCATTAAAAAACGGAAGTGAAAAAGTCTCTACAATATTTCCCCCGTGGAAAGGGAAACGTTTGGTTGCAGCTTCCAAAACTCCGGCCCCGCCTCTTGCTCCGGGTGCAGCAGACATTAATAACATCGGCACTTCATTCCAAACGGTTCTTTCCTTGATTCTTGAAACCCAGTCGAACACATTTTTAAAAGCTGTTGAATAGGTCCCGTTGTGTTCCGGTAAAGAAACCAATAATAAATTTGCTGCATCAATTTTTGCTGCAAAATCCTTTGCTTCCTGAGGAACCCCTCCAGCAAGCTCTCTTTCATGTTTGTAGATTGGCATTTCAAAAGGATTAAGATCTACTACCTCCACTTCTGCACTTTCAAATATGGTAGAAGCGTAGGCTACTAATTGCTTGTTAATTGAAGCTTCGGAATTCGTTCCTGCTATTGCTAAAATTTTCATTGAATATTATTATTTTTAAAATGTAAGTTATTTTTAAATCCGCTATGGCTTAATATTTAACTAAGGTTTATGTTTTAAACCACCCCGTCAAAAATTCTTTGAATTTTCGCCACCCCTCCAGGGGAGGGGAATTTTTTATTCTGCGAAAAATTTTATTTATTATTTCAAATAAGAAGGTAATTCCATCGGAACTTCCATTAAAAGGATTTCGGTATCTCCGATAGCTTCGATGTTAAAGCTTTGGGTGTCCCAGATTCCCAACCCGTCTCTTTCGTTCAGGATTCTGTCACCTACTTTTGCACTTCCTTTTAGCACAAATGCATAAACACCGTTTCCTTTTTTGTTGAATATATAGTTTTTGCCGTTTCCTTTTGTAAAGTTGGCCAGGTTAAACCATGCATCCTGGTGAATCCAGACTCCGTCATCATTTTTACTGGGTGACAGAATCTGCTGAAATCCATTGATTTTTTCACCTTCTTTAATACTTTTCTGATCATATCTCGGCTCAACTCCCATTTCTTTCGGGAACACCCAGATCTGTAAAAATTTTACCGCTTCATCTTTATTTTTATTGTATTCGCTGTGCATGACACCGGTTCCGGCACTCATCACCTGAATTTCTCCTTTTTTGATTACTGCAGTGGTTCCCATGGAATCTTTATGCTCAAGATCTCCTTCCAAAGGAATGGAAATAATTTCCATGTCCCTGTGCGGGTGTGTTCCAAACCCCATTCCCTGGGAAACGGTGTCGTCATTTAATACTCTTAAAACTCCAAAGTGAGTTCTTTCCGGATTCTGATAGTTCGCAAAACTGAATGTATGGTAACTATTTAGCCACCCGTGATCAGCGTGGCCTCTTGAATCTGCTTTATGATATACTGTTTTCATTATGTGATTATTTATGGTACAAATGTATGACATCCGGATATGGGAAATGTTGACGTAAGATAAGAAAGGTGAGAAGATAAAATTGCTGAATATCGGAATACCTAAACCGTTAGCCAATATACATTACCCCTCTTTCTCTTCCGGTGTTCCAAAGATGTGTTTACGATGATTCTCACCCCAGTTTTTTAAGGATTCTACGACGGGTGATAATGTTTTTGTGTATTCTGTAGGATTATATTCTATGGTTACCGGATACGTATCTTTTACGATTCTTTCTATCAACCCGTTTTGCTCCAGTTCTTTTAATTCTTTGGCTAAAACCTTTGAAGTCAGCTTGGGTATACTTCGTTCAATCTCTGTAAAACGCTTATTTCCGGCATTTAACGAAATGATAATCTGTAATTTCCATTTACCACTAATAACATCTAATGTATCGCGGACCGGTTTTAAAGCCTGCATACAATCTTTATGACTATGTTGTTTTTCCATTTTCACTTTCCTTTGGGTAACTACTATACTTTGGAAAGTAAATTTACAATAATTTTGTCATAATCAAAAACAAAAAAATTTAAAACAAAATGGCAAACATTTTAAATATCAAAACCAGCATTAGTGGAGAAAATTCTGTAAGCAATCAACTTTCTCAGATTATTATCAATCAATTATTGAAAAAAGATCCTGAAAGTAAGGTGGTGGTTCGTGATCTGGCTACCCAGCCGATCCCCCATTTGGAAATTCACCATTTTAACGCTTCAGGAATTCCTGATGAAGAAAAGAATGACGAACAAAAAGAAGCTTCAAAGTATTCTGACAGAGCCTTAAAAGAAATTGAAGAAGCTGATATCATTGTCATTGGAGTTCCTTTTTATAATTTCACTTTCCCATCTACTTTGAAATCCTGGATCGACAGTATTTCAGTTGCCGGAAAAACTTTCTCTTTCGCTGACGGAACTCCAAAAGGACTTTTGCAAAATAAAAAAGTGTATTTAAATTTCGCAGTGGGTGGAGTATATGAGAATGGGCTTATAGAAAATATGGAACATTATTTAAGAACATTATTCGGTTTCATCGGGATTACTGATGTTGAAGTATTCAAATCTCAGGGGACGATGATTCCTCAGCTTAAAGATGAAAATTTATCGAAAGCTGTGGCAGAAATTGAAGCTGTTTTAGCGTAAGGAAATGAATGGCCAATGGTGAATTTTAAAACACTGTTGGCCATTTTTTATGGCAGAGTCTTTGTTAAAAAGATCAGGTTAGGGAATTCAGGCTCTTTATTTTAATATTATAAAAATATTCCATAGATTTTGTAGATTGAATTGATAAAATCTGTATGCTTTTTGGGATTGTAGGTTATATAAGTTTCGGCTGAAGCCTTCTATATCTCCTTAAAATAAAAGCGGGCTAAAGCCCGCTCCTATTGATGTATTCTCATTTGAATAACAATTTTATCGTTATCAACTAACTCCTTATCAATTTTTTTCCTAAAAATGCACCTGTTGGATTTCTTCTTCAATTTCTTTCGGGGTTTCATGATCTTCTTTAATAAAAATCATTGTAATGACAGCACCTATCAACATACAAATGCCACCGACAACGATATAATCTATTGCATAATCTCCAAAAATATTGCTTACGACAGGTCCGCCAAAAAGTCCGTTGATGATCTGTGGAATTACAATAAAGAAATTGAAGATTCCCATGAAAACACCCATTTTTCTTGGGGGAATAACTTCAATAAGCATGGCATAAGGCATTGCTAAAATACTCGCCCATGCAAATCCCAATCCTATCATAGACATCCAAAGATGACTGGTGTCTTTAATAAAATACATTGATATTAATCCTATTCCCCCAAATGTTAATGCAAGTGCATGAGTCTGTTTTTTACCTATCCATTTTGCAATAGGAGTTAATAAAAATGCAAAAGGAATTGCCCAAAGATTATACATCCCGAATAATTCACCTGTAAGGTCTCCGGCATTGTTGAATGCTTTGGAATGTGTATCTTCAGGAGACAGTCCGAAATGGTGTGTTGCTAAAGCACTGGTCGTGAAAACCCACATGGTAAACAAAGCAAACCAAGAAAAAAACTGTACTATTCCCAGCTTTTTCATTTGGGTAGGAATATTTGCAAAGTCTTTAAAAATATCGCTGAATTTTGATTTTTCTTCCACAACCTCTTTCCCATCTGCAAATTCTGCAAATTCTTGTGGAGAATATTCTTTTGTTGTAAAAATGGTATAAAGTATGGTCAATATGAGCAATCCTGCACCCACATAAAAAGAATATATTACATTATCGCCTACAAAACCCACAGGTGCTTCGTTTGACACTCCTAATGCAGTGAGCAAACTGGGAATATATGAACCGATTACAGCTCCTATCCCGATTAAAATAGTCTGCACTGAAAAACCAAGTGTACCCTGGTGTTTCGGAAGCATATCTCCTACCAAAGCTCTGAAAGGTTCCATGGCAATATTAACAGATGCGTCCATCATAGCAAGGAAAATTACGGCTAATAAAAGAGCATTGGCAGCAAACATATGGGTAACAGTTGCTGCGTTGGGAAGCATTACCAAGCCAATGGCACACAAAATTGCGCCTATTAAAAAATAAGGTTTCCTCCTCCCCAACGGGCTCCAGGTATTATCACCCATGTGTCCGATAATCGGCTGAACAATCAGTCCTGTGACCGGTGCCACCAACCAAAACCAGGATAATTCATGAACGTCTGCGCCTAAGTTGGCCAGAATCCTGCTCGCATTTCCGTTCTGCAACCCGAAAGCCATCTGAATCCCTAAAAATCCCATGCTCATATTGATGATCTGAGCCATAGACAGATTTGGTTTTGTCTTTTTTGTCATTGTGCTTTTATGTTATTTTTTTGTTTTTAAATCCTGAATAAGGACATCTTCGATGGCTGCCTTTTCGGTAACTACTTTGTCTACTACATCATTGGGAACCGTTACGGAAAGTACATATTGTCTTACTTTCCATGCTCCGTTGATTTTCTCTACCACACCGGAGCCACGGCAGATCTTCATCTGGGTATCCAGTAATTCATCAAACCAGGCTATTTTTCCGTCTTTACTGAAATAGATATTCCTTTTTAATGAAGTAAAATTCCAGGTTTTCTTTTTATCAAAGTAAGGCTTAGCCCAAACCATGAAAGCTTTTTTATCCCAGACTTCCGTTGCATCGGTGCCTATGAATGTAGATCCTTCAGCAAAATAATTAAAATAGGAGTTGAAATCCGCCTTTGCTGCAGCTATGTTGAAATCATCAAGCATAGTATTGATCTGCGTTTTATCTTTATCAAACTTTGTTTGTGCTGAAATACCTGTAAAGCTTAGTAAAACAAGTACCAGCAAATAGACAACTGTAATTTTTTTCATACTTTAAATGTAATTAAATAAACCGTTCAAACTACTTTTGCAGCTCAATAATCAGGGAAGTTTTTGCAGGTATAACCAAACTGTTCTGTAAAGAAATTTCTTTTCCTGAAATGACCTCTTTCCCTTTTGCAGCCTTATTCAGAGATTCTGCAAAACGTTTCAGATCTAACGTCTGTTCTTTGTCGTTATTGTTTACCACAACCATTACCGATTCTTTATCATTGTACCTGAAATATACAAAAACATTGTTCTGGGGAATATAATTTTTGGTTTTCCCGGTATGAATGACGTCTTTTTCTTTTCTCCAGTTTAATAATTTCCTGCTGAACTGGTAAAATTCTTTTTGTTCAGGAGTTTGGGCCGAAGGATTGAATGCATTTTGCTTATCTGATTTCCAGCCCCCCGGAAAATCCCTGCGGATATCTGCATCACCGCCTTTATTTTTATCACCGCGCATCCCGATTTCAGAACCGTAATAAATCTGTGGTATACCGCGAACAGTAGAGATCAGTGTCAAAGCTATTTTGTAGGCCTGGGGATTTGCGTTAAAAATCTCATTCCATCTTTCCGTATCGTGATTTTCAAAGAACACCATTACATTATTGATGTCCGGATACAGGAAATCACTTGTAAAAACATTATATAACCTTGTTAAACCACTGTCCCAGCCTTCATTTTCCTTTAAAGCTTTAGGCATATCTCCGTACAGCATAAAATCCATTACAGAAGGCAGATTGGAGTTGTACCCGGCAGCTTCACCTGTTTTTGAATCTTTTTGCCACGCTGAAATATGTCCGGCTGTGTTTAACCATGTTTCTCCTACAATATTAAATTTCGGGTATTCATCAGTGATTGCTTTGGCCCACTTTGCCATCGCTTCTTTATCATTATAAGGATAGGTATCTACCCGGAAACCGCCCAATTCGGCATATTCTATCCACCAGATGGCATTTTGCGTTAAATATTTTAATACCAGGGGATTTTTCTGATTAATATCCGGCATTGTGGTATCAAACCAGCCATCCAGAGCATATTTTTTATCGATCTCCGAAGCATTGGTATCAAATTGGGTAGTGGTTTTATAATTGGAGCGGTAGAAACCTTTTTCTCCTTCATCAAACCAATGAATCCAGTCTTTTGTGGGTAAATCTTTGATCATCCAGTGCGAAACACCCCAGTGATTGGTTACATAATCCATCACAAGCTTCATATTTCTTTTATTCAGCTCACGGGAAAGTTTACGGTATTCTTCATTGGTTCCGTAGCGGCCATCAATTTTGTACAGATCGGTTTGTGCATACCCGTGATAAGAATAAACTTTTTCATTGTCTTCATTTACAGGGGTTAACCAAACAGAAGTAGCGCCCAGGTTTTGAATATAATCCAGGTTATTGATAATACCCTGTAAGTCTCCACCATGTCGCCCGTTCGGAAGGCTTCTGTTTGTTTTTTCTGTCAGATCCGGAGTCGAATCGTTTTTCTCGTCACCATTAGCAAAACGGTCCGGCATAATCAGATACATTACATCTTTTGAAGTGAAAGATTCACGATTGACGGAATTGGGTTCTCTCTGTTTTAATTCATAGGTGTAAGAATCTATATTTTTTTTCCCTTTTTTAATATTGATCTTAAATTCAGGAACATTAATTTCGTTAGTATTTACGGTTACAAAAATGTAATTCGGATTTTCAACTTTCTGAATATTTTTAATCTGAACTCCGTCTGAAAGCTCAACTTCATTATGGGCAACATCTTTTCCATATACAAGAATCTGAAGTTCCGGATTTTTCATTCCTTTCCACCAGAAGGCAGGCTCTACTTTATCTAAAGGTTTTTGAGAAAAAGCAACCGAAGCTGCTGAAAGGACAATAATTGCGTATATCTTTTTCATTTTTTCTTATTTAACAGGTATTGATTACAGCCGGATAAAACAAAATTCTATCTTAGGTAATTGCATTTTTATAAAAACACTGTAAAATTTATAGACAGAATAAGCTCTACCATCGATTGGAGATCATAATTTGATTAAAATTATTAAATTCTCCCACATAAACCATCTTTATTCAGAATTTTTATTTGCTTTATCACAAATAAAATTAAAGTTCTCCACTATGGGTAGTGAAGAACTTTAAATGGTTATTTTTAATGGTAAACAAAGTTATCTTATTTAACTTTTTTAATGGAGATGGCAAAACCTCCGCTTCTTACCATTTTGAAATTGATTTTAGATTTGCTGGTAATCTGTTTTTTATAGATATTATAACTCTGAGGATTATCGATATAATCTGCGTCTTTTCCATCTTCATAGATTGTAGCTTCATATTTCGCTCCTTTATCAAGGAAGGAGAAGTCTACAGTGTATTCGCGTTTATTTTCATCGGTAATTCCCCCTACAAACCAGTTTTCCGTACCTTTTGCTTTTCTTGCCGTTACTACATAATCTCCCGGTTCAGCAGCTAAGATTTTTGTATCATCCCAATCTGCCGCCACATCTTTGATAAACTGGAAAGCATCCATATGTTTTTTGTAGTTTTCCGGTAAATCTGCCGCCATCTGAAGCGGCATATACATTGTAACATACAAAGCCAATTGCTTCACCAGGGTAGTTTTTACAAATCGTTTATCTCCGGGGAAATAATAATCCAGTTTAGTCTGGAAAATTCCCGGCGTATAATCCATAGAACCACCCATCCATCTTGTGAAAGGAAGAATAGTCTGGTGATCTGCATTATTTCCGCCGAATGCTTCATATTCTGTTCCACGGGCCGCTTCAGCAGAAATGTAATTCGGATAGGTACGGCTTTCTCCGGTAGGACGCACAGATTCGTGAGAGTTTACCATGATTTTATATTCATTGGCTTTCTCTGCAATTCTGTAAAAGTGGTTGATCGTCCATTGTGAATAATGGTGCTCTCCTCTTGGGATAATATCGCCTACGTAACCGGTTTTCACGGCATCATATCCATATTTATTCATCAATTGGAATGCTTTATCAGACCATCTTTCGTAGTTGGCAGCCGAACCTGAAGTTTCATGATGCATGATCAGCTTAATCCCTTTGGAATGTGCATAATCATTCAACATTTTGATATCAAAATCAGGATACGGGGTAATGAAATCGAATACAAATTCTTTTGAATGACCGAACCAGTCTTCCCAACCGATATTCCAGCCTTCAATCAATAACCCCTGGAAACCGTTTTCTGCTGCAAAGTCAATATATTCTTTAACTTTTGTATTGTTGGCAGCGTGTTTTCCGTTAGGAGTTAATTTTGAGAAATCGGTTTTATCCAAGTGTACATTTTCTGCTGTAGAATACGCCCATTGAGATTTCCCGATGATCATTTCCCACCAGACACCCATATATTTTGTAGGGTGAATGTAAGAGGTATCGGTATATTTTGTAGGTTCGTTGAGGTTGAATATCATTTTGGAAGCCATCACTTCTTCTGCTTTCGGCGAAACGATAATCGTTCTCCACGGCGTTACCGAAGGCGTCTGGATATATCCTTTTGCTCCCTGTCTGTCTGCTGTAAGATGGGTTTTGAATCTGAAATTCTGAGCATCCACTTCCAAGTGTGAAGCCGGATAATCTAAAACAGCTGCTTCTGCAACGTTAACATATAAAGGATCTTTTCCTTCTTTTTTCAGCATCAGCGGAGACTGAACGGCATTTTTAACTAAAGACTGGGAAGCATTCGCATCGAAAGCTTTATCCCATTTTGCCGGAATTTCTGAAATTTTTGTTTCCTGGTACTGATATTCCTGGGAATCATAATCTGCTACAATCCACCAGGCTTTCATATCTGTAGGAAAATCGATTTCAGAATCTTCTTCCCGGATCACGAAATAGTTAAGGTTTTTCTGTTGCGGAAATTCATATCTGAAACCCAATCCATCATTAAATAATCTGAATTTCACCACAATCCTTCTTTCGGTAGAAGCCTGATTAAGGGTAACCGCTAATTCGTTATAGTTATTGATATAATTTTTCTTTTCCCCCAGTACCGGCTGCCAGGTTTCATTTTTAGAATCTCTTTTTTCATCTGATTTTACAAAACCGTTATTCAGGTCAAATTTAGCATCTTCCGATTTAGCAATTTCAGAGGCAAATTTTATAGCCGTGTCTTTAAATAATCTCAATCCTAATTTAGAATCTTCCACCACTACATTGCCATTATATTTAAGGTTGTAAAAAGGTACCCCTTCTTTCAACCGGAAGTTCATTTCAAACTTTCCGTCCGGCGATTTTAAAGATTGTGCATTCACACCTACAAACATCATTGAGAGCAAAAACGCTCCAACTGTAATTTTCTTCATATTGACAATTTATAAACTTTAAAAATAAAGAAAGTGCTGCTGTAAAGCAACACTTTGCTATGTAAATTCGTTATATGTTACAATTTTGTAACAATTAATCTGTAATTCGCAGAATTATGCAAATCCAATTCCACTTTGTAGTTTCCTGCTACATCTACTTTATAATTAGGATCTCCTGTAACTGTATTTTCAGAACTTAAATAAGTGACAACACTTGAACCAGAAGTTAAAGTCTGATCAGCTGAAGCCGGTTGGAACTTCATTGTCCAATCATCATTAGCCCGGAATTTAAATATTCCTGAAGCTGAAAGCTGAATGGATGCAATCTCATATTTTTTAGTGGCAGGATTGTAAACAAAATCGGTATCCGAATTCCATCCTGTAGGAGTAGCATCACCAATAATTCCAAAATTAGCAGCTACTGAAGAATAGGTATTGCCCGGCCAATCAACTTTTAAATAATATGTACCTATGGTTGGAGCAACTATATTTGCACCATCATCTTTCAGCTTACCCGTGTTTGTACCATCATCTCCTTTATTTCCTGGCCAACCCTGATTGATTGCAAACTTATATTGTCCGCCTTCACCTGTAAGATCGGTAATATATATGAAGCCTCTGTATTTTCCATCTTTTTCTGGAGAGAAAAGGTTCGGAGAACTTCCTGGATCCCAGTTAGTATAGCCTGCAGCACCTGCATATCCTCCCGGAACATTAATTTTAGGGTATGATATATCCGGGTTTGGAGTATATGGAGTTATTTTAACCTCAAGTACATTTGAATAAAAAGCAGCTGATCCAACAGATGTTTTCAATCTGACTTCGATATCATTAACTATTCCTGGCGTTGCCCCCAGACTAAACATAATTGCATTTAACTGAGCATGCGTTATAGGAGAAGCTGTAAGATCATTTGTTGTATCAAAACCGGCACTTTCCTTAAAATTTTTTCCTTTAATTCCAAACTCTATTTGTTGGGTAGGAACTACTGCTACATCAAATGTAGGCTTTACCCAATTAAAATTTATTGCGGCATCCCCTGATGTAATTTCATTAAGCACAACTGCTGATTTATCTGAAGTGAGTTTTCCTTTACTGGTTTCACCAAGAATTGCCTGATCTTCATCTTTTTCACAAGAAATAACTAAAAGACCTATAAAAGCAATTGCTAAAATTCTAAATATGTGTTTCATTTTTTATAGTGTTTAGGAATTAATAGCCCGGATTTTGAATCAAATTAGGATTTGCAACAATATCATTAGATGGAATTGGAAATAAATTTCTGTATTCATCCACAGCTTTACCATCTTTCACACCTCCTTTCCAAGGCCATAAATAGGTTCCTGAAGTAAATTTCCCATAACGAATCAAATCAGTTCTTCTCGTAAATTCCCAAGACATTTCTCTTGCTCTTTCATCCAAGAAAAAATTGGTATTAATTGTTGAAACCTGACTGGCACCAGCTCTTGTCCTCAAAGCATTTACATATCCTAAAGCTGTTGCCATATCTCCTCCTGATCCTCCTCTTGTAACGGCTTCACCATACATTAAGTAAATATCGGCTAAACGATATAAAGGAATATCTGCATCTACAAAATTACCTGAAGCATCTGATCCCGGAGCATTATTAGAGTATTTGATATTTTTATATTTAATAAAGGCATAACCGTCTGTGAAAGCAGTTATATCATTAATTTCCAAATTCTGACCATTGGTATAGAAGTTTCCTCGCTGATCATTTCCTGAAAATAAATTAACAAAAGCCTTTGTAGTACGGATACCACCCCAACCTCCATTGATACCAAACTGAGATGCCGGCATAGATCCGCCTACTGCCGCATGTACCATAAAAGTAGATCCACCATAGGTTTTTGTGCTCGTCCCGTCATAGTTTACCGATAGAATAACTTCAGGATTGCTTACATTATTATCAGCCATAAACAATGACCCATAATTAGATTTCAAAGCATATCCTGCACTAATTACTTTATTACAATAAGTAATACAATCGGTATTTCTTTCTGTCCCGGAATAAACCTGAGCATTCAAATATAGTCTTGCCAATAATGCCCAAGCTGCTGCTTTATCAGCTCTACCATATTCATTGGTTTTAGCATCTTTTAAATCATTGGCACATGCTAATAATTCACTTTCAACATATTTAAATAATTCTGCCCGCACAATTCTTGGCGGCGGATTATTAATGATATCCGTAGATTCGGTTACATAAGGTACATTCCCGAATAAATCCAATGCATGATAATAAGACTGTGCTCTTAGAAAACGAGCTTCAGTACGCATGTATTTAGCTTCAGTAAGATTGGTTCCATTAATACCATTGGCCGAAAGCTTTTCATCTGTTGTATTTTTAATAAACTCGTTACTTACTGCAATTACATTATATAATCTGAAATAAATTGCAGCAACAAATGGGTTTGATGCATTCCAGGTCATCCTATGCATTTCAGGTAAACCGGCATCACTCCATGCTATAACAGCTTCATCTGTTGTAAGTACCTGCATACTGTACATTTGACGAAGATAGTTGGAAAATCCACCGTCAATACCTCCAATGTCCGTATTGGCATCACCGTTATTCTGATCTCCCTGGCCACCAATAGCCAATCCTGCATAAATTTTTGCCAAAGCAGGCTTATAATTACTGAAGTCTTTGTAAAGTACACTGGAAGTAAGCCCTAAACTAGGCTCTCTTTCAAGATCTTTCGTACAAGATCCTGCTGAAATCAAGGTTCCTAATGTAATAGACCCTAATATTATTTTTTTATATAAATATTTATTTTTCATCTTAATTAAAATTGAAAGTTAAAACCGATTGAATAAACCTTTGGTCTTTGGTAAAACCCATTATCAATTCCTCCAAAAATTTCAGGATCTATTCCTTTATACTTTGAGATTACAAATACATTCTGTGCCATTGCATTCACTTTCAGATTGGTTCCTTTACCCATAAATTCACCGGCATTGTAACCTACAGTAAGATTATCCATTCTCAGGAATGAAGCATCTTCTATAAACATATCTGAAAATAATTGTGTAGTTGCAAACTGAGTGTTTAAAACACTTGTATTGGTATTACTCAAGAAATTATTAGCCTGAATATTGGCGATTGAGCTGTTAGAAGCAGAGTTGTTATACACGTAGTTACCCAGAACAGCTCTAAGCGATGTTCCAAATTCCCATTTTTTATAACTTACTTTTGTAGAAAATCCCAGGATAACATCCGGAGTTGGAGATTTATAGAAATATTTATCATCCTCAGTAGTTTTTCCGTCTCCGTTTCTATCTACATATACACCTTCAAGTGGTTTCCCGTTACTGTCATAAACCTGCTGATAAACATAAAATGCATTCAACGGTTGCCCAACAGTGATAGCCTGAATATAATTATTAATACCTGTAAGCGTTCCTACAGAGATTTTATACGACTCATCTACATATTGAGATAAACTTGTTACTTTAGGATTAAATTTAGTTGCATTTAAGTTAACATCCCAGGTTAAATTTTCATTTTTTACCGGAACGATGTTTAAATTGGCTTCAAAGCCTTTATTGGCAATGATCCCAACATTTTTAACGTTGAAATTACTTAAATCCCCTGCCCAGGTCGGAACTTTTGCAATAAGATTCTCAGATTTCTTGTCAAAATAATCAAATGAACCATTAATCCTGTTATTTAAAATTCCAAAGTCTAAACCTATGTTTTTAGTTGTTGTAGTTTCCCAAACCAAATTCGGATTGTAAACATCCGGACGAAGCAAAGTATAGAAGCTATCACCAAACTGGTATTGGGCAGTACTGCTATTGCTATAAGAATATGAACCAAAAGCCGGATAAAAATTACCCGTTTCCTGTTGTCCTGTTTTTCCCCATCCTGCTCTTACTTTTAAAGAATTGATGCTTGATACATTTTTCAGGAAACTTTCTTCATTAATTTTCCATGCTACAGATACAGCCGGGAAATTACCCCATAAATTATTTTTATCCGCCCCATTCCAGAATGTAGAAGAGCCATCTCTTCTTATTGACCCGTTGATCACATATCTGTTAGCTATCGTAAAAATACCTCTGGCATAAAAAGATATTAATGTTCTTTGCGTATCACCTGCTGTAGAAAAGTCTGTCTTTTGACCATTTCCATAATAAGTTGGTGCTTCAGGCGTCAATGAATGAGTATCCTGATAAGAATAACCACCAATAACATCCACAGTGGTATTTATGGCTTCTATATTTTTAACATAATTCAAATAGGATTCAAACAACTTACTCTTAATCTCCTGCGAATATGAACGATAAGACCCTAAAGTTCCAATTCCCTGTGCATAATCCTTGGAAACGTTTACAGAACCGTCACTTTTTGCATAGTCATAAGATCCTGTTACATTCAATCTTAAATCTGGTAAGAAATGAAATTTATAATCTAATTGCAAGCTTGGAATAATTCTGAAAACAGATGATAAATCTCTTTTGCTATATAACAAACCCAGTGGATTTCTCGTCCCGTTTACATTTAATCCTGTAGCCGAATTGGCAGCGTCTAACCATTCGTAATATCCACCATAATTAGAATTACCGGAAAATACGGGCTGCGTAGGGTCAAAATAAATGGAAGCACCAATGGCTCCTGCATCCGGGAATCTGTTTTCAGAGAATGTTCCTTTAAAATTACCGTTAACCGTCAAATGGTTATCAAAAAATTTAGGTGAGAAATTTAAGCCTAAAGAAGTTCTTTTAAACTCATTCGTTCTTACAATACCATTTTGCTCATTATACCCTATAGATACTCTGTATGGTAAACCTTTTACTCCGCCGGAAAAAGCGATATTATTATCAGTTCCCCAAGCTTGCTGATAAATCTGGTCTTGCCAATTGGTATTTGCATTTCCTAAATAAGTTTTTTGCAATGCAGTCCCGTAGGTATTTACAAAACCTCTGAATTGGTTAGCATTTAAAACATCTACATTTCCCATCTTGGTAGAAACGGAAAAGTTTGTGTTAAAATTTACCCGGAATTTCCCGGACGTACCTTTCTTGGTAGTGATTAAAATAACCCCGTTTGAAGCTCTGTTACCATAAATAGCTGCTGAAGAAGCATCCTTTAGGATATCAAAAGTTTCAATGTCATTAGGATTGATTAATGATAATGGATTGGTTGCTCCACTTAAGCTGTTAAAATCAATAGGTACCCCATCAATAACTATTAACGGATCATTATTAATAAAAGAAGAACCTCCTCTTACCCTGATTGTAGAACCTGCCCCGGGAGCACCACTGTTCCCGGTAATCTGTACACCCGGCGTTTTTCCAACAATTAATTGATCGGCAGTAGCCGCCCCTCCGTTAAAATCTTTTGAAGTAACTGAAGAAATAGAGCCCGTAAGGTCCGTTTTCTTCTGCTTTCCATACCCAATCAGTACAACTTCTTCAATTTTTTTCTCTTTTACAGAGTCTTTGGTCTGCGCTTGCAGTATAGTACCTGCCAATAAAAATGCAGGCGCTATTTTTAATACTGTTGTAAAATTTTTCACAATATTGTCTTTTATATAGTTTCGTTTTTATAATAGTTGTGGGCATAAACCCAGCCTTGCAATTTATAAAAAAATTACAATTATCATAAAATTATTATAAATTCAGATAATTTTATGTACATTAAACGACCTTTTTAAATCAAATATCTGTTTTTCATCAAATTACGTTAAAGTATGTAAAGCATAATACCCGTCTGGTTTTAACAATAAGTTAAACATTTGTTTAACAAAATATAATATTAATTTCACCAAAATCAAACTTCCGGCGCTATTATCATAAACTATCAGCGGTTTTCAAGAGATTATACATATCTTTGCAGTTAAAATTATTACTATAAATGTCAAACAGAAAGATGATTACGGCAGCTTTGCCATATGCAAACGGGCCTGTTCATATAGGACATTTGGCAGGTGTTTATATTCCTGCGGATGTTTATGCAAGATTTCAGAGAAGATTAGGAAAAGATGTAGCGTTTATCTGCGGTTCGGATGAGCACGGAATTCCTATCACTATAAGAGCAAAAAAAGAAGGGGTAACTCCTCAGGATATCGTAGATAAATATCATGAAATTATTAAAAAATCTTTTTCAGATTTAGGGATTTCGTTTGACGAATATTCCAGGACCACTTCTAAAAATCATTATGAAACCAGTCAGGATTTCTTTAAAACTCTTTATGAGAAAGGAAAATTCACTGAAGAAGTCTCTGAGCAGTATTTTGATGAACAAGCCGGAGAATTCCTTGCTGACCGGTATATTGTAGGAACCTGCCCAAACTGTGGCAATGAAAATGCTTACGGTGACCAGTGCGAGAGATGTGGCTCTACCCTTTCTCCTTCAGAACTGATCAATCCAAAATCGATGTTGAGCGGAAATGTACCCGTTCTTAAAGAAACCAAGAACTGGTATTTACCCTTAAACGAATATGAAGATTTCCTTAACGAATGGATTATTGAAGGCCATAAAGACGACTGGAAGCCCAATGTTTACGGACAGGTAAAATCATGGCTGAATGACGGCCTAAAACCCCGTGCGATGACCAGAGACCTGAACTGGGGCGTTCCGGTTCCGTTGCCAAATGCGGAAGGAAAAGTACTTTATGTGTGGTTTGATGCCCCTATCGGATATATTTCTTTCACCAAAGAATGGGCAGAGAAAAACGGAAAAGACTGGAAAGATTACTGGCAGAGTGAAAACAGCGACCTGGTTCATTTTATCGGAAAAGATAATATTGTATTCCACTGTATTATTTTCCCTTCAATGATGAAGGCTCATGGTGATTACATTATGCCGAAAAATGTTCCCGCATTTGAATTCCTTAATCTTGAAAACGATAAAATTTCAACATCAAGAAACTGGGCAGTATGGGCACACGAATATGTAGAAGACTTCCCCGGACAGCAGGATGTTTTAAGATATGCCCTTCTCTCTTCAGCCCCGGAAACCAAGGATAATAATTTTACATGGAAAGATTTCCAGACGAAAAATAATTCGGAGTTGGTAGGAATTTTTGGAAATTTCATCAACAGAGTTGCCGTTCTTATCCACAAATATTATGATGGTGTTGTCCCTTCTGGAGATAGCAATGCTGCAGAATTACAGGAAATCAGCAAATCAGCAAAAGAAATTTCAGGATTCCTTGAAAACTATGAATTCAGAAATTCTTTAACAGCTCTGATGAATCTGGCCCGTTTCGGAAACCAGTATCTTCAAACTGAAGAACCTTGGAAAACAATTAAAGATAATCCTGAAAAAGCAGCTCATTCACTATTTGCAGGTGCTCAGATTGCCGTTGCCTTAGCTCAGCTATCTGAACCATTTATGCCTTTCAGTTCTGAGAAATTACTGAATATGTTTAATGTACAAAAATTAACCTGGAGCGATATTGAAAATCAGTCTGTTTTAATTCAGACAGGGCATACAATCAATGAGTCATCCCTTCTTTTCTCAAAGATAGAAGATGATGTTATCGAAGCCCAGATCCAGAAATTAGAAGATACAAAACAAAACAATAAAAAAACAAATCCTAACGCAAATCCTATGAAAGAAGAAATCACTTTTGATGATTTTACGAAAATCGATTTAAGAACGGCTACCATTACTGAAGCTGAAAAAGTGGAAAAAGCAGATAAGCTTTTAAAGCTGACCGTAGATACAGGTGTAGACGTACGAACTGTGGTTTCAGGGATTGCAGAAAGCTTCACCCCGGAAGAAGTGATCGGAAAGCAGGTAATGATCTTATTAAACCTGGCTCCGAGAAAAATCCGTGGTATAGAATCTCAGGGAATGTTATTGTTAACAACAAAACCGGATGGTAAATTATCTTTCGTTACGCCGGATGACAGCACTGTAGAAAACGGTATTGAAATAGGATAATATTTCATCATTTCAGATACAAAAAAGGCACATGAAAATCATGTGTCTTTTATATTTACTGTCATCGCAATGATGGTGTGTTTATTTTTTGGTTAGTTTTGCCAGGTAGGCATCTTCATCCTGTATTACCTTTTCTATTTTAAATCCATTGTTTTCAACAGCATTTTTAAGGGTATGAAAGTCGAGATACAGCCATTTAATCGGGTCTTCCGATTCACCTTTGTAATGCACCACATAATCCAGCTCGCCATAATATCCTTCAGCAGGAACATACACCCCGCCGTCTTCATCCCTGTCGAACATATATAGAATATCCGTACTGTCAATAAGGATCTGCCCGTTATCATCCAGTAAAGAATATAGTTTCTGAAGATAGGTATCAATTTTTGTAAGGCTTCCGAAGATTCCGGTTCCGTTCATCAGCAGTAAAACTGTATCAAAGGTCTGCCCGGAAAAATCCAGCATATCCCGGCATACTGTATTTTTGATTCCTCTCAGCTTACAAACCTCAACAGATTTAGGGGAAATATCCAAAGCTGTCACATCAAGGTTTCTCTCATTCTGAAGATACACGGAATGCAAACCGGCACCGGCACCGATATCCAGGACTTTTCCTTTGGATAATTCCAATGCTTTCTGCTCAATATCATTCATTTCTTCAAAATCTCTGAAAAGATAATCTACCGGAAGCTCATCCAGCTCGGAAATTGAAGTTTCAGTCTGCAGATCTTCAGGATTCAGGTTATTGTAATAATCCCAGATCGCTTTACCCATTAAATCTTTCATGTCTGTTTTTAATGTCGTAAAGATACGGTTTTGGATGGGAAAGCCTGATAAGAAAGTTGTGCTTTAAACTAAATTCATTAACAGCTTTTATAAAAATCATTTTCTTCAATTTCATATCACCATCATTAGTAATATCTATTTTTCAGACGTCATTCTTCTTAGAATATTTCCATAACTTGTGTAGTTTAAACAAAAGAGAAATACAGAATATTTATATGTTAATTTACTTTAATTTAAATAAGGTAAATAAGTATTTCACGAACTTTAGTTCTGTCAATTATGTTTAAAACAGAAAAATAAACAGCAGCAGTATCTTATGAAGAATAAAGAATTTAATATTCAGAAAGGGTTTACATTCAGTAAGCATGTTCCGGAAGACATCTCTCATTTTGACCGGGTATTTGATGTTTTTAAAGATTTGCTTACCCATACTTCCGGTGATCTTGAGGAAGCTTTTGAATGGCTTGATATGCTCGATAAAGAATACGATATTTTTAACGAGGAATATACCCTTGAAGATTTTGAGGAAGATCTGAAAAAACGGGGCTACATCAGGAAAGAAGATCCGGAAGACGGAAATTCAGGACCGGGAAAAGGCAAAAATATAATGACTGCCAAACTGGAATCCGCTTTACGTGAGTATGCTTTAGATCAGATTTTTGGGAAGCTGAAAAAAAGCGGGGTCGGAAATCACCGTACGACAAAAACAGGGATCGGTGATGAACGGGATGGCGAAAACCGTTCTTTCCAATATGGAGACGATCTATCTGCACTAAATATGACCGAAAGCTTAAAAAATGCCCAGATCAATAATGGAATTTCAGATTTACGCCTTACAGAAGATGATCTCATCGTAGAGGAAACCAAGCATAAAGCGCAGATGAGCACAGTACTGATGATTGACATCAGCCATTCTATGATCCTATATGGGGAAGACCGCATCACACCTGCGAAAAAAGTAGCCATGGCACTGGTAGAACTCATTAACCGGAAATATCCCAAAGATACCATTGATATTATTGTTTTCGGGAATGAAGCCTGGCCGATTAAAATTAAAGACCTTCCCTATTTGAAAGTCGGGCCATATCACACCAACACGGTAGCAGGCCTCGAGCTGGCCATGGACATTCTCCGCAGAAAAAGAAACACCAATAAGCAGATATTTATGATTACCGACGGAAAACCGAGCTGCATTCAGCTGCCCAACGGTGAATTTTATACGAACAGCTATGGCCTTGATCAGTTGATCGTTTCCCAATGTCTCAATAAAGCAGCACAGGCAAGGAAACTTAAAATTCCCATCACCACTTTTATGATTGCCCAGGATCCTTATCTGCGTCAGTTTGTGGAAGAATTTACGGCTCAGAATAAAGGAAAGGCCTTTTTAACAGGACTGTCAGGGCTGGGACAAATGATTTTTGAAGATTATGAGAAAAACAGGATAAAGAGGATTTGATTTAGATGCTAGATATCAGACGTTTGATATTAAACTAAAAATGATAGTGCTAAATTAGAAGATTCATTACATAAATTATGATCAGTTAAAAGAATATGAAAAACGATATTACATTTAAGGAATTAAAAAACTCAGGTTATACCGATAAAACAATTAATGAGGAAATCAAAGCGAATTTAATTGCGCGTATTAAAGCTAAAGAACCTGTATTTGAAAGGCTCTGGGGCTATGAAGACTCCGTAGTACCCCAATTAAAAAAGGCTATTCTTGCCGGCCACCATATTAATCTTTTAGGTTTGCGCGGACAGGCAAAAACCAGGATAGCAAGAAGCATGGTGAATCTTCTTGATGAATATATGCCGATTGTAAAAGGATCTGAGATCAATGACAGCCCGTTTCAGCCGATTTCAAAATTTGCCAGGGATCTTATTGCTGAGCTTGGTGATGAAACCCCGATTTCCTGGGTGCACCGTTCCAACCGTTTTTTTGAAAAACTGGCTACTCCGGATGTGAACGTGGCTGATTTAATTGGTGATATCGACCCGATCAAAGCGGCAACCTTAAAATTACCTTATTCCGATGAGCGTGTTTTGCATTACGGGATGATTCCCCGTGCAAACCGTTCTATATTCGTCCTCAACGAACTGCCGGATTTACAGGCACGGATTCAGGTTTCTTTATTTAATATTTTGCAGGAAGGTGATATTCAGATCCGGGGATTTCAGTTGCGGATGCCGCTTGATATTCAGTTTGTATTCACGGCAAACCCGGAAGATTATACCAACAGGGGAAGTATTATAACTCCATTGAAAGACAGGATCGGTTCACAGATTTTCACCCATTACCCTAAAACCATTGCCCTTGCCCGGCAGATTACGGAACAGGAAGCTATGATTTCGGCTGAAGATAAAGCACAGGTACAAATTCCTGATCTGGCCAGGGATCTTTTGGAAGAAGTTGCTTTTGCTGCACGTGACAGTGAATATGTAGATGCTAAAAGCGGGGTAAGTGCCCGCCTCACTATCAGTGCCATGGAAAACTTAATGGCAGCGGCAAAATTGCGTTTAATAGAATCCGGTGCTGAGAAAACGACGATCCGCCTGCTCGATTTTATGTCAATTATTCCGTCTATTACCGGAAAAATCGAACTCGTATATGAAGGTGAACAGGAAGGTGCAGATTATGTCGCAAAAATATTAATAGACAGAGCTGTAATGATACAGTTTGAAAGCTTATTCCCCCGCATATCCAAACTGGAAAAAGAAGGTATCAAAACACCTTACACCGACCTGATCCGGTGGTTTAATAAAAATCATCTTGAACTCAATTACAATGATACTGATGAAGAGTTTTATGCAAAACTCAACCGTATAACTCCTTTAGTAACCGTAGTTGAAGAAAACACCTCAGAATTAAGCATGGAAGATCAAAACTTCTGCAAAGAGCTCGTGCTATGGGCATTAACGATCAATAAAAAACTAGACAAATCTGAAAATCAGGCTGCTTTTACCTTTGATTCGGCAGATATTGGCCAGTTTTTCCGTAACTAAAATAAAGTCTTACAAAAATTAAATATAAACCTCAGAGCAATGTTTCTGAGGTTTTTTATTTCCTAGCCCCGATAGAAACGGTTACCCCACAGCAGGAGCTGGTCACTTTGACTATGTTCAGGAATAAGCAGCTTCGCGAGGAGTAAAAGTGGATAGCGGGAAATAGCTCCTGAAAAAATAAGTGATAAGGATTGAAAAGGCAAAGCCCCGTTTTAATCATAAAAACAGGGCTTCACCAGTGAAAAACAAGGTATTTTTACAAAGCACCGGCAGCATCTTTCAATTCTTCTGCCAACTGTTTGTTTTCTTTTAGCCGTCTTCTTGCGATGACCGATTTTCCGTGCAGTACTCTCACAAATCTTACATACTGGAAACGCTTGCCTCCGAAATGATGGGTCATTACATATATTAAAATCGTAAAACCCGCCAGGATAATATATCCGAAGATCTTTTTATTGGCAGCAATAATGGCATTTAACTGAATCGTTTTCATTCCTGATAATACATTTTGGGAACTCACTGTCAGGCCATCCATATAAACAGCCATATTTCCTAAACTCTCCATCTGAAACTGATACTGGAACCATGAAAACAGCGCTGAGAACAAGCCTACCGTCAGGAAAGTTCTCCATACCAGAAACAATCCTATTGCTGCCAGCATATCATTTAATTCAAGCTTATCTAAGGTGTAATACCAGACTGCGATGAATAATGCGGTCATTCCATAGCCTTTTAAAAACATCGGCAAATACCAGTATTCAAAATTAAATTCCAGAACCATCGAAAAGTACATAATAACGGCATATCCCAACATCGCTGAAAATCCCAGGAAAATGTAATTTTTTAACGGAATATCCTTTTTAAACCAGATAACTGCGATACAGCCGGCAACAATGATTCCGGGAATCATAAGTATATTCAATTTTGCATTGGTCAGCTGGTCATATCCTAAAACTCCGACTGCATAGATATTCTGGATGGAAGTTGTCGCCAGAAACATCCCGAGACCCAGCAGCATAAACAGACCATGCAAAACATTGCTTTTTGAAAATATTTTGAATGATAAATACGGCCTTTTCAGCATGATCTGACGAACGACCAATAATGAAAAGCTTATAAAAGCCGCTATACCGGAATTAATTATTTTGTCCGAATTCAGCCAATCCTGCTGCTTTCCAAAAGAAAATACATAAGCAGAAAACATAAATGTTGAAATGAATAACAGGATACTCAGCCAGTCAATATAATACAGCGGGACTTTGAGCGCAAAATATTTATTATGCATGAAAATCCATTGTATCAAAGCCAGAACAAAGCACAGGATTGAAATGACAATAAAGAAATGCTGCCAGTTATACAAAATTGAAACTTTCACCGCATAATACCCTACCAGCTGGTTCGTTACTAAAATAAATGTGTAGAATACCCCGTAGAACATTCCCCTGTTCCCGATCATGGTCATTATCGGTAAAAATAATTCGATCGCCACAATCATTTTTAAAAACCCTATCATCAGTGAGGATGCAATGATAACTGTTGGCTGTAAAGTGCTTCCGTTTATATAATTTAATATCCCTAAAAGAATTAATACAAGGGTAATTTTATGGCGTATTTTAAACCGCATTTTCAATCTGAGAACAATCGGCATACACGCTCCCATCCCAATCGTTGTCGCATAATTAGCCAGCATATAATATTCTGAAAGCGCACCCGTACTGCCAACCATATAGCTGATATTTCCGGTATAAACCCCACCGAGAGGCATTACCACAGCCATTAATATTACAATTAATAAAAGCTGCACAGGTTTTGGTACCCAATCATGGTATAGTCCTTTATTGTACATCGTAGGAGTTAGATATTAGAAGTTAGAGAGGAAGTCAGAAGATTGGAGATGAAAGTTTAATGACATAATCTTTTAATCTTTTAATTAATACTAATATTCATATTCATCCCTGCGCTCAGCTTACTGATATTTTCTTTTTTATTGGAAGCCGTAAATTCTATTCTTACCGGAATTCTTTGCTGCACTTTGATAAAGTTTCCCGTTGAATTATCCGTTGGAACATTTGAATATTTTGAGCCGGTTGCAGCAGAAACAGCCGTTACAACACCTTCAAATTTTTGTCCGCCCAAGGCATCAGCCGTCATCATCATTTTTTCACCGATTTTAATATCCGGCATCTGGCTTTCAAGGAAATTGGCGGTTACCCATTTCTGGCCATTTAAAACAATGGTGGCAACCTGCTGTCCCGGCTGGATCAGTTGACCTTCAGAGATCGCTCTTCTTCCCATCACCCCATCATAAGGTGCTGTAATGACCGTATAGGAAAGATTAATTTTTGCCATATCCAAAGCAGCTTTTGTCCTTTTGATTTCAGCATCATTAATTCCCAGCTTACTTTTAACCTCTGCTGTAGAAAGGTTTGCAGACTGCTTCTGATTGATCAGTGTTTCATACGCAGCCTTCTGTGCATCATATTCTGTTTTTATCTGGTCATATTGCTGTTTTGTCACCGCTTCTGCAGCCATCAGGTTTTTATATCTGTTCAGGTTTTGTTCCGCATTCCATAGCCTTGCTTTTGCCCCGGCAATATTAGATTCCATCACACTTACGTTATTTGAAACTGTGTTTACGGAAGAACTGGTTGCAGAACGCTGGGCAAGGGCATTCTGATAGGCTGCTTCGGCCTGGCCTAATTGGGTGATAATTTCACGATCGTCAAGAATAACCAAGGTATCTCCTTTTTTCACTTCCTGATGTTCGATAAACTTAATTTCCTTGATATAAGCCGAAATCCTCGTATTGATCGGATTAATAAATTCCTCGACCTGGGCTGCTTCTGTATAGGTTTTATCACCGATATGAAAATATTCCCGAACCAGCCAATACAGGCCAAAGCCGATGATCAGAAAGACGATAATATTGGCAATGACTGCTTTGAATTTATTTTTCTTTGTTTCTTTCTTCTTTGCTGCCGCACTTGATGATACAGGTGCCGGTTGCATATTTTGAGTATTTTGTTCCTTGTTTTCCATTGTTTTGATTTTCAGTTTTTAAAAATTAAAGCGTTCCTGTAGATTTCAGAAGGTTATAGTATTGGTATAAAACATTGATTTCTGCATTGGCATAGTCTAATTCAGACTGTAGCTTCTGGTTCTGCGCATCAATCATTTCAGCCTGAACAGCCAGTTGGTTTAAATATTTGGCCTCCGTAATTTTATAGTTTTCTTCTGCAAGCTGCTTGGCATCATTCAGGATTTCTGCCTGCTGAATGGATTCCTGGAATTTTACATAAGCCGCATTGACCGCCATATCCACATTCTGCTGTACCAGAACCATTGCATCACCGGCCTGAACTTTCTGCAGCTCGCCTAATTTTACCCTTTCTTTTGTTTTAAACAGGTTATCAATATTATAACTTAAAGAAACTCCGGTCTGCCATCCTCCGGAATACATATCCAGAACAGGATTTCTCGTTGTAACCGGTCTTTGTAAAGTGTAGCCCCCAAATCCTGCCAGTGTAGGCATCTTATCGGTTTTAATAATTTCAATATTTTTATCTGCAACATCAATATTTGTTTTTGCGGATTTTAATTGCGGATGACTGTCATGGGCAAGATTTACATAATAATCCATTCCGATTCCGGATTCTTTATTCGTAAGGCTTTCAACAGGAATAATTTCCGTACCGGAAGGTAGCCCCAAAGCAATATTCAGGTTATAATTAAGGATTTTCCGGTTATTGATTAAAGTCAGAATTCCCTGATCCAGGTTTTTAATCGCCAGCTCTCCACGGATTACTTCATTCCTGGTAACCATTCCCTGCTGGTAGAATTTCTGAATATTTTTCAGACGTTCCTGAGCCAGCTTTTTGTTATTCTGAAAAACCGATTGCTGGTTAACAATCTTATAGATATCAAGATAATTGGAGATTACTAAAAATTTCACATCCTGCTTATTTTTCTCCAGGTCCAGCTCGGATAACTGCTCACGAAGGCCGGCCAATTCTATAGACTTATTCACCAATCCACCTTTAAATATCAACTGAGTAGCCTGTACAGCATAAGAACTACCGTAATGAGGCATCGGAATATTGGTGGAGTTTGAAAAGTCTTTGTCGATAGCAACAGCATCACCTAAATAAAACTGACTTGCAGAAGCTGTAATAGCAGGGAGTTTCTGAAGTTTTGTAATACTGATATTCTGTTTTGCAATATCAATATTCTGTGCAGAAACTTTTAATTGCTGATGATTCTGAACTGCCAGCTCGGCAACCTCATCCGCTGTCATCTGTTTCTGTTCCTGTGAAAAAAACAGCGCAGGAAAAAAAGTAATCACGAGTGATACTGCTGTTTTTATATTCTTTATCATTTACCTTGTTTTTACGAAGGCAAAGTTATGGCGAGAATTAAATCAAACAAATGTTTAAGAATTGGAAAAAGATGTTCAAAAGTAATATTTTAACTTTCAAACTGATTCCGGTACTGGCTTGGGCTCATCCCTAAATGCTTCTTAAAAAAATGAGAAAATGAGTACTGGTCACTGAAACCGAGGATTGACGAAATCTCTGAAACCGGCTTTTTAGAAGAGTTTAAAAGTACCCTGGCTTCGTTGATCACAATGAGGGCAATAATCTGGCCTGCCGATTTTCCTGTAATCGACTTTATCACTGACGAAAGATGTCTGGTTGTAATTGACTGCCGTTCTGCATAAAACTCAACAGCACGCTCGGTAAGGTGATGCTCCGCAAGATCATTTAAAAATATAAAAACGATTTCTTCCTGTCTCGACATCTGACTAAGCGAATTATTATCTTCCTTGGAAATAATCCCTGCCATCTGATAGCAGAAAACTGAAAAAAGATGCTCTACCATTTCTTTCTTATAGATCATTTCAGCTTCGGAATCCAATATATATTTCAGAAAATTAACGCTTCTCCAGACGGCTTCCATTTCATCCTCTAAAAAAGGAACGCCTTTATTCATCTGCTGCCTGAAATAGCGGTACCCAATCAGCCGGTTGAATTTCAATGACAATGCTGAAATAAATTCTCTTTTGTAAGAGACCATTCTGGACTGGAAATCATCACTTACGGAAACCATTTCATAAACGGTTTGCGGATCTGTCACCATAAACATATTCTCGGAAAGCTCAAGATCACTGAAATGCTGACGGAGCTTTATCTTTCCGGATTTCACAAATATAAATGCAGGATTATCAGGCCGAAATGGTTTTTCAGTAGAGATTCTTTCGAAAATATTATGTTGGGTGAAAATTTCTACCCCGAACTTTTCTAAGACAGACATAACACAAATGTAGCCAATAAAACTGCTGATTGCAAAGTTTTATTATTTCAGCATTTGTTAAATTTCTATACTGTATAAAGATTAAATTATTTTTTGCAGAATAGGGTGAAAGCTACAGAAACCATCTTTTTTAAAGACTTATAATGCTTTTTGGGAAAACCGATCTGGTTTTAAGTTCTATTTAAAAAAAGTAGGAAACCAGGTATTAATCTTCCAGGGCATAAACGGCAAAGCTGGCTAACCAGTGATCACCGCCATAATTCCCCTGGAACAATAACGGAAGGCCGTTCGATAAAAATTTATCTGCCGTTTTACGAAAATCCTTTTTTAGCGGGTGGTTATCCGGAAGTGCTTTCGCAATTCCTTTCATGCACCATGCTTTTGAGAAAGAAAGACCTACAAGATGTACTGTTTGATAATCGCTAAGATCACTTACCACAGGAATTTTTTCAACATTCTCCAGGCTTCTTTTTTCATAGAATTTATTTAACCAGCTTATCAATTCTTTCTGAGATAATATCCGCCGCATCAAATCGGCGATTTCAAGACTCGGCGAAAAGAAATCAGAACCGTCCGGTTCGAGATAAGCAGGTGTTTTCTTATCATTAAGATAGAAATATTTCGCTTTTTCTATCAGTAGATTTTCAAATTCTTTATCGTTATTCGCTCTTGCCCAGTCTATCGCAAAGGCCATTGCAAAAGCTGTATTAGGGTGAACACCGGTTCTGTTGGGATAGGTTTGCTTTGGAAGATAGGCTCTCCATGATTTCAGGATCTGATCGGTTAAAGGCTTCAGGTTCTGATGCCAGATCTTAGCTTTCGGATGATCCCAATGGGTTAATTCTTCATCCAGCTTTAATACCCATGCCCAACCATACGTCCTTTCAAATGTGATTGTTAACTGATATTTTGTAAAATAATCAGCTTCAGATTGCAGGTTTTCTTTTTGAAATGAATGATCCAGGATTTCCTCTATTTTATTTGCATTAGAAAGCTCCGGTTTGATTTTCAATAACCTCACCAGCATCCAATGTCCATGAACAGAGCTGTGCCAGTCGAAACAGCCATAGAAGCTCGGATGAAGATCTTTTGGACTTAAAGGCACTTCTTTTTCATTATTAATAATATGTGCTGTTTTATTGGGATATTCCTGATTGATACAGTGAAGTGGTTTTTCAGATAGTTTCATGGCAATTTCATCCGTCAGTTTCGGAACTTCCTGGGCATACATCAGAAACGGTGAACATATAACTGCTAAAAGACTTTTTTTCATTCCATAAAAATATTGAATTTTTAAATAATTCCATTATACTCAAACCCGAATTCCAGAACACCGTGTCAATTTATATAAATTATTAAAAATTTAACAGCAAAATACATTTCAAGCATACTTTTTGATAAGTTTCACAAAAGTTTATTTATGAGAAATGTAATTTTACTCTTATTTGCTTTCTTCCTTATTCAATGCAATAAATCTGAAAATCAACATGAAATAAAAGCTGATTTAGCAGAAGTGCTACGGGAAGATAAAATAGCATCACCCACTGCAATAATGGATTTGGAGGCTCCATCCCCACCAAACAAGATTTCAGAAAAACCGGTATCAGATAACCAGCAGTCTTCATCAAAAAAAATTGATCCCATTTCCAAAAAAATCATTAAAAATGGTGAAATGACCATCCAGGTTGGAGATATCAAAAAAGCTCAGAGCCTGGTGGGTGAAATTCTGAAAAAGAATCAGGCTTATATTCAGACTGAAAAATTTAATAATATTGAAACCGAAGAAAATCTGAATCTGATCATACGAGTTCCGCATCAAAATTTTGATGCCCTGATCAATTCATTTTCGAATGGTGTTGGCTCTGTTTTGTCAAAAAATATTTCATCCAATGATGTCACCGAAGAATATACCGATGTTTCCATAAAGCTGGCCAACAAAAAAATATATCTGGAAAAATACCGTGACATGCTTAAAAGTGCTTCCACCACTAAAGATATTCTTGAAATTCAGGAAAATATCCGTGAGCTGGAAGATGAAATAGATATTTCGGAAGGCAGACTCAGGTTTATAGATGATAAAGTGAAGTACAGTACTCTTAATCTAAACTTGTATAAAGAAAAAGTAAGGAGCTCTGCTACTTCAAAAATCGGTTTCGGAAACCGTTTTGGAGATTCCCTGACAGAAGGCTGGAACACTTTTGTAGGTTTCATGTTAGGTTTAGTTTCCCTGTGGCCATTTTTATTGGTTATTCCGCTTTTCATATTCCTCTGGAGAAAATGGAAATTCCGAAGAAAAAAATAGAAGAAAATCTGAATATCGGATATTCGGATTTTTTGATTAAAGCTAAAAAATTTAAAAATGAAATCTCCTACCTAGTAAGGAAGTGTATCTTCAATGTATATAAACCAGGTCTCAGGTTGCTTGAGTCTGTTTATCAGAAAATTTTAATCTATGAACTGGAAGAAAATGGTCTTGATATAAAGTCGGAAGTATCGTCACCTATAATTTATGATAATAAGCGCTTTGACCTCAATTTTAAAATTGATATCATGGTAGAAAATCCGGTTATCCTTGAACACAAATCGGTAAGAAACTTAGAAGACATTCATTTCAAACAACCAAGCACATATTTAAAACTTTCAAATAAGAAATTGGGATTGCCTGTTAATTTTAATACACCGAATATTTTAGATGGGATAAAGAGAGTTGTGAATAATCTTTAGTTATTTTTTCTCGCAGATTTTATACAATTAAATTAATTTCTAACTAAAATAATCTGCGAGCTTAAAATATACCAATTTCAAATGTAGATTATTTCCCTAAAACAAACACCGCCGGGATTTTATGCAGTTCAGGTTTCTGTTTCTGCCAGTCTTTAATGGTTTTTGTTTTTATAAATTCATGTTCCGGATCATTGATATCAGCAGCAATACAGAGTTTGGTATTCGGGGTGAGAAATTTACATAAATCTTCAAAAAGCTGATTATTCCGGTAAGGGGTTTCCATAAAGATCTGGGAATAACCTGTTTTCTGTACCAGGCTCTCCAGATGCAGGATCTGTTTCTTTTTTTCTCCTTTATCAATAGGAAGATAACCGTTGAAGCTGAATTCCTGACCATTAAATCCACTTGAAATCAATGCTAGAATAATAGAAGACGGCCCGGAAACAGGAATTACCCTGATGTTTTTTTCATGACACCATTTTACAATTAAATTCCCCGGATCTGCAATACATGGAAGGCCTGCTTCTGAAAGCAATCCGAAGTCCTGACCTTTCAGCATCAGCTCCTGCGCTTCTTTGATATCCGCATTTTCAGTATACTTATCCAAAAGGAAAAGCTTCAGATCTGACTGTTTTTTCTCCGGAGCAAAAAATTTAACCACTTTTCTGGCTGTTTTTTCATTTTCCACAAACAAATAATCTGTTTGCATGATATAATCTTTCAGGACCGGGGAGAAATGGTTGATTGAAGTATTCTCTGATAAATAGGCGGGTAAGAGGAAAAGCATTGTATTATTTTTTTGTTCTTTCTTGTAGTGAAGGTTGCGGAAAATATTTAGTTAAATCCATTGAAAATGTAACTGAAGTTATTTTCCAGCTACCATTGATTTTCATAAGGGTCCAGATTTCTTTTCCCCAATTAGACATTTTGCCGTCGTACCAGAAACTGTAATCGAAGTTGGCAGAAGCAATTGATCCGTCTTCAATAATTTTAATATTATCGAATTTTTCTTCAGCCTTATCATCCTTAAATCCTCTGATAAAAGCTTTATAATCATCAGTAAAATAACTTTCTGCTTTAGGATTTTTTTCTAACCGCTTTGCATGGGTTCTTTCTGTAAAAATTCCCTTCCAGAGAACAGGTTCCTGAAATAAGGAAATAAATTTGGCTTCATCCCTTGTTTTAATACACCCCATAAAATCATCCATTACTTTACGGATTTCGGTTTCATCTTTAGTCTGCGCAAAACAGAGATTAAACCCAAGCAAAAGCAAAAGTAATACACTTTTCATATTTATAATATTTTGTTTATTATCGCATCACAGCCTTTATCCAGAAGTTGAAATACTTCTTCGAAATCATTCATATCGCCCCAATAAGGATCCGGCACCTCTGCATTTTTGTGATCTCCCAGTACTTCTAAAAATAATGAAATCTTCTGACGTTGTTCTTCATTTTTCGCTTTTGAAATCACATCTTCATACACATCGATATCCATACAGTAAATCTTATCAAAAACATCAAGGTCTTCTTTTGTAATGGGCCTTGATTTTTGTTTGGAAATATCAATCCCGTGATTGGCAGCCGTTTTTATTGCTCTCTTATCCGGATGTTCCCCTTCATGCATTGAGATCGTACCTACAGAGTCTACAAAAAAATGCCCGGGTACTTTAGTCTTCATAATTCCTTCTGCTAAAGGGCTTCTGCAGATGTTTCCCAAGCAAACCATCAGTAATTTCATATTTCAGTAAATTAAGCTAAAATTTTAAACAAAACTAAATAAAAAATGAAGAATAATTTTATTCTTCATTTTCATTTATATCAATTAAATATATTAATGTTTGATTCTTTCCGTAAGTTCTTTTACATACTTTTTCACTTCCTTATCAATCTTGGAAACATCTTTGATCGTTTCACAGGCATACATTACCGTAGAGTGGTCTTTTCCACCCATTTCTTCACCAATTTTGGTGAATGTGGCATTGGTGAATTCTTTGGCAAAATACATCGCCAACTGTCTTGGAAGGGCAATTTCTCTCTTTCTTGTTTTAGATAAAAGCTGCTCTCTTTTGATACCGAAATAATCACATACAATCTCTTGAATATAAGGAATATTGATGATTTTTTTCTGATTGGCAGCGATTTTATTGATGGTTTCCTTTAATAATTCAAGGCTTAAATCTGATTTATAAATCGTTGAATAAGCAATTACTGAATTGATCACCCCGATAAGCTCTCTTACATTGGTTTTTGCTTCAGACGCAAGAAAATCAAGCATATCATCAGTAAGAACGATACCATCTCTGCTTAGTTTGTCGACGATAATTTTCTTACGGGTTTCCAGATCCGGAGATTTTATCTCTGCAGAAAGCCCCCATTTGAAACGGGAAACAATTCTGTCCTGAATATCCATAATATCTACCGGAGCCTTATCAGAAGTAAGGATGATCTGCTTTCCGTTCTGATGCAAATAATCAAAAATATGGAAGAAACTGTCCTGTGTAGCCGATTTACCGGAAAGGAACTGAATATCATCAATAATCAAAACATCCACCATCTGGTAAAAATTGGCAAATTCAGTCTGTTTATGGGCTTTTGCCGCTGAAATAAACTGCTGGATAAATTTTTCAGATGATAAATAAAGTACGACTTTATCCGGGAACTGATTTTTAACTTCCAAACCTACAGCCTGCCCCAGGTGGGTTTTCCCGACACCGTAACCTCCGTATAAAAATAATGGGTTAAAAGCCGTAGCACCAGGTCTTTTTGCAATAGATCTTGCCACTGTAGCAGCAAATTTATTGCTTTCCCCTTCTACATAGTTATCGAAAGAAAAATCAGACTTTAAATTAGAATCTATGTTTACTTTTTTAATTCCGGGAACTACAAAAGGATTGACAATATTAGATGAAAACCCCTGCGGCATTGTTTCCTGAATTTTTGGGGTAGGAATACTTTTTCCTTTCATATTCATTGTAACGGGTTTTTCTGAACCATTTGGTTTATTTTCCATTACAGAATACCATAGTTTAACTCCTTTTCCTATATTTTTTTTCAGGGCAGCAGAAAGCAGAGATAAATAATTATCCTCAATATACTCCTTGTAAAAATCACTCGGAACCATCAGAGTAAGATTGTTGTCAACCAATGAAACCGGCTGCACTTTATCAAACAATAGGTCGAAAGATTTTTCAAGTTTTTTCAGGTCAGAATTATCTTCAGCTGCGTTGAGATTATCCCGCATAAACTGAAGGCACTTCTGCCATATCATCATTAAATTTTCATCCATAATTTATGCCCCGATTAATTCTTTGGTTAGTATTGTTTTTAGAAGGAAGACAAAGGTCCAATTTTTTATTTTCAAAAAAAAATTTTGGAGGTATTGATTATTTAAAAATATATTTGTATGTATAATTTAGACCTGAAAATGATACATACAAAACACTCAATACGAGTACGTTACGGAGAAACAGACCCAATGAAATATGTTTATTACGGGAACTACGCACAGTATTTTGAAATTGGAAGAGTGGAACTCTTTCGAAGCATCGGAATGTCGTATGATGAGATTGAAAACCAAGGAATTTGGCTACCTGTTTCTGACTATAAAATTAAGTATTTAAGACCTGCCTTATATGATCAGAAATTAGAAATTCATACTTACATTAAAAAAATTCCGGGGGTAAGAATTGAGTTTGAGTATGAAATTTACAATGAAGCGCATATCAAAATTACCGAAGCTTCCACTACCCTGTTTTTTTTAGACTCAAAAACCAATAAAATTATCAAATGCCCTGACTTTCTGTTGAAGCTGATTGAAAAAAACTGGAATCCTGTATAAATTTCAAAAACAAATCATAAACCTTTTTCATTTAAAAATTTTTTTCTCTGCAAAATTTTCTTATTTTGTTAAAAATGAAATTTTAAAAAAATAATTATAATACAAAGCTTAATACATTACTATGAAGATTGCATTCCTGGGGCCACAGGCCAGTTTTACCCAACTTGCCACAACACAGCTTTTTCCTGATGAAGAACTTTTGCCACAAGCCAATATTTTAGATTGTTTTACCGCTGTGGAAAATGGAGAGGTTGATAAAGCAGTTGTTCCTCTGGAAAATTCAATAGAAGGCACGGTGTCCATGACTCTTGACTATTTATATAAAACTCCGTCCATAAAAATTGAGGCGGAAGCTGTAATGCCGATAGCCCATCATCTGATGATCCATTCTGAAAACCGGATTGAGGATATTAAACAAATTTATTCCCATCCTCAGGCTCTTGCCCAAAGCTTTCATTTTTTAGACACTCAATATAAAACAGTCCAAAGACAGGATTTTTCATCTACTGCAGCAGCAGCGAAACATGTTTCTGAAAACCCTGAACTGAAAATTGCAGCTGTTGCCAATCAATATGCCGCTAGTCTATACGGCTTGAAAATTATCAACCGGAATATCCAGGATTTTGAACAGAATCACACCCGGTTTATTGTTATTTCAAAACAACAGAACTTTTATACCAATGACAGTCTTGAGATACTTGGGAAAAAATCAGGATTGCTAATCACTCTTCCTGAAGACCATGCAGGCGGATTACACCAGGTTTTATCCGTTTTCGCCTGGAGAAAAATGAACCTTAGTAAAATTGAATCCAGAACATTGAAGACCGGTTTAGGAAATTATTTTTTCTTTATAACGATTGTCGGAAAATGGCATCCTGTATTGTATGAAAACGCTTTAGAAGAGTTAAAATCTATACATGCCGAAGTAGATTTCCTGGGAAACTACCAGGAATTTCTTTTAGAAAGTTAAATAAAAATATTTATTTCTTTTAAAAACTGCCTGTATAAAGTACCGGACAGTTTTTTTTTGAAAAATTAATCAATATTAAGAGAATTATTTTGTACTTTTGAATTTTAACATTTTAAGTATAAATACGTATAGTAAAAATACGTAACTTTATTCAGCATATAAATCTTATTATTGTTAAAAATTCTCAACGTATTTTTAAAATAATATAAAAAAATACAAAGTATACAAGGCATAATTATTGCTATAGAAACAAAAACTAAAATCAACAATAACTAATTTAAAATTTGTAACATGAAAACTAGAATTTGTAGTCTAATTTTATCTGTGATTGCAATATCCGCATATTCACAGGTAGGAATCAATACTCCTTCACCTTCGGCAACATTGGATGTCAATGGGAATACCAAAATCCGACAAACCCCACAGGCTCCGGCATTAGCGGGCTATCAGGTTTTAGGTCTAAACATGGGAACCACTGAAGTAGCTCAAATAGATCCGGCATTGATCTTCGCTGCAGCCAATACTGATGCTACTGTATATGCAGCCAAAAAATCGGGAGGAATCAGTTTATTAAGTTTGGGATTATTTCCTTCAGGATTTAGGGCGGTCAACTTTCTTACCACTGAAAGAACAATAGGAAATGTCTCTTTATTCTCAGATACCGACTATTCATATACTATTCCATCTACAGGAATATATGCCGTTGGTTTTACCTTTAAATATGGTACCGGATTACAGGCATCATTACTTGCTAACTCACCCGGTGTTGGAATTGTAAGAACAAGAGCCGGAGTAGCAACAACAATAGACAACCGCCCCTTCAGTGGAGCCAACCTGATCTTATTGAGTTTAACCATTTCTGAAACCGGCCTTAATTCAATCTATAGTTTCCAGGCCGGAGATAAAATTGCTTTCGGGCTTACAGGTTCAACGGCTTTAGATGTAGGCTTACTCGGATCGAGTGTTGCTTCATTCTACATCTATAAAGTATCAAACTAAGATTTAATATAATTTAATATAATTTAATCATATTACACAGATTAATCCATCATTCCCCAGGTATGGTGGATTAATTGTTTTTTATCCCATTCCAAACATTTATCTATATTTGATTAAATAAATTAAAAATATGAGCCCATTCCTACTCATCATATTATTTATCCTTGTTATTATATTTTATAGTCAGCTAAACCGTAAAATACAAAAACTTGAAGATAAAATTTCCGAACTACAGGGGAATAATGCTTTACAAAAGAATAATGAGGTTCAGGAAACAAAAGAGAAACAAGCATCACCTCAGCCGTCATTTTCTTCAGCTGAACTTCAGCCGGAAAGAAAACCTATCTCTGAACCAACCGTAAATATTCCAGAGGAAATTATCCCCGAACAGAAAGACCGGATGAGTCCGGTTTTAAATTTTTTAAAGCAAAATATGCTGGCCATTACCGGTATTTTCACTCTTGTTCTGGGAATCGGATATTTTGTAAAATATGCAATAGATAAAAACTGGATCGATGAAACGGCAAGAGCCGGAATTGGGTTTGCAGTAGGAGCTGTAATAATGGGTACAGGTCATTTGTTAAAGAAAAATTACACTGCTTTTTCATCTATTATTACCGGTGGCGGAATTGCCGTTTTATATTTTACCACGACCATTGCATTCAGAGAGTATCATTTGTTTACACAGAATGCAGCCTTTATAATTACCTGCTTCATTACCCTTCTTTCAATATTACTTTCGTATTATTATAAAAGTGAAGTTCTTATTATATTTTCTCTGGTTGGTGGCTTTACAGCACCCTTAATGATCAGTACGGGAGAAAGCAACTACCTGTTTCTTTTTACTTATTTATCGGTTTTAAATATGGGAATGCTCATCATTGCCCTGCTCAAAAATTGGAAAAGTATTGGCTGGATTGCTTTCTTTTCTACCCAGATCTATTTATTTTACTGGACTCTTGAGAAGACACAAATCATAAGTGTTTATTTTTATATTATCAGTTATCTTATTTTCTATGCCTTTGCACTGCAGCATTATATCAGAAAAAACAGTCTTGCCTCTTTTGATATTTTAATGCTGGTATTGATCAATTTTTCCAGTATAATTGGCTTAGTCTACATTTTCAACACTTTAAACTATGGGCCTGTCATTATTTTTCCGGTAGTATTTGCTATCATCAATACAGCCTTACTTTTCAGGGAATACAGCAGAAAAAACTTCGGAATACATTATTCTGTTTTTGCAGGGATTACCATAAGCCTTATCACGGTTGCTATTGCTCTACAGTTTAAAGCCCACCTCATCACAAGTGTATGGGCTGTGGAAGCTACTCTCCTGCTCTTCATCTGGAAGAAAACAAAACTGGATATTTTCAGGATATGCTTCTATATTCTGTTTCCTTTAGTCATTATTGCCCAGATGATAACATGGACACAGTATTATAGTATAAAGAACCTGAAAATCATCTTTAATCCGATATTCTTAACCAGTATCATTACAGTTGTCACTACATTTGCCAATTTAGTTTTGTTAAAGAATCTCAATAATTCTGAAAAACGGTATGCTATTTTTGAAAACCTGTTTACTGTTCTCAGTTATGGTGTGATCTATATGGCTTTGCTACTGGAAATCATTTATCATATTTCGGAAAAACCATTCATCATGATATTAAGCATCGGATTGCTGTTCACTATTTATTATGCTTTCATCTTGCTAATATTCCGTAAAAAGCTTAATATCAGTTTGTTTTTTGAAACCGGACTTGTTTATTTATTTCTTTTCCTCCTGATTATTAATGCGTCTCTTGCCGGAACAGGCATTGTGAACTCCATACTTTTGAAAAAGACGCCACAAAATTTCTTTGGAATATATTTACTGTACATTTTACCTTTCGTATATCTGTTCCGGAAGGTATTACCCGGGTCTGATTTCATTAAAATAAAGCTTTCTTACTGGGCCGTTTCAATAACTCTCACAGTACTGGTAAGCTGTGAGCTGTATCATTTATATATTCTCGGAAATGCAGACCATATCATGCAGGCGAATCAGCTGGAAAAACATTTCAGTATTTTATATCTCCCAATTATCTGGGCAGTTCTTGCCAGTATATTTATTTATACAGGTTTGAAAAAAGACCTTCCGGAATTCAGTAAATCCGGCTTTATACTGATCGGGATGATGATCCTGAAGCTTTATACTTATGATGTATGGCAAATGGATAATGTCTCCAGAATTATAGCATTTATTATTTTGGGAATTATTTTGTTATTGAGTTCGTTTTTATTTCAGAGATTGAAAAACATGATCAAAAACATGGTTGATAAAAAAGAAGAAAATACTGAAAATCAAAGCACAGAATCCTAATAAAAGCTTTTATTTATAAATAATTTTCAACTTTTAATAAATTTCTATTCACATTTTGTAAAAAATAGTTATATTTAAAAAGTTTTAATCATTACTTATTCTATCAATTATGAAAAAAATACTCTACTCTTTTTTATTATTTTCTTCTGCTTGTTTATTCGGACAGAAGAATCCTGCCACAAAATTTGCTGTAGCAAATGATGTTATCGGAACAGTAGATATGTTTAAAGGTAAAGAAGCTGCTATTCAAAGTATGCATGTATACAAAACTGCTGCTACCTTACCTCAGAATCTTAAAAAATATGATTATCTGGCAGAAAACGGAATAGCTGAATTCAAGCTCAAAAAAGGTTATGATAACCTGGACAGAATATCGCTGGCACAGCTTAACCAGCAAAACAATGTAGCTAAAGATACTCCGGTATATATTGAAGGCTATGAATTCACCAATACAGAAACCAATGTTTTCGGAGATATCCTGGCTAATGTACAGGTAAAGGATTATAACGGTAAAAAAACATTATTTATCACAACCACCCAGAAATAAATAAAATAAGGTACTGAATAAGTACCTTTTTTTATTTAATATTTGTTTGTCCATTTTTTCTTTAGTTCTTCATAAATTTTCTTCTCTGTCGCATTATTACCGGGCTCATACAATTTCACATTTTTAATTTCTTCCGGAAGAAAATCCTGATTAACGAAATTTCCTTCATACGAATGGGCGTATTTGTACTCTTTTCCATAATCCATTTCTTTCATCAGCTTTGTGGGTGCATTTCTTAAATGTAAAGGCACAGGCAGATTCCCGGTTTGCTTTACCAAAGCTAATGCATCATTAATAGCCATGTACGCAGAATTACTTTTCGGTGAAACGGCCAGATAAACGGCTGTTTCACTCAGAATAATCCGTGCTTCGGGATTACCGATCACATTCACAGATTGGAAACAATTATTTGCAATCACCAGAGCATTCGGATTGGCCAGACCAATATCTTCTGCCGCCAGAATAAGCATTCTTCTTGCAATAAATTTAATATCTTCTCCGCCTGCAATCATTCTGGCCAGCCAGTATACCGCTCCATTAGGATCACTGCCCCGCATAGATTTTATGAAAGCGGAAATAATATCATAATGCTGCTCACCGTTTTTATCATACAGCGCCATGGTTTCCTGTAAAACAGCAAGAACATCTTCGTTAATAATTTCTTTCTGGTCAGAATTTTTATATTGGTTCAGAACAAGCTCTACCGAATTGATCAGTTTTCGTGCATCCCCACCTGAATATTGAATAAAAGCTTCTTTTTCGAGAATTTTAAAATCTGTTTTCTCATCCTCGTTGTATCTCTTACCGGCAATATCAATAAGCTCTTCCAGCTTTTCATAGCTTAAAGCTTTCAGTACATACACCTGGCTTCTTGATAACAAGGCTGAAACCACTTCAAAGCTGGGGTTTTCAGTCGTGGCTCCTATCAGGACAATCCAGCCCTTCTCCACGGCATGAAGTAATGAATCCTGTTGGGATTTATTAAATCGGTGAATTTCATCAATGAATAAAATCGGTGATTTCCCTGAAAACAAATTTTGTTTTTTCGCTTCATCAATAACGTCACGCACATCTTTCACTCCGGAAGATACGGCAGAAAGCTTATAAAATTTCCGGCCTGATTTTTCAGAAATAATTTCCGCCAAAGTGGTCTTCCCGGTTCCTGGCGGGCCCCAGAAAATAAGAGAATTTAAGGTATCGTTTTCAACCATTTTTCTTATGGTCCCTTTTTCTCCGGTAAGATGCTCCTGCCCAAGAACTTCGTCTAAAGTTTTGGGTCTGAGTTTTTCAGCCAATGGAATATTTTGATTCAAGATTTTTTAAAATTTTTAAATGCATTGCTCAGATTTCACCTCTGAAACTTATAACAAATTTAAACTAATTTTCATTTTTTTACCCTATTTTTGCATTGTTTTGAAACTTACATTCAATAAAATCATCATATTTCCCCTGGTAATTCTAATAAAATTTTACCAGTGGTTTATCTCGCCCTTACTCCCCAAAAACTGCCGGTATGAACCCACCTGTTCCCATTATATGGTAGAAGCGTTACAGGTGCACGGTGTTTTTAAAGGATTCTGGCTGGGTATCAGAAGAATTTCAAAATGCCATCCCTGGGGCGGAAGCGGATATGATCCCGTACCTCCAAAAAATTTAAAATAAATAAACTATCAAAAAAATAGAAATGAGTAATATTTTTTTCAGAATTTACCTTGTATTATTTGCGTTCATCACTCAGTGTTTTTTTGCGCAGGAATACCCGGGCGGTCTATCCGACGGAACTTTAAAAATAAACAGCACGGAGATCCCGGTAAAAATCTATTCCACAACAGAGCTTGGAGATCTTGACGCTTTTGCTGATAAGAAAACGGAAGGCAATGTCCTGGTTATCTTAAATAAATCTAACTTTGAACCGGCCTATTTTAATTACAGTGTATTAACTCTGGCTAAATATAAAAATGCAAGGTACCAGTTCTTCAGCAAAGATTTTAAATTAATCGATGCTGCTGCAACTCCTGAAAATATTGAAACTTTCAAATATGCCGTAAGATCTGCACAGCCCATTGCATCAGCTGATCAGGTACAGCTGAAAACTCCGTTTAAGATCTGGGATCCTTCAACAGGTATTCATCTGGGGCCTATTACCCTGCATTACTATAGCTTAATGTTTATTTTCGCTTTTGGATTCGGGTACCTTCTGATGACCATGATTTTCAAAATCGACAACGTTAACCAAAAATATTTAGAGCCTCTTTTCACATGGACTTTAATCGGAACCATTCTTGGGGCAAGAATGGGACACGTTATTTTTTACCAGCCGGAACTTTTTAAAGAAGATTTCTGGAGTGTGTTTTTACCGATCAGTACTAAAAACGGTTTAAAATTCACAGGATTTTCAGGGTTGGCAAGTCATGGAGCTACCATCGCCTTAATTTTCACAACATTATATTATTCATTTAAGATCATCAAAAAAAATCCTTTCTGGGTATATGACAGACTAGGTATTGTCGTATCGCTGGGTGGTGCTTTTGTAAGAATGGGGAACTTTTTCAATTCTGAAATTGTAGGAAAACCTGTAGACCCGAATTCTCCGTTTGCCTTATTATTTCCTCAGCAGAGCAGTGAATACGGCTTAACGGTTCCACGTTATCCTACCCAGCTTTTTGAAGCAGTAGGATATGTGCTTTTGTTTGTTTTATTATGGGTTCTGTACAAAAAAACAAACAAAAAATATCAGCAGGGATGGTTATTCGGATTATTCTTTATTATTCTCTGGGCCATAAGATTCTTTGTAGAATTTTTAAAAGAGCCTCAGGGTGATGAGTTTATCCAGATCGGAGGTTTAAATACAGGTCAGGTGCTTTCCATACCTTTTATGATTGCCGGATTTATCATTATGATCATGTCTAAAAAATTCAGAATCACCCAGGCAGAAAACGAAAAACCTGAATAAAGATAATTTTGAAATAAAATGCAGATAAAGCCACAGTTTTGTGGCTTTTTTATTGATTATAACTTTACTGAAATTTTTGTGTTAATCTCTTCAAAAACATTTCCCAACTCATTAATAACATCTGTAGGAAGCATTGATTCTTTAGAATATTTTTCAGCTGCAAAATCTGCGGCCTTACCATGAATCCATACCCCGAAAACAGCCGCGTACTCTTCAGTATATCCCTGAGCAAGAAGGGAAGTTATAATGCCGGTCAGGATATCTCCGCTTCCGCCTTTGGCCAGCCCCGCATTTCCGGTAATATTATAGTATACTTTTCCTTCAGGGGTAATGATCTGGGTATGATGGTCTTTTAAGACAATATAAATATTGAACTCAGCTGCTTTTTTACGGGCCAGTTCCAGTCTTTCAAACGAATTTTGAGCAGCTCCAAACAACCGTTCAAATTCTTTAGGATGTGGTGTTATTATTGATTTTTGAGGAATTAGCTTTAAGTTTTTTTTATTTTCTGAAATAATGTTCAATGCATCTGCATCAAGAATTAACGGTTTTGAGTAATCTTTTAAAAATTGTAAAAGGTTTTTCCCGGTTTCAGGATCAGTTCCCAAGCCCGGGCCGATTCCACAGGCTGAGTTTTCATCAATTTCAAAACTATTAATGTATTTTTCACCCCCTACCACAAACATAGCTTCCGGACAGGAAGTCTGTAAAATTTCATAGCCGCATCTCGGAGCCAGTGTGAAAGTCAACCCGGCACCGGCTTTTAAAGCTGCTCTTGTTGAAAGTACGGCTGCTCCAATTTTTCCATAGCTGCCCGCTACCATAGTAGCTTTTCCGTGAGTTCCTTTATGTGAAAACTCCTGTCTTGGCCTGAATATTTTACCCACTACCTCATCATCAATCACAAAATAATCTGTTTCCGTCCCGGAAATATATTCTTCGTTTAAATCAATATCTAAAACAACTACTTTTCCGGCATATATTCCTGTTTCCGGATGGAGAAAGCTTCGTTTCCAGAACTGAAAGCTTAAGGTATAATCTGCTTTAAAGATTACGGAATCTTCTGCTGTAATCTGATCCGGAAAAAGTCCGGAAGGGATATCAATGGAAATTTTGAGGCTGTTTTTTAAATTCAGCTCGTTTATGATATCTTTATATCCGGCATCCAGAGGCCTCGACAAACCCGTTCCGAAAAGAGCATCAATAATTACTGTTTTGCTGCGGTAATGATGGGTTTCGTCAAAATTGATGATTGATATCCCGGAAAATTCTTTTAATCTTTTAAGGTTTATTTCTGCATCTTCTGAAAATTTTGTTTTGGGCCCATTTATAAATATATCTACTTCAAAACCTTTTAGATAAAGCATTCTGGCTATCGCAAATCCGTCCCCGCCATTATTTCCAAGGCCACAGAAAACAGCCATAGTTTTATAATCCTTACAATTTTCAGCAATCCAGTCTGCACATGCCTGTGCGGCTCTTTCCATCAGCTGGATGGAAGAAACAGGTTCGTTTGAAATGGTATACTGATCACATTGACGTATTTGTTCTGCCGTAAAAATTTTCATATTGAATTAGTCTTCGTCTAATTTAGAAAATATTAATTCAATTTTCTTAGGGAAAAGAAAAATTAACTTTTCAAAAAACCATTTATAAAATAATTTTTCATAAATAAATATCCTTTAAAAACGCAAAAAAATAACATTTTTAGTTATATTTGTTTAACACAACATTAAAAAATAAATTATGGGATTTATAAAAGAGTTTAAAGAGTTTGCTGTAAAAGGCAATGTGGTCGATTTAGCAGTAGGGGTTATTATCGGTGCTGCTTTCGGTAAAATTGTTTCTTCACTGGTAGAGGATGTTATCACACCATTACTTTTGAACCCGGCTCTTAAAGCTGCAGGTGCGGAAAACATCGCAAAACTTACATGGAATGGAGTTGCTTACGGTAATTTTTTATCTGCGATAATTAACTTCTTATGTATTGCGCTGGTTCTGTTTATCATGATTAAAGGGATCAATAAAATCAATAAAAAAGAAGAGTCTGCCCCGGCCGGACCAACCGACGATCAAAAATTATTAATGGAAATCAGAGATTTGCTTAAAAGCAAAAACAATATATAAAATAAAAACACCTCTATTTCTGAGGTGTTTTTTTATGGATATACTCATTAAAAATTAATGAATCTGTAAAATACTTGAAATCTGTTCTGCCAGAGATAAACCTATTCTGTCCTGAGCTTCCAGTGTTGATGCTCCCGTATGAGGAGTCAGGGATATTTTTGAATGATTCAGGATTTCTCTGGAAGGCGTCGGTTCGTTGATAAAAACATCAAGGCCTGCAAATCTTACTTTTCCGGAATCAAGAGCTTCAATTAGAGCTGCTTCGTCAATAACACCACCTCTTGAACAGTTTACGATCGCTACTCCGTTTTTCATCAGTTCAAATTCATTCTTACCGATCATGTAGCCCTCTTTCTGAGCCGGAACATGAAGGGTAATAAAATCCGAATGTTTCAATACTTCCTGCAAAGGTTCAGTTTCAATATCAACATTGATAAACTGGTTGTTGTAAAACTTCACTTTAATGCTTGCCTTTCCTACATTATTATCGGCCGCTACTACTCTCATTCCAAGGCCCAGGGCAATTCTTGCCACTTCCTGCCCGATTCTTCCCATTCCTACAATTCCGATGGTTTTTCCTCTCAGCTCAATTCCTGCAGCATAAGCTTTTTTAAGGCCGGCAAATTCAGTATTTCCTACTAAAGGCATTTTTCTGTTGGAATCCTGTAAAAATCTTGCTCCTGAAAACAAATGGGCAAAGACCAATTCTGCCACAGATTCCGAAGAAGCTGAAGGAGTGTTGATCACATGAATCCCTTTTTCCCTTGCATAATCCACATCAATATTATCCATTCCTACACCTCCTCTGCCGATGATCCCGATAGACGGACAGTTATCAATAATATCCTTTCTTACCTGGGTTGCACTACGCACCAGTAATGTACGGATCTTATGTTCATTAATATAATCTACCAAAAACTCCTGCGGAACTTTTGCAGTAATTACTTCAAAACCTTTCTCAGTTAATGCATCAATACCTGATTGATCCAGACCGTCATTTGCTAAAACTTTCATAAATACAGTTATATTTAAAAATTGAAAGATTTAAAAATTAAAAAATCAGTATTTACTTTAATCGTTTAATCTTTAAATCTTTGAATTATACTTTAATCTTCTTTGAAAACTTCGATGGTCACCTGTTTTTCTACAAGATCTGTAAATTTCCCTTTATATCGGGTTGCTCTTACAAGATGGTTATCGATCCAGTGATAATTCCCGCCTCTTGGTTTCCCGCATAAAACACTATGATATTTAAATCCGTGTTTATCCAGCCAGTCGATCGTAATCTGCTTTAAATTTTCGGTTCTTGAAGTGAAAAAGCAAATCTGGTGACCTTCATCATACCATTTATTGATTGTTGCCAAAGCATCCGGATAAGGTTCACAGGTAACCATTCTTTCCGGTTCTTCATTAGGAACATCATCTGTAATCGTTCCGTCAATGTCTATCAAATAGTTTTTTACACCGTCCTTCAGTATGGGACTTATGTGTTCGATATATTCTAACTCCATCATTAAAATTTGAATTGCAAAGTTAAGATTTTTACACCAAAAGGCAGAGTTAAACTTAGATAATATTAAAATTTTAAACTAAAAACAATTATTTTACGAATAAAATAAATTAAAACTCTATAAATTCCACAATAATGATTAATTATTTTCAGTTTTTTCTATATTAAATGGTATTTTGTATTGACGTTAAAATAATTTTTTGTTTTAGATTTAATCCCATGATATTTATATAATCATGAAAAAAATACTCTCTCTTATTTTCTGTCTTATCGGATGGTTTGCACTGATTGCACAATATTATTTACTGCTGGAAAATAATATCAATTCTTTTTGGGAAAGTACAGTCAGGTTCTTTAGCTTCTTTACCATTCTCACCAATTTAATTGTTGCCGTTTATTTTACCGTTCAGGCTTTAAAACCTCAATCTAAAAAAGATACAGATCCGGGGATACTAACTTCTATTACCCTATATATCTGTATCGTCGGAATCATTTATCAGGTCATTCTCCGGTCTACCTGGAATCCTCAAGGGTTACAAAAACTGGTTGATGAGCTATTACACAGCGTTATTCCTGTTCTTACTATCATTTATTGGTATCTGTATGAAAATAAAAGCAGCCTGAATTATAAACAAATCCTTAAATGGGCAGTTTATCCTTTACTGTACTTTATTTTCATTATCATCAGAGGCAGCTTTTCCGGCTTTTATCCTTATCCTTTTGTTGATGTAAACATCATAGGCTTTACACAGGTTTTAATGAACGCATTCTGGGTATTGGTCTTCTTTGCAGGACTGTCAGTGATTTTCATTCTAATCGGGAAAGCATTGAAGAAATAATTTTCGCTTACTGATGCTAAAATCTTCGGTTAACTCTATAATCACATGATGTTTTACCAAAAATTTCCAAAATACATTTTTAAGACTTACATTTGTAGGAATGGAAGAATTCGTAGTTTTAGTAAATCCTGAAGATGAAGTTTTGGGGTTGATGGAGAAACAGCAGGCTCACATTAACGGCTTGCTACACCGTGCATTCTCCGTTTTTTTATTTAACCGCAAAGGCGAAATGCTCCTCCAGAAAAGAGCTTCTGAAAAATATCATTCACCTGGTCAATGGACCAATGCCGTATGTTCACACCCGAGAAAAGATGAAACTTACCTGGCAGGGGCAAACCGAAGGATAAAAGAAGAGCTGGGAATAGCAACCGAACTGTCAGAAAAATTCAGTTTCATTTACAAAGCTGATGTAGGTAGAGGCCTTTGGGAACATGAACTCGACCATGTTTTTATAGGAAATTATGAGGCTGATTTCAATCTGAATACAGAGGAAGTGGAAGAAGTACGCTATATTTCTATGGAAGATCTGGATAAAGAAATCTCTGAAAATCCGGAAAATTTTACAGAATGGTTTAAAATCATTCTCGAAGAATATAAACACCATTTTTAAATGATGAAAAAAACACTTTTGATCACGGCTTTTTTATTAGGTTATTTCTCTTTTGCCCAGAAAGCAAAAGCTTATGACAGTCCGAACTACTCTATCAACGTACCGGAAGGCTGGAAAGCAACTAACGATAATGACATTGTCAATATTTTTCCATCCAACGAAATCGGAGCCATTACGATTTCCGAATACCATGACCTGAACCTTCCGAAAGAAGAGGTAAAAAAATTCATTCTTTCTCTCTATAAATCGACCGATGAGGAAAGTAAAATAAAATCCGGTAAGGGTAAAAAAGGCTATATGGAATACTTTTATGAGTATTTTGATGAGCATGAAAAACTTTTCTGGATCACGAAAGTATATCAGAAAGATAAAAACCTTTTCCTTATTTCTATTAATTGTGGCCAGAAATACTGGAACGGCAATTATATGAACCTTTTCAATGAAACCTTTAACAGTTTTAAAATAAAGTAATAAAAGTAAATATGAAGAAAACAGCATTGTACGACAAACACGTTTCTCTGGGAGCGAAAATAGTCCCTTTTGCAGGCTTTGAAATGCCTGTGCAATATTCCGGAGTTACGGAAGAACATTTTGCCGTAAGAGAAAAAGCGGGATTATTTGATGTTTCCCACATGGGACAGTTTTTCATCGAAGGTCCCGGATCAAAAGACCTTCTGCAATTGGTTACCACTAATAATGTAGATGCCCTGGAAAACGGAAAAGCTCAGTATTCTTGTCTTCCAAACGAAAACGGAGGAATTGTAGATGACCTTATCGTTTACAAAATGGAAGATGACAAATATTTCGTGGTCGTAAATGCTTCAAATATTGATAAAGACTGGAACCATATTTCAAAGTACAATACATTCGGTGCTAAGATGACCAATGCTTCCGATGAAATGTCTCTATTAGCAATCCAGGGACCTAAAGCAACGGAAATCCTTCAGAAGCTGACAGAAGCCAATCTTTCTGAAATCCCCTATTATAACTTTACGGTAGGATCTGTAGCAGGAGTAAATAATGTGATTATTTCTAATACAGGGTATACGGGAAGCGGAGGTTTTGAGATCTACTTCAACAATGGAAATGCTAAACAGCTTTGGGATGCAATCATCAATGCAGGGGAAACGGAAGGAATTATTCCGGCCGGACTTGCTGCCAGAGATACTTTAAGGCTGGAAAAAGGATTCTGCCTGTACGGAAATGATATTGATGACACCACTTCTCCAATTGAGGCCGGTTTAGGCTGGATCACGAAATTCGATAAAGATTTTGTTTCCAAAGATACTTTTGCCCAACAAAAAGAAGAGGGCGTTACAAGAAAGCTGGTAGGTTTCGAATTACAGGATAAGGGAGTTCCAAGACATGATTATCCGGTAGTGGATGCTGAAGGGAATGTGATCGGAAAGGTAACTTCAGGAACACAGTCTCCAATGAAGAAGATAGGTTTAGGACTTGCTTATGTTGATAAACCTCACTTTAAGCTGGGCTCTGAAATTTTCATTCAGGTTAGAAATAAAAATATTCCTGCAAAAGTAGTGAAAGCTCCTTTTGTATAAGATTAAAATATCTGAACAAAAAAACCGCAGAGTGTTTTCTGCGGTTTTTTTATGTATTTCCTTAAAATGAGCCCGATTTATTTCGACGGAAATTTTATACAGGAAAAATACGTCCAGGCTATAAAGAAAATCTGTAAAGGAATTCTGTACAGCAGATAACCGGCCCCGCTTCCTTCATATGAAGCAGTTTTCATATCCACATGATTTACCGCCGCATATATATTGACTGGAAGTATCAGGATAAAAAAGAGGATCAACAGCCATCCGGTAATTTTCTCAAACTTCGGAATGAGTAAAGCGATGCTGATTATAATTTCCAGAATCCCTGTCAAATAAACAGCTTCAGTCTTCAAGGGTAAGAACTTTGGAATCATTAAAGCCATTCCTTCAGTATACACAAAGTGGGCAATTCCTGTGAAAATAAGCATTACAGCCATTGCAATACGGGCTGAGAGCGCAAAATAATACTTCTTACGGATTATTTTTAAGATGATCAGGGAGATCAGGAATACGATAGGTAAAACAGCTTCCGGCATTTCTTTTTTCTGCAAAGTTCCGGTATATGATCTTCCCAAACAATGAACCCGGGTTAAGAAATTATCCTGCGCCGGATCCTGCTCAGTGCCTGTGGTGTAATTCCTATGTAAGATGCGATATATTTTAACGGAATATATTTCAGAATGTGAGGCTGATCAGTAAATAAAGTAAGATATCTTTCTTCAGCGGTCTCTGTAAGCAGGGATATTTCTCTTTTAAAGTTTTCTAGATACAGCCTTTCACTGGCCAGCCGTCCGATCTTCTCTCCTATTTCAGTTTCAGCATAGATAAGGTTTAAATCTTCATAAGATATTCTCCACAGAACAGTTTCCTCCAGTGCCTGAATATTATAACTGCATCGTTTTCTGGTCAGAAAAGAATCATAAGCGCTTACAAAATTATCAGCAAATGAAAATGAAAAAGTAAAATCATCTTCCTCCCTGGGAATATAAAAACGGACTGTTCCATATTCTATGAAGGAAAGATAATTTTCCGTTTCACCGGTACTGATAAGATGCTGCTTTTTAGAAAATGTCTGAATTTTAAGTTTTGAAGCAAATAGCTCCCAGTCATCATCCGGCATTATAACGGATTTTTCAAAATAATTCCGGATCTGTTTCATAGCAGCTTATTTTTTTGGTCAACTTTATTTAACGCCAAAGAATTCTTTCAGGTTTTCCAAGTTCTTCTTATCATTTCCTACAAAAATATCGCTGTCGGTAAGGAAAACGGGACGTTTTAAAAATGTGTAGTGATCCAGCAATAATTTCTTAAAGTCTTTTTCTTCCAATGATTTTGCATCAAGCTCTCTCAGTTTTATCTGAGTCGATTTTTTACTGAATAAGGCTTCATAAGATTGGGTCTTCTTATACATTTCGGCCAGCTCTTCCTGGGTTACCGGTTCTTTTTTAATCTCACGGAGCTCCCAGTCTGTCAGATCAAATTGGGCTAATATTTTTCTGCAGGTATCGCAGGTATTCAGATAAAAGACTTTTTTCATGTTCTCTTTTTAACTTGTATTATTTTTAAAACAACTTTTCCAAAGGTTTTATCGTCCAAAATTATGATTTAATCTAAGATTTTGAAAATTATTAAATACCTTTATTAAAATTTTATCAGTATGCAGAACAAACCTATTACTTTTCAGTTTATTTCCGAACCTTCAGATGTGAATTACGGTGGAAATGTACATGGTGGAAGTGTTATGAAATGGATTGACCAGGCAGGTTACGCATGTGCGACAACATGGAGTGGAAATTATTCAGTGACCGTTTATGTAGGCGGAATCCGTTTTTATGAGCCGATAAAGATCGGTGAAATTGTAAAGGTAGAAGCTCAGGTGATTTATACAGGATCTTCAAGTATGCATATTTCGATCAACGTTTTCTCAAGGAATTTGAAACAGCCTGTTTTCGATAAAAAAACGCACTGTATTATCGTTTTTGTGGCAGTAGATGAGAATGGCAAGAAACTCCCGGTTCCCAAATGGATTCCTGGAACTGAAGAGGAAAAACAACAGGAACAATATGCCAAACGCCTGATGGAGCTGAGAACCCAAATAGAGGACGAAATGAAACCTTTTCTGTAATTCCGGTATGCAAAGGAGAGATTTTATTACCCTTTCTGCTTTGGGTTTCATGGGATTTTCGCGTGGAATATCCCGGCCTGCAAACTATAAAAAACCTTTAGCAATACAGCTTTATACCGTAAGAGATGCGGTTTCGGATGATCTGGAAAAAGCATTGGAAAAACTGGCAGGCTTAGGATTTACAGCATTGGAAATTTATGGTTACAACGGAGGTTTTTTCGGAAAAAGCAGAACTGAATTCCAGGCTGTTTTAAAGAATACAGGATTTAAAGTAATCAGCTCGCATCACACCACCGGAATCGTTGATAAAAGTAAAGGGACCTTATTGAATGACTGGGAAAAATCTGTAGATGATTTAAATTTTATTGGTTCACAATATATGGTCTGTTCTTATCTTTTTCCTGAAGAAAGAACCGTCGAAAACTTTAAAAACCTTCCTGAATTATTGGAAAAATCAGGAAAAATAACAAAGAACTCAGGAATTCAGTTTGCTTATCATAACCACGATTTTGAATTTGAAAAGTGGGATAACGAAATCAATATCTATGATTTCATTTTAGAAAATACATCTCCGGATCTCGTCAAAATGGAACTGGATTTGTACTGGATCTCAAAGGCAGGACTGGACCCGCTGGATTATTTTGATAAATATCCGGGGCGGTTTTCTTTATGGCATGTGAAGGATATGCAGAGAAATACCCGTGATTTTACTGAAATAGGCAATGGAATTATTGATTTTAAAAGAATTTTTGAAGCCAGAGAAAAGGCCGGACTAAAACATTGGTTTTTAGAACAGGACTCCAGTGATAAAGATATTTTCGAAAGTATTGCGATCAGTAAGGAATATATACAGTGTCACAATTTTTTCAGGTAAAACCAGACAGGCATTTTAAAATTAAAATAAATCACTTATGAAAAATATTTTTGCATCATGCTTCCTTTTATTAATCATTTCGCTGAATGCCCAGACGCACCGATTTACTTATGAGCTTCAATTAAAAATGGATTCTACGGATACCGAATATCAGAAATTCAATATGATCCTGGATATCAGCTCCAAAGAAGTGAAATTTTACGGACGGAACCTGATGATTGCAGATTCACTGAATAAAAAGTTCGGAAATATGGATAACAAACATGTTGATATGACCGGGCAGATCGTTAAAAGAAAGATCAATACCTCTGATCATGAAAATTTCATCAACATTAAATTCGGATATTATTCTTTTAAAACTACTGATAAAATAAACTGGAATATGGTCAATGAAACCAAACAAACAGGAAATTATACCCTGCAGAAAGCAACCGCTACATTTGGCGGAAGAAGCTGGATCGCATGGTTTAACAAAGATATTCCTTTCAATGAAGGTCCTTTTAAGTTTCGTGGATTACCCGGTTTAATTTTTGAGCTTTACGATACCAAGAAAAATTTTATTTACAACCTGATCAGCAGCAGAACGCTTCCTGACATTTATCCTACAGATGATTTCGTAGAATCCAATTTCGGTACAAAAGCTGTTCCTGTTACCGAAAAACAGAAACAAAAGCTAATGCTGGAATTTTACAATGATCCTTTTTCATTTGAACGAACCAATTTCAGTAAAAACAACAGCAATCTTAATATCAATATCAACGGAAAGGAAATTCATAATCTCGATGAACTCAATACGCAGACCAGAAGTATGCAGGAGGTTATCCGAAAATATAACAACCCTATTGAAATTGATAAAGCCATACATTACAAAAATTAAAGCTTATCATTTTTTCCTTTAAAATTCACTGATATTCATTATATTTGCCTCATTAAAGGAAATGGTGTTCTTCCTTACCCAACCGCTTTACAAAAGCTGATGACGCCTGATTAATAGATTATTAACCATAATTAATCAGGAGTATTATGTCTAAACATCAACGAAAATTCAACGAAAGCGCTTTATTCCATTTCAGGTTTTTCTTCAGAAAATACCCCGCTGTTCCTTACATTTTCAAATGGCTCTGCATCAGTATTATTGTCGGTGCCTGTGTAGGAACCGCTTCCGCAGGATTTCTACAGTCATTGGAGTGGGTAACCAACTTCAGGGAAAACCATATCTGGCTTATTGCATTTCTTCCCTTGGCGGGTTTTTTAATCGGGCTGCTGTATCATTATCTGGGAAAAGATATTGAAGCCGGAAACAATCTGCTGATAGACAGCATTCATGATCCAAAAGAAATTATTCCGTTCAGAATGGCACCTTTTGTATATCTTGGAACCATTGTTACTCATTTCTTCGGAGGCTCAGCCGGACGGGAAGGGACAGCTTTACAGATGGCGGGGGCCATTGCAGACCAGTTAAGCAAACCTTTTAGGCTGGATAAAAATGAAAGAAGGATATTAATCATTTCCGCTATTGCTGCAGGTTTTGGCTCAGTTTTCGGAACGCCGCTCGCAGGAGCTGTTTTCGGGCTTGAGGTTTTCCTGATCGGAAGAATACGTTACAATGCTATTTTTCCAGCCTTTGCATCTGCAATTCTTGCCGACTGGGCAACCGATCTATGGCAGGTAAAGCATACACATTATCATATCAATTTTATTCCCAAACTTGAATTTTTCCCTGTACTCTACAGTATCCTGGCGGGTATCGCCTTCGGAATATGTGCTGCTGCATTCAGTAAGATAATTCATTGGGCAGGAAAGCTTTTCAAATCAAAAATAAAATACCCGCCGTTCCGCCCGATCATCGGGGGAGCAATTGTCGCCGTCGCGGTATTTGCAATGGGAACGACAAGGTACATCGGATTGGGAATTCCCGTTATCATAGAATCTTTTGAAACCCAGCTCCCACTCTATGATTTTGCTTTAAAAATGATTTTTACCATCGCTACTCTTTCAGCCGGATTTAAAGGAGGTGAAGTAACTCCCCTGTTTTTTATCGGAGCGACATTGGGAAGTGCTTTATCCCTGTTTATTCCCCTTCCCGTGGGTTTATTGGCCGGTATGGGTTTCGTGGCAGTATTTGCAGGCGCTACAAACACTCCTCTGGCCTGCCTGCTGATGGGAATTGAACTGTTCGGAGCAGAATCCGGGATATACATTGCAATTGCCTGCGTTGTTTCTTATTTGCTATCGGGACACAACAGCATTTATGCAAAGCAAAAAATAGGGGAAGCCAAAAACAGGAGATACGAAAATCATCAGGACAAAAGCTTTTCTGACATTGAATAATTTTCTACCTTCATCTAAGATTTACACCATCATAAAATTAATCACAACATGTTTGATTACAGACTTAAAGTTTTTCATACGGTAGCTTCCAGACTGAGTTTCACCAAAGCTTCAGAAGAGCTTAATATTACACAGCCCGCTGTAACCAAGCATATTAAGGAAATTGAAAATCAACTCGCCACCAAATTATTTGACCGGAAAGGAACCAGTATCCAGCTGACAGCTGCCGGAAAAATTTTGTTTGAATATGCCGAAAAAATCCGGAATCTCTACCGTGATCTGGAATTTGAGATCAATCAGTTCAATCAGGAACATAAGGGGAAACTGATTGTAGGAGCCAGTACAACAGTTGCCCAATATGTTTTACCCGAAATTTTAGCAACCTTCCATTCTTACTACAAAGACATAAAAATTGAGCTGATTACCCATAACACGGAAATAATATCGAGCCTTCTCAAAGAGGGAAAAATAGATGTGGGCATTATTGAAGGTGAATCCCAATCATCATTTTTTGAATATCATCCCTTTAAAGCAGATGAAATTGTTCTGGTCGCAAAAGCCAATCACTCTTTGGCCCGTAAAACTTTGCACCTGAAAGATATATATCATCTGGATCTTATTTTCCGGGAACAGGGCTCAGGAACGCAGGAATTCATTCAAAATCGTTTAAAAGAAAAAGGAATTCAGATGGAAGATCTTACGGTCATCATGCAGCTGGGAAGTAGTGAAAGCATTAAGAATTATCTTCTGCATTCTGAATGTATGGCCTTCTTATCCATCAGTACGGTTTTAGCTGAGCTCAAAAGCAATACCTTAAGTATTGTGGATGTAAAGAACTTCAGTATTGAAAGAAACTTTCATTATATTCTTCCCAAGGGCGAACAGTCTCAGCTAATCAAACTTTTTCTGAAGCATCTCAGTAATAACTAAAAGTTATATTCAATAACGAAATACAATTTATTTTGTGATGATAATTTGTAGAATTTTGAAGCATGATTTCAAAACTTTATCATGTGAAAAGTTTCATTCAGAATGAAGCATCTCAAAAAATAATTTTTATAGGATCAGGTATTATTTGCCTTACTCCTTTGGTCTCCTCTCCTATTGCGCTCGCTTTAGGCTTCATCATAGCTGTTTTCCCGGGCAATCCGTTTGAAAAACACTTGCATCAATATATTCATCTGCTCCTCCAGATTTCCATTGTCGGATTAGGCTTCGGATTAAAACTTAATGAAGCTTTGCAGGCAGGAAAAACGGGATTAATGCTAACGGTTATCAGCATTTCAACAGTGATGATTTTAGGCTATTTTCTTGGAAAACTTTTTAAGTTGGATAAACAGCTCTCATATTTACTTTCAGTCGGAACAGCGATCTGTGGCGGAAGTGCCATTGCAGCAACCTCTCCTATTATCAAACCCAGCACTAAACAGGTTTCCCTGGCTCTTGCCATTGTTTTTACCTTAAATTCAATTGCCTTGTTTGTATATCCTGCCATTGGAAATGCCTTACATCTTTCCCAGGAACAATTCGGACTGTGGTGTGCGATTGGGATTCATGACACCAGCTCTGTAGTAGGGGCAGCCGCCAAATTCGGAAATGAAGCTTTAAAAATAGCAACCACGGTGAAATTGGCCCGTGCCTTATGGATCATTCCGGTTTCTGTAATGACCATGTTCATTTTCAAAAATAAAGAATCGAAAATCAGAATCCCATGGTTTATCGGGTGGTTTATTCTGGCAATTTTAATGAATACCTATTTCCCGGTTTTTGACAGCCTCAGCTCATCAATCACAGTTATAGCCAGGTCAGGATTAAATTTAACCTTGTTTCTGATTGGTTCTACTCTTTCTTTACAGACTTTAAAAACAATCGGTTTAAAACCACTGGCCATTGCTGTATTATTATGGGTTACCATCAGTGCCGGCAGCCTGCTTTATATTATCTATTAGAACAGCAAAAACCTTTCGGATAACCGGAAGGCTTTTTGCTTATTAAATGTGGAAATGTTTATTTCAGTTGGAATAACTAAATCGCAGACTGATCACAGGTGTATACCTGTAGGCATGCCATGTATTGATTACAGTAGAACGGACCTGTTACAGATCCTGAGCAGCTGCATCCGCAAAGAGATAAATCAGGATTTCCGCTTACTCCTCCTGTAATATTTTTCAGATCTTGTTTTTTTAGCTTCTTAGCAGTTTTAATGTTCATGTTGTTTAGTTTTTAATTAAATATTTAGTTTAGTTACTTCTCAAAGTTAAACAAATATTAATCACCTGCAACACAACTTAAAGCAAAATTCAATAATTTATTGGTTTTAAACCAATTACCTATACTTTAAGTAAAAAAATCAAAATATGGATTATTAAACAACTATAGCTGCTTTTTATCCTGGAATTCCAGGTAGGAAATGTAATCTTTAAATTTTCACTTACAGCACTTGTACAATTAAGATTGTGTTTAAAAAATCAAAAGCCTTCCGGATAACCGAAGGGCTTTTGCATATTAAATGTGGAAATGTTTAATTCTAAGTATCAATAAATGCTTAACAAGTGATTACTTGTGGACAAGCAATATATTGAACGCAATATTTAGGACCTGTAACAGCTCCTGTACAGCTGCATCCGCATAAAGACAAATCGGGTTTAACAGGATCAACGATGATACCGCCGACGATGTTTTTAAGCTCCTCTTTCTTTAGTTTTTTAGCGTTTTTAAAAATGTTGTTTGACATGTGATTTGGATTTTGAGATTAAACAATATAGTTTTATGATATCTTCAAAGTTAAACAATTATCTATTATTCAAAGCATAGTTTAATGTAAAATTTTATAATTTATTTATTTTATTATAGTTATTGTCAGTTAAACGAATATTTATCCGAGATAGTAATTAAGCACCACTCATTCTGTAAATTCCAGATCTTTATTATGGGTTTCGGAGATGGTAAGCGCCGAATAAAAAGCAAGTCCGAAGACCACTGCTCCTACGATGGCTGCACTTACCACTACTGTAAAATTATTTTTAAGAAGATCAAAAGCAAGAATCATTACAGGAACCAGCCCTCTTACCATATTCGGAACGGTAGTGGTTGCTGTATTCCTGATATTGGTTCCGAACTGTTCTGCCGCCAGGGTAACAAACATGGCCCAATACCCTGTCCCTAAACCAAGCCAGACACAGAAGATATAATATTTGGTTTCTGTATTCGTATTCCCGAAAAGCATGATGGCTACTCCAATGATTGTAAACAGAAGCATGTAAAAAATAGCCATTTTCCTTGATTTTAAAGCCTGGGAAATAAACCCGCTCGATAAATCACCCACAGAAATCCCTATATAAGCCCACATAATGGCTTTCCCCGGATTAAGGTCTTTAATTTTCAATTCAGGGGCAAATTGATTCGCCAAAACCGCCAGAATCCCAATACAGTACCAGGTAGGAAGTCCCACAGCAATGCATTTCAAATATCTTATCAATCGGTCTTTATGGGTGAAAAAGGAAAGGAAATTTCCTTTTGGAACTGTTTTGTGCTCAATATTTTTATAAATCCCCGATTCGGAAACACTTATTCTCAGGAACAAAAGCATAATTCCCAGTACTCCACCGATAATGTAAGAAATATTCCATCCTCCGGATAATTCTACTGTTAATTGGGCAACAACCGCACCCATTAACCCAAATCCGGCGACTACAGAAGTTCCGATAGCTCTCAGATTTTTAGGAAGGCTCTCTGAAACCAACGTAATACCCGCTCCTAATTCCCCTGCTAACCCAACTCCTGCAATAAAACGCAATCCTGCATAAGAATAGACCAGGTTTTCTTTGGGAAAATAGGGTAAGAAACCACAGGCTATATTGGCCAGAGAATAGACTAAGATAGATCCGAATAATACGGAAAGCCTTCCTTTTTTATCTCCGAAAATACCCCAAAAAACCCCACCAATAAGCAATCCCACCATCTGACAGTTGAGGATAAAGGTTCCGTCAACATCCGGGTTCAGGCCTAAAGCCTTTAAACTCGGGATTCTTACGATACCGAATAAAAGCAGATCATAAATATCAACAAAGTAACCTAACGCAGAAATAATGACAGGAATGGAAAAGATGTACTTCAATTTAGAAGAGGTGGAAAGTTCTTGCATTTGCTTTTTAAATTTTGCTAAAAATAAAAAACCTTTCGATCTCTTGAAAGGTTTTTTTATATAATATCTTGATTATCTTTCCATTTATTAGTATATGGATCAAATTTACATTGATTTATCTTCCTCCATGAAGTACCAGTAAATTCAATATCAGAATTATCAAAACAAATATAGCGAAATTGACAGTCCCTACAAATGTCAATACTATCATTATTGATAAACCATTTCCTAGTAAAATCATTATCATTGATCAATGTTGTAATGTTTTTATTTTTGAAATTCCCATAGATACTTTCATGTGCTAGGAAATTTCTAAAATTACCTTCATTGTCAATACAAACCTTTCTATTCAATGCGACATGGTAGACTTCCCTGTTTTTCAGACAAATTAAAATTATTAAATTTAGTTTGTTAA
>NZ_AKJY01000031.1 GCF_000282115.1 Chryseobacterium populi
TACAAATTTTGAGACAGAAAAAAGACTGCCCCTTTTGAGACAGCCTCTTTTTTATTCACTAAAAAAAGATAATCGATTAAAAACGAATTGGTTTTTATTTGTGATTATGGGTAAATTTTTGTATCTTTGCCAACTCTTTTGGCGCTAATAATTGTTTGTAAATCTATAAAATATTAAAAATCAGCTCTTTCGTGAAAATGAAGGGGATTTTGTGTATGTAGATATTGCGGTGATTTCTGCCTCAAAAAAGAATTAAAAATATTTTGCATTACGCTGTGAAAAGATATACCAGTGTTGCAGTTAGGAATAAGATTCTGAGAATCAAGAAAAAAGAAATGAGACTATTCTGATAGCGCCAAATATTATAAAGTCTTTTTCTTTACTCCCTTCTCTTTCTTCTTCCTGATATTTTTTTGTAAAATCAAAATATTTTTTAACCCTTTCTTAAAAGTTTTATGAGTAAAACAACAGTAACAACTAAGGGAAATCAGAGAATTAATTTCTCGTCAGCTAAAGGAAAAATCATAACTCCGGATTTCTTGGATATCCAATTAGAGTCTTTTAAAGATTTTTTCCAGCTTGATACACTTCCTGAAGACAGAAGAAGCGAAGGTTTATATAAGACCTTCCAAGAAAATTTCCCGATTACCGATTCTAGAAACCAATTCGTATTGGAGTTTTTAGATTATCTGGTAGATTCTCCACGTTATTCAATCGATGAATGTGTGGAAAGAGGACTAACCTATTCAGTTCCTCTTAAAGCAAGGCTTAAATTGTATTGTACAGACCCTGAACACGAGGATTTCCAGACTGTGGTTCAGGATGTATATTTAGGTCCGGTTCCTTACATGACGCCTAGTGGTTCTTTCATCATTAACGGTGCTGAAAGAGTTATCGTTACCCAGTTACACCGTTCACCTGGTGTGTTCTTCGGGCAGACTTACCACGCAAATGGAACCAAACTTTACTATTCAAGAATTATCCCTTTCAAAGGGTCTTGGATGGAATTTACTACTGATATCAACAGCGTAATGTACGCGTATATCGACCGTAAGAAAAAGTTACCATTAACTACCTTATTAAGAGCTATCGGTTTTGAATCTGATAAAGACATCCTTCAGATTTTCGACCTTGCGGAAGAAGTGAAAGTTTCTAAAGCTGCCCTTAAAAAAGTAGAAGGAAGAACATTGGCTGCGAGAGTATTGAACACGTGGTTCGAAGATTTCGTAGATGAAGATACAGGTGAGGTAGTTTCTATCGAAAGAAATGAAATCATCTTAGATAGAGAAACGATTCTTGAAAAAGAACATTTGGATCTTATCCTGGATGCAGGTGTGAAGTCTATTCTGATTCACAAAGAAAACAGCAATGAATTCTCTATCATTCAGAATACATTACAAAAAGACCCTACCAACTCTGAAAAAGAAGCGGTAGAATACATTTACCGTCAGTTAAGAAATGCAGATCCGCCAGATGAGGAAACAGCAAGAGGAATCATTGAAAAATTATTCTTCTCTGAACAAAGATATTCTCTTGGTGAAGTAGGACGTTACAGACTGAACAAAAAATTAGGACTTAATATTCCTACGACAACTGAAGTTCTTACCAAAGAAGATATCATTGCGATCGTAAGACATTTGATCGAACTGGTAAATTCCAAAGCTGAGGTTGATGATATCGACCACTTATCAAACAGAAGAATTAAAACTGTTGGTGAGCAATTGGCAGGACAGTTTGGTGTAGGTCTTTCAAGAATTGCAAGAACAATCAAGGAAAGAATGAACGTTAGAGATAACGAAATCTTTACACCGCTTGATCTTGTAAACGCTAAAACTTTAACATCGGTAATCAACTCATTCTTTGGGACCAACCAGCTTTCTCAGTTTATGGACCAAACCAACCCGTTATCAGAAATCACTCACAAGAGAAGATTATCTGCACTGGGGCCTGGTGGTTTATCAAGAGAAAGAGCAGGTTTCGAGGTTCGTGACGTTCACCATACTCACTACGGAAGAATTTGCCCGATTGAAACTCCGGAAGGACCAAACATCGGTTTGATTTCATCTTTAGGTATTTATGCTAAAATCAATAACCTAGGCTTCATCGAAACTCCATATAGAAAAGTAGAAAACAGTAAAATTGACCTTACTGCTGATCCTATCTATTTAAATGCAGAAGACGAAGAAGATAAAGTAATTGCCCAGGCTAACGTAGACCTGAACGATCAGGGTGAATTCTTAACGGACAGAATTATTGCAAGATTAGATGGTGACTACCCGGTAGTGGAGCCTCAACAGGTTGACCTTATCGACGTTGCACCAAACCAGATCTCAGGTATTTCAGCTTCATTGATTCCATTCCTGGAACATGATGATGCGAACCGTGCATTGATGGGTTCAAACATGATGCGTCAGGCAGTTCCGTTATTGAAGCCACAGGCACCGATCGTAGGTACAGGTCTTGAGCAGCAGGTTGCTAAAGATTCAAGAATCCTGATCAATGCTGAAGGTAACGGTACCGTTGAGTACGTTGATGCTGATAAAATTACGATCAAATATGAAAGAAGTGAAGACGAAGATTTAGTACAATTCGAGTCTGCTACTAAAACATATAACTTAACTAAGTTCAGAAAAACCAACCAGAGTACAACCATTACCCTAAGACCAAACGTAAGAGTAGGTGATACAGTAGAAAAAGGACAGGTGCTTTGTGACGGTTATGCTACTGAAAAAGGAGAATTGGCTCTTGGTAGAAACTTAGTGGTTGCGTTCATGCCTTGGAAAGGATACAACTTTGAGGATGCGATCGTAATCAACGAAAAAGTAGTTCGTGAAGACTGGTTTACTTCAATCCACGTAGATGAATATTCACTTGAAGTTCGTGATACCAAATTAGGTATGGAAGAATTAACAGCAGATATTCCAAACGTTTCAGAAGAAGCTACTAAAGATCTTGACGAAAACGGGATGATCAGAATCGGTGCTGAAGTGAAGCCTGGTGATATCATGATTGGTAAGATCACTCCAAAAGGTGAATCTGACCCTACTCCTGAAGAAAAACTTCTTAGAGCGATTTTCGGTGACAAAGCCGGTGATGTAAAAGATGCTTCATTAAAAGCAGACTCTTCATTAAGAGGTGTTGTGATCAACAAAAAATTGTTCTCAAGAAACATTAAAGATAAAAAGAAAAGAACTGAAGAAAAACTTAAGCTTGAAGAGATTGAAAACACTTACAAGGCTAAGTTTGATGAGCTAAGAAACACTTTAATTGAGAAATTAAATACACTGGTAAGCGGTAAAACTTCTCAGGGAGTTACCAACGATCTTGATGAAGAAATTATCGGTAAAGGTGTGAAATTCACTCATAAATTATTGACTTCAGTTGAAGATTATGTTAATGTAAGTGGTGCTGACTGGACTGTAGATAATGATAAAAATGAATTGATTAAGCAATTGATTCATAATTACAAAATCAAGTACAATGATATCCAGGGGGTTAAAAACCGTGAAAAATTTGCAATTTCTATCGGAGATGAGCTTCCGGCCGGGATCATGAAGCTGGCTAAAGTGTATATCGCTAAAAAACGTAAGCTTAATGTAGGGGATAAAATGGCAGGACGTCACGGTAACAAAGGTATCGTTTCAAGAATCGTTCGTGAAGAAGATATGCCATTCCTTGAAGACGGAACACCGGTAGATATTGTATTGAACCCACTAGGGGTACCTTCCCGTATGAACATCGGTCAGATTTATGAGACAGTTCTTGGATGGGCTGGTCAGAAATTGGGAATGAAGTTCGCTACACCAATCTTCGACGGAGCAACTCTTGATCAGATTACTGAGTACACTGAAAAAGCAGGTCTTCCGAAATTCGGAAACACTCACCTTTATGATGGGGGTACCGGAGAAAGATTTACGCAGCCGGCTACAGTAGGTATTATTTACATGCTGAAACTGGGTCACATGGTTGATGATAAAATGCACGCACGTTCTATTGGTCCTTACTCATTGATTACTCAGCAGCCGTTAGGAGGTAAAGCTCAATTTGGTGGTCAGAGATTCGGGGAGATGGAGGTTTGGGCTCTTGAAGCATTCGGGGCATCGAATATCTTGAGAGAGATCTTAACTGTGAAGTCGGATGACGTGATTGGTAGAGCAAAAACTTATGAAGCAATTGCGAAAGGGGAAGCAATGCCTGAACCGGGTATTCCAGAATCTTTCAACGTATTACTTCACGAGTTACAGGGTCTTGGATTAGACGTAAGATTGGAAGAGTAAGATATCAGATATCGACACTAGATGTCAGATTATGTGACTCTAAAAATTTTAAAACCAGTTGAATTTGGAATGATGATTTCGTCTGAAATCTGAAATCTGAAATCTAAAATCTAAAAAATTATGTCAAATAAAAATAAATCAAGTAGATTTAATAAAATAACCATCGGCTTAGCTTCACCGGAATCCATTCTTCAGGATTCAAGAGGGGAAGTTCTAAAACCGGAAACTATTAACTACAGAACGCACAAACCTGAAAGAGACGGGTTGTTCTGTGAAAAAATCTTCGGTCCTGTAAAAGATTACGAATGTGCTTGTGGTAAGTATAAGAGAATTCGTTACAAAGGGATCGTTTGCGACCGTTGTGGAGTAGAAGTTACGGAAAAGAAAGTAAGAAGAGAGAGAATCGGGCATATCAATTTGGTAGTTCCTATCGCTCATATCTGGTACTTCCGTTCTTTACCGAACAAAATAGGTTACCTTCTGGGAATTCCTTCTAAGAAATTAGATATGATCATCTACTACGAAAGATATGTAGTGATCCAACAGGGTATTGCTAAAAAATTAGATGGCTCAGACTTCGATAACATGGAATTCTTAACAGAAGAAGAATATCTTGATATCATGGAAACTCTTCCGGTTGAGAACCAGTATCTTGATGATTCAGATCCAAATAAATTCATCGCTAAAATGGGTGCTGAAGCTGTTGAGGAACTATTAAAAAGAATCGATCTTGATGCATTGTCTTTCGATTTGAGACACAAAGCTCACAATGAAGGTTCTAAGCAAAGAAGAACTGAAGCTCTGAAAAGATTGAACGTTGTAGAAGCACTAAGAGGTGCCAATACAAGAATGATCAACAGACCGGAGTGGATGATCATGCGGGTGCTTCCTGTCATTCCACCGGAGTTAAGACCATTGGTTCCATTGGATGGAGGACGTTTCGCTACTTCCGACTTAAATGACCTTTACAGAAGAGTTATTATCAGAAACAACCGTTTAAAAAGATTATTGGAGATCAAAGCTCCGGAAGTAATCTTAAGAAACGAGAAGCGTATGCTTCAGGAATCAGTAGATTCATTATTCGATAATACAAGAAAATCTTCAGCCGTAAAATCTGAATCAAACAGACCGTTGAAATCACTTTCAGACTCATTGAAAGGTAAGCAGGGTCGTTTCCGTCAGAACTTATTGGGAAAAAGGGTAGATTACTCTGCGCGTTCCGTAATTGTTGTAGGTCCAAACTTACAGCTTCACGAATGTGGTATTCCTAAAGATATGGCTGCAGAACTTTACAAACCGTTCATCATCAGAAAACTGATTGAAAGAGGGATTGTAAAAACAGTAAAATCTGCAAAGAGAATTATTGACAGAAAAGAACCCGTAGTTTATGATATCCTTGAAAATGTGATGAAAGGTCACCCGGTTCTTTTGAACAGGGCACCTACCCTTCACAGACTGGGTATCCAGGCTTTCCAACCTAAGATGATCGAAGGTAAGGCAATCCAGCTACACCCATTGGTAACAACAGCTTTCAACGCCGATTTCGATGGTGACCAGATGGCGGTACACTTACCGTTAGGCCCTGAAGCGATCCTTGAAGCTCAGTTATTGATGTTAGGTTCTCAGAATATCCTGAACCCTGCAAACGGTTCTCCAATTACGGTACCTTCTCAGGACATGGTTCTTGGTCTTTATTTTATGACTAAAGAATTAAGCTCTACAGAAGATATGAAAGTAAAAGGTGAAGGTCTTGCATTCTATTCTCCTGAAGAAGCGGAAATCGCTTATGCAGAAGGAAAAGTTTCTTTAAATGCCAAGGTAAGATGTAAATTACCGGTTAAAGAAAACGGAGAGCTGGTAACAAGGTTAATTGAAACTTCTGTGGGAAGAATCTTATTCAACCAGATTGTACCTAAGCAGGTAGGATATATTAATGAACTTTTAACCAAGAAATCATTAAGAAACGTTATCGGTAAAATCCTTGCTGACACAGACTTCCCTACAACAGTGAAGTTCTTAGATGCAATGAAAGATTTAGGATACTCAAACGCATTCAAAGGAGGTCTTTCGTTCTCATTAGGAGATATCGTGGTTCCTGCTGAGAAAAAGCAAATGATTGCTCAGGCTGTTGAAAATGTAGATGAAATCAGAGCGAACTATAACATGGGTCTTATCACAGACACGGAACGTTATAACCAGGTAATCGACGTTTGGACAAACACCAACGCAGGATTAACTGAAATGATCATGAGCAGAATGAAATCTGACCAGGGTGGATTCAACTCTGTATATATGATGCTTGATTCAGGGGCGAGGGGTTCTAAAGAACAGATCCGTCAGTTATCAGGGATGAGAGGGTTGATGGCAAAACCGCAAAAAGCCGGCTCTACCGGTGCGGAGATCATCGAAAACCCGATTGTTGCCAACTTTAAAGAAGGCCTTTCGATCCTTGAGTACTTTATTTCTACCCACGGTGCCCGTAAAGGTCTTGCAGATACCGCTCTTAAGACTGCCGATGCAGGTTACTTAACGAGAAGACTGGTAGACGTTGCACAGGACGTAATCGTTACCGAAGCAGACTGTGGTACTTTAAGAGGAACTGAAGTTACTGCCCTTAAGAAAAATGATGAGATCGTTGAAAAAATCTCAGAAAGAATTCTAGGTAGAGTATCTCTTCACAATATATACGATCCTGAAACAGACGAGTTAATTGCTCAGGCTGACCAGGTGATCAATGAAGAACTGGCTAAGAGAATTGAAGCAGCAGGATTGGAAGCTGTTGAAGTTCGTTCACCATTAACCTGTGAAGCTAAAAAAGGAATCTGTGCTAAATGTTACGGTAGAAACCTGGCAACAGGTAAAGTAATTCACATGGGTGAAGCGGTAGGTGTAATTGCTGCACAATCAATTGGGGAACCGGGAACTCAGTTAACATTGAGAACCTTCCACCAAGGGGGTACTGCATCAAACGTATCGGAAAACCCTTCAATCGTTGCAAGAAGAGACGGGATCGTTGAAATGGATGAAGTAAGAACAATTACTTCTGAAGATGAAAACGGTAACACAGCTGAGGTTGTGGTTTCCCGTTCAACGGAATTCAGATTGGTAGCTGATAACGATTCAAGAACACCATTGATGGTGGCTAACGTACCTTACGGTTCGGTATTGGCAGTGAAGCCTGGTGATAAAGTGAAGAAAGGGGATGTAATCTGTAAATGGGATCCGTATAACGCGGTTATCATTGCTGAAACTTCCGGTAAAGTAGAATATGAAGATATCATCCAGGGGGTTTCTTTCCAGCTTGAAATTGATGAGCAAACAGGTTTCGAGGAGAAAGTAATCTCTGAATCAAGAAATAAGAAAGCCGTACCTACCTTAAAAGTGGTAGATTCTAAAGGGGTTGAGCAGAGAGCTTACAACTTACCGGTAGGAGCCCACTTAATGGTTAACGATGGTGAAAAAATTAAGGCTGGTAAAGTCTTAATCAAAATCCCGAGAAAATCTGCAAAAGCAGGGGATATCACCGGAGGTCTTCCGAGAGTTACCGAATTATTCGAAGCAAGAAACCCTTCAAACCCGGCGGTTGTTACAGAAATCGATGGGGTAGTTTCTTACGGAAAAATTAAGAGAGGTAACCGTGAACTTATTGTTGAGGCTAAGACTGGAGAAAGAAAGATTTACTTAGTAAAACTTTCCAACCAGATCCTGGTTCAGGAGAATGACTTCGTAAGAGCCGGTTCTCCGCTTTCTGACGGATCAATCACACCGGATGACATCTTAAGAATCAAAGGTCCAACTGCAGTTCAGGAATATCTTGTAAATGAAATTCAGGAAGTTTACCGTCTGCAAGGGGTGAAAATCGATGATAAACACTTCGAAATCATTGTAAGACAGATGATGACTAAAGTAGAAATCGTGGATGGAGGTGATACCCAATTCCTTGAAGGAGCTTTAGAACATAAATATGACTTCCTTGAAGAGAACAACAGGGTATTCGGTCTTAAAGTAGTAGTAGATGCCGGTGATTCTAAAGAATTCAGACCAGGCCAGATGATTACTGCAAGAGAACTGAGAGATGAAAACTCTAAGCTGAAACGTGAAGACCAAAACTTGGTAGAAGTAAGAGAAGCACTTCCTGCTACAGCAACGCCTGTATTACAAGGGATTACAAGAGCGGCTCTTCAGACTAAATCATTCATGTCTGCAGCATCGTTCCAGGAAACGACTAAAGTTCTTAATGAAGCAGCGGTTGCCGGTAAGGTAGACTATTTAGGAGGTCTTAAAGAAAATGTAATTGTAGGACACAGAATCCCTGCAGGTACAGGTCTTAAAGAGTACCAGAATGTAATCGTAGGCTCTAAGAAAGAATTTGAAGATATTAACTAAATTTTAATTATAGACTATGCAATATATATTTTAAATGATTTATATTCGTAGTCTATAATTTGAAATCTAAAATTTTAAAAACAACAATGGACAATCAAAATCAAAATCCACAAGACGGAAACATCAACATCGAATTAAACGAAATGGTAGCGGCTGGTATCTATGCTAACTTAGCTTTAGTAAATCACTCTCCATCTGAATTTGTAGTAGATTTCATCCAGTTAATGCCAGGTGTTCAGCAGGCAAAAGTGAGATCAAGAGTAATTCTTGCTCCGCTTCATGCTAAAAGAGTATTATCTGCTCTTCAACAAAACATCGCTAATTATGAGCAACAATTCGGAGAAATCAAAGAAGTTGAGCCATTTGTAGTAGGTGGTAATAATGTACAAGCATAAGATTTCTTTTAAAGATAAATCAGAATGCCTCAAGAAATTGAGGCATTTTTGTTTTATCTTTTTTACATTATCATATTTCTTTTGATGTTATAAAAAATCATAGCTTTAAATGATTTAAAATGAAATAATATTTAATTTTATTAATTTTAATGGTAAATTTTCGTATTTATTGTTAAATAACTTTAAAGTATTAAAAATATATCATATGAATTGTTCAATTTTATATATTTGTTCTATAAATTGATATAATGGATGTGACGAATAACCAGTTTGTTCTTAATAAGTTTGGTTTTTTAGGTAGCGATTTTGCAGATGAAATTCAGAAGCATGCTATCATAACCAATATAAAAGGGAAAACTGAGATTACAAGAGAAGGGCAAAAGAATAAATTTGTACCTTTTTTAATAAGCGGCTCAATAAAAGTATATTCCCTGAATGATGGCAGAGAACTGATCTATTATTATGTAAGGCCCAATGACAGCTGCTTAATGACTTTTTCTTCTATTTTTAACGATTATACAAGCAAAGTTTATGCTTTTGCAGAAGAAGATTCGGAAGTACTGCTGATTCCTGTTTCCGTTATTCATGAATGGCTGATTAAATTTCCTGAGATCAACAGGGTCTTTTATAATGAATATCATAAAAGGTTTTCAGATGTCATGAATATGGTAAATGACGCAGTATTCCATAAACTTGATATAAGAGTCTTAAACTATATTAAACAACAAATTTCGGTCACAGGAAATAATCCGGTAAAATTAACTCACAAAGAAATTGCCAATAATTTAGGTACTTCAAGAGAAGTGGTAAGCAGGGTTCTGAAAAAAATCGAAAATGAGGGAGAAATTATACAGACCAAAGAAGGAATAAAACTAACTGTAAATGAAAATGTTAGACATCTCTAATGAAAGTTGTTTAATAATGTGATTGATAAAAACTATTTAGTGAGTGACTTTTATCACACGATTTTGCAGTGGGAACTCTATAAGTTTGCCATAGTAAATTAATTTTTTAAATTTATATGACAAAAACCTTATTACTTTTATCAATGCTTTCATCAGCTCTGGCCTTTTCACAGGAAGACCTGCTGAAAGACATTGATACCATCAAAACAAACACCGAAAATTCTCAGCCTGCTTTCAAGGCTCTACAAATTGTTACGGGGCAATCTACAAAGCTTTCTGCAAAAAATGAATGGTATATTGTAGTAGCCCACCGTTTCGGAGACATCAGCACAGGGTTTAAAAACTTCTTTGGATTGGATGATGCCTCTACCAAACTAGGAGTGATCTATGGAGCTACAGACTGGTTATCCTTAAATCTTTCAAGAGAGACCAACCAGAAAACTTTTGAATTAGGAGGCAAATACAGATTGCTTGAGCAAAATGACAGTTTTCCCCTCAATGTGGTAGGCTATAATGTAATGGCAATAAATACAGATCTGGATAAAGACAATTACCCGCATCTTCAGTTTGGTGACAGGCTTTCTTACCTTACACAAGCTTTGATTTCAAGAAGGTTCAGTGATGACTTTTCTTTACAGCTAACACCTTCTTACGTTCATAAGAACCTTTATGAACCGAATATTGAAGATAAAAATCAATTTTTAGCAGGATTAGGCGGACGTTACAAGATCTCTAAAAGAATATCGATCAATGCTGAATATTTTGTAAATTTTGATAACCACAGTTTTTATAAAAACCCACTATCATTAGGAATGGATATAGAAACCGGTGGGCACGTTTTCCAGCTTTTATTCAGTAATTCACAGCTTAATTCGGATATCGGTTACCTTACCAATGCGACGGGTAATTGGGGAAAAGGGCATATTTACTTTGGGTTTAATCTTTATAGAGTATTTTAAGATGAAAAAGTTAATATACATAATACCATTGTCAGCGTTTGTAATTTCCTGTGAAAGCAGAACCTATGAAGAGATTTCAGATAATACACCTATTACCCAGCAGGTGAAATTTACGGCAGATGTAAAACCTATTATTGATGCCAACTGTATCAGTTGCCATTCAGCTAACGGCCCTGCCGCTTATCAGCCGTTTACAGACTATAATCAGGTAAAGAATAAGATAGATGGTATCTTAGACAGAATACAAAGAGCCAACGGTGATCTCGGAAAAATGCCTCAAGGAGGGTCATTATCACAATCTCAGATCAATATTTTTATCAAATGGAAAGCTGATGGGCTTATAGAAAATTAAATGATGTTTAATATGAAAAAGTTAGTTTTAATTGTTATTTCGTTACTTTTTACCAACCTCGTTTTAGCACAAAAATACAGTTCTAAAACGGGCAAAGTAACCTTTGAGGCTTCAGTGCCTTTATTTGAAGACGTTTTTGCACAGGATGGCAATAATGTGGTTATTCTTAATGCAGATACTGGGGATATTGCTTCCGTATCGGTTGTTAAAAACTTTCATTTTAAGACCAAATTAATGGAAGAGCATTTTAACGAAAGCTATGCCGAAACTGCAAAATATCCAAAAAGCACTTTTACAGGTAAGATCATAAGTTTTGACAAAGCCAAGCTGTCTGCAACGCCACAAAAATATACCATCCAGGGAACCTTAAATTTTCATGGAGTTAATAAATCAGTTTCTTCACCGGCTACAATCTATGCTAAAGACGGAAAAATCTATATGCAGGGAAGCTTTGTTGCTAGACCGGCAGATCATAATGTGACCATTCCGAAAATGGTGACCAAAAAAATTGCAGAAAGTGTAAACGTTAACTATAACTATGTATTGGTAAAACAATGAAAAATCTGATTTTAATTATAAGTGTTTTTCTGGGCCTTTCATTAACATCGGCACAGGAAAAAGCAAAATCGATTTTCGATATTGCCAGAAGCGGGACTGTAACTGAAGCTAAAGAGCTGATGAAACAAAACCCTGATGTGATCAATCAGACTAACGAAAGTGGCTTTTCTCCCCTTATTTTAGCGTGCTATAAAGGCAACATAGAAGTGGCTAAGTTTTTGATTGATAACGTAAAAGATGTCAATTATAAAAGCCAGGAAGGCACGGCATTGGCAGGCCTTTCAGTAAAATATAATAAAGATCTGGTAGAACTTTTACTAAAAAAGAAAGCAGATCCCAATATCGCTGATGCTACCGGATCAACGCCTTTGTTCTGGGCTGTAAAATTCGGGAACAAAGAACTGGTAGAATTATTACTTCGCTACAAAGCGGATAAATCGATAAAAGATTCAATGGGGATTACTCCGTTTGAATATGCCTTACAAACAAACAATAAAGAAATCATTAACCTACTAAAAAATTAAAATATGAAAAAAGTTTTACTAACATTAAGTTTAGCTCTTGCTACAACGCTGGGAGCACAGTTTTCTTCAGGTACCGTAAGCCTGGGGTCGACCGGAATGACTGTCAAGTTGGATACCACGCCTACTCTGGCTACTATCACGCTTACAGGTGCTGATACAACCTATCTTGGTATCGGATTCGGAACAGTAGGAATGGCAAATGGAGCTGATGGATTTGTGTATAATGCAAATTCTACCTCGACTACCAATTTAGATTATACATTTGGCGGAATAGGATCTATTTCCCCTGATGCTACTCAAAATTGGACGATGACATCTAATACAACTGTTGCAGGTATAAGGACTGTAATTGCAACAAGAACATTGGCAGGCGGATCAGGAGATTTTGCTATTCCAAATGCTGCAGGGGCAATAAACATCTTTTTTGCGAAAGGTCCTGGTTTAAATTTACAATACCATGGTGCAAACAGAGGTTATGCTACATTAAATATGGCAGGAACTCTTGCAACCAATGAAGCTATTGCAGTAGCAGGTAACAAGATTGTTTTATACCCTAATCCGGCTAAAGAAACCGTTAGTTTCAAAAATGCGGATAAAATCAAATCAGTAGAAATTTATGAGTCAACAGGAAGAAAAGCAATGTCGGTAAAACCGAACGGAGATACCATCAGCATTTCAGATCTGAAACCGGGAAGCTATTATCTTGAGATTGCTCTGAAAGACGGAAGCGTTTCTTATGAGAAACTGATTAAAGAATAAAATAGGGAAAGTCTTTTTTTTAAGATACTATTTGTAAAAACCACAAAGCCAGCTTTCAAAAGCTGGCTTGTGGTTTTTTTACTTAGTAGTCACAGACTAAAAATATGGATATTTTTGTTTATTAACAAAGTTATTTAAACCTTCCCTCGCTGCAATAAGACATGACACAGAAATAAAGAATTATTATGAAAGAAAAAAGCAGGAAGGAAAACACTCCCTGCTGGTAATAAATAATGTAAAATGCAAAATTATAAGCCGGGCTTTTGCTGTAATATTTAGGAATACTCCATTCGTAAATACTTATAAATTTGCATCTTAATTTTTAATATTTTTATTTGCTTTTTGTCATAGAATGCACCAGCTGGGGGGGACAAGATTTCTCGATCTTACCATTAGAGGTTTTAATGCAAGAAAAGCTTATAAGTAAAACCAGTTTTTTACATAAAAATAAACGAGAGCAGGATAATCTGTTCTCGTTTTCCTATTAATTTAAATTTAATTTATACTGATTCCCAGTCTGTTAACAACCAAAAATTACCCCATCACTAAATCTGACACATGACCAAAGCATAAAAGAAATCCCGCCAAAAGGCGGGATTTCTTTTATGACCCTATGAATTTTGATCGGATTGTTTTGTGGAAAAATAGACCTAAAATAATAACTCCTATAACAGTATTGTAAAGACCTAAAAGTTTATCCGAAGGAGAGTAAAAATATGTGTAGAAAATATATTCCACAATGAAAAATAAAACAATAGAAAGCATAAAATATAACCCTCTCTTCATTTTTAAAATAAAATAAACTATAAAGCCAAATACTAATATCAGAGGAATTGAATATAATAATACTGTTAAAATATATTTAAAAGTAAGTTGAAACATTTTTAAAGATGTTTCTGTTTTGTCAATTACAGCATTATTAAATCTATTGCCTATAAATGCAAGTATAAAAAAGAAAATTATATACTTTATAAATACATAAAAAAAGCTATTTGCTAAATTAATTTTAAACATAATTAATTTCTTTTGTAAAATTTTGAAGGATAATAAGAATAATCATATGTATTATACTTATTTTTAGGAGCTGAATGAGTGCCTGGAAAAGAAGGCTGATTATATTGCATTAATTTAGAAGTTTGTCCATTTCCAGATACAGTTAGATTTGCAGAAGGAAATATGTTAGTATAAGCTCCCACAGAAAGATTTCCATTGCTACTATTGTAATTTATATCTAATTTTTGGGCTACATCTACTATCTTAAAGCCGCTTGGTCTTAAAGCCATATATTCTTCAACGGGTGATACACTGGCATGTTGTTCAAAATTAATATTAATTCCTCCCGATGTACTATTCATTGTAAATACATTATTACTTCCTCCTTCTCCGGGATAGAACATTCTTGGAGTACCTACTGGAGTTTCACCAGGTTTAGATTCAAAATTCCCCACCAAACTTGTTAACTCTCCTGCATCGTTCTCTCTTGCGGATAATTTCAATGTGCTTGTTAGCTTATCTCCAGATGCATCTACAATTCCTCCAAGTGTTGGACCATCCCAAAGATTTTTATCAATATAACTGTTAAACTTAAAGGTTAATTCTTTTCCTAAATAAGTTTCTCCAGATTTAGTTGTTGTTTGAGAATTTGCATTTTTATCCCAATATATACTGCCATCTTTTCTTTGTACGAAGTCAGTTGCACTCCTTCCATCAGGGTCGATAAATCTTAATGGATTATTCATTACATAGTTGTAAGGCGACCATCTGCGATATTGTTCTGCCAGCGGATCAATTACGCCCCACCTTCCAATATCCGGCATGTAAAATCTTGCACCATAGTCATACATTCCTGTTTCAGTTTGAAGCTCTTTGCCGTTGTATTTATATTGATAAGAAGAATTCCCTGTTAAGTTATTATAACCTTCATGCTTCAATCCAAAAGGATAATAATTATTTTCTTCAATGATCTGTGCTCCGGAACCATTATTCGTATAACTCAATCTTATATTTCCTAAATGATCTGTATAGTTGTAAATATACTTATTATTTTCAAAATTATAATAGCCTTCTGAAGTTGGGATAAATTTAAGTACAGCGGCTCCTGTAGTCGTTTCATACTGAAATCCGTCCAGGTAATCTGTCTGGATAGCAATACCTGAAGAATTCTTTCCAACCTTTACCCCATCAGCCCTGTAAGTATAATTAATGGTTTCTGTTAGTTTTTTTATGCTGTTGGGTAAATTCAGATAATTATAAGTAATCTTGGTGATTCCTTTATCCAGCTGATCAGTCATTAAACTCTATCTTTTTTCTAAATCTATATTTAGGTTTGGATAAATACAATAAGCATGATCAGAAAATATTTTGCTAGTTTATATAAGAAAAACCACTGCAAAACTACAGTGGTTTATTTTTTTAAGACACGAGCGAGACGCTCGCGCCCAATGTCATTAAGTTAAGCAATTGTCATAA
>NZ_AKJY01000032.1 GCF_000282115.1 Chryseobacterium populi
GTAAACTACAAATTTTGAGACAGAAAAAAGACTGCCCCTTTTGAGACAGCCTCTTCAAGAATATATGAGGTCTAAAAAAGTGTTACCTTGTTGTGCCAGTAGTATCGGATACCGCTGCATTAACATTTCGTAGTCCGTTTCCTGTATTGTTGTTGGTTGTTTTTCTTCCACCTGCAGTCGTCTTTGTATTGGTTCCTGTATTCATACTGTCACGAACTGATGCAGGGTCTGTGGGAATCTGAGGTGATACACTTGCAGTATCGGAATACATGCTGCTTGTAGTAGCAGAATCAGAAAAATTTGTATTATTCTCCGTCTCCTTTTTTTACAACTTAAGGCCAGAAAGCTTGTTGCAGGCATTGATAAGAATAAATTTTTCATAGTATTTTTTTGATAGATTACTTTTAGCGATTCAAAATTAGCAACCTATTGATCAGTATCCTATGAGTGAAATCATAATCTGTTATTTTTGTTTGATCTATACAATCAAAAAATGACCTCCGAAGAGGCCATAAAAAAACACAAATGATGAAAAAAAATCTATTTAGAAAAATCTAAACAGAATATATTTTATACTCTGGATCTGTCACTCCTTTTCAGAGAATTATATAAAAAACATTAATGAAATAAATCTTTTTCCCTCAATCAACTTAAAGAGGAATTAAATTAATGCGAAAATATTAAAAATTATTTACTCTTCCCAGGCAATAGGGATATAAACTGTAACATATCCGTCTGCATCTATCTGGGCATCGGAAACAGTACCCGTCACCGAGCCATATCCTACCCATCCTCCTTGCCCCTGCATGGCTGTAAAGGTATAGGTTCCTGCCGGAATTCCGTCATAATATTGAGGAAGAGACTGGAGTCCACTGCCACCATAAGTTTCAAAAGACTCTCCTGTAGCAGTATTGGTTGCTACAAAGCTTCCTACATCATAGCTTCCCGAAAGAGTTTTTGTACCATTTTGTGAAAGAAGCCCATAACGAATGTGATACATTGCAGTTTTAGAAACTTCTTTTGATACTACCCGGTTTGATTTTGACTGCGAATCCATCATTAAATCATTATCAGATGAACATGCTGAAACAACAAGTACGAACCCCGCTAAAGACAGGGTATTGAAAATTATTCTTTTCATAATATTATAATTTGGTATTTCAAAAATAACCTTTTCATATGAATCTAATGAAAATCAATAATTAACAGAAAGTTACAATATGATATTTTTAAAAAGATAATTATATATATTGAAAAAATTATCCAATCCATGTTTTAATATTTATTTAGATATTTTAACATTCATTAACTAAAACTTGGCTTCATAATTGAAAATAACTTAAAAGATAAAGTCTCCGGACTTATTTATAGTATAAAATTTGAGTTATGAAGAATATAATAGTAACAGGTCTTTTGTCAGTATTTTTAATGACAGCCTGTAAAAAGGATGATCAGATTGCTGAAAAATCTTTGGAGCAACAGAAAATTGAGTTTCAGGCCAGACAACTTGAAATAGAGAAACAAAAATTAGCCATTGAAAAAGAAAAAATGGTGTATGAAGCTCAGAAAAAGGCGGACAGTATTGTTGAAGCTAAAAAAGCAAGAACATCAACAGCCAATAATTCAGAGCCCAGAGTTGTTACAAAAACAAGAACGGTTTACAGAGACAGAGAATCCGGTTCAAGTAATAACGGTACATATGCTGACAACGGAAGCAGCGCCTCTCAGGGAACAACTCAGAAAAAAGGAATGAGTAAAGCCGCAAAAGGAACCATTATCGGTACCGTAGGTGGTGCAGCTGCGGGAGCTATTATCAGTAAGAAAAACAGAGGACTCGGAGCCGTAATTGGTGGTGTTGTAGGTGGTGCAACCGGCTATACAATCGGTAGATCACAGGATAGAAAAGACGGCAGGGTTCAATAATTAATATTTTCAAAAAAGAATAAAAGATTGCTTATTTTTAGGCAATCTTTTATTATGCTTATATCCCTTCTTTCTACTCTGCTTATTATTCCGGTCCTGATGGGCCTGGGAAAAATCGTGGAGCATTTTTTCGGTTCCTTATTTCCCGGAATAGCAGGGAAAGCCCTGTCCGGAATTTTAGGTTTAGGCATAATCTGGACATTGCTCGCATTCTTCATCCCGTTGAATATTTACGTAGAGATTGTCCCTATTTTATCCGGGCTCTTTTATTTCTTTAAGGAAAAGCTATATCATGAGTTTTATAAATTTTCCACAAAAGATAATTTCCTGATTGTCATTATATCTTTAATCATTCTTTTCTGCGGATCTTATTATCCTTATATATTAGACCATTACGGTTATTATGTTTCTACCATAAAATGGCTTACAGAATATGGTTTGGTGAAAGGCATTTCCAATCTTGACCTTACCCTTGGGCAAATGTCTGCCTGGCATATTATCCAGGCCGGGTTTTCTAATTTTTCCGATCCTTTTTTAAGAATCAATGCGGTTTTATTAATTGTCTACACGCTCTATATCGTTGAAAAAAAGAGCTGGATTCACCTGTGCTTTCTTCCGGTAATGTTTTTGTTTTTACAATCGCCAAGCCCGGACTTGCCGGTCATTGTTTTTTCCTTAATTATTCTGAATGAAATTTTATCCGGAAATAAGAAAGCCTCTCTCCTGCTTGGATTTTCAGTTTTTGTTTTTACCATAAAACCTACTATGATCTGGCTTCCGATACTAAGCTTCCTCTATTCTGTTTTTATGATTAAATCAAATTTCAGGAGCTTAACCTTGGGAACTGTCATCCTTTTTTTGTTCTTCATTAAAAACCTATGGACATTCGGATACCCTGTTTTTCCGATTCCAATCGGAGATTTTGGTCTAAGCTGGAAACCCAACCCTGAAATTTTAAAAACTTCTTCCCACTTCGCCATTCAAAAAACATACGATTTACAATATACTTACGAAGAAATCCAGTCTTTTTCACGGCTTGATTATATTAAAAACTGGCTGTCACTTGATGGAATCAAATCGAAAATCAATATCCTGTTTATCATCAGCCTATCGGGATTTATTATTTTCTCATTCATAAAAAAAAATAAAATCATCAGCTTAATCTGTATTTCTCTGATCATAAAAAGCATCCTTATACTGCTCTTTTCCGCTCAGTACAGGTTTTTTATCGACGTCTTTTTTATAATATTATTTATATTGCTTTTCAACAGTTTTGATAAAAAGAAAGCGATTACTGCTTTCTCAGTCGCCAGTCTTTTAATCATCAGTTTTCTTTCCTTCCCGGAGTTCATTGTAAAACATCTGCCAAGTTATAAAATGGCATCTTATATGGGGCTATTTGAAAAAAAACAGCTTATCAAACCCGCTGTTTACGAAAATGTAGCATTTGACTCTTTTGAACTGGGGAATCTCAAATTCAATGTTTCCAGAAATTACCCCTACAACTTCAGCACGCCACTGCCGGCTATTACGCCCAATTATATTATTGAGGATGCAAATGCAGACATTTTTCCACAACTCATCGATCCGCAAAATATCGGAAAAGGGCTGATCTGGAAAAAAATGACTAAACACCGGGAAAAACACATAGAAAACATTATCAATACAATCATTGATCACGATAAACAGAACAAAATGCAAAGACTGGATTATCTGAAGAAAAAGCCTTAAATTTGCTCCTATGTTCAATACTTTAGGTAATCTTCTCAGTCTTACAACATTTGGAGAAAGTCATGGCTTAGCTTATGGCGGCATAATCAACAACTTCCCGGCGGGCTTAACGGTAGATTTCGATAAAATTCAATATGAGTTGGATCGGAGAAAACCCGGCCAGTCAGCCATTGTCACCCAAAGAAAAGAAAGTGACACGGTAAAATTCCTTTCGGGGATTTTTGATGGAAAAACAACGGGAACTCCAATAGGTTTTATCATCGAAAATGAAAATCAGAAATCCAAAGATTATGATCATATTGCGAAATCTTATCGTCCGAGTCATGCAGATTTCACCTATGATCAAAAATTCGGGTTCAGGGATTATCGTGGCGGAGGGAAATCTTCAGCCCGAGAAACCATCAATTGGGTGGTAGCCGGAGCGCTGGCCAAACAGCTTTTATCAGACATCGAAATCAATGCTTACGTATCTTCCGTAGGTGATATTTTCTGTGAGAAACCTTACCAGGACTTGGATTTCTCAAAAACAGAAAGTAATGATGTTCGTTGCCCTGATGCAGAAACTGCCGAAAAAATGATTTCCAGGATTAAAGAAATCAAAAAAGAAGGCAATACCATCGGCGGAACGATTACCTGTGTGATTAAAAATGTTCCTGTAGGAATCGGAGAACCTGTATTTTCAAAATTACAGGCCGAGCTTGCAAAAGCAATGCTTAATATTAATGCCTGCAAAGGTTTTGAGTATGGAAGCGGATTCTGTGGAGCTAAAATGACAGGAAAAGAACATAATGATGCTTTTAATACAGATTTTACGACAAAATCAAACCTTTCAGGTGGAATTCAGGGTGGAATCTCCAATGGAATGGATATTTATTTCAGAGTAGCTTTCAAACCTGTGGCTACTATTTTGAGACCTCAGGACAGTATTGACAGGGAAGGAAATCCTGTAATTGTAGAAGGTAAAGGAAGACACGACCCCTGTGTTGTTCCAAGAGCCGTTCCTGTAGTGGAAAGTTTAGCAGCATTTATACTGGCTGATTTATTTTTAATCAACAAAACAAGAAACATCAATAATTTTTAAACATAAATATTTTTAGTAATGAAAAATTACTGGGATAAAGGGATCACTTTTGAGGAATATATTGATATTGCAATACAAAGAAAAGATAATCCCGACAATCAGAAAGATGTAGATTATAAGCAATATTATGAATTGGGGCTTCAGAGAATGGACCGGACTTTAAAAAAGTACACGCCAGATGAGGAACAATTGAATGAATTAAAATCTAAAAATTTTGACGGAAAACTGTTAATTATTTCTGAAGCATGGTGTGGGGATGCCAGTGCCACGGTTCCTGCCCTTATTAAATTTTTTGAAGGCAGAAATGAGGTAAGAATTTTCCTCAGAGACAGTGATACTAACTTAATTGACCAGTTTTTGACGAACGGTACCCAATCTATCCCGAAGGTAATTATTCTGGATGATGATTTTAATGTAAAGAATTCATGGGGTCCGCGTCCAAAATATGGCAAAGAGCTTTTAATGAAGTATAAAGCCGATCCTGAAGGTTATCCAAAAGATACGTTCTACAATGATCTGCAGATTTACTATGCTAAAAACAGAGGCAAGGATGCTGTTCAGGAAATATTGGAATTGCTATGAAAAAAAATCTGATTTACATTATATTAATAGCCATCATCGGGGTTATTGCATTCGTACCGGGCGTAAAAGATTTCCTGAGAGATCAGTTTTTCCCGATTGCCACTATTGAAAATGCTGTGACGGTAGATAGGGCTGATTATGATATTGAGCTTCAGGGGATCAATGTGCCAAGTACCAATCTTAAAAATTTTAAAGACAAACCTGTTTTTTTAAATTTCTGGGGAACATGGTGCCCGCCGTGCAGAAAAGAATGGCCAACGATACAAAAATTGTATGACACCCGAAAAGGCAATGTAGATTTTGTACTGATTGCGATGAATGACGAAGAAGCTGCAGTAAGAAAGTTTTTACAGGATAATAAATATACGGTTCCGGTTTATATTGCACAGAGCCCTATTTCAGAAAAATTATTGCCCAAAGCTTTTCCTACTACCTTTCTTTTGGACAAAAACGGCAGGATTTTAATCAAAGAAGATGCATACAGGGATTGGAATACAGAATCTGTGCATCAGTTCATTGATAATATTATTAAGTAATTTTTAACTAAATTTTATAAATACTTGGTATAGAATTTGCGAAATTTGTAGAGTTGAAAAACTTATTTAAAACCTAAACACAAAAATGAAGTATTCCAAGTTAAATCTGGCTAAAGAAGCCATCAGCCATAAGGGCTTTGTAAAAAAGATCCCGGATATCTTCAGAATGGTTAAATCATGGAAAAAAGGAATTTATCCCATGAAATCTATCGACATCATTCTGCCTCTACTCGGTATTTTGTATGTAATCTCTCCGATTGATTTGCTTCCGGAAGTCGCAGTACCTGTTTTAGGAGTTCTGGACGACCTAGCGGTTCTGTCCTTAGTCATTCCTAAACTCATCAAAGAAGTTGATAAATTTTTACTCTGGGAAGCTGAACAGAAATTAAATTCGGGAAACACCAAAGTAATCGATGCTCAAATCGTAAAATAACTTTATTGATCATAATATTTAAAGCCATTCCACTAATTTTGGGATGGCTTTTATTTAGAAATCAATGATAAATTTTTAAGCCTTATTACAAATCCTTAAATTTGCAAACATCTAATAAAAAATAATGGAAAGTAAAAAAGAATTCTTTTTAGAGTGCTACAAGCTGGGCATCATTAAATTCGGAAGATTTACCCTTAAAAGCGGTATCGAAAGTCCGTTTTATGTAGACCTAAGACCTTTGGCCTCAGATCCTAAAATTTTGAAAAATCTGGCTAATTATTTATTGGAAATGCTTCCTTTAGATAATTTCGATCTGATCTGCGGAGTACCCTATGCTGCCCTTCCAATGGCTACAGCTATGTCTTTGGAAAGCTATATCCCATTGATCATCAAAAGAAAAGAAGCAAAAGATTATGGGACCAAGAAAATGATTGAAGGAATCTACCAGAAAGGGCAAAACTGTCTTTTGGTGGAAGATGTGATTACTTCCGGAAAATCTTTATTAGAAACCATTGCTGAAGTTGAGCAGGAAGATCTTAAAGTAGCGGATATCGTCGTTGTTCTGGACAGAGAACAGGGCGGGAAACAGCTTCTGGAAAGCAAAGGATTCAGAGTGCATACTCTTTTCAATATCACTGAAGTTTGTGCAATCCTTCAGGAAACCGGAGATTTATCTGATGAGGAAGTAAAAAGAATCCAGGATTTTTTACAGGGAAACCATATTCAGTTTGAGGAGAAGAAAAGAAATTCTTATGAGCAGAAATTAACGAATGCACAACATTCTGTTTCAAAAAAATTATTGGAAACTGCTATTGCAAAACAGTCTAACCTTATTGCTTCAGCCGATGTTACCACGACAAAGGAATTATTGGAACTGGCTGAAAAAGTAGGTCCGCATATCATTGCTTTAAAAACCCATATCGATATTATTTCTGATTTCGAATATGAAAAAACCATTACCCCACTAAAAGAATTAGCAGCTAAACATCAGTTTCTATTGATGGAAGACCGAAAATTTGCAGATATCGGGAACACCCAGGAATTACAATTCACCAGCGGCGTTTTTAAAATTACCGGTTGGGCAGATTTTGTAACCTCACAGGTGATCGGAGGCTTTGAATCTCTGGACTGCTTCAAAAATGTAGGCGTAGTCGCCATTATCGGAATGTCTTCCAAGGGAACATTAACCACTAACAGCTACCGTGAAGAAGCGCTTAAAGTTGCTCTGTCACATCCTAATGTAATTGGTGGTGTTTCCCAGAATCCATTACCGGAAGAGATATTATTATTCACGCCAGGAGTTAATTTAGCAGATTCAGGAGACGGAAAAGGACAGCAATATAATACCCCGGAACACGTTTTCAAAAACCTGCACACTGACTTTATTATTGTAGGAAGAGGGATTTATAAATCTTCCAATCCAGAAGAGGCAGCACTGACCTATAAAAATGAAGGCTGGAATGCTTATGTGAATTCTTTGTAAAGAAAAATAATATCAGAGTTAAAATTTCCCGACGTATATACAAAATAAGTTATATTTGGCACTTTATCACAAAGTTTTGAAAAAGGTTATCAGTATTTGTCTTATTTTGTTTGTGAGTGCGGAGATTTCCGCACAAAAAGACAGCATCTCTATTGAAGCCAAACTGTCTTCAGATAAAAAGACGCTGGAAATAAAGCAGGAACTTGTTTATTATAACAACTCCGGGAAAGATTTAAGTACGATAAAGCTTTTAAACTGGGTTGCAGCCTATAAGAACAGGAACACTTCATTGGTGTACAGAAAGCTGGAAGACAGGAATAATGATCTTCATTTTGCAAGACCTGAAGAGCAGGGTAAGCTTTTGCATTTGGAAATTAAAAGTTCCGTTGACCAGGCTATTTCTGTAGACAATCTTTCAGGAGAAAATCTTTTTGTTCCTTTAAATGAGGCTTTACAACCCGGTAAAAGTGTAAAACTACAACTGCAGTATCAGATACAGCTGCCTGATAAAAAATTTACCGGCTACGGAATATCTGATGAAAATATAGCTTTAAAATATTTCTTTATTGTTCCGGACCGTTTTGATCCGGACAATATTTCTGAAAGAAACTACCATGACATTGAAGAATCGGTAAGTTTCAATACCTACTGGACCATTAATTTCAATCTGCCTGAAAAATATTTTGCAGAAAGTAACCTCCAGCAGGTACAGGCTCATTCTTTTAAAGGATACCTTGATTCAGATCCCGAGTTCCTAATCTCTCCTAATGAGCTTCCATCAGTAAAAATCAATACCGGAGATATTAATACAGAAGTCTATTTCGGGTATAAATTAAGTCAGCGTGAGAAAGAAAATTTAGAATTTTATCTCCCGTTACATTTAAAATTTATCAAAGAAAAAATAGGTTTTGTTCCTGACCGGATGTTTATTTCCGATAAGTTCAGGGCCAAAGAAGACTTTTTCGGGAATAATGACATCACGTTCTGGAAATTTAAATTCCAGCTATTTACCGATGCTGAGAAAGCAGATCTGGATTATTTCGGAATCGTCGCAAAAAAAATTCTTGATGAAAGTATTATTACAGATAAGCAAAATAACCACTGGTTTAAAAACGGGTTGAAATCTTATCTGGAAATTCAATACCTGAAAAAATTCTACACCGAAACAAAATTATTGGGAAGCCTTCCTGAAGCCAGGATTTTTGGGGTAAAACCTTTAAAATTATTCCATGCTTCAGAAGTAAAGCTGATCGATCGCTATGGCTTGGCCTATCAATACATCATGTCTCAAAACCTTGATCAGAAAATTGATGAAAAATTTGCAGTTCTGAGCAACTTTAATGAAATGGCTGTCAGCAGTTTTGAAATGGGAAGCCTGTTCAACTATTCTGCGGATAAAATGGGATATGAAAATTTCGATACTCTCGTAAAAAATTACATCGCTAAAAATACCGATCAACAGATTGATCCCAAAGATTTCCTGAAAGAACTCTCGGAAAGAGATAAAAGAACAACCTATCTGGCAGATTTCTTAAAGCAGAAAAACAGGGTTAATTTCAAATTAAAAAAATTCAGGAAAGAGGACGATTCTTTACATATTAAAATCTATAAAAATACAGATCTCCCGATTCCGGTTAAGCTGGAAACCAAGACAAAAGAAGAGGAAAAGGCAGACTATTGGGTAGAGACCGATGAAAATGAAAGAACGAAAATATTTTCAGTTCCTGCATTGGATATTTATAAAATCACCCTGAATGATGATTATATTTTTCCGGAATCAAAATACCGGGATAATTTCTCCTATGCAAAAGGGCTTTTCTCCAACGCAAAAAAAATTAAGTTTAAATTTATAAAAGACATTCCCAATCCGGAGTTTAATGAAATTTATATCAGTCCGAAAATCCGTTTTAATAATACCTATGATAAATTCCTTTTCGGGCTTAATTTCAAAAACCAGTCGTTCTTCGATCAGAAATTCCTTTATTCGGTAACTCCAATGTACAGCTCAGGTACAGGAAAACTAACGGGGTCGGGCTCAGTAGCCTATTCTTTTTTACCTGCTGAAAGTATTATCCGGAGCCTGACATTTGGCGTTTCGGGCTCATACTTCCATTATGATTATGGTTTGGCTTACAGAAAGGCCTCCATTTTCTCAAATATCAACTTCAGGAAAGATCCGAGGAGCACCGTAAGCAGAGGATTCAGTGTGAGTTATAATTATCTTGAAAGAGATCTGAGTCCCCAGATGATCATCAATCAGGACTATGATAAGTACAACCTTTGGAGTGCAGGGTACGGATACACCGATAGCCAGATGATTCATGAGAAGAGCCTGAGTGTAAGTACGCAAGGAATGGAAGATTTTAATAAAATAACTGCCGAAGGTTTTTACAGATGGGAATTTGCTCCTAAACAAAAATTAAGTTTAAGACTTTTTGCAGGATATTTTGTAAGAAATGATACCCGGAACAATACTTTCAATTATGGAATCTCCAGAGTTTCGAATTATTCTTTCTCCTATAATCTTTTAGGTGAAAGTGCGAGCAGCGGACTTCTGTCACAACAGTTCATTCTCGCAGACGGAGGTTTCAAATCATTTATTCCCGGAAGTGTCAACCAATGGATTACATCTTTCAATGTAGATTCAAGTGTCTGGAAAATATTTCATGTCTATGCAGATGCCGGGATTTATAAAAACAAAAATAACCCTACCCAATTTATCTGGGATAGTGGAATAAAATTAAGGCTGATCCCCGATTTTCTTGAGATTTATTTCCCAATACAGTCTTCTCTAGGTTTCGAACCTTCTTTTAAAGACTATGCAAAAAGAATACGCTATACTCTGGTACTGAACTTAGGATCAATCATTAACGCGGCAAGAAGAGGATGGTATTAAAAAAACAACGGTGTAACCACAGCTGTTTTTCAGATTATTTGTAATAAATCCTGATGTTAATCCTTTAATATTTTCTGAGAGACAGGCTCATTATTAATAGTACCCGTAACGATATAATTTCCCTTTTTCAGATCGGAAACATCCAGATTGAAAATACTCTTAACTCCAGCTTTTTTAACAACCTGTCCGAACATATCATACACTTTCACATTTTTAACAACTGTCCCGAAAACAATCTCATTATCTTTCACAAAAGTATTTTGAATAAACAGAGGGTCGGACACAACATCCAGATCTGAAACGGCTAACGAAGCTCCTGAAGAATTAGTTGGCGATGCTGTTACGATTGAAAAATCCACTACATTATTATTCGTATCTCCGGACATTCGGGTTATTGATGTAGTGGTAGTAGGTGATGGTGCAGCTCCTGCCCCTTCATACTGGTCAGCAGTTCCATATCCTACAAAATCCAATACATTACTGCTTGCAGGAGATGTTACCTGTGTATTATCAGACGCTAAAACCACTTTCCCGGAAGTAACCGCGATTCCGATTCCTATGGACGGATTGGGAGTTCCATTAAAATTAATCACTGTCGTCGCAATAAAATCAGGTGTAGGGAGATTAACCGTTCCGCCACCACCGGTAGCTTCCTGTATTAAATACGTTTGTCCCGGAGTTAAGGTTATCCCAGGTAAATTATGATACTGGGTAAATGTGGCTGTTGCAGCTGCATACTGTATCGTTGCTCCGGACAGGGAAACTGTAGTGGAACCGATATTTTTTAATTCTATAAAATCATTCTTTAAAGTAGCACCGGAATTTCCACCGCCGCCGTAAATTTCATTGATAACAATCTGTGCATTCGTCAATGCAATTGCGGAAAACAATCCAAGAATAGTAAAAATTTTTTCCATGATAATACAATTTTATGTGATTTATTTAATAATAATACAAAAATAATACCATATTTTTAAATTAAATCAATCAACAAATGGATATCTATGAATAATACTCAATTTAAATTTTTAAACAAATCTTAGCATTATTATCTTATTAAAGGGCATAAAAAAACTGCTGCTTTAATAAGCAACAGTTTTTAATTTTAAAAATCTATTGATGTTAATCTTTCAAAATTTTCTGAGAAACAGGCTCATTGTTTATAGTGCCTGTAACGATATAGCTTCCTTTTGCCAGTTCAGCAACGCTTAATGTTTCATTTTCTTTTACAGAAGCCGTTTTTACAACCTGACCAAACATATTGTAAACTTTTACATCTTTCGCTTGAGCTCCGAAAGTGATTCCGTCATTTTTTACGAAAGTATTTTTGATAAGTCTATATTTTGAAGGAGCAACTTCTCCTACTGCCAGAGTTCCTGTAGTTACAGAAAAATCATCAAATGCAGCCAATGTAGCATTGTTATATGCTCTTACTGCTAATTGGAAAGTAGTTACATTAGCCGGCGCAGTTACATTCACAGTATGCAAAGTCCAGGCTGATGCAGTTGGAAGATATAAGTTGTTAGGTCCTCTCAAAGGATCATCCGCTGCAGTAGCTCCTTGATAGATAATTGTTCCTCCGGCATCCTTATAATTGCTCCAGATTCTGGCATCAGTACCATCACCTGTTGCTTTATACCAAAAAGAAATTGTATAAGTATTTCCTGCAATTACCGGAAACTCCTGATAAAAACCCGTAGTAGCTGTAGCATTAATATATTGTGCAGAATTTGATCCATTATGTCCATCTGCTGCCACTAATGTTGGTGCCTGATAACCATTGATTGGTCCTGCAGCCCATCCGGTTAATCCATTATCAAAAGATGGATTAGCTACTAAGTTTTGTGCAAACATACTTGTTGAAACCAGTACAAATCCAATAAAAGAATAAAACTTTTTCATAATCTATGATTTTAATTATTAATAATTTAGGTAACAAAATTAAGGCAATTTTTATAGGGAAAACAATAATTAGATTAATTTTCTGTTAATAATACTAAACCTGTCCTCATTAACATTTTTTAGTTATTTTTACCAATTATTTAGAGGGTTTGCGGAATTTTATTCTTATATTTTTGTTAATTTTCATGGGCACATTTTCAGCTGATGCCCAGATTTTCACGTGGAAAAACCCAAACATTCCTCAGGATACCATAAAGAAAGACAGCGTTCTTGCATCCATGCTTGAACAGGATATTTTCGCTAAAGACACCCTAGATTTTGTAAAGACCAGAAACCGGGTTATTATAGATGAAGCTGTATTGGCTAAAAATGATAAAAAAAGATTTTTAGGTGAATTAAATTCCAAAGGTTCTATCATCCGTGGGATAACGTTTGGTAATAATCAGGGGCAGTCTGTACAAAGCTCAATGGATCTTCAGATTTCCGGAAGGCTCTCTAAAGATGTTACCATTTTAGCCAGTATTTCAGATCACAATTTACCGATTCAGGCTGACGGATATACTCAGACTCTGGAGGAGTTTGATAAAATCTACATGCAGTTAAACATCAAGGATAAATCTATTCTGAGGGCAGGACATCTTGATTTGGTTGAAGCTAAAAATTATTTTGCAAAATATCAGCGCCGAAGCATGGGACTTGAATTCCAGACTGAATTCGGAAAGGAAAATAAAACTTTCGTTGATGTATCTATGGGTGTTGCACGAAGTGAATTTCACAGAGTCCGTTTTCAAGGGGTTGAAGGAAATCAGGGGCCTTATCGTTTAACCGGTAAAAACGGGGAACAATTTATTACCCTGATCTCGGGATCAGAACAGGTATTCATTGACGGTATCCTGATGAAACGTGGAGAAAACCAGGATTATGTAATTAATTATAATACCGGTGAGGTTACTTTTACCAGTTTCAGGCCTATTTTCCAGCAAAACTTCATCACCATCTCTTATAATTATACCAACAGAAATTATTCAAGATATTTATTTACCGGAAAGATTGAGCATAAGCGGGAAAAAATGAAAATTGGTTTAAACTGGTTCATGGAAAATGACAACAAGAATGCCCCCCTTTCTTTAAACCTTTCCAAAGAAGATGAACAGATTTTAGCAGATGCCGGAAATGATCCCAATTTGATGTACGCTCCTTCAGCAGTTGTAACGGAATATGATGTAAATAAGATATTGTACAGACTTGTGGCCGGCCCTCAGGGAAATTATTATGAATTCTCAACGGATGCCAACCAAACACTTTATCAGGTCTCATATACTTATTTCGGGGCCAACCTGGGTGATTATAAACTTTCTCAAACCACTAATAACGGCCGCGTTTTTGAATATACAGGTCCCAATATGGGAGATTACAGGGCAGTAAGAAAGCTTCCTTCACCTCAAAAATCCCAGGTTTATTCAGTAAATTCTGAATTTTTATTAAAAGAAGGTAAGATAGGAGCTGATTTCTCATTGAGTAATTATGATCTCAATTTATTTTCTTCCAGGGATTCTGACCAGAATATCGGCTACGCGGGTCGTATTTACGGAAATAAAACCTTCACCAAAAACAACTGGAAGGGTACTCCAAGTTTTGAATACCAATATATTGATAAGCAGTTTCATATTCTGGACCGTATTAATGATGTGGAGTTTTCAAGAGACTTTAACCTTGCACAGGAATTTAATCAGAGAACACAAAACAGATTTATCTTCAGTTTTCTTAATAAATGGAATAATAAATCAGCTCTGAATTACCGCATTAATTATCTTGATGAGCAGGATTCTTATAAAGGGATAAAGAATGACCTGGATTTTGGCTGGATCAAAGGAAAGTTCTTTACAAAGGGTAATTTATCTTACCTGAGCACCAATGCAACGCTTCAGGATACCAAATTCATACGTGGTGGGGTATCAACAGAATTTACAGGTAAAAAGGGCAGCTGGTCTCTCGGCGGAAGCATGGAGCACAATGAAAAGAAATACAATGATACTCAGCTGATGGACGTCACCAGTTTCAGCTGGAAAGAAATTTTTGTTCAGAAGAAAATCGGTGATAGTTCGCGAACCAAATTACTGGCAAAAGTGTATATGAGAGATAATGACTCGGTGCGTGATAACAGGCTTCAGAATATGAATAATATTTTGGGGATCATGGCCGAAAGCCAGATTATAAAAACAGAGAAAACGACTTTAAACGCCTTAATCCATTACAGAAAGTTCTTTTATCAGACTCCTGATACAGACATGACCCGAAACAATGATTTTGTGGTCGGAAATATTCTTTATAATCAACAGCTTTTCAGAAACGGGATGCGCCTGCAGGCTTTTTATGAGCTTGGAAACGGGCAGGAGGCCCAGAGAGAGTTTCAGTATATTAAAGTAACGGACGGACAGGGTGTTTATAAGTGGACAGATTATAATGGTGATGGCGTGCAGCAGCTGGATGAATTTGAAATTGCTGAATATTCGGATCTTGCCCAATATATCCGGGTTTACACAAATTCTGTACGGTATATTCCATCCAATAAGAATAAGATCCAGCTGGCATTATTCGTTAACCCTTCTATTGTCTTTAATTCTGAAAACGGTTTTTTAAAACGCTGGAATTTCAATATCTCCTTAAATTCCCAGAATTCGTTCTACAAAAGGGATAAAGTTCTAGTTCTTAATCCGTTTGAGAAAAACAGTGACCAGATTTTAAAAAATCAGAATATTCTTGCTTCCGTACAGTTTAATCCCACCGAAAAATCAGGATGGAACGGAAACTATCGTTATATATCCAATGACAACCTCATCAATGCTAATTTCAGTAATGAAGAAAGAGAACAGACCTCTCATTTCCTTAATATCGGATATTGGTTTAATAAAGAATTCAGGATCGATTGGGAAAATTCGGTTCACGATATCAGAAACTCTTCGCAGTTGTTTCAGACAAGAGATTACAGGCTAAATAATTTTGAAACCAAACCTAAAGCCACCTACAAATTTACTGACGCCATTCAGGCTGAGCTTTCATCGGCATATCGTGAGAAACAGAGAGTTGACGGCGAAGAATTGCTGAAAGCATTTGATGTTACCGGAACCATTCAATGGGAACGCAAAAAAACATCCATCAGAGGAAACTTTTCTTTTATCAACAATGATTTTACCGGGAATAATTTCAGTATTGTAGGAAACCAGATGCTTGACGGATTAAAACCCGGAAAAAACCAGGTCTGGAGTGTTTTCATTCAGCAGGCTATTAACTCTTTCTTACAATTAAACCTAAATTATGAGGGGAGAAATTTCGGTGACAGAACGATACATATCGGAAGTATGCAGGTTAAGGCTAGTTTCTAAAAATTGAGAGCTGAGAACTTTATTGTCTATTACCTATAAATCATGTCTTCTTTTACACTCATAGATATTATCATATTTCCGGAAGTTTAGAATTTCGTAAATTTGCGCCATGATAAAAATAGGCAATATAGAACTGCCGGAATTTCCGCTTTTACTGGCGCCAATGGAAGATGTAAGTGATCCTCCATTCAGACGCTTATGTAAAATGCATGGTGCAGATTTGATGTATTCGGAATTTATTTCTTCCGAAGGCTTAATCCGTGATGCCATCAAAAGCAGAAAAAAACTGGATATTTTTGATTATGAAAGACCTGTAGGAATTCAGATTTTCGGAGGTGATGAAGAAGCAATGGCCATGTCGGCAAGAATTGTGGAAACCGTAAATCCTGACCTGGTAGATATTAATTTCGGATGTCCTGTAAAAAAAGTAGTCTGCAAAGGAGCAGGAGCAGGAGTTTTAAAAGATATTGACCTTATGGTACGCCTTACAAAAGCTGTGGTAAGCTCTACGCATTTACCGGTTACCGTAAAAACCCGTTTAGGATGGGACAGCAATTCGATTAATATCGATGAAGTAGCAGAACGTCTCCAGGAAACCGGAATCAAAGCTTTAACCATTCATGCAAGAACCCGTGGACAAATGTACAAAGGTGAAGCAGATTGGGAACATATCTCAAGAATCAAACAGAATCCGAATATTGAAATTCCAATTTTTGGGAACGGTGATATTGATTCTCCGGAGAAAGCATTGGAATACAAGCAAAAGTACGCCTGCGACGGAATTATGATCGGTCGCGCCGCTATTGGATATCCATGGATTTTTAACGAGATCAAACACTTCTTCAAAACAGGTGAACATCTTCCGGAACCTACGGTTTTTGACAGGCTATTAGCAGTTCGTCAACATGCGGAATGGAGTACGGAATGGAAGGGTGAAAGATTAGGTTTGATTGAAATGAGGCAACATTACAGTAATTATTTCCGTGGAGTTCCACACTTCAAAGATTTCAGAAAGAAATTCCTGGAAATATTCACTTTAGCTGAAATGGATGTTTTAATTAAAGAAACCCAGGCATTTTACGAAGAATACCAGGAACAAGTATAAAGAAAAACCATCAGAAAAACTGATGGTTTTTTTATGATTTCATTCAGGGATTTAATATCCTTCTGATGCGGATTGATTTTTAATTAAAGCTAATGCTGAAGAAGTGCCTATTCTCTTTACTCCCATGTCGATCATTTTCTTGGCATCTTCAGGAGTTCTCACCCCACCTGCCGCTTTTACTGAAAGCTTTCCGGCATGATCCAGCATAATTTTTATGCCTTCAAATGTAGCACCGTTCGGCTTACCGCCAGTGGTTTCATAAAAACCGGTTGAAGATTTCACAAAAATGTCAGACAGGTTACTTTCAGGGAAATTTTCTTCAGCCCAACGAGAGATTCTTTTGGTAAGATCGGCAATTTGCCCATCGTTTAAAGCAGCAATTTCGATAATCCATTTTGCTATTTTGTGATGTTGTATACACAGCTGTGTACATTGCACAAATTCTCTTTCCACCAATTCCAGGTCTCCTTTAAGATAAGCATTGTAATTAATCACAAAATCCAGTTCATCAGCTCCGTCTCTGATTGCTTTTGAGGCTTCTGTTAATTTTTCTTCTACAGAACAGGTTCCTTCGTGAAAACCGATCACAGTGCCTACGACAACATTTGAATTTCTTTCCTGAATATACTTTTTGATTTCAGATACATAATCCGGACGAATCATTACGGCAAAAATACCGTTATCGATTGCTTCCTGCGTAAGATCTTTATCTTTCTGTAAAGTTTCACTTTCTGAAATACCGGCCTGTGCAGGTGTTTTCAAATATGTTGAATCCAAATATTGAGCAATGTTCATGATTAATTATACTTTCAATTGTCTGTAAATACCTTGTTCCAAAGATATGAAAGTTTCTGTTCTTGTAACCCCTTTCAGCTTCTGAAGTTTACTAAGGATCTGCATCAGGTGGTCATTGTCTTTACAAAGAACCTTAAGGAAAATAGTATAATTTCCTGTGGTGTAATGTGCTTCTACCACTTCATTAACCTCTTTCAGTGATTTTACTACTTCAGGGTAATGACTTGGCTGGTCTAAAAATACCCCGATATAAGAGATTACTTTGTAGCCTATCTTCTTAGGATTTAAAAATGAGATTGAATTTTCAATCACTCCCGCGTGTTCAAGCTTTTTAATTCTCTGATGTACAGCTGTTGTTGAAATTCCTACGTTCTTTGAGATATGGGCTAAAGATGTTTTAGCGTTATCCATCAGCATGTAGATGATTTCCTTGTCAATTGAATCCAGATGATAGCTTGTGTTGCTCGAATTTTTCATAATTTTTCTTATATTTATGTTTTTACTGTGTTTTACAAATAAAGCGCACAAAAACCGGGAAATGATCACTATACCCTCCTAAATACCGTGTACCGGCATATGTTCGGAAAGGCCTGCCTTCAAATTTTCTGTCCCGACTGCTGATTTTTTCAGAACTGAATACTTCAGCGTTCTGAAATGAAAGAGAAGTATTATCATTGAAAAATGATTCCGATAACATAATCTGATCAAATAGCAATCCGGAGCTGTAATGAAAAGTAGAATACCTTCTGGTAGAGAATAACTGCTGAAAAGGATTTTCTAAAATCTTTTCATGGTTATTACCGTAGAGAATTTTAATCAAATTTTCATCATCCGGGTTTTCGTTAAAATCACCACACAAAACAACATGTTCTTTACTTTCAACAAGATTCAAAATCCGGGTGTGGATTTCGTTCAATATAAAGTCTCTTTTGGGTTTATTAATGTCTTTTTCTCTCTTTGAGGGAAGGTGAGCGATAAATACATTAATAATCTCTCCTTTATATTTTACTTTTGAATAAAGTACATCTCGGGTTGTGTCATAATTTTCTGTGTTTTTATCTACAATTTCAAAGAAGAAGGTAATGGCTTCTGAGTCTATTACCTCAACCTTGGCTTTATCATATAACAAAGCAACATCTACTTTTCTTTCATCCATAGAATTGTAGTGTACAATGCCGTAATTCTTATTAAAAGGTTCCAATTCAACCAGATCTTCCAGAACTTTCCTTCCGGAAACCTCAGATAAACCTATCATTAATGGTAAAACACCATTTTCCTCTTTCATCAATTGAAAAACGTGTGAAATTTTAAAAAGCTTATTCTTATATCTCCTCTCATCCCAGCTTCTCAATCCAGATCTTGTAGGATCTAATCTATGCATGGGTTTAGGATCAGGTAAAAATAAATTTTCTACGTTGTAAAAACTGAATAGTTCCATTTACTTACACACATTCACTTTGAAAATTTTAATTTCCTTTTTCTGAATGTAAATTTATTGTTTTTTTTTAAATATGGTTAATTTATTTACAATATATTCAATTTAATTTAATGTTAAAAACACCAATATATTAATGAAAATCAGTAATTAAAAAACCTATCTTATATTAAAAATTTTAATCATTTTGAAGCAGCAAGCAATTAAGCAAGATTAAAATAGTTTATAAAATTCATAAAAATAAGAATAAAATACACAATATAATCATTTTTGATTACTTATTTTAACCATATTTGTTTTAGCAACAATTATTATTCCGTTTTTCTGAATAACTTCCTGAGAAGTGAAAAAATATCTTCTGATTAAAGAAATTAACCTCATTAATCAGAGCAGATCGGGGCGTTTTTCTCTGGTAATTCTTACGGCTTCATCATGACGCCATTCTTCAATTTTTGCAAAATTACCGCTTAATAAAACTTTAGGTACTTCCAGACCTTTATAATTTTCAGGTCTTGTATAAATGGGCGGTGATAGAAGATCATCCTGGAAGCTATCTGTTAATGCACTCTGCTCATCATTCAATACTCCGGGAATTAATCTGATAATGGAATCTGCTAAAACACAGGCAGCAAGCTCGCCGCCGGTAAGCACATAATCTCCTATTGAAATTTCTTTGGTAATATGCAATTCTCTAACCCTCTGGTCGATGCCTTTGTAGTGGCCACACAGAAAGATTAAATTGTTTTTTATAGAAAAAGAATTGGCTATTTTCTGGTTTAAAGTAACACCGTCCGGTGTTAAGTAGACCACCTCATCATAAGTTCTCTGCGATTTAAGTTCTGAGATGCAGTTATCCAACGGCTCTACCATCATTACCATTCCGGCACCGCCACCGTAGGGCTCGTCATCTATCTGTCTGTGCTTATTTATAGCCCAGTCTCTCAGATGATGAAAATGTACTTCAGCCAGCCCTTTATCCATTGCCCTTCTTAAAATAGAAGTCTTAAACGGGCTCTCCATCAATTCCGGAAGTACGCTTATTATATCAATTCTCATTGTAATGTTCTGTTTTTCTTATTAGGTAAAATAATTAGTCTTAAGGATGAATCTTTATTAAAATAACTCCACATCCAGTTGAAAAAAACAGCAAGTTTATTTCTTACACTCAAAATTAGCATTAAGTGTAAAAACATCCAAAAATACCAGGCAAAGAAGCCCTGGAATCTGATGAAAGGTAAATCCACAACTGCTCTGTGTTTTCCAATGGTTGCTAAAGAGCCTTTATCATCATATTCGTATTCTTTCCATTCACCAGCTGTTTTCTTTAAAAAATTCTTACCTAAATTTTTAGCCTGGTTAATCGCTACATTTGCAACCTGAGGGTGACCCTGAGGATATTTTGGAGTTTCCATGTAGGCTATATCCCCGATTGCATAAATATTGTCGTAACCTTTAACTTTATTATACCGGTCAACTATATATCTGTTTCTGATTAATTTTTCCTGCGGAAATCCATCCACCACATTTCCGGTAACTCCGGCAGCCCAGATGACGTTGTTGGACGGGATTTGTTTTCCACTCTTCGTCATTACTTTATCTCCATCATATTCCGTAACAACTTCTCCACTCAGGAAGGTAACACCAAGCTCCTTAAGATACTGTTCAGACTTTTTCTGGGCTTCGTCACTCATTACAGCCAGTGGTTTTTCTGTGGAACTTACCAGAATAATTTTAAGCTGATCAAAATTCATGAAAGGATAATCCCTGGGAAGAATCTCTTTTTTCATCTCAGCAAAAGCCCCGGCCAGCTCTACCCCGGTAGGCCCGCTTCCAACAATGACAATATTCCAGTTTCCGTCATCACTCCGGCTTTTTTCGATAATCAGTTTTTCAAAAGTCATTAAAACATGATTTCTGATGCTTATGGCTTCCTGGGTATTTTTCATTCCGAAAGCTTTACTTTCAAGATCCTGGTTTCCGAAAAAATTAGTTTTACATCCTGTGGCAATGATTAATTTATCATAGGTAAATTCAGCTTCGTCTGTAATGACTTTATTATGTACAGGATCAATTTCCTTTACTTCTGTCATCCGAAACTGTGTATTTCTTGATTGCTGGAAAATTTTCCTGAATGGAAATGAAATATTGGAAGGCTCTATCCTTCCGCACGCTACCTGATAAAAAAGCGGCTGAAACATATGATGATTCACCCTATCCAAAACAATTACTTTTTTATTTTTATTATTTAATGTTTTCGCAAGTTGCAGTCCCGCAAAACCACCTCCTATGATAATGATCTTTTCGCGTGTTTCCATAATACACAAATTTACTGATTTTATTTAGCATTTTAGTTGTCAAAAAGTTAGTTTTGCAAAACTTTATGACACAAAAGAAATACACCAAAAAAACGGCCAGAAATGTTCATAAACAAAGACGGAAGAATTATTTTTTCCGTAGAAAAATCGTACTGGCAATTCTTATTATCACATTGATTGGGACCGGGTTGTATTTGAAGCAGTCTGTCAGCTATTATTACGCTCTTTATTTCAATAAATTCATTCATAAAAAGCTTCATAATAATGAAACCGAATCATTAAGGATCCAGAAAATACTGGGGAATAACCTCGATAAGACGTATGGTTTTGATGTCTCCCATTACCAGAATAAAGAAGATATAAAATGGGACAGCCTGAGTATCGGAAATAAAACCATCCCACTGGAATTTGTTGTCATGCGGGCGACTATGGGAAACAGAAATGCAGATAAACATTTTAACGAATTCTGGGAGCAGGCAAAGAAACATGAGTTGATCCGCGGAGCCTATCATTTTTACCGGGCAGATGAAGACCCGATTATTCAGGCCAATAATTTTCTGGCGAATGTAAAGTTGGAAAGCGGTGACCTGCCTCCTATTTTAGATATTGAAAAAATCCCAAAGCGTAAAACCAATAAAAAGCTGATTGAAGACCTGAAAGTCTGGTGTAAGATTGTAGAGGAAACCTATGGTGAAAAACCGATCATCTACACTTATTATCACTATTATAAAGATTTCCTGAAAGGTGAATTTGATGATTACCCGCTCTGGCTGGCCAATTACAATGATGTGCCTTCTCCGTCTCCTAACAGCAGCTGGGATTTCTGGCAGTTTACAGAAAACGGGATTGTGCACGGAATTAATACCAAAGTGGATCTCGATCTCTACAATGGCAGCTTGTGGTCTTTGAAAGGATTAACTTTAGATTAAATTATTTTTTCAGGAACTCCAATATGTCCTGATTAAGGTTTCCGGGGGCATATAGAATCATGTGCGTTGCACCTTTATAGATCCTAAGTTCAGCGTGAAGAATCTGTTTCACGATAAACTCTGTGTGCTCCTGTTTGATAACATCTTTTTCACCGGCAATCACCAGAACAGGGTTTTGGATTTTACTCAATGAATTTTTTCTGATATCCGGTTCCTTCCGCATTATTTTTAAAAGCTTTATTTGTCTTATTGAAAGACATAACAGCTTATGAAAATTAGATCCTGTTTAGTTAAATTTATGGTAAATATTCCTTATTAACCGGTAATATCTGTCAGCAGTTTATCAGCCTATCAGAAATATTTATTCTTAAGGTTTAAATATTCGTATTTTCGCGCTACGAAATCTTTATAAGAAATGAACTACGTTGCTGCAGAAAATCTCACCAAATCTTACGGAATAAAAGTCTTATTCGAAAACATCTCTTTCAATATCAACGAGGGTGACAAAATCGCTATCGTCGCCAAAAATGGAAGCGGAAAATCTACTTTATTGAAAATCCTGATGGGTAAAGAGATTGCTGACAGCGGAAATGTTATCATTAATAAAGATATCCAGGTGGTTTTATTTGATCAGGAGATTGAATATGATCCCCAGCTTACCGTTGATGAATTTATGATGACTTTAGATTCAAAGCCTATTCTTGCGCTTAAAAATTACCATGAGTCTTTACACTCTACAGATCATGATTTCATTGAAAAAGCATTGACGGAAATGGAAGTTCACAAAGCCTGGGATCTTGAAAATGAAATGAAACAAATCCTGTCACAGCTGAAAATAACTGACCTTGAAGCCAAAATGGGAACGCTTTCCGGAGGACAGATCAAACGTGTTGCATTGGCAAAACTATTGACGGAGACCAGAGCAGAGCACCGCCATACCCTTTTGATCATGGATGAGCCTACCAACCATCTTGATGTAGAAATGGTAGAATGGCTTGAAAACTATTTAAGTAAGGCTAAAATCACTTTATTACTGGTAACCCACGACCGGTATTTCCTGGACAGTGTCTGTGATATCATCTGGGAAATGGAAGATAAAAACCTGTACGTTCACAACGGTTCTTACGCTACCTATCTGGAGAACAAAATGATTCGTGAGGACAATTTAAATGCAACTATTGATAAAGCCAACAACCTTTACAGAAAGGAACTGGAATGGATGCGAAGACAGCCCAAAGCCAGAACTACAAAATCAAAAAGCAGGATCGATTCTTTTTACGAAACCGAAAAAGTGGCCAAAACCGATACCAGAAAACAGGCCCTGGAACTCGGCTTTGAAATGAAAAGACTGGGAAATAAAGTCCTTGAACTTAAAGGTATTGATAAAAGCTTCGGAGATAAAGTTTTATTGAAAGATTTCAGCTATCAGTTTCAGCGTGGTGAAAAAGTAGGAATTGTAGGAAAAAACGGAGCCGGGAAATCTACGCTTTTAAATATCATCCAGGGATTTGAAAAAGCTGATAAGGGAGAGATTGAAACAGGAGAAACAATTTCTTTCGGTTATTTTTCCCAAAAAGGATTGACCTATAAAGAAGATGAAAGAGTTATTGATTTTATTAAAGAAATTGCAGAGTTTTATCCTTTAGCCAATGGAAAAAGCTTGTCTGCATCCCAGTTTTTAAGATTATTCTTATTTGATGACCAGACCCAGTACTCCCCTATTTCGAAATTATCGGGAGGTGAAAAAAGAAGGCTGCATCTGATGTACATTCTTTATCAGAATCCTAATTTCCTGATTTTCGATGAGCCTACGAATGATCTTGACCTCCCTACTTTAACGGTTCTTGAAAATTTTCTGCAACAGTTTCAGGGATCATTAATTATTGTTTCTCACGACAGGTATTTTATGGATCGGATTGTAGATCATATTTTAGCTTTTGAAGGGAAAGGAAAAATAAAGGATTTCATTGGAAACTTCTCAGAATACAGGGAAGCAAAAAGCCGTGAAGATGCTCTGGAAAAAAATACGGTTTCAAAACCGGAACCAGTTAAAGAAAACATTTCCGTTTCAACCGCTTCTCCAATCAATTCTAAAAAGAGAAAGCTTTCATTTAAAGAGCAAAGAGAACTTGAAATGATTGAGAAAGAAATGCCTGAGCTGGAAGTACAACGCGGAAAAATTCTGGATCAGCTCAACAACGAAGCTGATTATGAAAAAATTTCAAAGCTTTCCGCAGACCTGGAAACCATTTCCGGAAAACTTGAAAATCATGAGCTGAGATGGCTCGAGCTTCAGGAAATTCTTGGGGAAGGGTAATAATAGTTATGAGTGAAAAGTTATGAATTATGAGCCGGGTGCTATTTACTCAGAACAAAACTCATAACTTCTCACTCATAACTCATAACTCATAACTTACTAAGAAAGCATTATAATTTTCCCTTCCTGAGAGCTTTTCCAGGCAGCATCGATAATTTTCATATTTTGAATGACCTCTTTTCCGGGAGACGGAAGCGCATATCCGAAAACAATATGTTCATAGATTTCCTGATAATAATTCATATAGTTCCCAGGCTCACTCAAAGTCAGAATTCTTTCTGTTTCTTTATTGTCATTGAGGAAGTTTAAAATTCCGTCAGGATCTTTCAGAGGAATGGTCCAGTCTTTTCCATACGCCGGAATTGCTCCCGATACCAACTCATTTTCCTGATTATCTGTCCTTTCCTGTAAAAAACTACCCCGGTCACCATGAATAATATAGGCATAATGAGCTTCTTTACTAAATACTGAAGATTTTAGCCTTACTCTAAGATCATTTTTATAGAATAGCAGAATTTCAAAATAATCATTCGCAAATTCGCTTCCTTTCATTGAAAAAACATCTGCAAAAAGCTTCTCAGGGAAGCCGAAATACTGTACCGCCTGATCCACTAAATGAGCGCCAAGATCATGAAGAGATCCTGAACCTGTCTGCTGTGGATTTTCTTTATGCTGTTTTCCACTTGGCTCAGTACGGAATCTGTCAAACCTTAGCTCTGCTTCTTTTACATCACCAATTTTTTTATCATCAAGAACTTTCTGAACCTGAAGAAAATCTCTGTCGAATCTCCTGTTCTGATAAACACTTAAAAACAGACCTTTTTCTTCTGCCAGTTTCACCAGTTCTTCCGCTTCTGAAACATCTACGGTAAAAGGTTTTTCTACAACAACATGCTTTCCCGCTTCCAGAGCCATTTTAGCATATTCAAAATGAGTCTGAACAGGTGTATTGACTACAGCCACTTCTATATCCGCATTTTTCAGCATATCTTCTACTGAATGGTAGATGGTTGCATCGGGATATTTCTCTTTAGATTCTTCTTTACTCCTTTCCACTATGGCCGATATAAAAAATCCCGGATGTTCTTTTAAAAAGGGGGCATGAAAAACCTTACCGCTCATTCCAAAGGCACAAAGACCAATTTTCACTAATTGCATACTCTATTTTTTTACAAATATATTTATAAAAGAGTTTCTTTTTTCTTTAAAGAATCTATGATTTCTATAGCAATTACCCATCATCTAAAAAACATGACAAAAATCAGGGCATTTATTTATATTTAGTCTAAATTATACTTACTTTTGCGCCTTATTTAAACCCACTCTAAATAAAGCAGAATGAAAAGACAAATTACTACTCTAAGTCTTCTGATTGTATCTATTTCAATAAGTGCACAAATGAAGTACATTCCTGAAAACGATACTATTAGAATTCAAACTATCGAAGATGTAAATCTCCATAAAACAGGAAATCCGAATAAAGCTAAAACTTTATCTACAAAGTCAAACCTTACGGTAATGGAGAATCCTCAGCCGATTGCTATTGTTACTCATGAAGTGATTGAGCAGCAGCAGGCAAAACAGTTGAGTGATGTGATAAAGAATGTAAACGGACTTTATCTTACATCCGCAAGAGGAGGATCTCAGGATAGCTTTGGAGGACGTGGTTTTACATTTGGAAATGATAATATTTTCAAAAATGGGGCAAGAGTTAACAGCGGGGTATTTCCTGAAGTTTCAGGTCTGGAAAGAGTTGAGGTTTTAAAAGGAGCCAATGCAATGTTATACGGAAACGTCGGACCTGGAGGGATTGTAAACCTTATTACCAAAAAACCAAAATTTGAATTTGGTGGAATGGTAGGTTTCAGTGCAGGCAGCTGGAATTCATATAAACCGACAGTAGATATTTACGGTCCTTTATCAAAAAATATAGCATTTAGAGTAAACGGGGCTTATGAGTATGCTGAAAGTTTCAGAGATTTGGTAGAATCAAAAAAGAATTATTTCAACCCTTCTTTTGTATTTAATCTTAGTGAGAATACCCAGCTTATTGTAGAAGGAGATTATTTATACCATACTTTCACACCAGATTTCGGAATTGGAAGTGTCACAGATAATGCTACTGGAGTTTCAAGGCTTGCCACAGAAATTGACAGAAAACAATTCTTAGGAACCAACTGGCAATATCAAACCAATCAACAAGCTGCAACTGATGTAATTTTAAATCATAAAATTAATAATAGCTGGTCTTTGAATGCTGTTGCTTCTTATCAAAATTATACGAAAGATTATTTTTCTACTGAAAGAGTGCAATGGAATTATAGCTCAGCTCCTAATGGCAATTTAAATCCGATATGGAACAGGCCTGTTGGTAAAAGTTATAACGAGCAGAATTATACTTCTTTACAGGTTAATCTAAATGGTGAATTTAAAACAGGTCGTTTAAATCACAAACTTTTGGTGGGAGCAGATGGAGATTACGGACAGGCAGATGCCATTTCTTACCAACTTACCCCTGCAACTTTGGGTGTTTTACAATTAAATGATCCTTCTACATGGGCAAATGACGGCCAAATACCTGATGCTCAGGCAACATACAGAAGAAGAATATCCACAAAAAGATTAGGAGTATATGTTCAGGATCTTGTAGAATTAACGAAATCAATAAAATTATTGACTGGTCTTCGTTATTCCTATTTAACAAATGGAGAATCTTCTGATAATGTATTTATGCAAAATGTTAAAATCCCTGTATCTAGTGCAAAAACAGAGGATAATGCACTATCTCCAAAAGTTGGTTTAATCTATAATCCAAACGAAAATCTTTCAGTTTTTGCCACCTATACAAACTCTTTTGTGCCCAATACCGGTTTCGATTACGATACACGAGCTGCACTGAAGCCTTCTACAGTAGATCAGTATGAAGTGGGGGTAAAAAAGAATTTATGGAATAATGCCATTGCTGTTAATTTAACAGTTTATCAAATCAACAATAACAATACGTACACAACTCCAATAGTAAATCCTACAGGTGATTCAACCCTAAAAGTTTATGCAGGATCTGTAAGAAGCCGTGGTGTAGAGCTAGACATCACCGGGAACCCGATGAATAATTTATCTTTAATAGGGGGAGTTTCATATAACAATGCTGTTTATACCAAAACTCCGGATAATGGATTTGTCGAAGATCAAAGATTGGTAAGAACACCAGCTATTACAGCAAATGCTTCTGCTTTTTATACTTTCACAAATTTTGCCAAAGGATTAAAGATCGGAGCAACTGCATTTTACACCGGAGACAGAAAAGCAGGCTGGAATGACGTAAAAGGTCAAAAGCAGGTAACCAGAATGATTGATGTTGACGGTTTCACCACTGTCGATTTCAGTATAGGCTACGAATGGCAAAAATTCTCAATCCAGGGTAAAGTGGGTAATTTATTCGATGTTGTCAATTACAACGTTCACGAAAACTATTCTGTAAACCCGATTCCCCCAAGAAACTATTATTTCACATTAACTTATAAGCTTTAAGAATTAAATAGTATTAATAATTTCATTATTAAAAGTGGAAGTTGCATTTTTGCAGCTTCCATTTTTCGAATTTTAAAACAAAAACAATAAGATATGGATAAGATAAAAGACACAAGAAGTTTTATGAGAGTCACTCACCGGTATTTAGGGTATTTCCTGGCAGGGATTATGGCAGTGTATGCATTGAGCGGTATTTTATTGGTGTACAGGGATACAGATTTTCTAAAGAAGGAGAAAATGTACGATAAGGTAATTGATAAAAACCTTACGGAAAAAGAACTGGGAAAAGAGCTAAAAATAAAGAATCTTGAAATTGAAAAAACCGAAGGCAGCCTTTTTCATTTTAAGCAGGGGACTTATAATTCAGAGAGCGGACAAGCCAAATATTCCAGAAAAGAACTGCCATTTGTTCTTGACAAAATGACCAAACTTCACAAAGCCCAGTCTAAAGATACATTGTCTCCCTTAAATACATTTTTTGGAGTCTCATTATTTTTCTTTGTTATTTCCAGCTTCTGGATGTTTAATCCTAAAACCAAGGCTTTCAAACGCGGAATGGTTTTTACGATTGCAGGACTTATTGCTTCCATTATTTTATTATTGTTTTAGCATTGCAAGATTTGTAATTAAAATGTTAAAATAAGTGAATTTTAATTATTTTCAAAAGATTCTAAATCCCAGAAAAATACCTTAAAATGAGCTTTATGGCACATTTATTGTTCTTCACTACTTTAAGAAATAATAAACATTAATTATTAAAAATTATAAATTATGAAAAAACTAATCTTAACAGGAGTAATAGCTGTAGCAAGTTTATTGACAACAGCAAATGCTCAGATTCAAAAAGGTAATTGGTTAGTAGGAAGTAGCCTTGTAACAAGTAATTTCGGATTAAATACCGGTGGTGGTTATAATATCGGAATACAGCCAAAAGGTGCATATTTTATAGAAGACAACGTAGCAATAGGTGGATATGTTAATCTTGGAATCAGCAAGGTTACCAATGGGAGCCCGACAAGATTCGATTATGCAGTAGGAGGTTTAGGACGTTATTATTTATCTCCGGGAGAGAAAGGTGTTGACAATTTACTAAATCACGGAAGATGGTTCCTTGAAGGTAATGTAGGTATCGGTGGATCTTCTGTGGAAAACGGAAATTCAACAACTGGTCTGGATTTCGGTGCAGGTCCCGGATATTCTTATTTCATTACTCCGAATATCGGGCTTGAAGGCATCGTAAAATACAACGGTGTTGCAGGATTCGGAAGTGAAGGATTAACATCTACAATTTCTTTCAATGTAGGTTTCAGTATTTACATACCTACTTCAAAAGCAAGAGAAGTTGCTAATGATGTGAGCAAATAGTCACTTATTATAGATTATAAAATGAAAGCGCCTCAGGAAAATTCCTGAGGCGCTTTTCGTACAAATTAAAACTAAACTATAAAAAATCAAATAAATCAAATCATTTATTGGGTTGTGGTGTGTATCTCAGGTACGGCTTAATTTCCGTAACCCCTTTTGGAAATATTTTTCGGGCATCTTCCGTTGAGATCGTCGGTGGAACAATCACATCATCCCCGTTTTTCCAGTTTACAGGAGTAGCCACTTTATGGGCATCTACCAGCTGAAGAGAATCAAGAACCCTGATAATTTCATTGAAGTTTCTTCCGGTAGAAGCAGGATATGTAATGATCAGGCGTACTTTTTTATCAGGATCAATAATTAGTAAAGAACGTACCGTAGCAGTTACAGACGCATTGGGATGAATGAAATCATATAATTCTGAAATCTTTCTGTCTTTATCTGCTATAATCGGAAATTGCACTTCTGTATTCTGTGTCTCATTAATATCTTTAATCCAGTTCTGATGATCAGATACATCATCTACGCTCAGTGCAATTACTTTGGTATCTCTTTGTTCAAATTCTGATTTTAATTTTGCCGTAAATCCCAGCTCAGTAGTACATACAGGTGTATAGTCGGCAGGATGTGAAAATAAGATTCCCCATGAGTTTCCTAAATAATTATAAAAGTCAATATCTCCTGCAGAAGTTTCTGCCTGAAAATTGGGTGCGGTATCTCCTAGTTTAATTGACATACTATTTTGTTTTATTAGTCTACAAATTTAATAGACTTTTGGAAACTGGCAAAATTTTTGTTGAGAAAATATAACTTTTAATAAAATAAAAACTAAAAACTTATGGAAGAAAGCAGTTTAAGGTATGTAGATGTGGTTTACAGGGTGTTAGAAAGCTGGTACCTGAAATTTGCAGAGCTAACTCCAAAATTAATCGTCGGAATCCTTGTATTTTCATTTTTTCTGATTACCAGTAAATATTTAAGTCAGGCTTCTGTAAAGCTATTTCACAAACTTTTCCCGAAAAGCCAGAAAGAAAGTTCTTTAGTGACCTTAATCGGAGTTTTCAGGTTTCTGATCGTGATGATGGGAACTTTTATCTCCTTGGAAATTATGGGATTCAGCGGTTTCCTCTGGAAATTTATCGGAAGTTTGGGAGTTGCCGGGGTAATTGCCGGGGTTGCCTTAAAAGATCTTGTCTCGAGCATCTTTTCAGGAATGCTTATCGGAATTGACAAAGCTTTTAAAGTGGGCGATTATATCACCATCGGAAATCATTCGGGAACGGTACAGGAAATCGGATTTTTAACGACAAAAATCATTACTGATGACGGAAAGAAGGCGTATATCCCTAATCAGGTCGTATTTAATGCCCCGTTTTATAATATTACCGCTTCGCCACAGCGCAGGATTATTTTAAATTTTGAAATTCCTGCTGATGAAGATATTACAAAAGCCCAAAAAGGGATTCTCGACAGTATTAAAAATTTAGAACAGGTAGACAGAGCAGATGCTTCAGAAGTAATATTTACGGATTTAAAACAAGGCGTATTCAATCTTCAGGCTAAATTCTGGATGAAAGTCGGAGCCAATATCGTTCAGGTAAAAAGTGATGCTTTCCTGAAAATAAAACAACGTCTCGATGCTGATAATATACAGCTTGTAACCCCTACAAGCATCAGCATTACCAATCAGGACAGCAACTTCCCTGAGCATCACGATCAATAAAAGCTTCACTTATTCCGGATACAGATAATATGGTAGTAAAATTCCCGGCTTCAGGCTAACTACCCAACCTGTTTTTTAGAACCAAATTGTTTCCCCATAATTATTACTTTTATGTAAAGTTTCTAACCAACACAAAAACAATGTCACCACAATGCAATTCATTTTCACCCGTTGAATCAAAAGCTTCAGAAGGGCTTACTTTGTTTATAAAGATGATTGGCATATCACTTTTAATTATAACACCACTGTCCATTATAATAATGGCCATACCCGTGTTTAATACAAAAGAGATATCAACAGAATTAAAAATTATCTTACTATCCCTTTTTACCATAATAGCAAGTTTTTTTGCCTGGCTGATCATTCAAAAAAAACAAAAAAATACCACCACCCATATTATTGCTGATGAAAAAGGACTTCACCATTACTGCAATCGAAATATTCTACATTCCATAACATTTACTGATCTTAATCCAAATCCTGAAAATGGAAAATATGATGTGTTTTTAACTGAATATGAAGAATCTGCCCCTTGCTTATGTGTTTATTTGTTTGAGCAGACATTAAATAAAAGTACATATAAGACCGTTAATTTAGATATTGATGTGGTAATTACAAATGGTAATTTGCTGCTCAAAAATTTTGTAAAAGGGATTTTGATTTTCAGACCGGATTTAAAAGTTGCACCAAACGTTTTAAATCTTTTCCGACTGGAAGAATTCGACAAATCAAATTGCATTCTTTCAGCCAGCCAATCCCGAAAATAATTGCACTGGACACTTCCGGAGGTTACAATTAAAATTTTTCTATTGCAGAATATCAAGAGCAAAGACTGACTGAGAATAGAGATTTTTTATCAGATAGATCTTAGATTTCAAAATATAAAAAACCGTTCCAAAGATGAAACGGTTTCTGATTTATTTAAAAATTTCAGTGTTATGCTAAAACTTCTTTTACTTTGTTTGCAGCTTCTTCTAAAGTAATTGCAGAGTGTACCGGAAGACCAGACTCATCAATTAATTGTTTAGCTTCAACAGCATTAGTTCCCTGTAGTCTTACGATCAATGGAACAGGAAGGCTGCCCATTGCTTTGTAAGCATCTACAACTCCCTGAGCAACTCTGTCACATCTTACGATACCTCCGAAAATGTTGATCAGAATAGCTTTTACATTCGGATCTCTTAAGATAATCCCGAAAGCGGTCTGTACTCTCTGAGCATCAGCAGTACCACCAACGTCAAGGAAGTTGGCAGGGTTACCACCGGATAATTTGATGATATCCATCGTTGCCATTGCAAGACCGGCACCGTTTACCATACAAGCAACGTTACCATCCAATTTTACAAAGTTAAGGCCAGCTTCACCAGCTTCAACATCCATTGGATCTTCTTCTCTCGTATCCCTTAACTCAGCTAAGTCTTTGTGACGGAACATAGAGTTGTCATCCAAAGTTACTTTAGCATCTACAGCGATGATTTTATTGTCTGAAGTTTTTAAAACCGGGTTGATTTCAAAAAGAGAAGCATCAATTCCTGTGTATGCGTTGTAAAGAGATGAAATAAATTTTACAAATTCTTTAAATGCATTCCCTTCAAGGCCAAGATTGAAAGCAATTTTTCTGGCCTGGAATCCTTGAAGACCTAAAGCTGGATCAATCAATTCATTGTGGATCAAATGAGGCGTTACTTCTGCAACATGCTCAATATCCATTCCTCCTTCAGTAGAATATACGATTGTATTTTTACCTTCAGCTCTGTCTAAAAGAATAGAAACATAAAATTCTTTGGTTTCAGATTCTCCCGGATAATAAACATCTTCTGCAATCAAAACAGAGTTTACTTTTTTACCTTCAGCAGAAGTTTGAGGAGTTATCAACTGCATTCCGATGATGTTCTGAGCGTTTTCTTTAAGCTTATCCATGTTTGGAGAAAACTTTACACCACCACCTTTACCACGACCACCTGCGTGAATCTGTGCTTTTACCACCCAAGCCTGTGCCCCGGTTTCAGCAGTCAGTTTTTCAGCAGCTGCTACAGCTTCATCTACGTTGTTTGCAACGAAACCACGTTGGATAGCTACTCCGTACTTTGATAAAATCTCTTTTGATTGATACTCGTGAAGATTCATATTATTTTTATTATTTTATTTTAAATTTTAAAGGTTGACAAATTTACTAAAAAGACATGGAAGTTCAAGATTCTTAGCACAAAAATTAAGATGCAAGAAACTTGATTTTTAACATATCATTCAAAATGGCTTATTATTCGGCTAATTTTTCAGACTGTGATCCGATAAACGGAATTCTGGGTGCCAGAAAATACCCTGTTAAACTGGCAAAAAGTATCGGAACGAAATACGTAAATCCGGTTAAAGTACCCAAAATAATCGTTGTACTCATTGGAGTTCTCGTTACACATGCATTGATTGCTGCCATACAGCTTACGATCGCTAAAGTAGTATCTACAACAGGAAACAGATGATGAATGATCAGTCCTAAAGTAGTTCCCACAAAGAATAGCGGGATGATAAAACCGCCTCTCCATCCTGACGTTACCGTGACTGCGATAGTTAATATTTTGAAAACCAGAATTAAAATCAAAAAGTTTAATGCAAAGCTTCCATTGATAAGCTGGTTGATTTCGTTATGTCCGAAATACCTGGTCAAAGGAAAGTAATAAGCGATAACTCCCAGAATAATTCCCCCGGTTAAAGTTTTAATATAAATTGGAAACGGCCTGTATTCAAAAACTTTCTTGAAAAATTTCACAACAAAAATGAAGATCCATCCTACAAAAGTAGCTGCAACAGCAAACAGAACAGCATATACAAAATCATATACCCCGGAATACTGATATGCCTTCAGGTTCCAGGTCGCTCCGATCCCTAAATGAATAATCAACGCAAACATCACATAACTGAAACAGCTTGCCACCAATGCCGGAATAATTGCTTTGTAATATTCTACTGCATGTTTATGGTGTAAAATTTCCAGTGAAAAAAGACTTCCTCCAAGTGGAGCTCCAAACAGTGCTGTAAAGCCTGAAGCCATGCCTGCAATACTTAAAGAACGTAATTCTTCCCCTTTCAGCCTGAAGATTTTCCCCAGCCAGGTTCCTGTAGAACCTGTAACCTGAACCAAAGGTGCTTCCGGCCCCAGGCTTCCTCCTGATGCCACACAAAAAAGCGAGGACAAGATCATGGACGGATTATTTTTCGGCTCCAATTTTCCTTTATTAAACCTGATGTTATTAACGATCAAATGAATCTCACCCGGATCTCCGATGAAATGAATCACCAGACCGGCCAATAGACCACAAACTGCCATTACCGGAATTACCAGCCATCCCTGAAAATGGGCAAGTTCTTCCGTGAAATATTCAAGAGCAATCCAGTAAAAGCCGGCTATAATACCGCCCACCAGACCTGTAAACGTCCACATGAAAAAAGTACGGCTGAATACAAAAGGATTAAATCTTATAGGCTGGTCTAAGAGATTGAATGTTTTTATGATCCGTCTTCTTCTGTTGATTTTCATTGTTTCTCCTATATTTTATTTTTAGCAAAATAAAGAATAAGCATTCCCCAGCTTAAGATCATCAACAAACCACCAAGTGGGGTAATAGGTCCTAAAAATTTCAGATTGGCTCCCAGATAATCCTGCAGGCTTAAAAAATAAATACTGAAAGAAAACAGCATCGTCCCCGCAATCATTAATATGGAAACCCATTTCTCAGATGTGGTTTCAAATTTTAGAATATATCCTGCCACCAGCAAAAAGAATGCTGCATACATCTGATATCTTACTCCTGTTTCAAAGCTTTCAAGCCTTTCCACAGACAAAATTTTCTTTAGTGCGTGCGCGCCGAATGCACCTAAAATTACCGACAACATGCCATATACGGCACCAAAAACCAAAGTAATTGTTTTCATTTTTTATAATTCTTCTAATTCCAGATTCAAATATTTCTTTGTTTTATAATCCTGCCACGTTCCCGTAATCTTTTTACCTTTCACATCTGCCTCGATCAGGGCTTTGGGTATCCATGCCTTCAGTTCTTCACTGTGGTAATCATTTTCTGTAATAGAGATGTGGCCGTTTTTAAGCATACCACCCCATTCTATCAGCTTTTTATTTTTATCATACCAATATACCGCAGAAAAAGAGCCATCCTCATAGACCCGTTTGACTAAAACCGTAACCGGATACTTCCCATCAATTTTTCCTTTATAAAGCCTGTTTTGTATACCTGGTTGGGCAACAGCCTGCTCAAATCCGGAAAGTAAATCCTTCGCATAGGAGCTCCAGTATTTACCCAGATCTTTATAAGATATTTCAATAACATGCTCATCTAAATCATCTAAGGCTCTCATTGCATGATTGGAGCATCTGCCCACTACAACTGTCAGTTTATCCTTTCCGAAATGATAATCCAGATATTTCAGGGTATGGTCTGTGAAACAGTCTTCGTAGATCAGAATCTGATCCTGCGTTTCTTCAGAAGGGTTCTTTTCAGATTTTAACCGGGTAAGAAAATCATCAATTCTTTTCCTTACTTTCTTATTGATTAGACTTTCAATCGTTTTAACTGAATCCTGCAGAAATAAATCCTGCAAATTAATATAATTTCCGGTTCTCAGGTCAAAATTATCAGATTTGGAAAAACCTTCAGGATAAGCCCCGCTTGCCTCGCCCTCTATAGAAATACTGAGGATATTTTCAGGTGTTTCTAATTTTTTCCAACTGTAAAACTGAACGTAATTGGTATAGGAATTCGTTGCTACAGAAACCCGGGTAAAAGGATTTCCACCGGAGCCCGGTATATGTTCCAGCTCATCAACCTGTAAAAAAGTATTGATTTTGTTTTCAACCCGGGATTTTTCATAAGAAATGACAGGAAAAATATAATCTTCAGATTTCGGCTGCAGATCAGTAATTTCCACATTTTTCTGTTGGGAAAAGCTTAAACAGGAGATCACCACAAAAACCAGAACACTTTTCTTCACTATTTCGATTTTAAGTACATTAAAATAAATTTGGCAACCAATGTTGAAATTCCCAATATGATAAACATCGTGGAAAATCTTTTTGAACTTTGAAAGCCTCTTAACGTCGTTTTCTTTAAGAAAACCCCGAATGCTATAAATATGATGGGTAAAACGATCTGAAGCATTATTGAGCTCTTAATCTGTTAAACTCACTGATCACTTCATGATGGGTCACCGTTTTATCTTTAAAATAAGTCACAAAATGCTGTTTTTCCTCTTCTGTAGCTCCCATTTGGTTTAAAATATTCAACAAATGCATTTTCATATGCCCTTTTTGAATTCCTGTTGTCACCAGAGAACGCAAAGCTCCGAAATTCTGAGCCAGCCCGGAAACTGCAAGAATACTCATTAATTCCTGGGCAGAAGGTTTTCCAAGCAATGCCAAAGAAAACTTCACCAAAGGATGGAGGTTCGTTAACCCCCCTACAACCCCTACAGAAATCGGAAGGTCAATCCAGAATCTGAAAATACCGTTATCTATTGTGCAATGCGTCAATGATCTGTACTGCCCGTCTCTCGCTGCATAAGCATGGGCACAGGCCTCAGTGGCTCTGAAATCGTTTCCGGTAGCAATCACTACGGCATCCACGCCGTTCATTACCCCTTTATTATGGGTTGTTGCACGGAAAGGCTCTATTTCAGCAATGGTAACTGCCTGTTTGAACTTCCATGCAAATTCTTCATTTGAAATCCCGCTATCATCCTTCAAATCATCAATCTTACATGAAACCTCAGCTCTTACCACACAATCCGGGGTAAAATTGGAAAGGATATTCATAACAATCTGTAAAGAATTCTTTTCATCCTGTGTAAAATCTTCACTAATTGCCACTTCCTGCTTTAATGTTTTCCCAAACTGTTCCAGACAAGAATTAATGAAATTCGCCCCCATTGAGTCTACCGTATCAAAACTTGCTTTAAGCTGATAATAATCAGGCATTTCTGAAGTTTTATCCACTAATTTTATATCTAAAATTCCACCACCGCGCTTTCTCATATTAGCTGTGATGTTTTCGGTAGCTTCAAATAATTTTTTCTTTAAACTGAAGTTAAAAAAATGTAATAATTTATGTGGTTCTACCTTAAATATAAAATGGGTATGTCCAAGCTTTTCATTGTTAATGATCGTCGTTTTAAACCCGCCTTTATCAATCCAGAATTTTGCAGCTTTGGAAGCAGCAGCCACTACAGAGCTTTCCTCGACCGCCATTGGAAGAGCCAATAATTTCCCGTCAATTAAAAAGTTCGGGGCAATCCCATAAGGCATATAGAAATTGGAAATCGTGTTTTCTGAGAATTCTTCATGAAGTTTCTGAAGATCAGCATTTCCGTTCCAGTATTGTTTTAGTATATTTTGATATTCCTGGTTTCCCTCAAGATATTCGTTCACGAGCCAGTCGATTTTCCCATTCTTGGTAAGCTTGGAAAAACCTTCAATCGGTTGATGATTCATAGTATAACTTTAATGAACCGTAAATATAATCATTTTGAAGCTTTATTTTATTGATAACTTTTGCTAAAAAAGGGTGACATTTCTCAATTCCGGAAAAAGATTTGCACAGTTTGAGAATATTATTGAAAAAACAAATAAGTTTACCGTTTCATTTTTAAAATCTGCGATATTTGTGCTTAAAACATTTAATGGTCAATGAAAAAAATAATATTCCTGATTAGTTTAACAACAATTTTAAATTGCAACAGTGATAAAAACTCTTCAAAATTTAAAACTGAAAGTACCGATTTATACAATCCGATAAGTGAAAATTCAGTTCAGATCAATAAAGACAAAAATACCATTAAAGAAAGATTTTCCGCCCCGGAAGGTTATGACTGGATTGATGAAAAACCAGATTCCTTCGGGTATTTCATTGAAAATTTCAAGCTAAAATCTTATGGAAGCCCTATTTTAAAATATGATGGAAGCCCTATTTCCACCCAGCATCTTCATCAGGCTGTTTTTGATATTGATACCGGAAATAAAGATCTACAACAATGCGCCGATGCGATCATTCGGCTGAGAGCAGAATATTTATTTAAAACCAAACAATTCCACCGGATAAAATTTCATTTTACAAGTGGTGATCTGATTTCATGGAATGACTACAAAAATGGAGTAAGAGCTTTTGTTAACGGAAATTCTGTAAGCTTCAGAAAAACTACGGATTTCGACGGTTCTTATCAGAATTTCAGAAATTATTTAGACCTGGTTTTTAATTATGCAGGAACCATATCATTGCATAAAGAAACTAACCCTGTGACGAAAAACACAGATCTTAAAACCGGGGATATCCTGATCACACCGGGAAGCCCGGGACATATTGTATTTATTTCAGGGGTTTGTAAGAATAACGAGGGAAAAAAGCTATTTTTATTAAGCGAAGGCTTTACTCCTGCCCAGTCTATCCACTTACTTTCCAATCCTTTTGACAAAAACATTTCGCCCTGGTACAACCTTAATGTAAATTCTTCAGAAACAAAAACAGCGAGGTATTTTTTCAAACCCACAAATTTTAGAAGTTTTTAATTATTTATATTCAAAACTATTATAAAGTTACTGCCATAATCTGAACTTGTTTTTGTAAATTTGTGTTCGAAATTTTTTACTAGATGAAAGAGAGTGCTGTAAAAAAAATTGCAGTTCTTACTTCAGGAGGGGATTCTCCGGGTATGAATGCAGCATTAAGAGCGGTGGTAAGAACCGCAAACTATTATAATATCGAATGCTACGGAGTGAGAGAAGGCTACAACGGCCTTATCAGTGATGATTTCCTGAAAATGGGTCCTCGTTCCGTAAAAAATATAATCAACCAGGGCGGAACGATTCTGAAATCTGCCAGATCAATGGAATTCAAAACCAAGGAAGGCCGTCAGAAAGCCTATGACAATTGTGTTAAACATGGTGTTGATGCTTTGGTCTGTATTGGCGGGGACGGAACTTTTACCGGAGCAAAAATCTTTAACGAAGAATTCGGGATCAGGGTAATCGGTGTTCCGGGAACCATCGACAACGATATTTTCGGTACCGATAATACGATCGGTTATGATACAGCCCTGAATACGGCTATGGAGGCAATCGATAAAATTCGTGATACAGCAACTTCTCACAACAGGGTTTTCTTTGTTGAGGTGATGGGACGCGATGCCGGATTCATTGCATTAAACAGCGGGCTGGCAACAGGTGCTCTTGATATTTTAATTCCTGAAAGAAAAGACAGTATGGATGAGCTTTTTGCAACTTTCAGAAATGCCGAAAAAACAGGAAAGGCTTCCAGTATCGTTGTTGTGGCGGAAGGTGAAAAATTAGCCAACATCTATGAACTTGCAGAGCAGACTAAGCAGGAGTTTCCTGACTATGACATTCGTGTTACTATTTTAGGACACATTCAGAGAGGAGGCTCACCAAGTTGTGCAGACAGGGTTCTGGCAAGCAGACTGGGCTATGGTGCCGTAGTAGGATTAATGGAAGGAAAAACCAATGTAATGGCAGGAATGCGTTCCAATGATATGGTATATACACCGATTGAAGAAGCCATTAAAAAACATAATGAAATCAATAAAGACCTTTTACTGATTTCAGAAATTTTAGCAATCTAATATTTTTTAATATAATTTAAAACAAACTATTATGTCAACAATCAAAGTAGGTATCAACGGGTTTGGTAGAATTGGACGTCTTGTTTTCAGAGCAATGACTGAAAGAGACAACATCGAAGTAGTAGGAATCAATGACCTTATCGATGCTACATACATGGCTTACATGTTAAAATATGACTCTGTACACGGTATTTTCCCGGGTGAGGTTTCTGTGGAAGGAAATGATCTTGTGGTAAACGGAAAAAGAATCAGGGTAACTGCTGAAAGAGATCCTAATAACCTAAAGTGGAACGAAATCGGGGCCGACTATATCGTAGAATCTACAGGTTTATTCCTGGATAAAGAAAACGCCGCTAAACACATCAATGCCGGGGCAAAAAAAGTAATCCTTTCCGCACCTTCTAAAGATGACACTCCAATGTTCGTAATGGGTGTAAACCATACTGAACTTACTGACGATATCAAAATTTTATCAAACGCTTCTTGTACAACCAACTGTTTAGCTCCTTTAGCTAAAGTGATCCATGATAATTTCGGAATCGTAGAAGGTTTAATGACTACCGTACATGCTACAACTGCAACTCAAAAAACAGTTGACGGTCCTTCAATGAAAGACTGGAGAGGTGGTAGAGCTGCTCTTAACAATATCATTCCTTCTTCTACAGGTGCTGCTAAAGCGGTAGGAAAAGTAATTCCTTCCCTAAACGGAAAATTAACAGGGATGTCTTTCAGAGTACCTACTGTGGATGTTTCTGTAGTTGACCTTACGGTAAGATTAGAAAAAGCCACTTCTTACGAAGAGATCTGTGCTGCTATCAAAGCTGCTTCGGAAGGTGAATTAAAAGGAATTTTAGGATATACCGAAGATGCTGTAGTTTCTCAGGATTTCGTAGGAGATAAGAGAACTTCTATCTTTGATAAGGATGCCGGTATTATGCTTTCTCCTAATTTTGTAAAACTTGTTTCATGGTATGACAACGAAATGGGATATTCAAACAAATTAGTAGATATGCTTGTACATGCTGCTTCTTTATAAAATTTGTAAGCAATTAATATACATTATAAACCCCTTTCAGAATCTGAAAGGGGTTTTAGTTTATACATTTTCAAACAACTAAAATAACGAAAAGGATAAACTATATTTTACAGTCACCATTGTGACTTTTCATTCAGAACCAAATTGACACAAAGAAAACCCAGCCATAAAACCATAGTTTTAAGAATTGGGTTTTCATAGTTATTAGCTATAACAAATTTTGCATTTTTTTTCACGCAAAAAAATCCCCCTTTTGGGGTATTTCTTAAAAAAAATTTAGCTATTTTAGTTAAAACTAAGTTCATGGGAAACTCTGAGAAAAAACATCCTTTAATTGAGGTTTGGAGCACTTATCCGGGTGACCGGAAAGAAAACAAAAAGATTTTAAACAAACCTCCTATTGAACGGATCATCGGAGAGATGTTTGCCATCGGAGAATTTTATTATTATGTGCTGAATCTCACCAATAGTACTTTGTCTCATCATCATGAAAATATACTCAAACTCCATGGCTTAAAAAGGTTTCCCGGCAATTTAAAGGAAGTCATTGATCTCACCCATCCAGATGACATTGATTTTGTAATGAAGGCTGAACATGCAGTTATCAAGACCATGATGGAAATTGGACTGGAATATCAGCTTTTTCTGAAATCCAGCTATTGTTTCAGGATGAAAACGGCTAACGGGAATTATGAATTATTCCATCATCAGGCTATTCCTACATTGGAAAATGAAAACGGGCACATTATACAAGCCATCAATATTCATACGAACATTAATCATATCACAAAACAAAATCCCTATACGGTTTTGGTTTCAGGAATAGGCCCAAGAAATGATTTCCACCAGATCAAGATTGAAAATCCCACACTGATCAACCCTTGCCCTAACTTTAATTTAACAAGGAGAGAGACAGAAGTTTTGTCTTTCATTGCCAAAGGATACTCAGGATCGGAAATCTCACAGATCCTTATCTTATCAGAGCATACTGTACGGAGCCATCGGAAAAACATTTTAACGAAAACCAATTCCAGGAACAGCAAAGAGCTTCTGAAAAAAGCTTTTGAATGGGGATTAATTTAATTTTTTTACTGATAAATCTCACAAAGGGCTTTCGGCGGAAAACCCGTATTTTTATATTCGATGGACAAAATGGTTTTACATCCTCGTTTTAAAGGTTCTACCCACTTTAAAGATTTCTGGGAAAAAGGAAACGGAAAACAGCTTATTGAGTTTTCCGGGGCAGAGGTCAGCTTCAAAGATTTTGAAAAATTTGCTGATTATTATTATCATGTGGATGAAACCGGTGATGAAGTTGTAAAAGAGGTCTATTTTATTAAAAAATTCCATGAGGCTTCAAAAGAAATTGAAAATTATATCCGAAATGGAGTCTCTGAAAATGATGATATTCCTGAAAGTGCAAAAAAACTTTTTTTACAAACCCAAAGAAAACCGGATTGGCTCAATGAAGACTTATTAAAATACGGCGCAGAACTTTGTATGCGAAGCGGTCTGGATGCTTTGATTTCGTTAAGAGATTATTGTTTAATCGGAGGTTATGATTATGCCTACCTCAACAAACCTCTTATTGCTACGGAAGCCTTAAAGAAAGGAGCCGTAAAACGTCTTTCGGAAACACTAGATTTCTGGGTAAATACTACACGGTACCATGCACTCGATATCCATGCAAAAGGTTATGAATTTGCCATTAAAACCAGACTGATTCATTCTTATGCAAGGCTTTCCATTAAAAAGCACTATCAAAACTGGGATACAGAAAACTGGGGTGAGCCAATCAATTCCTGGGACATGATGGCTACTTATATCGGCTTCAGCCTGGTTTTTCTTCACAGCCTTCAAAAATTGGGAAATACTTTTTCAGTTGAGGAAGAGCAGGGGATTTTTCATCTCTGGAAATATGTGGGCCATTTACTTGGAATTCCCGGAAGCCTTTTACCCGATAACAAAAAGCAGGCTACGGAATATTTTTATTTATGGACATCTGTGCAGCCACCTTCTGATAGAGATTCTGTATTACTGGCCCATTCTTTACTGAATGAATCATTGGAAAACCCGATCTTAAAATTTCAGTTTCAGAGAAAAAATCTTCGTTATTTACATATTTGCTGTACATGGTTCTTACTGGATGCCGAAGTCTGTAAAAGGCTGCAGATTCCGGATGTTCCCAACCGAAACGGATTTCCAAAAACAAAAAGGCTGATCAATATCATTTATAATACATTGGTAAGCCGTAAAGCAAGAATTGAAGCCGGCAACAAGAGACATTTAAAGGTTCTCAAAGACTATCTGAGAATCACAAAAAATTCAAATTTTCATTAAAATCCTGAATATGCATTTTTTAAGTTCATCTCCTTTGTTCTGAATAAGACCATGACCAGTATTTTAGTAATTTTTAACTTGAAAAACAATTTTCAGAATCAAATAATATTAGCTTTTGATATTTAAATTATGTATTTTTGAGAAATTATATTTATACCGATGAGTAACATTGATGATAAGAAAAAAGCACTCGCTTTAGTGCTTGACAAGCTAGATAAAACATATGGAAAAGGAACAGTAATGACGTTGGGGGATAGCTCTGTTGACAACACGATTGAAGTAATTCCTTCAGGTTCTTTAGGACTTGATATTGCTTTAGGAGTTGGCGGATATCCAAGAGGAAGAATTATTGAAATTTACGGTCCTGAATCTTCAGGTAAAACAACGCTAACTCTTCATGCCATTGCTGAAGCTCAGAAAGCAGGCGGAATTGCAGCATTTATTGATGCGGAACATGCTTTTGACAGAACTTACGCTGCCAAACTAGGAATTGATTTAGAAAACTTAATTATATCTCAGCCGGATAACGGGGAACAGGCTTTGGAAATTGCTGATAACCTTATCCGTTCAGGAGCTATTGATATTGTTGTTATTGACTCTGTGGCTGCTCTGACTCCGAAAGCTGAGATTGAAGGTGAAATGGGGGATTCCAAAATGGGGCTTCATGCAAGATTAATGTCTCAGGCCTTAAGGAAACTAACAGCTACGATTTCAAGAACAAAATGTACGGTTATCTTCATCAACCAGCTGAGAGAAAAAATCGGTGTAATGTTCGGGAATCCTGAAACAACAACCGGTGGTAATGCTTTGAAATTCTATGCTTCAGTAAGAGTTGATATCAGAAAGGCAAGTGCACCGATTAAAAACGGAGACGAAGCAGTAGGAAGCCGTGTAAAAGTGAAAATTGTTAAAAACAAAGTAGCTCCGCCTTTCAAACAGGCTGAATTTGACATTATGTATGGAGAAGGTGTTTCCAAAACAGGAGAAATTCTTGATCAGGCTGTAGAGTTGGGAATTGTAAAGAAGAGTGGTTCCTGGTTCAGTTATGAAGAAACTAAATTAGGACAAGGCCGTGATGCTGTAAAAGACGTCCTGAAAGACAATCCTGAACTTTCTGAGGAGCTGGAAAACAAAATTAAAGAAGTCTTGAAAAACAAATAATTTTTTCAAACATATCGTATAAAGACAGCCTTTGAGCTGTCTTTTTTATTGGCTATATTACGACGTTACTGATGATCACAGATTTTCACAGATGTTTGTGCTTATTTATGGAAAAATTATTTGTGTTATTTGCGTTTTAAATAAGATTCTATTTTTAAGTTTTGGCTAAAGCCTGTTGAAGGGTTTATACTTTTGAAAGCGGGCTAAAGCCCGCTCCTATTGAATATTAATTATATCCTCTTTGATGCTTATAAAAAATCTTTAATCTTTTAATAAGCAAATCCTGTCAATCTGTCACTTTCTTCTTCATGGTATTTTTTTTGAGAAAGATTAGGAAATTAAAAAACAAAAATTATTATGACTAAAGGAAATATTAACGTATCTGTGGAAAATATTTTCCCGCTTATCAAAAAATTTCTTTACAGTGATCACGAAATATTCTTAAGAGAGCTGATTTCTAATGCAACGGATGCTACCCTTAAATTAAAGCATCTTACAACCATTGGTGAAGCGAAAGTTGAATATGGAAATCCAAAGATTGAAGTAAAAATTGATCAAGAACAAAAAACGCTTCGCATCATCGATCAGGGGATCGGTATGACAGCTGCAGAAGTTGAAAAATACATCAACCAGGTGGCATTTTCCGGGGCGGAGGAGTTTCTGGAAAAATATAAAGATACGGCAAAAGATTCAGGAATCATCGGCCATTTCGGGCTTGGATTCTATTCTGCATTTATGGTTGCTGAAAAAGTAGAAATTCTTACTAAATCCTATAAAGACGAACAAGCCGTTCGCTGGATCTGCGACGGAAGCCCTGAATTTACTCTTGAAGAAACAAGTGATAAAACAGACAGAGGTACTGAAATTATCCTTCATATTTCTGAAGATTCGACAGAATTCTTAGAAGAGGGAAAAATCCGTGAGTTATTGCTGAAATATAACAAGTTCATGCCTGTTCCCATTAAATTCGGGACAAGAACCCATACATTACCTTTACCGGAAAATGCTCCCGAAGATGCAGTGGCGGAAACAGAAGAGGTTGACAATATTATCAACAATCCTACTCCTGCCTGGACCATTGCTCCAAGTGAACTGACCAATGAGGATTATATGAAATTTTACCACGAATTATACCCGATGCAGTTTGAGGAACCTCTATTCAATATTCACTTAAATGTAGATTATCCTTTCAATCTGACAGGTGTTCTATTCTTCCCGAAACTGAGCAATAATTTGAATATTGAAAAAGATAAGATTCAATTATATCAGAATCAGGTATTCGTAACTGATGAAGTAAAGGGAATTGTTCCTGATTTCTTAATGCTTCTCCGCGGTGTGATTGATTCCCCGGATATTCCGTTGAATGTTTCCCGTTCCTATCTTCAGGCAGATGGTGCCGTAAAGAAAATCTCTTCTTATATTACTAAGAAAGTAGCAGATAAAATGTCTTCTCTTATCAATGAAAACCGTGAAGATTATGAGAAAAAATGGAACGATATTAAAATCGTAATCGAATACGGAATTATTTCAGAAGAAAAATTTGCTGAAAAATCTGACAAATTTACTCTATATCCAACTACTGACGGGAAATATTTCTTATGGGATGAATTAACAGAAAGGATCAAGCCTTCACAAACGGATAAGGATGGTAATCTGGTTATTCTGTATGCCTCTAATACTGATGAACAGCACAGTTACATTCAGTCTGCGAAAGATAAAGGATATGAGGTTCTTCTCCTGGATTCCCCTATTATTCCTCATGTTATTCAAAAACTTGAAACTTCAAAAGAAAAAATCTCATTTGCAAGAGTAGATGCGGATCATGTGAATAATCTGATCAAGAAAGACGAACCTGTTATTTCAAAACTAAATGATGCTGAAAAAGAATCTTTAAAAAAGGATGTGGAAGAAGCCGTTAAAGATGCAAAATTCACGGTTCAGCTTGAAGATTTAGACAGTAATGATGCTCCATTTACCATCACCCAGCCCGAGTTTATGAGAAGGATGAAAGATATGCAGGCAACCGGTGGCGGCGGAATGTTTGGAATGAGTGGTTTTCCTGAGATGTATAACCTTGTGATCAATTCAAATAGTGAGTTTGCCGGTCATATTTTGAAGACGGAAAATGCAGAACAAAAAGAAAGCCTGATTCAACATGCGCTAGATCTGGCCAAACTTTCCCAGAATTTATTAAAAGGGAAAGATCTTACAGATTTCATTCAAAGAAGCTACAAACAGCTTGAAAAATAGCATACATAAAAAGGCGGCATAAATTTATGCCGCCCCTTTTTATTCAAAATTATTCTGCTCCATTTTTTTTCCTGTCTCTCCAAACCAGAATAACACAGATAAGAATTATTATAAAACAGATAGGTTGAATAATAAAATATCTTTCCCCTTTAATAAAAAAAGGTATAAGAAACATTATTGCTATTAATGTGTAATATAAATACTTATATTTCATAAATGATAATTATTAAGGTTGTCCTCCGGCTCTTACACAGCCATGGTAATCAGAATCAGCATCGGAATTGCAAACCACCATATGAACAGTAGCTGCTGCACCTCCAACTACTGCACCGGCACCACCGGTAAAAATACCTCCCACAGCAGACATACCCACCTCAATTGCAAAATTTCTCATGCATCTTCTTGAGGCACTGGTAAATTCTGTATGACAATTCCTTCTTGCCGTCAGCGCTGATTCTTCTCTGTAATTAAGCTGTAAATCTATTTCCTGAGTTAACATAGCTGTTCTTTGTTCTTCAGTATACCTGGAATAAAACTCAGGATTAGCATTTCTGAATGCCTGAGTGTTATCTGCCATACTGGTATATGAAGAAATCAGGTCATTGAATCGTTCAATTTTAGCTTCTTTATAAAGAGCCTCTAATTCTTCTACTGTTGTAACACTACTGATTCGAGATTGGATCAGGGAGAAATCTGCATTTACTTCACTATCCAGGATTACTTTGATTCCTGATTGAATGGCAAGCTGATTTTTCACATAACCTGATAACGTCTGATTGTCGGTTTCTCCTATTCTGGAAAGAGCTTTTGAATGAGATTCTGTTTTTACAGGTGTATCCTGTACGGATAAATCATCAGTGTTATGGCAAGACTGTAACATTAGCAGAAGGCACGCTCCCACTACAAATAAACTTTTTTTCATTGTTTGGTTTTTAAAAATGTTTTCGGGTCAAATCTATAAAACCAAAATTCACTACATGTAGATTTATATTGTATATTTATTGTAATTTTATTGTACAATATGTATGTTAATTTGTACAATTTTTTTCGCATATTTGTACAAAGATGTATAAGATGCAAAAAGAAAAGCTACGTTTAATCAGAAAGAAGAAAGGATATACTCAACAACAAATTGCTGACATCATTGCTACTGATGTATCCAATTACAGCAGAAAAGAGAGCGGAGATGTGAGGATTATAAAAGACGAATGGGAGAAAATAGCTAATTTTTTAGAAATTCCTCTGGCTGAAATTTACGAGGAAGATGAAGCTCAAATCGTTGTTAACAATGATCATCCCGTATTCAATGACAGTTCGGCATCAGGTGTTTATCAATATAACAACCAGGCAATTCCTGTTTCTATTGTTGAAAATCTTCAGGAATATATTTCTTTATTAAAGGAAGAAAACAGCAGATTGCAGGAGGAAATAAAAGTATTAAAGGGAAAAAAATAATCTTTATAATTCTGTCAGAGGATCCCAGAAAAGTTTTTTGAAATTCCTGATTCTGAAATTTTCGATTATAACACCCTCAGCCTCCAATTTGGGTAAAAATTCTTTTACGGATAATGTTCCCGAGCTTGAAACCACCCGATGTGCAGGAACATCTTTCGGACATCCACTCATTGCTTTTCCTACGTGACGTGAATGATTGGGATACCCCACAGCTTTTGCTATAGCTCCATACGTAGAAACCCGGCCTTTGGGAATTAATCTGGTAATTTCATACACCTGTTGTTTAAAAATTTCGTCCATATCATCTAAATTACCACTTTCTTAAGAAAAATACGATATATTTTGCATTATTTTTGATTCAGTTAAGACATCAATGATTTCGTTACTAAAAATATAACGTTATGAAAAAAACATTTTTCCGTCTGCTGAATACCATCAATAAAGCGGTTCTTCCAAAATTGAGTAATAAAGATCCCAATACATTAACTAAGCTCCAAAAAGGGATTTTGGCTTATCGCTATTTTGTGCTGGTTAATTCTCTTGATTAATGATGATTTATAACTCAACTAAATAAAAAAACGCTTCAAAATTTGAAACGTTTTATATTTTACTCTTAAATGAAATTATATTTTATGAATTTTCCAGGATATAAGAGAACATCAATGGTGCACAAATGGTAGCATCACTTTCAACGATAAACTTCGGTGTTGTAATATCCAATTTACCCCATGTAATTTTTTCGTTCGGAACCGCTCCGGAATATGAACCGTAAGAAGTCGTAGAATCAGAGATCTGACAGAAATAAGACCAGAAAGGAATATCATGCATCTCCATATCCTGATACAACATCGGTACCACACAAATCGGGAAATCACCTGCAATACCTCCGCCGATTTGGAAGAACCCTACTCCTTTTCCACCTGAGTTTTTAGTGTACCAATCTGCAAGATACGTCATGTATTCGATACCTGATTTCATGGTAGTTGCTTTCAGCTCACCTTTGATACAGTAAGAAGCGAAGATGTTGCCCATTGTAGAATCTTCCCATCCCGGAACTACGATCGGCAAGTTTTTTTCCGCAGCTGCAATCATCCATGAGTTTTCTCTGGGAATTTCATAATACTGTTCCAAAACTCCCGAAAGAATCATTTTGTACATAAATTCATGTGGAAAATATCTTTCGCCTTTTGCTTCTGCATCTTTCCAGATTTCAACGATATGTTTTTGTAATCTTCTGAAAGCTTCTTCTTCAGGGATACATGTATCTGTAACTCTATTAAGACCTCTCTCCAGAAGATCCCACTCATCCTGAGCCGTCAGATCTCTGTAATGAGGAACTCTTTCGTAGTGAGAATGTGCAACCAGATTCATTAAATCTTCTTCAAGGTTTGCTCCTGTACAAGAGATAAAATCTACTTTATCCTGACGGATCATTTCAGAAAGAATCTTCCCTAATTCAGCAGTTGACATAGCACCGGCTAACGTGATCATCATTTTTCCACCTTCTTTAAGATGGGCAACATAACCTTTTGATGCATCCACCAATGCAGCTGCGTTGAAGTGCAGATAATATTTCTCTATAAATTCAGTAATCGGTTTGCTCATTATTTTAATTTTTGCAAAGATAAAACTTAAAACGGAAAGTGAGGGAAGGATTTTCAATTCAATATAAAATGGATGTCCCTAATATTTGAATTTCCGGTTTTCTTTTTTTTCGGAAAGTTTCTTTTTGGTATCAAGCCTCTTTTGCATCTGACCTTTGGAAGGTTTTGTAGCCCGTCTTTTCTTTGGAATAATTAAGGCTTTATCAACCAACTCTATAATTTTTTCAATTGCTTTATTCTTATTCATTAATTGCGTTCTGCTTTCAGAAACCGTTAAGAATAAAAAGCCTTCCGCATTGATTCTGTTTTTCAGCTTATTTTGAATTAAAGCCTTTTCGTCATCATTAAAAAATTCAGATTCTCTTACTTTCCACAGTACTGTAACAGAAGTCTCCACTTTATTAACGTTTTGTCCTCCTGCCCCACTGCTCCGGGAAGTTTTAAAATTAAGTTCTTTTGAAAAATCTTTCATTTGTTCCGGTTTAAAATTTCTTCATCAATAATAACAACTATTTTTCATCACCGTTTATCTTTTTATACAATTCCAAACGGTTAACTTTTCCATTGGGAGTTCTCGGAATGGCATTGATAAAAAAAATTTCTTTGGGTTTGTGAAAACTCTTTTCATATGGTATTTCTGATATTTTCCGGATGATTTCATCTGATTGTTCAGCTTCTATAATCAATATCAGCTTTTGTCCCAGGCTTTCATCTTTCAATCCTAAAAATACGGCTTCATGTGGGATTTCTTTTTTAACCAGAGCTTCCAGTTCTTCGGGAAATATTTTGGCTCCTCCGGAATTAATAACATTGTCGATTCTTCCTAAAAACCTAAACTGCTTTTCATTTTTTATTTCAACTAAATCATTAGTCCGGAGAACCTCAGCATTCAGATCAGGGGCAAAAACCGTAAGACATCCCCGCTCATCTTTTGAAATCGATACATTTTCAAAAACAGTAAAATAATCTTCCGTCACCGGAGCCAATTGCTTCAGTCCAATATGAGAAAGCGTTTCAGACATTCCATAGGTTTCATAAATATTGATTTTCAAATTCGAAATCCTTTTTTTAAGGCTTTCGGATACTGAAGCTCCGCCAATGATAAGGTTTCTAACTAAATGAAGCTTGTCCAGTGAATTTTCAACCTGAAGCGGGGTCATTGCGCAAAAATCTACTTCTTTTCCCAGGGTTTCCAAAGGCTTTAAAGAAGGGTCTGCAATAAATAATTTCATTTTTCTCACAAAAGAACGTACCACCATCATTTTCCCCGAAATATATTCTGCCGGAAGGCATAATAATGCAGTGTAGCCCTCTTTTAAACGTAAAAAATCACACGTCATTGTGGCAGAATTAATCATTTTCTTTTTTTCAATTCCAAAAACCTTTGGACTGCCTGTAGAGCCTGAAGTTTGCACATTTACCATTACGGAATCCGACAACCACTCCTCTAAAAAAAAAATCACTTTCTTTTCAAATTCTGTCTGTGAATCTAAATTATTAATTTTGAGATTATTGAAATCTATCAGCATGTTTACAGCTATAAAAAGTTATGTAAATTTAAAAAAAAGTTTAAAACCATTTGTAAATAAAGAAAAAAGCTGTAAATTTGCACCACTAAAACAAATACAGACCCATGGTGTAGCGGTAACACTACTGATTTTGGTTCAGTCATCTGGGGTTCGAATCCCTGTGGGTCTACAAACCATCCTTTCTAAGGGTGGTTTTTTTATTTCCAATTTATCTTAATTAATTTAATTCCAAGATGATGTATCTTTTTAAAATAAATACTTAATTTGCCGTTTCTTTAATTAATTAGTGATTTTGAAACATTTTTATCTGTGCGTGCTCATTTTGTTTTCTGCTTTCTGTAAATCTCAGGTACATGAGACCTTAAAACAAAATTTTTTTGCATTTTCCGGAGGGGCTGAATATGGAAAGGTACTGGCTACCAATGAGCCCCTGCAAAATTATCCCGACAGGCAATATATGGGGTATTCTTTTCAGGTTCTGAAACAAACCAATGGCAAAAAAGACTGGGAAAAACTTTATAATTATCCGCAGTATGGAATCGGATTTTCTGCCTTTGATTTTCTTAAAAACAGACAGATGGGAAGTCCTTTTGCCGTTTATGGTGTTTATAATGCAAAAATCAGGCAATGGGGAAAGCTGAAATGGTACCACAGTGTAAATTTCGGAATCTCGTTTAATTCAAACCCTTTTGATGAAGACCATGGCTATTACAATACATCTGTGGGTTCCAAAACCAATATGTTTATCAGCCTTGGAACAGGAATGTATTATGAACTGGGAAAACATTTCGATCTGGGCCTGAACCTGAAATTCAACCACCTTTCCAACGGATCTCTGAAGTTTCCGAATAAAGGGCTGAATAGTGTTACTCCTCAATTTAGTCTTGTCTATTATCCAGAGCGGATCATCCCAAAAAGATCAGACTCTGTTTTTGTTAATTCAAAAAGATACAATACCCTAGAGTTTTCTGTATTTGGCGGCCGAAAGAATATTTTCTACAGAGGTCCGCAGCGTGATGAGTTGAAACTGTATGAAGGCTATAACTATTCTGTTTATGGTGCAGAAGCTCATTATATGCGACAGTATTCTCCGAAATCAGCTTATGGCCTTGGGATTGGAATTACAATGGATGAACAATACAACCATACCATGTATGTATCAGACAGTACACTTTATCAGAAAAAACGCTTTTCAAATGACCAGCTTCTGTTCAGTGTTGTTCCCACCTATCGTTTAATGATAGGTAAATTGTACGTTAACGTTGGGGCAGGCTATTACATTTTTAAAAAGGAACGAAAATATGATGCCCCGGCATTCTTTCAAAGGATAGCTTTGCAATATCAAATTACAGACAGGCTTTTTGCTTCATTTGGTATTAATGCTTATGATCTGCATATTGCTAATTACCTGGAATGGAAACTGGGCTATACTTTTTCCAAAAAACAAAGAAAGTAATGACTACTTTTCCTGATCCGGCAATGAGGGTTGATTGGGTTTATAGAGCTTGTACATGACAAACAGAAACGCTATCCATACCGGAATCAGGATCACCTGGATCTCCATCCCAGTAAGACACATCAAGACTAAAATAGCCAGTAAAAACAGGATACATATATAATTAGATACCGGATAAAATAGAGAAGGGAATTTTGTTTTGATTCCGGATTCTATTTTATTTTTCCTGAATTTAAGGTGAGTATAGCATATCATCAGCCAATTGATAATCAAAGTAGAAACAACCAAAGCCATTAAATACTCAAAAGCTTTTTCCGGAACTATTTTATTGATAATAATACAGATCCCGGCAAAACATGAAGAAACAATAATCGCATTGGTAGGTACGTGATTTTTGTTAAGTTTCATTAAACCTTTTGGGGCATTCCCCTGCTGGGCCAATCCGAAAAGCATTCTGCTGTTACTGTAAACACTGCTGTTGTACACAGACAAAGCAGCCGTTAAAACAATCACATTCAACACATTGGCAATTAATGAGTTGAATTGAATCGTTTTTCCGAGAATGGTAAATTCAAATCCGTTCAGGTTCTGAAATACCATTACAAACGGGCTCGACCCTTCTGTAATTTCTCTCCATGGACTCAAAGAAAATAATATAACCAAGGCACCTACGTAGAAAATTAAAATCCTGTAAATGACCTGATTGGTCGCTTTAGGTATTGTTTTTTCCGGGCTTTTAGCTTCTGCAGCTGTGATTCCGATTAACTCCAGCCCACCAAAAGAAAACATAATCATCGCCATAGCCGCAAAAAGGCCTGAATATCCACTTTCCGTTTTATTAAACCATCCTTTCGGGAAAAATCCGCCATCATTCCATAAATTCTGAATATCCGCTTTATCTCCTCCCGTACCACTTACCAACAGATAGATTCCGAAGATAATCATGGCAACAATCGCCACTACTTTGATAATGGAAAACCAAAACTCGGTCTCTCCATACACTTTTACAGAGGCCAGATTGAGTGCATTGATCAAGATGAAAAAGAATAAACTTGAAACCCAGAGCGGGATTTCAGGCCACCAGAAATGAATATAATGGCCAATTGCCGTGAGCTCAGCCATACTTACCAGAATGTAAAGAATCCAGTAATTCCAGCCGGACGCAAATCCGGGAAAATTTCCCCAATATTTATAGGCAAAATAACTGAAGCTTCCTGATACCGGTTCCTGAACGACCATTTCACCGAGCTGGCGCATAATAAAGAAGGCAATAATCCCTGCTAAAGCATATCCTAAAATAACAGACGGACCCGCTAAAACCGCAGCAGGGCCGATTCCCAGAAACAATCCCGTTCCGATAGCACCCCCGAGGGCAATTAATTGAATATGTCGATTAGTCAGCCCTCTCACTAAGGAGGTCTCTTGTCCGGTTTTCTTTTCGTCGCTCATAGAAATGAATTATTTGCTAAATATATAAAAACTTAGCAGAAATCCCCTGCTGTAAACGAATTTAAAAACTTAACTGATTGAATGTAAAGTGTAGTACAAATAAAGGTTTATAAATACTCCTTCGGAATCGGAATATTATTTTGTTTCATGTAGCTTATAAGCTCACTGTATTTGTTTTCATAATCATTCACACCACACTGATGTGAGATGCTGCAGATATCCGACGGTTTGATATCTAAGATCCCTGAGATTTTTGTCAGGATATCCAGATTGATTTTCACTTTGGAGTTTTCAATATCCGAATATGCCTTCTGAGAAATTCCCATTTCAAAAGCCATATATTCCTGGGTAAGGTCTTTACTTCTCCGGATTTTTCTTATGTTTTGACCACATACTTTCATTGGGTTTGCTTTTAGTAGTTTTCGGTATATTTTAGAAGATGATCTACTAGTCTTTAACAAAGTTAATAAATACCTTTGGCAAAACATTACACACGTTACATGATATTTATTTCAACATCTGATTTGGTTAAAAATTTTATCCTGAAAAAGAGATAATATCATTCGGTACAACACTTTTGGATTATGGAGACGCAAAAATTTAATTATGACAATTCTATTGTCAGGGCATTCCTCTATGCTACTATCGTATTCGGACTCATCGGTTTTCTGTTAGGGCTTACAGCAGCATTAATGCTTTTCTACCCTGAACTTCCCGAATTTTTGTTCGGAACTGATGACACGACCATCCAGAGTCTGAGAAGCGGAAACATTCAGGGATTAATTAATACACAGGGTGCCATGGGATTCGGCAGGATCAGAATGCTGCATACCAGTGCGGTCATTTTTGCTTTCGTGTGTAATTCATTTTTCTGCGGTGCTTATTACAGTATGCAGCGGCTTTTAAAAACAAGAATGTACAGTGATACCTTGTCTTGGTTACACTTCTGGACCTGGCAGATAATGATCCTTAGTGTGGTTGTAACCTTTTTATTGGGAATCAATACTTCCAAAGAATATGCAGAACACGAATGGCCGATTGATATATTGATCGCATTCTCATGGATTATTTTCGGGATCAATATGTTTGGAACGATTGCGAAGAGAAGGGTAAGACACCTTTATGTAGCTATCTGGTTTTATATAGCTACATGGATCGCAGTAGCAATGCTCCATATCTTTAATAACTTAGAAGTTCCGTTATCATTCACCAGCTGGAAATCCTATTCAGTATATGCGGGAGTAAAAGATGCTCTTGTACAATGGTGGTACGGTCACAATGCAGTAGCATTCGTATTGACCACTCCGGTTTTAGGCTTAATGTATTACTTTATGCCTAAAGCAGCCCAGCGACCGGTTTTCTCTTATAAATTGTCTATTATTCACTTCTGGTCATTGATCTTCGTTTATCTTTGGGCCGGTCCTCACCACCTTCAGTATACTGCACTTCCTGCATGGGCACAGGCTGTGGGAACAGGTTTCTCAATTATGCTTATTGCACCTTCCTGGGGAGGTATGTTAAACGGGCTTCTTACCTTAAGAGGTGCCTGGGATAAAGTAAGGGAAAATCCTATTCTTAAATTCTTTGTAGTAGCGGTTACCTGCTATGGTATGGCTACGTTTGAAGGGCCTCTTTTGGCTACAAAATCTTTAAATAAAATCGGACATTACACAGACTGGGTCATTGGTCACGTACACTTAGGAGCACTTGGGTGGAATGGTTTTATGGCATTCGGTGTTATCTATTATCTGATCCCGATTATGTGGAAAACCAAGTTATGGTCTAAAAAACTGGCAAACCTCCATTTTTGGTTAGGTACTTTAGGAATTATTTTCTATGCAGTACCAATGTATATTTCAGGATTTACGCAAGGATTAATGTGGAAACAGTTCAACCCGGACGGAACTTTATTGTGGAAAAACTGGTTAGACACCGTAACAGCTATCATTCCTTACTTTAAAATGAGATTCTTAGGCGGATTACTCTATATTTCAGGCGCTATTTTAATGGTTGTGAATGTGATAAAAACAATCAGATCAGGATCATTCCAGAAAGAAGTTCCTGCCGAAGCACCTGCCCTGGCCAATATCGGAAACAACAGAAAAGAAGGTGAAGGAGCACATTTATGGCTTGAAAGAACCCCTAAACTATTATCTATTTTAGCATTCGTTGTGATTTCCATCGGTGGATTGGTAGAAATAATACCTACACTAACCATAAAGAGCAATCTCCCACAGATCACTGCTGTAAAACCCTACTCACCATTGGAACTGGAAGGAAGAGATTTATACATCCGTGAAGGCTGTAATTCCTGCCACTCACAGATGATAAGGCCTTTCCGTGATGAGGTAATGAGATTTGACGGTAAAAACGGACAGTATTCAAAAGCCGGGGAATTCGTTTATGACAGACCATTCCTATGGGGATCGAAAAGAACAGGACCGGATTTACACAGAGAAGGAAGCAGAAACCCGGATTCATGGCACTTCAAACATATGTATAATCCTAGAATTACCTCTGCAGGTTCTATCATGCCCCGTTTCCCATGGCTGATCACCAATAAACTCGACCGTTCAGAAATGATTGCAAAAATGGAACTGATGAAAAATACTTTTGATATTCCTTATACAAAAGCCCAGATAGATTCTGCAAATCAGTGGGCAGACAACCAGTCTAAAGCAATTGTAAAAAGGATATATTCAGAAGCTGCCGACGTAAAAGATCAGGTAGAAAAAGACAAAGCCGCTAAAGGGTCCGCATTTGTTCCTCTTGAACAAAGAGAAATTGTAGCAATGATCGCTTATCTGCAAAGACTGGGAACAGACATCAAAACGACTGACATTAAAACGGCAAGTGTAGATTAATTTTTAAACTGATGTAATATGAAAACAAGAACTCCCATTTCAGTATACATTGCAGTAACAATAGGTTTAACCATTATGGCATTCGAAATGTTTGCCCAAGATGCCAACTATTTTTCTTCACCTTATTTCTGGGTATTACTGATCATTGCAACCATTCTTCTCCTGATTATGAACTCTATCGGGGATCTTGTGGAAAATGAAAGTTTCAGCCGGCTGACCGAGGAAGAAAAAAAACTGTATCTGGAAGAAAAAAAAGTTTCTTATTTTCAGAAACTGTGGAACTCTGCATTCAAAAAGCAGTCCCAGTCTGAAGAAAAAGATATTCTTATCGATCATGGTTTTGACGGAATCACCGAGCTCGATAATTCATTACCGAAATGGTGGATCGGCCTTTTTTATTTCGGATGTATATTCTGTGCCGTTTACATGATTGCATTCGCTTTTACAGACTATGCCCATCCGGATGCGGAATATGATAAGGAAACCAAAACCATGCTTGCCTCTATTCAGGAATTTGAAAAAACAGCTCCCACAATCAATCTGGAAACCGCAAAATACAGTGCAGATCATATTGCAGAAGGTGAGCAGCTTTTCAAAACCAATTGTGTAACCTGCCATGGAGACGGAGGAAAAGGAGGAATCGGCCCTAATCTTACCGATACTCACTGGATCAACGTCAAAGAAAAAAGTGTATTCAAAAATGTTTTCTGGATGCTTGAAAACGGTTCCCCAAATAATCCTACCATGAGGCCCTTTATAAAAGAAGGAACCATTACAGGAAGAGATGCTGAAAAAATAGCAGCTTATATTTATCACATCAATCAGGAAACAGCTCCTATAACGGAAGCTCAGGGTGGTGCCCAACCACAGGGAGAAGAAGTAAAATGGGAAAACGGAAACGAATAAATTAATAATCTCAACTTATAAACCATGCCATGCCCCCTTTGAAAAACAAACTAACATTTTGAATTTTCATTTTTGCAAAAACCTTTTCAACACATCAAAAAAATGATTAAAAGGGGGCTTTTAAAAAACAAAAAATCCACGCCTTGGTTGTTTTCATCAACTAATTCACTTGACTACAACTAAACAAAAATTCCATAATAGACAGCCAGGGCAGGATTTTTGTATTCCAATAGGGTACCACAACAGATATTTTTCTTAAATAGTATTATTATCTTTGTTACAAACCCTATCACAATTTGAAACTAAAAATCAATAAAAGAAAGCTACTGAGGCCTATTGCAATAACCTTTATTTCAATATTGATTCTTCTTATTCTGCTTATATTTAGCCTAAGGCTTCCGGCTGTTCAGAATTTCATCAAAGACAAATTGGTGGTATATCTTGAAAAAAAAATCAAAACAAAAGTCAGCCTCGAAAGAGTTTATATCGGATTCCCAAACAGCCTTGTCATGGAAAACCTCTATCTTAAAGGCCGGGATATTGATACTCTTTTAGCTGTTAAAAAACTTGATGTAGGACTGAATATGCTCAAGCTCATTAATTCTACTGCAGATATCACCTCTGTAGACCTGGAAGGAGCCAGAGCCCATGTCGTAAGAAAACCGGACGGAAAATTCAATTTCGATTATATTATCGATGCTTTTGCCACCAGTGATAAGGATGAAAGCCCTTCTAAACCATTTATAATTTCGCTGGATAAAATCAAGTTAAAAGATATCGGGGTTACTTTTAACGATCAGCAATCGAGAAATGACATTCAATTATATTTCAAATCTTTTGATACAAGAGTAAAAACTTTTGATCTCAGTAAAAATAAATATGCAGTTAATGACATTAATCTCGACGGATTAAAATTGAAACTGAAGCAGGACCTTATAGAGGAAGTTTCTAGAAAAGTAGAACAAAAAGTAGATTCTCTCAATCAAAAAAAACCGATGAGTATTGGTTTAAGAGGAATCAAACTAACCAATTTCGATATTGATTACGGTGATGACAACACCAAAACATTTGCAAAAATTCTGTTTAAAGAATTAAGCACCCGGGTAAATAAACTTGACCTGGAAAACAATGCTTACAATGTCAACACTGTTTTTCTTTCGGGAGCGGATATTAATGCCAACCTTTACTTTCCTTCTCAGAATGCTCATCCGAAAGCCTCAAAAGAACCGGACGTTTCAAAGGTTTCCAATGAAGAAAAAGCTATGAAAATTCTTTTAGGAAAGCTCGTTCTGAATGATGTCAAAATGGTGTACAACAACACGGCAATGGCTCCCGCAAAACAGGGAATGGATTTCAATCACATGAATTTTTCAAAAATGAATGTAGAGGTCCGGAGTTTTAAAATGGAGAACAATACATTTGCTGGAGCTGTCAAATCAGCAGAGATTAAGGAAGCTCGCGGACTGGATATTCAGAAATTCAACACCGACTTTGTATACGGGGACAAAGAAGCTTATCTTAAAAGCCTGTACCTTCAGACCCCGAAAACTCTTTTACGGGATGAGGTGAGATTAAATTACAATTCAATCGAACAGCTCAGTTCTAATCTTGGAGCCGTAAAAATTTCAGCCAATATAAAAGATTCAAGGATAGGTTTTTCCGATATTTTAAATCTGGTTCCTACTTTAAGAAACACTGTGCCTTTCAACAAATATCCAAACGCAACACTGAACGTAAATGCCAGTGTAAAAGGAAGCGTAAATGATCTTCTGATCCGTGACCTGAAAGTTTCAGGCTTAGATCAATTGAGAGTAGCTGCTTCAGGAAGAATTAAAAATGCAATGAATCCTGACAATCTGTATTACGATGTAAGGATTGGCGAGCTTTCTTCATCAGCACAAGCCATCTTCAATTTAGTTCCGAAAAATACAATTCCTTCCAATATTTCTTTGCCGTCCCATTTTAGCATAAAAGGAACCGCAAAAGGCTCAACGAAAGTGGTAGATGCCAGTCTTAATCTTTATTCAACTCTTGGAAATGCAGCTGTCATTGCACAAGTTGATATGAGGCGTAAAAATCATGAGCTGTATGATGTAAAGGCTCATCTTCAGGCCTTACAGATCGGTAAAATCATCCGGAATAAGGATCTTGGAGCAGTTACAGCACAGATTTCTGCAAAAGGAGAAAGTTTTGATTTCAAAAATGCCAACGCCAATCTTAAAGGCTACGTTGCATCCGTAGTTTATAAAGGTTACCGCTACAGCGATATGAATCTGACCGGAAAAATTAATCGCGGCGTTTATCATATCATCCTCAATTCAAAAGACCCAAATGCCAATGTACAACTGACTGCATCCGGAGTTTATGACGATAAAAACCCGACGGTAAAAGTAAACGGAAGCATCAACAAGCTGGATCTGAATAAGCTTGGATTTTACACAAAACCCATGATCATTGCAGGAAAAATAGACGGTGATTTTACCAACCTTGATCCCGATCATCTTAACGGATATTTAAACCTCCAGGATTTCGCTTTTTCCGACACCAAGGAAGTTTTTCCTGTTCAGGAGCTTAATCTTAAAGCAACTTCCACCAATGATTCGACCAGGATTGTTTTCAACTCACAAATCGCTGATGTTGATATGAAAGGAAAATATAAGCTGACACAGATTTTCGGTTCTTTAACACAAACCATCAACCAGTATTATCAGTTCCAGAAACCGGATAAGTCTCAGAAAATTGATACCGGACAATATTTTACATTCAATGCTAAAATCAAAAATGATGACCTGATCAGAAAATTCGTTCCCGATTTAAAAAGCTTTGAAACCATTAATATCACCGGAAATTATGATGCTGACTCTCAGAAAGTAGAAATTGACGGACAGATTCCTCAGCTGCTTTACGGCACCAATTCAATTGAAAATGCCACATTAAAGATCACTAATGAAAACCAGGCATTACAGTATAATCTTGGAGCAGCTTCATTAAAAAGTGAGAGCTTCGCTTTAAACAAAGTGAATATCAATGGAGATGTTGCTGATAATATCATCAATTATAATATCACAACAAAGGATGAAAAAGATGCCACCCAATTCCTGATTGCAGGAAATGTAAAATCCTTGAATGACATAACAGAAATATCCCTGAACCCAAACGGGTTAAAATTAAATTACAGTGACTGGACCGTAGCGGAAGGAAATAAAATACAGATCAGCAGCCAAGGGATTTTAGCTGATAATTTCAGGTTATCCAACAGTGGAAGTGAAATATTGCTGCAGTCTGAAAGCACTTCTCCCAACAGTCCGTTAAATGTTTCGTTAAAAGATTTCAAAATTGAAACCATCACGGAAATCATTAAAAAAGATTCTCTTCTTGCTAAAGGAACAATCAATGCTACTGCCCAGATTAAAAATCTGACCAAAGAAATGACTTTCAATTCAGATTTAAATATTTCAGACCTGATTGTATTCGGAAACCCTGTAGGAAATCTTGCCGTGAAAGTAAATAATACTTCAGTCCACCTGCTGAATGCAGATATTGCGCTTTCAGGAAATAATAATGATGTAAAAATCTTAGGAGATTACAACACTTCCACAAGTTCCTTTGACCTGGATATGGCAATCAACCATCTTCAGATGAAGAGCCTTCAGGGATTCGCGATGAATGCAATTACCAATACGGAAGGTTATATTTCCGGAAACCTGAAAATCACAGGAACTACGGACAAACCGAATATTTTAGGAAAAGTAAAATTCAACAATGCCGGGCTTGAAATTGTAAAAACAGGAAGTGATTTCAGGAATATTGATGATGAAATTGCTTTTACAAACCGGGGTATTGAGTTTGATCATTTCAGAATCAAAGATAAAGACGGCAATGCATTAAATGTAGACGGGCAGGTTCTTACCCAGACTTACAGAGACTTTGCATTTAACCTTGATGTGAATGCCAAAGACTTCAAAGTGGTCAATTCTGAGAAATCAAATGATGCCATGATGTACGGAATCCTTGCCATTGATGCAGGATTACATGTCCGTGGAGATCTTGATTTACCAAAAGTCGACGGCAGATTAGCCGTTGCAGACAATACAGATTTTACGTTTGTGCTCCCTCAATCAAGCCCGTCATTACAGGAAAGAGACGGAATTGTTGAATTTATCGACCAGGACCAGGTTGCCTTGAATAAAACCATTAAAGCAGATTCTTTAAATGCACAAAGCCGCATCAAAGGAATGGATGTAAATGTAAATATTGAAGTCAGTAAAGAAGCGAAACTCTCGATCATCATTGATAAAGCCAATGGGGATTTTATAAAGCTTCAAGGGGAAGCAGACCTGACCGGCGGTATTGATCCTTCGGGAAAAACAACTTTGGTAGGCGTTTATGAAGTAGAGAAAGGATCTTATGAACTTTCCGTGAGTCTTTTGAAACGTAAATTTGACATCCAGAAAGGAAGTACGATTACCTGGACCGGCGAACCGACTGCCGCCACAATGGATATTACAGCCGTTTATAAAACCGAAGCTCCGCCTATTGATCTTGTGGAGCAACAGTTGAGCGGTGAAAGTGCTTCTATTATGAATCAGTTTAAGCAGAGAATCCCTTTCAACACATTATTAAAAATGAAAGGTGAATTGCTGAAACCACAGATCAGCTTTGATATTACCACAGAAGAAAAAAACAATTCTGTTTCATCTACTGTGACGGATATTGTAGATCAGAAGCTCACTCAGCTCAGAACCCAGGAATCTGAAATGAATAAACAGGTTTTTGCTTTGCTCTTATTGAACCGTTTCGTCGGGGAAAATCCTTTTGAATCCAGTGCAGGTCTTTCAGCTGAAGCCATGGCAAGGCAGAGTGTAAGTAAAATTCTTTCGCAACAGTTGAACAATCTTGCTTCAGGCTTAATCAAAGGTGTGGATTTAAATTTTGATCTTGAATCTTCCGAAGATTATACAACCGGAGAGAAAAATACAAGAACGGACCTGAATGTAGGCCTTAGTAAAAAACTATTGAACGACCGTCTGAAAGTTTCGGTAGGAAGTAATTTTGCATTGGAAGGTGATGCCCGTCAGAATGAGAGTATGACGAATATTGCAGGTGATGTCACGGTAGATTACAGTCTTTCAAAAGACGGAAGATATATGCTTCGGGCCTACCGTAAAGATGAATACCAGGTAGCACTTCAAGGGCAGATCGTAGAAACAGGTGTCGGGTTTATTATTACTCTGGACTATGATAAATTCCGTGAGATTTTTCAAAAATCGAAGAAAGACAGACCTAAAAAAACAAATAAGAATAACCAAGTGGTAGAATTTAAGTAATGAAAAGTAATTGGCAGACCTATTTTAGATATTTATTTGCTTCGGGACTTACCCTGGTTACTCTTTCGTGCAGTAACACCAGGTATCTGAAGGAAGGGCAAACGCTCTACACTGGCGGTGAAGTAAAAATCGAAAACGACACCATTTCGAAAAAAGAAAAGAAAGAGCTCAAGACCGCTTTGGAAGAAAATTTAATTCCAAAACCCAACTCCTCAATTTTAGGATTACGTCCGAAATTATATTTTTACAATATTGCTAAAGAACCGAAAAAAGATAAAGGCTTTAATTACTGGTTAAAATATAAAGTAGGTGAAAAACCTGTTTTATTAGGAGATGTAGATCGTGAATTTAATAAAAAGATCATTGAAAACTATTCGGAAAACAAGGGCTATTTCAATGCAAAAGCTACTTACGATACAGTTTCTAAAAACAAAAAGGCACAGGTTATTTATACCTTAAAGCCCGGATCAAGATATTTAATTAGTAACGTTAAGTTTCAGCAGGATTCTTCACTGATCAATAAAGAAATTCAGGCTTTAACGGATAAATCGTTACTTAAATCCGGAAAGCCATTTGATCTGGATGTCATTAAAAGTGAAAGAGAACGGATTGATAACGGGCTAAAAGAAAGAGGATTCTATTATTTCAGCCCCGACAATATTATTGTACAGGCAGACAGTACCGTAAGCAAAAACCACAAAGTCGAGCTTAATGTAAAACTGAAAGATGATACTCCCGACCTGGCAACCGAGCAATTCACCATTGATAATGTTATTGTTTTCCCAAGCTATAATATCCAGGATGTAAAGGATGGAAAATATAAAGTTCCGATGGATGTGGATTCACTTTCAAAATATGCCTATAATGGTATTCATGTCATTGATCCGCAACATAAATTCAAGCCGAAAATTTTTGACAGGGCTTTATATTTTAAGAAAGGAGACCTGTATAACCGTACCAATCATAATCTTTCACTGAACCGCCTGATCAGTTTAGGAGTTTTCAAATTTGTGAAAAATGAGTTTATCGTTTCAGATTCGCTCAATCATAAATTTGATGCCTATTATTTATTGACGCCAAGACAGATCCAGTCATTAAAATTGGAAGCATTAGGCAGAACCAACTCTGCGAATTATGCCGGCAGTGAATTGAATCTCAACTGGACACACAGGAATTTCTTCAGGGGAGCGGAGCAGTTTAAAGCTGCTGTTTACGGGGCTTTTGACTTTCAGATGGGTGGACAGGAAAATGCAAAAAACCTATTCCGTGCCGGAGCTAATGTACAGCTTTCCATACCAAGAATTGTAGCCCCTTTCCGTTTCAATTCTTCAAGCGCATTTGTACCCAGAACGAATATTACTTTGGGATATGAATTTCAAAACCGTACAGAATATTATACGCTTAATAATTTTAATGCGTCGTTCGGATATCTATGGAAAGAGAATGCAAGAAAAGAACACGATTTAAAAGTAATTGACATTACCCTCGTCTCTCCTGCCAAAGTAACAGATTTGTTTTATGAGCAGGCGAAAACTCCCGCTGCACTAAGGGTAGTACAGGAACAGCTTATCTTCGCCCCCACCTATTCTTACACTTATACGAATACAATGCTTCCAAAGACCAATACGGTATATTATAAAGGCACATTGGATCTGGCAGGAAACATTACAGGTTTGGTAACGGGTGCCAATGTAAAAAAGAATAAAGAAAAAGAAATTTTCGGCATTCCGTTCAGCCAGTATGCGAAAATAGAAAATGATTTCAGGTTCTACCATAAGTTTACGGAAAAGAGCTCATTTGCCGGCAGATTTATCGGAGGAATAGCTTATCCCTATGGAAATTCAGAATTTGTACCTTTCTCCAAACAGTTTTTCTCAGGCGGAAGCAACAGTATCCGTGCTTTCCGTGCAAGGACTTTAGGACCGGGAAGTTTCGACCCCAGAACGATTCCACAAGGAACTCTGCTAGACCAGTCAGGAGATATTAAATTGGAATTGAATGCAGAATACCGTGCCAATCTTTATAAGTTTTTAAACGTAGCTGCTTTTGTTGATGCAGGAAATATCTGGTTACTGCATGATGATGCGGACAGGCCCGGCGCTAAGTTTTCAAAAGATTTTTTAAATGAAATCGCTGTAGGAGCCGGTGTCGGCCTCAGGCTCGATTTTTCCATTCTGATACTGCGATTAGATCTGGCAATGCCGTTACGTGTTCCTTATTATGAAAAGGGAGACCGGTGGGCATTTGACCGGATTAATTTCGGAGACTCCGGCTGGAGAAAAGATAATCTTGTTCTGAATATTGCCATCGGATATCCATTTTAATATGATCAATAATATAAAATTTTTCCGGGAAGTTTTAAAGGAAACATTCAGTGAATGGAACAGCTCATCTGCATCTAAAGATTCAGCGAGCCTGGCCTATTATGCCATTTTTTCCATCCCCGGGTTATTGATTATTATTATCTGGATTGCAGGGAATTTTTTCGGTGAAGAGGCTATCCGGGGTGAGATCAGCAATCAGATCAGCGGATTAATGGGAAATGAAGTTGCCAAAAGCATTGAAGGAATGATCGCCGGCGCACTGATCGATAAGCAGAATATTTTTATGAAAATAGTAGGAATCGGGTCTCTGGTTTTTGGTTCCACTACTCTATTTTTTCAGCTGCAGCATACTTTAAATACGCTTTGGTACGTAGAAGCAGCTCCTAAAAAAGCATTGATTAAGTTTCTTTTAGACCGGGCCAATTCGTTAGGAATGATCCTGATCCTCGGTTTCTTATTGATGACCACGATGATTTTATCGTCTATGATAAGCTTATTTAATAACTGGATTACCAATTATTTCGGACTTGAAACTTATAGGCTTGTAGAATTTGTTAATTTTGCGATCGGTTTCGGAGTGGTGATGCTGCTATTTGCCTTAATGTTTAAAGTACTTCCCGATATTAAAATAAGCTGGAAACCTGTATGGAGAGGCGCATTATTAACTACGGTCCTGTTTACACTGGGAAAATTTTTGCTGAGTCTTTATTTCGGTAATTTTAAACCTACTTCTACTTTCGGTGCAGCCGGAACCGTTATTTTAATTATGATGTGGATTAATTATTCCTGCATGCTGGTATTTTTCGGGGCAGAATTTACCAAGGTGTATACCTATAAAAAAGGTTATAAAATTATTCTTTCCAAACATGCAAAATGGAATGCAGCCAAGCTCTATGCCGAGAGCCGTAAAAATCAGGATTCCCCGGACTGATCAAGATAAAAAAGCCTCCTGAAAATTTCAGGAGGCTTTTAATTTACATTCTGTTTACAGTTCCTATTCCCAGTAAACCTAAAGATTTCTTTATTGTTCTGGAAGTCAGATCTGATAAATTTAAACGGAATTGTCTGATATTTTCATCTTCCTGAATCAAAATTGGATTATTCTGATAGAAGGAATTGTAAGATTTAACTAAATCATATAAATAATTGGCCACTAAAGCAGGGCTCAATGTTTCTGCAGATTTTTCCACTACGGTTTTATAATTGGCAAGCTGCATCGTTAATTCTTTTTCAAACTGGTTCAGCTGTACATCTGCAATTTCTTTCTGGACATATTCTGCTTTTGACAATAAAGACTGAATACGTGCATAAGTATATTGAATGAATGGCCCCGTATTCCCATTAAAGTCAATACTTTCAGCAGGATTGAACAGCATTTTCTTTTTAGGATCAACTTTCAGCATGAAATACTTTAATGCCCCCAACCCGACAGTTTCATAAGAAGATTCTTTATCTTCATCAGAAAGATTTTCTAATTTTCCTAATTCCTGTGCCTTAGCTTTTGCCGTTTCATACATTTCCTGCATCAGGTCATCGGCATCTACTACCGTTCCTTCACGGGATTTCATTTTACCTTCAGGAAGTTCCACCATTCCGTAAGATAAATGGAATAATTGATCTGCCCAGGCATAGCCCAGCTTCTTCAGGATTTTAAACAATACCTGAAAGTGATAATCCTGCTCATTTCCAACAGTATAGATCAGCTTCTGAATATTATTCTGCTTGAATCGCTCTACTGCCGTTCCCAAATCCTGGGTCATATATACCGAAGTTCCGTCTGAACGCAGTAAAAGTTTCTGATCCAGCCCTTCATCAGTAAGATCACACCAAACCGATCCGTCTTCTTTCTGATACAGAACACCTTTATCCAAACCTTCCTGAATAAGGTCTTTCCCTAATAAATAGGTATTGCTTTCATATTGAACCTGATCAAAATTTACACCTAATCTTTTATAGGTTTCATTGAATCCTTTATACACCCAGGAATTCATTTCATTCCAGAGATTTCTTACTGTTTCATCTCCATTTTCCCAATCCAGAAGCATTTTCTGAGCTTCTTTTATTACGGGTGCCTCTTTTTTAGCCTGCTCTTCCCCTATTCCCTGCTCAACCAGTTCAGCAATTTCTTTTTTATAGTTTTTATCAAATTCAACGTAATAATTCCCTACAAATTTATCTCCTTTTGTATGGGTTATTTCTGGAGTTTCGCCCTTTCCGAACTTCTCCCAGGCCAGCATCGATTTACAGATATGAATTCCTCTGTCATTGATGATCTGAGTTTTGATGACATCATAGCCTGCTTCTTTAAGAATCTGTGCGACAGAAAAACCCAGTAAATTATTTCTGATATGTCCCAAATGCAAAGGCTTATTGGTATTCGGGGAAGAATACTCTACCATTACCGTAGCATTCTTCTTTTCTATTTTTGAAAAACTTTCACCGACTGATTTAAACTGGTCTACAAAGAATTGGTTTTTAACTTTCACGTTAAGGAAACCTTTAACAACATTGAAACTTTCCAACAGGTCTGTTTGAGCAGTTAATGATTCTCCCAATTCTACTCCTATGCTCTCAGGATTTTTTTTCAGCTGTTTTACCAATGGAAAAGTAACAATAGTAAAGTCTCCTTCATATTCGGTTTTATTTTCCTGAACTTCCAGACTGATTTCCTTCAGCTGATATACGTTTAAAATAATTTCCGAAAGTTTTTCTTCTATGATATTTTTGATATTCATGTGCCAATATTCTTTTTTCAAAGACTATTATGAAATAGCCTTGTATTTTCGCTTAAAATTTTGAAATACAAATATACGGAAATAAAAAAACCACCCGAAGGTGGTTTATATAAGAATTCTTATTGTTTTATAAACACTAAGACGGCATCATCATTCCCGGGGATATTATCTAAATCTCTCGTGTTATCGGAAATTTTAAGTTCTGTATCAGAAAATGTATCCACATCTTTTTTAAGAGTCTTAACCACACCAGCTTCTGTATAGGTAAGCGTTAAAGTTCCACTCATATTATCATAGCTCCATTTACCTGCAAATGAATCAAACATATTACACTCGCCAGAAGACGGGGCCACATCATATCTTTCATATACTCCTGAAAAATCTACATTCACCGATATCTGCCCTTTTTGCTGACAGGTACTTGCCGGATAGGTTTTCCCTTTATATTCATATTGATAAGGCTTCCAGACCCCGTTGATATCCGGAGTTTTTATTTCTGTATTTTCTCTGCCATCATCACTGCTGCAAGAAACAATGCTCATTATGGCAATAAGGCTGATCAAAAATTTCATATTTACAATTTTACAAATTTAAATAAAGATATTCCTGCACTGTTACAGGAATATCTTTTAATATGATTCATTAACTATTAATTAGTTTACATCCCAAAAAACTTTGGTTGATACTTTATCGCCACCGATTTTTGCAGCAGCGGCAGCAACATTAGTTGCATTCAATAAATATTCCTGATCTGAATATTTCATTCTCACTGGTACTGCTTCAACAGCAGAATCTGCAGGGTTTTCAAATACAGGATAGTTTAATCTTCTCGCAAAATTCCATGCCTGGAAACCTTTATTAAACATCGCTACCCAAGCCTGGAAACCAATAGATTTTCTCCAGTTGGTTGCATCATATGGATTGGCAGCAATAAATGTAGCCGCAACCGTAGGGCTCATTCCATATTCTCCCATAGAAGCAGTAATGGCTTCACCATATAAAACAGCAGGTGTTCCACCTACATTGAAACCGCGTGCAGCAGCTTCTGCTCTTAAGAATGTAATCTCAGAATAATCCAATAAAAACCCTTGAGCATTCTCCGTAATAAGCATATAACCATCCTCTCCAACATCATTAGGTTTTGAAGAAGTCATATGCGAGTATGCCCCAAATGAATTTCCAGAACCGTATACTCCTCCTACAAAAGCACCTCCTACTTTAGTAAACCATCTTCCTCTTCTAGGATCTGAAGTAGAATTCATATAATCAACCAACATTTCTGAAGGAACAAAGTCATTTCTACCAGATTGTACAACATCCTGATATACTGGGTTAGCAAATAATCCTGATGGGAAAGCCGTTAATCCAAAATTGTCTTCTTTAGCTGTAAATAAACCTGCAGCGTAAGCTGCTTCTGCATGAGTTTTAGCCAAAGTCGGGTCAGCATCTGATAATGTCACAGCTAATCTGAACTTTAAGGAATTACCCATTTTTTCCCAATTGACCATATTTCCTTTATAAAACAGATCGTCTGTATAACCGCTTTCATTAGTATTGATCATAGCCGTAGCTGCATCAATTCTTTTAATTAAATCCACATAGATCGTTTTAGCATCATCATAAGGAATCTCAGAAGCTCCCGGATTTCCAGGTATAGCTTTTAAAGCACCGAAATAAGGTAAGTCCCCATAAGTATCAACCAAATTTGCCCATGCATATACACTGATCAATTCAATAATAGCTTCATTATTACTTTTTTTTGCCGCACTTAAGCTTTCATTCTGAAGAAATTGTCTTGCATCTCTAAGAGCGGATAAAACACCTGGAGAATGTACTGTAGCGGAGCTCGAAGCCATCATTCTGTTATAATGGTTTCTTGGAATAGGTCTTGTCACCATATCATAGTTAGACTCATCTATATAGGTAGTTTGTGCCCATTGCTGGGTAAAGAATCTCGATATATTATTATTAACATTGGGCGTTAATAATTGTGAAATTAATTCCTGCTCTGCACTTGCTACCAATAATCCCGACGGCACAACCGAAGGGTGCTTAGGGTCTTCATTCAGTGAGGTAATATCCCTCTCACAAGAGTTGGTAATTACTGTCAGAGAAATTAAGCTTAGTATTAAAAATATCTTTTTCATGTCTTTTTAGAATTTTAATGTTACATTGATACCGATGTCACGTGTTGTTGGAAGAACCCCGATAGAATTACCTTTTGAAGCCAGCCCGTTACCTGTTCCTGCTTCAGGATCCGCGTAAGGTAAGTTTTTGTGAATAATCCAAAGGTTTCTTCCTACCAAAGAAATTTTAGCTTCCTGTAAAGAAGTATTTTTCAATATAGATTTCGGAAGGCTGTAACCAATACTTGCTTCTCTTAATTTAACATATGAAGCATCATATACAAATCTGCTGTTCGGCATTCTTCTATATCCGTCTACGTTACCGAAAGTACCTGGTGCAATCGTAGGTGTTGTGTTCACCTGTCCGTTAGGATTTACTCCAGGATTGATAACACCAGCTGTTCTATAATCTCCTACTGCTGTTTCTTCATACAAACCAGTGGCAAGACCATAATACATATCTGTTGAATAAACATCTCCACCATGTTTAACGTCAATTAAGAAGCTAACTGAGATTCCTTTATAATTGAAGCTGTTCCTGATACCACCAATCCAATCCGGAGTGATATTACCGATTACCTGGTTAGGGTTTCTTAAATATCTACCGGTAGCAGGATCAACTACGCGCTCTCCATTTAAATAAACATAATCTGATCCTACAAGAGCACCGAAAGCTTCACCCACTCTTGCATTTAAAGAAATTCCCCCTTGATAAGATGCCAATAAATAGTTTTTTGCATCGCCATATAAAGAAACTACTTCATTTTCATTTTTAGACCAGTTCACATCAACATCCCAACTGAAATTGGAAGTTTTGAATGGTGTTCCGTTTAGCTGAACTTCAATTCCTTTGTTATTAATCTGTCCTGCATTTACCAGGAATGTTCTGTATCCTGTAGCTGAAGAAACCGGTAGATTAATAATCTGGTCAAGTGTACGCGTTTTATAAACAGCAACATCAAATCCTAATCTGTTTTTTAAGAATTGAGCTTCCATACCGAATTCTAATTCTTTAGACCTTTGTGGTTTCAGGTCCGGATTGGCCAAAAAGTATGATTGATCTACCAATCCGGTGTTTCCAAATCCACCTCTTACCCTGTATGTATTCTGTAGTTGATAATTGACTGTTGATGAACCTACTTCCGCATAGTTCGCTCTCACTTTCCAGAAGCTTAACCAGTTTTGTTTCCATAATTCTGAAAGAATCAAAGATCCTGTCGCTGAATAATAATCATAGGTATTATTTTCTTTCGGAAGGTTTGAGCTTCTGTCTACCCTGTAAGTTCCGTCTACAAACAATAAATTTTTATATCCGAATGAAGCTGTAGCATATAAACTTGAAGTAAGCCATTTTGCATAGTTTTCATCCGGTGGAATGATCGGACTGGCAGAATTTGAGATAGCAAATAATCCCGGAGTTGCCAGACCACCTTCTGTACTTGCATAGACACCGTCACTTAAGTTTCTTCTTACGTTCCCCCCTAAGATACCACTTACGTTTAAATCGTCTGTAATATCAAATTTATAATTGGCAAATACGTCGAAGTTGGTTTCCGCAGTTCTTACATCCTGACGGGAATATCCTGAAGTTACATTATTTCCTGAAGCCCCAAATGCCTGGGGTAAAGATCCGTTCATCAATCTTTGCTCAATCAGCATCTGCATATTGTCATAAGATAACTTCCCTGTAATCCCGAAATTTTTAGAAACATCATATTTTAGCTGAGCATAGCTGAATGTTCTTGTTCTTGAATCCGACTGGTAATTCTGATATCTTTGGAAATATGGATTATTCCAGTATGCAGGTGTTCCATCTGCACCTGAAGTTCTGTTCCAGGTATTATTGGAATTATTTGTTCTGGCATAGGCATCTCTCAGCTCATACAAATCCACGTTGGTCTGCCACCATTGTCTGAAACCGGTCACAATATTATCTGAATATCCGGTTTCATTTCTACCCTTAGTATCCTGAATTGTTAAGGTTGAGAAAACTGTAGCATGAAGTTTATCCGTAAAGTCATAGCTAAATTTTGCTGTCAAACTGTTTTTTCTCAAATCGGAATTCGGTAGTAAACCATTGGAAAGCATATTTGAATATGACAAAGATATATTGGATGACTTATTTCCTTTTTCTAATGAAATTGAGTTAACATAGGTAACCGGGTTTTCGAAAAATTTAATCGGCCCGTTTTTAGCAGCTACCCAAGGTGTTGCTTTTCCATAATAAGGTGAAGTAGGATCATATGAATACCATTGACGTACCATCAAATTAGGATTAAACTCGGCACCATAAGATGCATCTTCCGTAAGTGGTACCTGAAACTCACCGGTATCCGGGTCATGATTAAAATATTCATCAGGATTGCCATCACCATTCGTATCATTTCCGTATTGGGGGCCGTAGCCTGCTCCATATCTTGTCTGATATTTAGGGAATGTAGATTTATCGATAAAACCTACATTTACACTCGAATTTAATGTTACTCCCCAACTTCCGTCCTGTTTTCCTCGTCCGTTTTTAGTAACAATCAAAATAACCCCATCACTTCCACGCTCACCATATAAAGCTGAAGCCGCAGCTCCTTTAAGAACGTTTATACTTTCTATATCATTTTGGTTGATATCAGATAAAAAGTTTCCATAATCAAATATTGATCCTTTAATAGTACCATTATTTACCGGAGATCCATCTATTACGATTAACGGGGCACCTCCACTTAAAGATTTATACCCTCTAATCAATAAATTTGAAGACCCACCAAAGTTGTTGTTTGTGTTTACCTGTAGACCGGCCACTTTACCTGAAAGTAATCCCGCAACGTTTCCGGTATTAGTCGTTCCTCCGGTAAGGGCTTCAGCCTTTACTTCTTCAGAGGCATATCCTAATGATTTCTTTTCTCTTTTAATCCCCAAGGCAGTCACAACGACTCCCTCAATATCCTGTGTTCTTACGGTATCACTTGTCTTTTGCTGTGCATTTACAATAGCTAAAGACGAAGACAATACAAGAGTAAGCACACTCGCTGTTAGTTTCTTCATATCAAATTTATTTTTGCGTTGTTGCAAATTTGTAAAACTTTCTTAAAAACACAAAAGAAAATTACATAAATTTAACAATGTTTCAAAAAAATATAAAAAAAACATAGTTTTAATCAATAATATTTGTTAAATACAAAACATTTAACAAAAACAAGTTCTCATAAAAATAAAATGATTGAATATAATAAATAGAACTAAAAAAACGAATTTTATATCATAAATAGATGAAATAATAATTAAAAACAGCCCAAAAACAAGCATAATACATTTATAATCAACAAATTAAAGTATTAAAAAACAACAAATATTGCTTAATACTTAAAATAATTCAACACTTATGGATAAATAAAACAATGCGATGCATATATTTTTTTTGTCTGACAAATGTTAAAATAGGTGAAAATTATAAAAAGTTTACAAAGATTAAAATAAAAAAAAATCTAAAAAATGCTGCTTATAAATAAAAAATTATAGCAAATAATATATATACTTAATGAATTCATTAAGACAAATATTTTATAGATGATTTTTAAATTGAATAGTTGATACATCAAATTTAATACAAGCATATATAAAACAAAAAAACCGCCTTTGAGGCGGTTTTTAAATATTAAAATTGTTCTGATATTAATTCTGGTTCCAGAATGGAGTAGAACTATTTTTTGTAAATAATTGTGCGGTCGAAAGGCTTGGAACATTCGATGGGTTAGCACTGTATTCCGAAGTAGGATACTGTAGTCTGTACGGTTTTCTTGTCTGATTCGCCGTTACAGCTAAAGGAATAAATGGATAACCTGTTCTGTTATACTCGACAAATGATTCAAGAGGAGTTGCATTTACAGTAGAAATCCATTTCTGTGTCATAATTGCCTCTAACTTCTGAGCATCTGACCCTGTCCACCCTAAACCAGCTGTATTAGCTATTTGAGTAAAATAAGCTCCTGCAGTAGCACCAAAGTAAGTAAACGAATCAGTAATACCCTGATCAAATTTTGTTTGTGCACTATAATTAAACAATGAAGGCCATCTTAAAGCAGCTTCGGCCTGTAAGAAACTACTTTCAGCAGCTGTCATCATAACACCTCCGCGTCCATTTGCTAAGGTTAATAAAGAACCACTAGTTGCACCACCAATAAAGTTACCATTAGCAAAAGCCGAAACATTTCTACTTGATGGACTATTAGGATCTTGAGGAGCTCCTGGCTGACCTGCTGTAGCACCTTGTCTTGTTCCTTTCAATCTTGTAAATGTTTGTCCATTAAATGTATAGGTAACATTGGTAAATTGTCTAGTTCTTCTTGGATCCTTAATATTATTAAACTTGGCATAATATGCTTCTGTAGAATTGAGAATCGCATTTCCTTCCAAAGTATTAGCCAAGTGCTCAGATACAGTTACAATTACATAGTTTGCAGGTCTTTGTCCAGCTGCTGTAGCAAAATAATTTAATACAAAAGGATGCATCGAATCATTGTTTGCTGTAGAATATCCTGGATTTTCTTTTACCGTCTCGTTGATAAATAAACCAGTAAAGCCGTTAGCATTACCTTCTGCAGAAAGCTTAGCCAACTCCTGATCTCTGAAAGAAGCCATTGTACCTGTAACATTAGACATTCTAATAAGGTATCTCAGCTTAATTGTATTTGCAAATTGTCTCCATTTAGCCATACCTGCAGCACCACCTCCGAAAACAATATCACTTGCTCCTGCAGATTCCGCAAGAGGTTGAGCTTCATCTATAATATCAATAGCTGTATTAAGATTATCAATTGAAGCCTTATAAATTGTTTCATCATTATCATATTTCGGATGTAGATTAGCCTGTCCTTTAAATGCTTCAGTATAAGGAGCATCACCATATAAATCAACAATGTACTGCATGTAGAAAGACTTCATAATTTTCGCGATAGCGATATAATTATCTTGCTTATGATCAGCGTTAGGATAATTTTCAATAAAATTAAACGTATTAAGGTTCAAATAAATATTATCCCAGATCCCACTATAAAATGAGCTGTTTACATTTAGAGTATTTTCAGCACTGAATGTTTCTCCATATGAATAAACATTACAAGACCAGTTATTCATCATTAAATTACCCAATCTCATCATATCAGTACCCTGAGTTCTGTAAATTTCAGAAATAGCTCCTGGTAATGCTAAACTTGGTAGAATATTTTCTGCCGGAACAGAGTTAGGATTTTCATTGATATCTAGATAGTTATTACATGAGGTTGCTGTTAGCCCCATCAACACCAAAGGAATTAAAAATTTTATCTTTTTCATTTTTTTAAAAAGTTACGTTAATATTGAAACCAAAAGTTCTTGCAGTTGGGTACTGACTGATAGCCTGGAATCCGCCTCCGTTACCCGATGTATTGGTAACTTCCGGGTCTCCGAAGTTTCTGTTTGACTTTGCATACCATACAAATGGGTTTCTAGCATAAGCACCTACTGTCACGCTGTTAACAAATGTATTACTAATCCAGTTTTTAGGAAATCTATAGCTTAATGAAATTTCTCTGATTTTAAGAGCCGTACCATCAACTACGAATTCTTCAGCAATATCATCCTGATATGCACCTGTAAAATAAGACATAACATGTTGATAATCTCCAACACCTCCTACAGGCGTTGTGTTTGCTACATACTGACCATTTACTAACTGTACTGAGTTAGGAATAACATAACCTTGAGAACGATCAAACTCTGCAGTTTTCTCTAATAGACCGGTGAAACCTAGCAAATTTTTCGATGCAGAAATAAAACTATTACCTGTTCTATAATCTCCAACTGCTCTTAAAGTGAAACCTTTATACCTTACTGTAGTTCCGAAAGTAAGAATATAGTCTGGATTTACTTTTCCTAAGATTTCATAATCACTGCTTACTACAGGTAAACCATTAGCTCCAACTATGATATTACCGTTAGGATCCCTTTGGTATTTAGTACCGATGATCATAGGCATTTGCTGTCCAACAACCGCAGCAATACTTGCCGGGATACCGGAACCAGCGTTAGCAATGATTACTCTGTCTCCTCCGCCTTCTAAGCTTAAAACTTCAGATCTGTATTGAGAATAAGACCCATTTAAATTCCACTCAAAGTCAGCACTTTTGAAAGGGGTAATTCCTAAATCTACTTCGAAACCTTTGTTTCTCATAGTTCCTACGTTATCAAGCACGGCATTAAATCCTGTCGGTGTTGGTAAAGTAGCATTAGTAATTAAATCTTCTGTCTTAGTATTATAGTAAGATCCCTCAAGAGTAATACGATCTTTTAGGAAACCTAATGCTAAATTTGCTTCAAATGTGTTGTTAAATTCCGGTTTAATATCTGGTGAAACCGGATTTCTGTTTGGCCTGTAAGAAACTAAAGGCCCGAACGGATATCCTGTAGGAATTACTCCAACCTCATCCAAAGCATATACACCAATATTACTTGAGTTACCTGTTCTTGTATATGAAGCACTTAATTTCATATAGTTAAGAACATCATTTTTAAAGCTTGCAAAAGCTTTTGTAGGAATAAAAGACGCTCCTAATGAGTAATAAGAATATCCTTGGTTTTTATAATCATCTGTATAAGTAGGTCTAACACTTAAAACTGATGATTGCTCATAACGGAACGTTCCATTTACAAATAAGAAATCTTTATATCCTAAATCAACATTGGCAAACCAAGCAGCACTTCTTACTCTTGACTTCCCATTGTCTAGATTATACCATGGAGTATTATTAACCACATTATTAATATTATACCAACCTGGTATTCTTAAATTAGTTCCTCCGATGGCCATATTATCATCCTTAGCATCTTGAAGGTTACTACCAATGTTAGCTTTTAAATTAAGATTCTCCGTTAAATCATAGTTGAAATTTAACATTAAGTCTCCATAATATTTCCAGCTTTTGCTCATGCTTTTATTATAAGCAGATGTAATTGCAGTGTAACCAAAATCAAAAATAGTGGAGCCATCAAAAAGAGGATAACCTGTATTTTCCCAAGGAATAGCATCAGATGGTGTAAACTGATCATTATAAGATTCAGTTACACTGGATGTTGTTAATAAATTCCCTGTATAAGTTAAACTAATATTTTTATTAAACTCATATGCTAAATTAACGATTCCATTAAAAGTAGTCGTATTGTTATTATTTCTAAAATGATCTCTTAACCAATATGGATTGGTAGCATAAGGAGTCCAATGTCCACTAACTCCAGAATTTCTATAATCCTTAACATTAACGTTTGCTGGCGTTTGCAATAACATACCATATAAATTACCACCAGTTTGAGCAGTATTTTGATCTATTACATTAAATGTCCCGTCAATTCTGAATTTACCTAACTGCTTTCCTGCTTTGAAGAAAAATGTATTTCTTTTAAGGTTATCACCATCAACCATAAACTGGTTTTCTAAACGGTTAACAGACAAATATGCATATGCATCATCTCCACCAACATTCATTGATAAACCATTCTGTGTCAAGATACCATTGTTGAAGAACTTCTTAATATTATCCTTCTGATATCCATAATTTGCCATATTCAGACTACCATCAGCCTGTGGTAATCCCACAGGTAGTAATTGTCCTCCTAATCCCGGAGTTGACCATAGTGGTCCCCAAGATGTATTTTCGTAAGGAACCCAGTTGGTACCATTGTAGTCAGTACCGTCAAAACTTGTGTCCTGAATACCTTGACCGTATACAGATTGTCTTAATGGCAATTTGTATATTGAAGAGATATCAACAGAAGAAGTTAAATTGAACTGAATTTTACTTGATTTAGAACCTCTTTTAGTTGTTACTACGATAACACCATTACTTCCTTTCTCTCCGTATAAAGCAGCTCCTTGCTGTCCTTTAATTACGTTTATATTTTCAATAATTTCAGGAGGTAATTGTTGGAAAATTGAAGTTGTTGAAATTGTTCCATCAATAATAATCAAGGCAGTATTATTACCTGTGATAGATCTGTTACCTCTTAATACAATACGAGTACTAGAATTTACAGAGTTATCTAAGGTATTAATTTGTAAACCTGATACTTTAGCAGTTAATGCCTGCGCAATATTCGGGTTACCTCCGTTACTGATTTCCTGGTTATTTAAAACCTTGTTACTGGAAATAACAGCATCCTGTCTCTTTTTAATACCAAGAGCTCCAGTCACTACGACTTCTCGTATGTCTTGAGTTCTCAGAGTATCGCCTTGTGTATTTTGTGCATTCACAACCACAAAAGAGGAAGTAAGAACTATAGCCAAAACACTTGTAGTTAATTTCTTCATATTTAAATTGATTATTTTTTTTATTATTGCAAATATGTAAAACTTTCCCAAAGTAACCAAATATTTTGTTAAAAATATTTAATATTGCATGGTTTTATTTCACGTTATCTTATATATTTATGGATTTAATAAAAAAATGGTCGAATTTTTATGTTGAGGCAGGGTGTGATGAAGTAGGTAGAGGCTGCTTATGTGGTCCTGTCGTTGCCGCTGCAGTCATTTTAGATCATAATTTTAACCAAAATTTAGTTAATGATTCAAAAAAATTAACTTTTAAAACAAGGATGGACCTTGATAACTATATAAAAGACAATGTTAAAGACTATGCCATCGCCGAACTGCCACCATTATTTATCGACACCCATAATATTCTCAACGCAAGCATTCATGCTATGCATCTGGCGCTGGATCAATTAAAAATAAGGCCGGAACTCATCCTTGTAGATGGAAACAAGTTTCATCCTTATAATTATATACCTCATGAATGTATTATTAAAGGAGACTCAAAAGTTCTTTCTATTGCTGCGGCTTCTATTCTGGCTAAAAACTACAGGGACAGACTAATGATTGAGCTCCATGAAGAATTTCCGGAGTATGGCTGGAATACAAATTTCGGGTATGCCACCAAAAAGCACCAGGAAGCCTTAATAAAATTCGGGCCGACGAAACACCACAGACAATCGTTCAGGCTTAAATATGATTGAGCAGTTATAAATGATGAGTTGAGAGACAAATTGATACTACTATACCAATAAAAAAGAGAAGCAATAATTTGCTTCTCTTTTACTATATATAAGGTATATACTATTTCTTTTTATTTTTCTGCTCAGCCACTTTTTGTTGTTCCTGGGCTTTCTCCATCATCTCTCTCATTCTCTTCTGGAATTTACCTTCTGTTTTAGGCTTTTCTTTATTGGCCTGAATTTGGGCATGGATTTTCTTTTCATCCAGAATCCAGTATTTAATAACAAGGATAATTAATATGTTAATCGCATTGGATACAAAATAATACCATGAAAGCCCGGAAGCTGAGGTATTCAGGAAGAATAGGAATGTAACCGGGAAAATATACATCAGCACCTTCATGTTTGGCATACCTTCCTGCTGTGGCTGCTGGATATTTCCGGATGTCATGATGGTATAGATTAAAATGACAACAGTACATGCAAGAGCAAAGATACTTAAGTGATCTCCCAGGAAAGGAACTTTAAACGGTAATTTAATCAGATCATCATAAGCCGTAAGGTCTTTTGCAAACCAGAAGCCCTGCCCTCTCAAATCAATAAAGTTCGGGAAGAAACGGAACAATGCATAGAAAATAGGAATCTGTACCAACGCCGGCAAACAACCCGCCATTTGATTCACTCCTGCTTTCCGGTAGATTTCCATAGTAGCCTGCTGCTTTTTCATTGGATCTGCATCCTTTAATTTAGCATTGGCTTCATCAATTTCAGGACGGATTACTTTCATCATCGCACTTAGCTTATGCTGCTTATACATAATCGGCGACAGGATTAGTTTAACAATAATCGTCATTAAGAAAATAACCCAACCGGCTGTCAGTCCCCAGGATGCAATAATATTATACATCGGCATGAAGAAATAACGGTTCATCCCACCGATAAATGACCAGCCTAACGGTAATATTTCATCAAAGTTTTTATCATAAGATTTTAATAACGTCAGATCCAGAGGCATAAAATACCAGGTAAAATCCTGGTTCAATTCATTACCCGTCATCTGAACAAAACCTTCATAGTTGAATTTCTTCAGATATTCTCCTTCTTCAATAGCTTCCTGATTTCCTTTACTTTGGGTAAACCCGGTTTTAGCTTCAATTACAGAAGAAAAGAACTGCTGCTTTACCCCAATCCAGTTAAGCGTTTCTTTTTCCTCCTCCATTGTTGTTCTTCCGTCATAATCATAATCCTTATAATTATTGAATGCATAAGAGAATTCTGAGTGAGACTGCTCCTGAGCTCTACCCTTTTCCATATTTCTTACACTGTAATCCCAGATGAAATCTGCTTTGGTATCAGAAGTTACTTTAGCAAGCCCCTGAGTTCTTACTTTAAAATCTAAAGTGTATTTTTCAAGCAGTGTATAAATAAACTGAATAACAGCTCCATTATAATTAGCTGTCAATGTCACAGCATTACCGTTTACTGTAGGAGAGAAAACTAAATCTTTAGTATTAATAACCTTACCGGTTTTATCTTTAAACTGGAACCCGTAATTGGAATTGTTTTTATTGATCAAATATAATGGCAAATCTGCTTTGTCACTTTTGTGGTCGTATGCTTTATATTTTAAAAGTTCTACTTTAGAAACCTGCCCTCCTAAGCTTGAAAATTCCAGTTTCAATTCACTGTTTGCTAAGTTGGAAACCTGAATTGCATTAGGAGTTACATTTGGATTGATATTGCTTGCCTGAGTTTGTTTTACCGCATTTTTAACCTGTTCGGTCTTTTGTTGCTGAGCTTTTACCTCTTCCTCCTTCGATTGTTTGTTTTGAAAATAAAACATAAAACCGAAGAGTACCAGACATAAAACCGCAAAACTAATCATTTGACTTTTATCGAGTCCGTTGTTTTGTTGCATTTTATCTTAATTAAAATTTTTACTATTAAATAGGTATTACAAAGTGTAATACATTTTGAGTCGACAAAAATACTGTTTTTTTATCAAAACTCTATGCTATAATATATTACTATATAATAAACTCAGGCTGAGAATAATCAGTCTGAGTTTATTTATGACGTTTGCAATTAAAAAATTACTTTATTTCTTTTCACAAGCCTTGATGAAAGCTCTGAATAGCGGATGCGGCGTTGCTACCGTACTTTTATATTCAGGGTGATACTGTACCCCAACATAGAACGGATGATCTGGCATTTCAAGAGCCTCAACCAATCCTGTTTCAGGGTTTGTTCCCGTTGCCAGGAAGCCGTTCTTTTCAAATTCCTGAAGATAATCGCTATTGAATTCATAACGGTGACGGTGTCTTTCTGAAATATTTTTATTGCCATAGATTTCAGATAATCTGGAATTGTTTTTTAAAGTACATTTCCATGCACCCAAACGCATTGTACCTCCTTTATCTACTACATTTTTCTGTTCTTCCATGATAGAGATCACTGGATGTTCTGTAGAAGTATCGAATTCCATAGAATTGGCTTTTGAATACCCCAGAACATTTCTTGCAAATTCAATTGTCATGATCTGCATTCCTAAGCAGATTCCCAACATCGGAATTTTATTTTCTCTTGCATATTGCGCCGTAAGCACTTTCCCTTCAATTCCCCTGTCTCCGAAGCCCGGAGCAATCAGGATTCCGTTTACTCCTTTTAAAGTTTCTTTGATATTGTCTTCAGTAATATCTCCGCTATATACCCATCTTACTTTCACCTCTGTTTCCACATCTGCCCCTGCATGTTTGAAAGCTTCAGCAATGGAAATATAAGAATCCTGAAGAGAGATATATTTTCCTACTAATGCAATTTCTATTGTTTTCTTAGGATTCTGGAATTTCTTTAAGAAACTTTTCCAGTCTTTAAGATCTGCCTGCTTATCACTTTTAAGATCCAGCTCCTTTAAAACCACATCATCAAAATTCTGCTTCTGAAGATACATCGGAACTTCATAAATCGTTTCCAGATCTTTACATTCAATAACATTATCTAACGGAACGTTACAGAACTGTGCTAATTTTGCTCTCTGATCTTTCGGAATTTTATGCTCTGTTCTGCAAACCAAAACATCAGCCATAATTCCGCTTTCCATTAACTGACGAACGGAATGCTGAGATGGTTTTGTTTTTAATTCCCCACTTGAAGCCAGATATGGTAATAAAGTCAGATGGATGACCATAGAGTTCTTTTCACCCAATTCCCATTTCAGCTGGCGTACAGTTTCAATGTAGGGCAAAGATTCAATATCTCCTACAGTTCCACCGATCTCTGTAATGATAATATCGTAGTTCTGTTTGGAAAGAATTTTAATTCTGCGTTTAATTTCGTTGGTGATATGAGGAATTACCTGAACTGTTTTCCCCAAAAAGTCTCCTTTTCTTTCTTTTTCAATAACAGTCTGATAAATTTTCCCCGTGGTAACATTGTTATTCTGGGAAGTTGGAGCATCTAAGTATCGCTCGTAGTGACCTAAATCCAGATCCGTCTCCGCACCATCTTCGGTTACATAGCATTCTCCGTGTTCATAAGGATTCAGTGTTCCTGGGTCAATGTTAATATAAGGGTCCAGTTTTTGGATCGTTACATTAAAACCGCGTGATTTCAGTAATAGTCCCAGAGAAGCAGATACGATTCCTTTTCCCAAAGATGAAGTTACACCTCCTGTCACAAAGATGTATTTAGTGTTCTTTTTACTCATTAGATTAGGTTTGTGCAAAGTTAGGGGAAAAAGAAATACAAAGCAATTTTTTAGATTTTGAATTATTTTAATTAATCATAAACACGAAAAATAAGTTAAAATTTTCTGATTAAATTTTTAAAGGTGATTTCAACAAAGATCTACCTGGAAAATAAAAAACATATGCCTATTACACACCAAGCTCACTCATCTTGCAGCGATTTTAGTTATGAATGACTACAAATTTACAGTTTCAAGATTCAGCAATTTTATCTTTATAACACAAAAAAAGGTTCCCAACATACATTGAAAACCTTTTACCCAAACCAAATATATATATATAAACTATTGTTTAATTAATTCAAAATATAAATTAACATCAACATCTTTAGCCACACCAGCTCCCGTTGGATCATATTTAATATTATAATCTAAACGGTTCACTTTAAATGTGGTCTGGAAACCCATTATTTCTTTCCCTTGTTGATTTTTTGTTATTCCACCATAAGTTACGGGAACACTGATTTCTTTGGTTACATCTTTAATCGTCAGTTTTCCTTTGAGTGTATATGTATTATTTTTTTCTTTCGTTAAAGAAGTACTTTCAAAAGTCATTGCAGGGAATTTTTCAGCATCGAAGAAATCTGCACTTTTCAAATGCTTGTCTCTCATTTCAACACCCGTATTTACAGAGCTGGTCTGCACTCCAAAAGAGAAAGTAGCATTATCCAGGCTTGCTCCGGGAGTGGATACTTTTCCTTCAAATTTATCAAATCTACCCTGTACAAAGCTGATCCCCATATGTTTGATATTAAAATTCACAGAAGAATGCATCGGATCTACAGCCCAGGCTGTCTGTGCAAAACCTACAACGCTCAAAAGCGCGAATACAAAAGTTAAAAATATCTTTTTCATTTTTTATATATTTTAAATATAATCAAAGGTATGCGGAAAATAAAGTTCCGGCATTGATCTATGTTAGTTTATTAACCCCTTATAAAAATTTTTTGATGCTGAGTTTTTTTATAATTTTACATCATGGCAAAACTTAGAACAGCATATTTCTGTCAAAACTGCGGAACTCAGTATTCCCAATGGATGGGACAATGTAAAAATTGCGGGCAATGGAATACTTTGGTGGAAGAAGTGGTAGAAAAACCTTCTCATAAAAGTCTTCCTTCTTCAAAAACCAAACAACATGTCATTAATATCGTTGAAGTTGAAGCGATTGAAGAACCACGGATCAAAACCCCTTCTGAGGAACTGAACCGGGTTTTGGGTGGTGGAATTGTTTTAGGATCTGTCACACTGATCGGCGGTGAACCGGGAATCGGAAAATCTACCCTTCTTTTACAGCTGGCCTTAAAAATGAAGAAGAAAATTTTCTATGTTTCCGGTGAAGAAAGTGCCTCACAAATTAAAATGAGAGCTGACAGGTTAACGGATATTCAAAATCCGAACTGCTTTCTTTTTACTGAAACTTCATTGGAAAAAATTCTTCATGAAGCTAAAAAGCTTGAACCCGATTTTGTCATTATTGATTCTATTCAGACTTTACAGTCTCAACTGATTGAAAGTTCACCGGGAACCGTTTCCCAAATCCGGGAATGCTCCAATGAAATTATCAAATATGCCAAAGAAAACAACACTCCGGTTTTCTTAGTCGGGCACATTACAAAAGACGGACAGATTGCCGGCCCAAAAGTATTGGAACATATGGTAGATGTGGTATTAAATTTTGATGGTGACAGAAACCACCTTTTCAGATTATTGAGAGCCAACAAAAACCGTTTCGGGTCTACTTCAGAAATCGGAATCTACGAAATGGTTTCCCAGGGATTGAAAGAAATTAAAAATCCTTCTGAAATTCTCATTACCAAAAAATTCGAGGAACTTTCCGGAAATTCCGTGGCAGTAACTTTGGAAGGAAACCGCCCGATGCTTCTGGAAATTCAGGCGCTGGTAAGCACTGCAGTGTATGGGACACCTCAAAGAAGCTCCACCGGTTTTGATGCCAAAAGATTAAATATGCTTCTTGCCGTATTGGAAAAACGTGCAGGTTTTCAGCTTGGAGCAAAAGACGTTTTCCTGAATATTACAGGTGGTATTAAAACCGATGATCCGGCTTTAGATCTTGCTGTTGTCGCTTCTATCCTTTCTTCTAATGAAGATATTGCGATTTCCGAACACTTCTGTTTTGCTGGCGAGATCGGCCTTAGCGGTGAAATCCGCCCTGTAGCCCAGGTTGAGCAACGAATTTCAGAAGCCGAAAAATTGGGATATGAAAAGATTTTCGTTTCCAATCTTAATAAAATTCCCAAAAGAAAATTCGGGATTAAAATTGAGGAAGTAAGTAAGATTGAAGATTTTCACGAGAGAATTTTTTAGAGTTAAGAGTTATAAATTATGAGTTAAGAGTTGTATGCAGGGTACGAGATATCGGTACAGGTAAAAAAATAGAAGTTGGATTAGAGAAACCAAGTTGAGCTCACAATTCATATTTCATTATTTATGGCTTAAAATTTCGCGCTTACATAACTCATAATTTATAACTCTTAACCCTAATAATTTCTTACCTTTAAGTTTTCACAATAATGAATTACTTAGCACACTCCTTTCTTTCATTTACAGACGGGCAAATCGTAGGTCAGTTCCTGGAAGATTTTATCCGGAATAAAGACCGCTTTTCTTTCCCAAAAGACATTCAGGATGGGATTACTTTGCACAGGGCTATTGATACTTTTACAGATTCTCACCCCGCCATTCATGAAGCTAAAAAAGTATTTTCTCCTCTCGTAAGATTATATGCCGGGGCTTTTGTTGATGTTTCAATGGATTATTTTCTAGCCACTGATTTTACCCTAAATTCACTTCGGGGATGGAAAGAGCATTCTTTGAAAGTGTACAGAGTGCTTAATGAAAACAAGGAATGGCTACCGGAAAATTTCAAAAAGATGCTGGTAAAAATGGAAGCTGATGACTGGTTGTATAATTACCGTGAAGACTGGGGCATTAAATTCAGTATAAAAAACGTCCTCAATAAAGCCCAATACCTGGATAAAGATCTCCCTGTATTTGAATTATTCCTCCAGAATAAGGAAGTTCTTCAAAAATGTTATAACCATTTTTTTCCTGATTTACTCAATCATGCAAAAGGTATTAATGCACTCTTGCAGCTTGAAAATTAATTAAGGTAACTGTATACTAAAAACTGCTGCCAAAATAACGGTTGGGATAGGTAAGCTTCTCACTTTTTCTTTGTCCGTTGACGATGATATGAATGATATTGATCTGGTCATCAAACAAATTGTATAAAAAACTTACGGCAGTCTCAATTTTTTTTGGATTATTCACAGTTTCTGATTCCATAAAAATATCTACCGACTCGCTGTCTTCTTCATACCCGATATATGCTACTTTTAAAAAGGCATTATTGGCTTTGAGTTTAAAATATTCCGCACAATACTGTTTCAAAGCTTCATTAAGCTGTGCCTTGTACTTTGGGTCATTAAAATGAAAAGGCTTACCATACTTTTTCGTTAATCCGTTTTCCAGGTCATCGAGAAAAAAGCGGCCTGTCATTTCAAAAGTTTTTGATTTTGAATTGTAGTTGATTTCCATGGAGCCTACGTGATAAGGATGCTTTTCTTTGGCAAAAGAAAACAAAAAAATAACGGGAAGTAAAAACAGCCATAAATTCTTCATAAGCCCTCAGATTTAAAATTTGTTCCGAAATTAATCATTATTTTCGTAAGCTTTATATTTTACTACATTATGCAGGATTTTTTATTTTATTTAAACCTTGGCTGGGAACATATTATTTCTTTAGATGCATTGGATCATCAGCTCTTTGTTTTAGCTTTAATCGCAGTATATTCTTTCAGTGACTGGAAAAAGATCCTGATTCTTGTAACCGCTTTTACAATCGGGCATTCCATAACATTAGCGTTGAGTATTTTAGATATTTTCAGGGTCCCTTCAGATTGGGTTGAATTCCTGATTCCGTTAACGATCGTTCTTACTTCACTGGATAATATTCTGATGAAGAATAAAAAACAGACCATGATGCGGGCCAATTATTATTTAGCCTTGATTTTCGGGCTTATTCACGGGATGGGGTTCGCCAATACCGCCAGAGTAATGATCGCGAAGAGCCAGAGTATCGCCATTCCTCTTCTGGGTTTCAATATCGGATTGGAGCTGGGACAAATTGTAATTGTTTTCGCCATATTAACAGCTCTTTTTATTTCACTCAACTTATTTAAAGTGAATAAAAAAGACTGGATCTTATTTGTTTCTTCAGGAGTTTTTGCTTTATCATTAAAAATGACATTAGAAAGAATTCCGTTTTAAGGTTGAAACATTTTCAATTTTTTAACTACTTATCATTATATTTGAACATTCTTAACCATTTTGATCATGAAGCTAAAAGTTACATTACTTTCTGTATTCACTTTTGCAGGCTTAACGGCCCAAAATATTCAAAATAATCCGGGGAGCAATCACGGAAATAAATTTGAACAATTAGGAACCATACTTCCTACTCCAAATATCTACAGAACCGCTTCCGGAGCACCGGGACACGGATACTGGCAAAACAGGGCCGATTATAATATTTCTGCTTACCTCGATGAAGATAAAAGAAATTTAAAAGGTTCTGAAACTATTACCTATTATAATAATTCACCGGATGAGCTGGATTACATCTGGCTTCAGCTGGATGAAAACCAACAGTCGAATGTAAAAAATGCAGACTTTCCTTTTTCTTCCACACTTCCAAAAACTTCAAATGATCAGCAATTAAAAGCTACCAATCTTCCCGCAAAAGACAATGGATATGGTGTAAATCTTGAAAAAGTGACTGATGTATCCGGGACGCCTCTAAGATACACGGTAAACAAAACCATGATGCGTATTGATTTACCAAAAGTTCTGAAAAAAGGAGAAAAGCTGGTTTTCAAAATAGACTGGAATTATAATATTCCCAACAGAATGAAGATGGGTGGCCGTGGCGGCTACGAAAACTTTCCTGAAGATGGGAACGATCTGTATACAATAACACAATGGTATCCCAGAATGTGCGTATACAGTGATTTTCACGGATGGCAGAACCACCAGTTCACAGGACGTGGCGAGTTTGCTTTAGTATTCGGAAATTTCAAAGTTTCGATGAATGTTCCGGCAGACCATATTGTTGGCGGAACCGGGGAATGTAAAAATTATGAACAGGTATTATCTTCTGAACAGCTGGCAAGATACAGAAAAGCACAAAATTCTGATGAACCTGTAGAAATTGTAACCCTGGATGAAGCTAAAAAAGCAGAAAAAAACCATTCAAAGCAAAGAAAAACATGGACTTTTGAAGCGAATGACGTGAGGGATTTTGCATGGACCTCATCCAGAAAATTCGTGTGGGACGGAATGAATGTGGTCATTCCTGAAAACAACAATAAAGTAATGGCAATGAGCTTCTATGGAAAGGAAGCATACGGTTTATACAGGAAATTTTCTACAAAAGCCATTGCCCATACCATCAAAACATATTCTGAATTTACCATTCCGTATCCGTATCCTGTAGCACAATCCATTGAAGCTGCCAACGGAATGGAATATCCTATGATCTGTTTCAATTTCGGAAGAACAGAGAAAGACGGAACTTATTCTGAAGGAACCAAAAATGGGATGATAGGCGTAATTATTCATGAGGTAGGACATAATTTCTTCCCCATGATTATCAACTCCGATGAAAGACAGTGGAGCTGGATGGATGAAGGCTTAAATACCTTTACAGAATATCTTACCGAAGAAAAATGGGATAATAAATTCCCTTCGAAACGTGGCCCGGCATGGACGATCGTGGATTATATGAAACTTCCTAAAGATCAGCTGGAGCCTATTATGAGTAATTCTGAAAACATTATCCAGTTTGGACCGAATGCTTATTCAAAACCGGCAACAGGACTGAATATTCTTCGTGAAACCATTATGGGAAGAGAGCTTTTTGATAAGGCTTATAAAACATATGCAAAAAGATGGGCTTTCAAACATCCTGAACCTGCGGATTTCTTCAGAACAATGGAGGATGCCAGTGGTGAAGATTTAGATTGGTTCTGGAGAGGCTGGTTTTACGGAACTGATCCTGTAGACATCGCTATTGACAAGGTTTCTATCGCAACTCCTGATCTCGAAGCTATTCCGAAAGCCAATGAAATTACCTACAAAGTTGACAAACCTTTACAAAATGATTTTGAGGATATTTCAAAAATCAAAAATAAGGAAGATAAAAATATTACCTTCTATGTAGATAAGGATAAAGATCTTCAGGATTTCTATTATCGTTATGACCGCGGACAGGAAAAAGTGGACAACAATAAAGACTATATTTTAAACAGAGTTGAAACCACTACCACACTGGATGCTAAAGACAAAGAAAAATTTAAAGATATTACAGCTTATCAGATTGATTTTGTGAACAAAGGAGGCTTGGTGATGCCAATTATTCTTGAGTTCACTTTTGAAGACGGATCAAAGCTTTATGATAAATCTTCCGCTCAGATCTGGAGACAAAATGAACAGAAAGTTTCAAAGACCTATTATTTTAATAAGAATTTAAAATCAGTACAGCTGGATCCGATGAGAGAAACAGCAGATATTGATACCTCAAACAATTTCTGGAGCAATGACGGAACCAATTTCCAGGCTTCAAAATTCCAGGTATTTAAACAGAAACAGGGAGAAGCGGTAAGAGGTGGTGCCAATGGAAAGGTAAACCCTATGCAGGCCGCAGGAAAGAAATAAAATAAATAAGATTGAAGAATAAAAAAGTCACTCCGATGGAGTGACTTTTTTATTCTGAACTTCCATTTTAAAATAACCCATAAAACATTTGAAAAACTTGTAACTTTTTGAAAATCAAACCTACTTATTAGTAAAAATATATATGAAAACATTTCTTGTCTTTTTACTTATAGGCAGTACTCATTTATTTTCACAAAAGCTGCTTACTCCCAGTCACAACAATATTGATCCTAAACTTATAAAAGAGGAAACATCTGAAGCAGTCTGGTATGCTGAAAATGCAGGTGCTAAAATAGAAATAGGGACTATCATTACAGACCTCAAAAAATTAAACAAAACAGATCTGCTCATTAGAACTACCGTTAAAATGAAACAGGCTCCTGATGCCAGCTGGGTAGATTCTACGATTGTAAAAACAGCTAATTTCCAACCTGTCTACCATTCATCTTTTAATTCAATGAGAGATATGGTTCTGAAGTCAGAGAAAAATAAAGTAACAGGATATTATCTGGATAAAAAAGCTCAGAAAAAAGACAATATCGAAATCCCTGCAGCAGATTATTTTGACAGCAACAGCTATTCTGTGCTGATCCGTTTTTCTCCGTTAAAGGAACATTACACCGATGAAATATCCATTTTTGATTATAACCCGGATGCCAAAAAAGGAGTTATAAAAGCTTACATACAGGATGTACAGAAAACTGAGTATAATGGCAGAAAGGTATGGGCTGTAAAAACAACCGATGATATCAAGGATAAGACAGTCATTGTCACCTATTATATTGATACTGAAACAAGAAAGATTCTGAAACAGGATATAGACCTCGGCGGAAGAAAAATGACTATGGAAACCATTAAATAAACATTCGTCAGGCTTTATACAGTCAATATCGATCACAACATATAAAATATTGATTATCAAAACACAAAAATCAACAATCGGTCTACATACGGCTTCTTATATATCCAATAAAAAGCTTACATTTAAATTGTCAAAAACCCTGATTGACATTAAATGTTCAGGAAAATCAAAAAAACAAAATATTAATTTATGAAAAATGCTAAATCATTAAGCAGAGACGTCCAAAAAGCTATTATCGGGGGCGCAAGAGTTGTTTGTTGTGAATACAACGACCAGGGAAAATGCATCTTATGGATTGGTCCCGGACAGAATTGTCCTTAATCAGAGAAACTAACTATTATCACAAAAAAAAGAAGCCGGAAATTTCCGGCTTTCTGCTTTAATTTTTCTGCCAAATTTTCATACCCGAAAATAAAAATCTGCCATTTCATCCACAGGCTACCGATGGCACACATTTAGAGAATTACAATGCAGAAACAATAAAAAAAACAGATATATTATGTCAGTAAACTTTAAACCACTAGCAGACAGAGTTCTAGTAGAACCAATTGCTGCAGAAACTAAAACAGCATCAGGTATTATTATTCCGGACACAGCAAAAGAAAAACCACAAGAAGGTACAGTAGTAGCAGTAGGCCCTGGTAAAAAAGATGAGCCTACCACTGTTAAAGTAGGTGACAAAGTTCTTTATGGAAAATATTCAGGAGCTGAATTAAAACTGGAAGGAAAGGATTACTTAATTGTAAAAGAAGGAGATTTACTAGGAATCATCGGTTAATTTGTAAAAAGTAAAATGTATTCATGTAAAATGATTTCATGAATATAATTCATTAATACATTGTACAAAGTACATTAATACAATAAAAAATTATGGCAAAAGAAATTAAATTCGATATTGAATCAAGAGACGCTTTAAAAAGAGGAGTTGATGCATTGGCTAATGCAGTAAAAGTAACTCTAGGACCAAAAGGAAGAAACGTAGTGATCGAGAAATCTTTCGGTGCACCTCACGTTACTAAAGACGGTGTTTCTGTAGCAAAAGAAATCGAACTTGAAGACAGAGTAGAAAATATGGGAGCACAGATGGTAAAAGAAGTGGCTTCCAAAACTAATGATATCGCAGGAGATGGTACTACTACCGCTACTGTTTTGGCACAGGCTATCGTAAGAGAAGGTCTTAAAAACGTAGCTGCAGGTGCTAACCCAATGGATCTGAAAAGAGGGATCGACAAAGCGGTAACTGCAGTTGTTGAAAATCTTAAAACTCAATCTCAAACTGTTGGAGATTCTACAGAAATGGTGAAGCAGGTTGCTTCTGTTTCTGCTAACAACGACGAAACTATCGGTGCTTTGATCGCTGAAGCTTTCGGAAAAGTAGGTAAAGAAGGAGTAATTACGGTAGAAGAAGCTAAAGGTATCGATACAACGGTAGATGTTGTAGAAGGGATGCAGTTTGACAGAGGTTACCAGTCGCCTTATTTCGTGACTAACCCTGAAAAAATGTTGGCTGAACTTGAAAATCCATACATCCTTTTAGTAGAAAAGAAAATTTCTTCAATGAAAGAATTGCTTCCTGTTCTTGAGCCGATTGCACAAGGTGGAAAATCTCTATTGATTATTTCTGAAGAAGTAGAAGGTGAAGCTTTGGCAACTTTAGTGGTCAACAAATTAAGAGGTTCTCTTAAAATTGCCGCAGTAAAAGCTCCTGGATTCGGAGACAGAAGAAAAGCAATGCTGGAAGATATCGCGATCTTAACAGGCGGACAGGTTATTTCTGAAGAACAGGGTTTCACTATGGAAAACATCTCTTTAGATATGTTGGGAACTGCTGAGAAAGTAACTATTGATAAAGATAACACAACGGTTGTAAATGGTGGTGGTGAAGAAAGCAAGATCAAAGGCAGAGTAAACCAGATCAAAGCTCAGATGGAGACAACTACGTCTGATTACGACAGAGAAAAACTTCAGGAAAGACTAGCTAAATTAGCCGGTGGGGTTGCCGTACTTTACGTAGGTGCAGCTTCTGAAGTGGAAATGAAAGAGAAAAAAGACAGAGTGGATGATGCGCTTCACGCTACAAGAGCCGCTGTTGAAGAAGGTATCGTTGCAGGAGGTGGTGTTGCTTTGGTAAGAGCGATCTCTGCTTTAGAAAACCTTACAGGAATCAATTCTGATGAAAGCACAGGGATCAAAATCGTAAAAAGAGCGATTGAAGAGCCATTAAGACAAATCGTTGCCAACGCAGGTGGTGAAGGTTCCGTAATCGTCGCTAAAGTAGCGGAAGGAAACGGAGACTTCGGATACAATGCTAAAACTGACGAGTATGTACATATGCTTGAAGCAGGTATCATTGACCCTACCAAAGTAACAAGAGTTGCCCTTGAAAATGCAGCTTCTGTTTCCGGAATGCTTTTAACTACTGAATGTGTGATCACTGAAGTGAAAAAAGACGAACCAGCTATGCCAATGGGTGGCGGAATGCCGGGAATGATGTAACAGCGTGTCGCTGAAACAATTTAATATACTAGCCGCTTTGCTTTTGCAGGGCGGTTTTTTTGTAAAAATTCAATAAGCTTTATGTTAAACTTTAGTCTAAAAATAAATTGTATTTAGTTGCAATTATTTCGAAAAAAGCCATTTATTAATTTATAATCTTTAATTAATTTTACAAAATACAAACTACTAAACAATATTAATCTCATGAATCTAAAAACATTAATCATCCACACCGTTCAATACAACCATTGGGTTATCAATAAGTATATCGACTGGCTTTCTACCAAGTCCGATGAGCAGCTCAATCAGGAAGTTATTTCAAGTTTTCCAACGATCTTAAAAACATTACATCACATTTGGCAGACACAGGAATATTGGTGGAGTTATATATCAGAAAATAATGATTTCGACTTTGCCGCCACCTCAGCTATCACGGATAAAGAAGAGATTTTCAATGCCATCAGAAACAATTCTCAAAAACTTATGAATTATGTAGAAAGTTTATCCGAAGAAGGTTTGACAAAAAATGTAAAAATTGAATCACAATGGTTTCAATGCGATTTTTCAAAATATGAATATATTCAGCATATTGTTTTACACGGAACCTATCACAGGGGGCAGATTGTAACCATGGGACGAAACATTGGAATCACCGATGCTCCAATGACAGATTACAATTTCTGGAATATTTATAAAGACGCAGAGGTAGCAAATACCAATTAACTGAAATACAATCAAATACAATATAACCATTCTGTTTACAGGGCGGTTTTTATTAAATGTAACACACAAATTAGATTCGTTAAATACAGCTTTGCTTGTAGGCAACCGAAAAAAACTGGCAAACAGGGCAACTTGAACCTCCGCTGGCGTAAACACCCCCTCGCTCGAGCGATGATGCCCGCCAGCAAAGGAAATCTATACCAGCCTTTTTATTAAAACTAAAAATCAATTAATTCATGATTAAGCTATATATTTTAATAGTAACAGCATTCTTATTCTTCTTCGGTTGTAAGAAAAATAATATGGAATACAGTGTCGGTCAGGAATGGAAGTACAAAACCCGTCCTGCGGAAGAAAACTCTACCATTAAAATTTTAAAGATTGAAGAATATCCTAAAACTGGAAAAGTTATTCATATCTCAGTTAACGGATTAAGGATGAAAAATCCTGGCAGCCCTGAAGGTTTTGCAAAAAGTCTCAGCCATATTCCGATTTCTGAAGAAGCACTGGACAAAAGTGTTACCAAACTAAAAAATGAAAACGGTAAAATGCCTGACTCCACTGAAATGGATGGATATTCTTATTGGAAAAAAGAATTTGACAAAGGAAACGCCGGAATATTTACCATCCCCGTTTCTGAGATTGTAATTTCAATAGAAGAAGCAATTTTAACAGGAAATGTGGATCAATAAAACCCAACACTATCAAGCTGACCTTTAGTAAAATAAGTTATCCGTATCATTTTAATTAATCTAAAATTGAGTGAAATTTATGAACGAAAAAGAACGCAGAAAACAAATTCGGGATGAGTGGAAACAAAAGCAACGGAAAGAATTTGAAAAAAAACTGCCAATGGACAGAAAATCATTTGAGAAATTATTTGATTATCTTGACCATCAATTAGAAGAAGTAGACTGTGATGATACCAATACATTAACAGCAGAATTTTTGAGAAAAAATAAAGTAACAAATATTGAAAATGTTATAAATTGGCTGGCTGAAAACGGAGGTTATTGTGACTGCGAAATCTTAGCCAATGTTGAAGAGAAATTTGAACTGTAAGGCTCATTTTCTAGTCCAGAGAAAGGCAAAATTAAACTTAATACCAAATACATGAGCAAAGAAATTATTTCGAAAACAATCGGATCTTTGAAACAGGATGAAAGCTTTTCTGACTGGTGGAAAAGTGCTGAAATTGAAATTCCATTGATGAACAAGGAGAAGCTGGCTATAACATTCATGGATTTTGAACCTGAACATGATACAACCTTTGTTGAAGAAGCTGATCAGGCTTTGGAAAATTTCTTACGGCTTACTATTGATGACAGAAACTCAATATCTGAGTTTGCTTATAAAAACTGTATGGATTTTTTAGAAGCTGTAGGATATGACGAAGACGATGAACCTTTATGGGAAATTCAAAACCATGATAAAATCTGGAATTTTGTCCAACCGACTGAAATTTACATTTCAAGACGACACAGAAGAGATAAAGATATATATGTCCAAATTGTCTGTGAATGTGATTGGGAGCAGGAACACGGACTTCAACTTGTTTTCAGGCAGGGAAAACAATTAACAAGAATTAGCAGTCAGGACGGACATATAACGGAAGCAGATGCCTACGACAAACCGGACAGCGAAGATGAATTATTATCAAAATTCATTTAACATCTACACAGCACCATGAAGAAAGCCTTTGAATTCCTTAAACAACTACAGAAAAACAACACCCGCGAATGGTTTGCCCGGCACAAACCGGAATACGATTCAGTGGTAAAAGAAAACAAAATATTTTTCAATAAAATCTATACCGAACTTCAGGAACACGATCAGTTAAAAGGAATCCATATTTTCAGAATTCACAGGGATGTTCGTTTTTCTAAGGACCCTACTCCTTATAAAAATAATTTCGGGGTTGGATATTCCCGTTCAAAACCAATGTTGAGAGGTGGATATTATATTCAGCTGGAACCCGGCAACAGCTTTGTTGGCGGTGGATTCTGGGCTCCTGATGCTAAAGATTTACTCCGCATCCGTAAAGAATTCGAGCTCAATACAACGGAAATCAACAAGATCACTTCGGACCCAACATTTATAAAATACTTCGGAGAAATCAAGGGCGATAGTGTAAAAACAGCCCCGAGAGGTTTTGATAAAGATCATCCTGCCATTGATTTAATCAGAAAGAAACAATTTGTTGTAATGCGAAAATTTACGGATAAGGAAGTTTTATCGGACAACTTTCAAAAGGAAGCAGTTCTGACCTTATTAGCCATGCGTCCGTTTTTTGATTATATGAGCGAAATCCTCACTACCGATTTAAACGGAGAATCTTTATTTTAAATCTAGGCCTAAATAACAGCTAGAAATAATTAATGGATTTCAGTCCGGAAATAACCGTTTTCTTTTCAGACTTCTGATATTTCATTCACATCCCCTGCTCCATCAATAGTATATTAAATTTATGCCCATCAGGATCGGCAAAAACAAAACCATAATGACGTGTTTCGTCTCTCCCGGCTTCGTTAAAAATCTTACCTCCGGCTTCTTTAACTTTATCAATCCATTCCTGCACTTCCTCTTTGGTTTCTGCAGAAAGGGTGAACATCACTTCATTCGTGTTCTCCGGTCCGGATGGTAAATATTCATCTATTTGAGAACCTTTTTCAAAAAAATGAATCACAAAACTATTATCACCGAAAAGAAAACTGGCCAATTGAGGATTATTGTTCGGCTTATTGGGAGTAAAGCCTAACTGGATGTAGAACTGATGAGTACGGGCGGCATCTTTTACACTGAAATTAGCCCATATTTTTTTCGTTTTCATATTGTTGGATTTTGAAATAACATACAGTAATCATACCAGTATATTACTTTGAAGTTTTAAAAAAACAATCGTAATAACTTAATACTTTAAATATTTCTGTTTTCATATCATTTTTTTTCTGTAAAAACTGATAAATAGAATAAATTTGAAATATATTTAAATGATAAACACCAATTGAAAATGAGCGATTTTGAACTTTGGGAAGAAGAATTAAAAACAATATGGAATCAGCTAGGAGAAATTTCTGATGATGATTTCATCAAAAAAATAAAATGCCATACAGAAAAGATTTCCGATGGCTCACCCAATGCCATTGCCGATTTTGAAAGAGCATGTTCTTATGATTCAACCGGTTTTGAAGAAAAAGCAGAACCTCTTTACCGGTCTGCTCTACATTTAGGTTTAACCGGGTTGAGAAGAAGGAGGGCCAGGATCCAGCTGGCAAGCACCTTACGAAATAATGGAAAAATCCACGAAAGTATAGAAATCCTTAGAGAGGAAAAAGAAAATTATTCTGATGAATTGGACGATGCTGTGAATGCTTTTTTGGCCCTCTCTCTTTCTTCGATCAATAAAGACAAGGAAGCATTGTCATTAGCACTTATGTCTTTATCCACTTATCTCCCAAGGTATAATAAATCAGTTTATAATTATTCGAAAAAAATAATCGAATAAAAGGAGTTAAAATCATTCGAAAATAAAACCAGGATGGTTGTTGTATGATCAAATTATTATAAACAATCACATTTAGCCTGACCGTTCTAAAACCAGAACGGTTTTTTTATACCCATAAAATAACGAAAACGGGTAATTGACATAAAACCGGAATACAAACAAATTTGTATAAGGTATTTAAATAAAAACCACCAGAGTAGCCGAAAACTGTAATTTTTAAAGAGTAGGCCTAAAAACATAAGCACATGAAAACAAAACTTCTATTAATCCCAATGCTTGTATTACTCCTCACAGGATGTAATTCTATGTCAAAAATTTCAGATTTAAAAGATATTGAGGGAAAAACATTGGCCCATCATGTATCTTACGATGCCTCAAGAAGAGGAAGCTTAATTTTTACTGATAAGGAGGGCAGAGTTATCGTAATTTCTGAGCCGCCACCCGACGTTGCAACAAAACTTGCCACTGAACTGGGAGCAAAAGCAGACATCATCGGAAAGGCAAATATCGATTTATATCTGCAGACCACTAAAAGTATTGCAGAACTCGGGAGAAGAACCTCAGCCGTAAATATCCTGAGAGATGCATTATACAAATTAACTGAGCTCAAATTAAGGGATAACGGACTTGACGGCCAAACAACGGCTCTGTTTAATAAAATTTTAGAAGCAGTAAAAGATATTTCTTATGTGGAATTACAAAATGCAAAGACCGAGACCGAGCAGGCTGAAGCCGAAAAAAGTAAGGCCAAAGCAAAAGAAGCACTTCTCACAAATAATATAGTCAGTTTTGATAATGAAGCTGCACAACAATTGGAAAACCAGGCTTTCGAACTTCTTTTGGATAAAAAATATTCCGAAGCTAAAGAGAAATTCAAAACGGTAGATGAAATATTTCCTAAATACCATTCTGCATATGATATCTACCGTTATCTTAAAAATAATGAAAGTGAGGCTGATGATAAAAAAATTCTTCAGGACATTTATTCAAAGTACCGTTGGGGAATGCCCATAAGATATCAGTTGGAGATCAGAGAAAGGATAGCCGAATAAGAAACAAAATGATGAACCAATATTTTTGACCACTCAACCGCCTTGTTATTCAAGGTGGTTTTATTGTTGATAAATTTATAAATTTGGGTTGAACCGATAAGTAAACATCAATTCATGCAAAATAATACCCGAGTCTACAAAATGGCTTTTGCCGGCGTTTATCCTCATTATATCCAGAAAGCTGAAAAAAAGGGACGTACCGATGAGCTGATGAGAAATATCCGTTACCTCGATAAACTGATTGATGAGCTGGCCAAAGGAAAGCCAATGGATAAAATTTTAAGAAAATAAAATAATCCGGACTTAATTACCCTCCGATTTTTAAGTTTCGGCTAAAGCCTGTTGAATGGTTTTATATTTTTGAAAGCGGGCTAAAGCCCGCTCCTATTGAATAATTATATCCTGTTGATGTTTATCAAAAAATCTTTAAAAAAATATTGTCCAATTCCGGACAACTTGTTTGTCATTAAAGTATAACAGCAAAAATTATATACAATGAAAATCACAGTAATTGGCGGTACCGGCCTTATCGGTAGTAAACTTGTCAACAGCCTTAGGAATTTAGGGCATGAAGTTCTTGCAGCTTCCCCGAACTCAGGAGTGAACACTCTTACAGGAGAAGGACTGGATAAAGCACTGGAAAATGTGGATGTCGTTGTAGATGTTGCCAATTCCCCTTCCTTTGCGGATGACGATGTTATGAATTTTTTCAGGACTTCCGGGGAAAACTTAATGGCTGCAGAGAAAAAAGCAGGTATTAATCATCACATTGCGCTTTCGGTTGTAGGGACAGACCGTCTGCAGGAAAGCGGATATTTCAGGGCAAAACAGGTGCAGGAAGACATTATCAGAAATGCAGGAATCCCTTACACTATTGTTCATTCCACACAGTTTTTTGAATTCGTAGGCGGAATTGTTCACTCAAGTACCGCAGATAACAAAATATTGGTTTCTCCGGCTTTAATCCAGCCCATTGCTTCAGATGATGTGGTAAAAGCAATGACGGAAGTTACAATCGGTGAGCCCAAAAATACAATCCTTGAAATTGGTGGCCCTGATAAAATCAAATTATCGGATCTTGTAAAAAAATACACAACGATCATGAAAAATCCTGATGAAGTGGTTTCAAAACCTGATGCCACTTATTTCGGAGCCCCTTTGAATGACTCAACTTTAATTCCGGATAGCAATGCGAAATTAGGAACCATCCACTATGATGAATGGATTTCAAATCCGGAAAACCAAAGATAAAAGACTGATCAAAAGTTTTAATGATTAAATTTATATACCAAAATACATTTTACTTAAATTTTTAACATTATGAATGAGTTTTTAATCGCTATACATCGGGATATTATCAATAAGGACGCAAGCCCGTCACCAGAACAGATGCAGGCTTCCATTCAGCCTTTTCAGGATTGGCTGGGCAGTATTGCAGCCCAAAATAAGCTTGTAGCCCCGCCCAAAAGATGGGACCTGGGTGGAAGGGTTGTAAAAAATGATACCGTGACCAACGGACCTTATGCTGAAATCAAAGAATCTATCGGCGGCATGTTTATCATCAGGGCCAATGATTATGATGAAGCCGTGGAAATTGCAAAAGGCTGTCCTATTCTTCAATGGGGAGCCAGTGTGGAAGTAAGAATGGCTATTCCGCCGGTACAGTAAATCTTACCATATAATGTAATGCAGGAGCAGACATTAATACCCAATTTATTCAGAACAGAGTACAGGAAAATTGTTTCCGTGCTCTGTTCCGTATTTGGGATCGATCATATTGAAATTGCAGAAGATATTGTAAGCGATACTTTTCTCACAGCCACCGAATCATGGAGTATCAACGGGATTCCGGAAAACCCCACAGCCTGGCTTTATACCGTCGCTAAAAACAAAACCAAAAATTATTTTAAAAGAGATGCCTTATTTCAACAAAAGATCTCTGTTGAAATCAAACATTCATTATCTGATTCTGAAGAGTTTGAAATAGATCTTTCCCGGAAAAACATTGTTGATAGCCAGCTGGCCATGATGTTTACGATCTGTAATCCTTCCATATCAAAAGATTCCCAGATTTCATTGGCCTTAAATTTACTTTGCGGGTTCGGAACCCGGGAAATTGCAGATGCTTTTCTGGTGAACAAAGAAGTGGTTTATAAGAGACTCAAACGGGCAAAGGAAAAATTAAAAGCAGAAGGCATAAAAATCGAGCAGCCCTCGGTCTCACAAATCCATTCAGGGCTGGAAACAGTGCTTACTACGCTGTATCTGCTATTTTCCGAAGGTTATTATTCTACTTCACAGAATACCGTTCTCAGAAAAGACCTTTGCCTGGAAGCCATAAGGCTCACTTCATTGCTTCTCGAAAATAATTTGACCAATACTCCATCTACTCATGCATTATTATCTTTAATGTATTTTCATTCATCAAGATTTAATGCCAGGATCAATGAAAAAGGAGAAAGCATTCTTTATGAAGAGCAGGATGATACTTTATGGGATTATGATCTGATTGAAAAAGGAATTCATTCTTTAAATCAGAGTGCTTCGGGAGATTCTTTAACTAAACTTCACCTGGAAGCAGCAATTGCCTATTGGCACACAAAAAAGGAAGACTCTGACGAAAAATGGGAAAATATTTTGCAGCTGTATAACCAGCTTTTACAGATTGAATACTCCCCTATGGCTGCACTCAACCGCACCTTTGCCTTTGCAAAAGTCCGGGGAAAAGAGGCTGCAATTATTGAGGCTGAAAAGCTTAAGCTTGTTGATAATCCTTTTTATTATTCACTCTTGGGCCACCTTTATACCCATATCGACAATTCAAAAGCCATACAGAATTTTGAATCTGCTTTACAACTTTCCAATTCGCATTCGGTTATCAATACCCTTAAAAAGTATATTGAGGCATTATCCCAGAAATAAAATTAATTATTAGTTCCTGATCTATAAATCGTTCTGTTTCCGGAGCGTTTTTTCATTAATATGGTTTAAAACATTGGAGTATATTTGAAATACCATTTAAAAATCATGCCATGAAAAAATTTTCAGTCCTTTTAATTATTCTATCAATGTTATCTTGTGAAAGTAAAAAAGAAAAGGAAGAAAAATTTTTAAAAGATTTTCAGGAACAGGCTAAAGAGATCAGGAAAAACCAGATTGATTTGTTTTTAAATGCAACGCCCAAATATTTCTCAGCCAAAACCATTCAAGGGAAAACTTTCAATTCACAGGAATATAAAGGTAAAAATCTGGTGATCCTTATTTATGATAAATCTTATCTGAAAAAAAGTGAATCTTATGATATGGCAGAAGAATACAACACACTTTATAATGAATTTAAAAATAATGCAGAATTTATTGGTATCGTAGAAGGCTTTATAGAAAATGAAAAAGAACTGAAAGATTATCTTTCCCATTCAACAGTCCTGTTTGATCAGATTGATAATACCAAATCTTATGGTAAATCTGAAAAATTAAATTATAATATCTTTTGCAGCCCTGCAAAAATCGTTATTGATGTTAACGGAAAAGTAATCTATTCGTCCTGCGGTGGCGGAAACATTACCGAAATTACCCAAAAGCTGGACAGCATAAAAACGGCTGCCCATTAATCCTCTTTGCTTTCTTTACACAATGAAAGAACTAAGGATTGGCATCAAACTCAACTTTAGCTATGTACAAATACACTCAAATATATAAACAATGAAGAAAATAATTTTAGATTTGGCAGTAACACTGGATGGGTTCATCGAAGGTCGCAACGGAGAAATCGACTGGTGCATTATGGATGAAGATATGGATTTTGATGGTTTCTTATCAGGTATAGATACCATATTTTATGGCAGGGTAAGCTATGATGCATGGGGAAATTATCAACCTGATGAAAATGCCAGCCCGGCAGAACAAAAGCTTTGGTTGGCAGTTCACTCAAAAAATAAATTCGTTTTCTCAAAGCAAAACAGAGAGGATAACATCGCTACTTTCGTTAGTTCCGATATTACAGAAAAAGTCGCAGAAATCAAAAAGCATGGTGGAAAAGATATCTGGCTATACGGTGGAGCAGGTCTGATCAAAACCTTTATTCAGTTAAATCTTATCGATATCTACAGAATATCTGTACATCCGGTTGCTTTAGGTGATGGAAAACCTTTATTTGAAGACCTGAAAGAAAGACTGGAATTACAACTTACCGGAACGAATGTTTTTAAATCCGGGGTTGTACAACTTATCTATGAAACGAAGAAATAAACTGAAATCTTTTCCCTATCTCAAAAAACTTCCCGAAATTTGTAACCTGTGCGTTAAATAATTATTAATGAATTAAAGAACAATTAAACAAACATACAGTAAAACTTAGCATAAGTTTTCTTCGGGGCAGGGTGCAATTCCCTACCGGCGGTTATAGTCCGCGACTCCTTTTTAATTAAAGGACTGATTTGGTGGAATTCCAAAACCGACAGTTAAAGTCTGGATGGGAGAAGAAAATGAAACGATCAATAAGGCTATCTTATGGACTTATTGTGTTGTATTTCATTTCCATGTACCGAAGTGTATTTTAACTTTTAAAGTAAAATAACATGGAAAAATTATTAGAAAAATTCGGAGTTACTTCCAAAGAACGTGTAGAAAATGCACTTCAGAAATTACAACAGGGCAAAGGCATCCTTCTGGTAGATGATGAAAACCGTGAAAACGAAGGCGATATCATCTTTCCTGCCTCCACCATCACCGAACAGGACATGGCGCTTCTGATCCGCGAATGCAGCGGAATCGTCTGCTTATGTATTTCCGAAGAGAAAAGTAAAAACCTTAATCTTCGTCCGATGGTGGAAAACAACAGCAGCAAAAACCAAACAGCATTCACCATTTCTATTGAAGCCAGAGAAGGGGTTGAATCCGGTGTTTCAGCAAAAGACCGCGTGACCACGATCAGAACAGCAGTGGCAGAAAATGCAAAAGCTGAACAGATCGCAAGCCCGGGCCATGTTTTCCCACTGATCGCCAGAAAAGACGGCGTTTTTGAAAGACGCGGCCATACGGAAGGCAGTGTAGACCTGGTAAAACTGGCCAATCTCGGGGATGATGCCGTACTTTGCGAGCTCACTAACGAAGACGGCTCAATGGCAAGGCTTCCTCAGATTGTAGATTTTGCCACTAAAAAAGAAATGAGTGTTGTCACTATTGAAGATATTTATTCATATCGTAAAATGATGATCAGCCAGAATTAAAAAAAATATTTTAGCGCACAGAAATTCCGCCCGATATGGTATACCGGGCGGATTTTTATTTAATCTGAACTCTAGAAAGTAGCTGCCGGAGCCGTGGAATTATTCAGCTTTTTCTGCAGGTCTGTTTTTTTACCTTTTGAAAAATCATAACTGAATCCTAAAACAAACATAGATTTATTATTCATGATCTGATTTTCCCGGGAATAATTGACCAGGCTTTCAGGTAAGCTTTTGGTTTTATATTCCGATGGCATTCCAATCCAGTACATTCCTGTAGAGAATGTCCAGTCTTTATGTTTATAGCTTAGAAAAATATGATTCTGGTTTTCATTGGTGCTTAAAAATGCCCCACTCAATGTATACACCGGGATATTGAGCTGATACTCCAGGTTAAAAGATTTATACTCTGAAGACAATACGAAATTGTTTCCGATATAATCATTTTTGATCAGGGCACCATTGCTCGTCCTTACAGTTTCGGACGACGGCGAAATAACTGCTTTTATGACCAGTAGATCGCTTCCGAAGGGTTTGTAGGAACCGGTTAGCTGAATACCGTACTGCTGTGAGCTTTTTGCATTTTCATAAGTAAGAGCATAACCTCCGAAAATTCCGTCCGATACATAAAGCTGGTTGATGGTACGGCGGATATACCGGTAAAACGCATTGGCATTGAAATCAAAATGTTTATTGTTGAATGAATAGATCAGGTTATTTGCTAAAGTCTGCTGGGATTTGAGAAACGGATTCCCTTTCTGTACAATATTCGGAGCCATTTGCACCACATTGCTGCTGAGCGCGGCACTCCAGGGGCTTCTCGGTTTATAGCTGCTTGTAAAACGAAGACTCTGATTGGCTTTCAACTGGTATCCTAAAATTAGCTTGGGCGTAAAAGACCACTCATCAAAAGTATTTTCGGCACTTTTATTATGAATATTGGTCAATCCGGCACCGATACGATAGGTAAACTGATCGAGCTTTCCGGAAAATTCCGTATAAAAATACTGCTCAAGATAGTTAACGCTGTACTGTGAAAATCCTGCTAAATTTTGCAAATCATTGGAAATTGATGTATTGGAAATACGATAGCCCGATGAAAGTTTTCCAGCTTCAAAATCATGCGTATGGGCAAGCTCACCTACAAAACCGGTCTGCTTTGCTTTAAGATTCATATCATTATCAAACACCGGATCACCCGAAGAAGTTACCCATTCCTTTGCAAATTCCTTTGTATTGGTTGTAAAATGGGACCCCACCACATTAATGCTCAGTTCATCTTTTTTACCGATGTTTTTTGAAAAATATAAATCCAGAGTTGGGGTCACATAATCAGAAGAACCATTTTTCAACATGGTATGATCTTCAACGGTATTGTCTTTTGTGAAAACACTTTGTCCGCTCCCTTTAATAAAACTTGTAAAAATATCCATGTTCAGTTTTGTCTGGAAAGAATACTGATCCGGGACTACACGGGTATACCTCAGTGCTAGATTCTGAAAAGTATATCCGAAATGATCCCTTTTATTTTCATCAGTACGAAAGTGGGCATTATCCAGCTGATAATCATAGATACTGTGTACTTTCCTGTTATCATAATCCCGTAAATTGATGGAATATTCCAGGCCTAAATTATTTTTTCCTTTGGTATAACCGGCATATGCTGAACCATTAACAAAACCTGTATTTAAAGCTGTACTTACATCAGTTCCGAAAACATACCCTGTTTCCGTGGAACGGGTGATCAGATTAACCACAACATCTGCTCTTGTGGCCCATCTGGCAGGCGGAATATCATAATACTCCACTTTGACGACTTCACCTGGGGGTACACTTCGAATCTGCATATCAGTAGCTTCAATTCCGTTGATTAAAAACAGTGTGGTTCCACCTTTAGTACTGGCCAGTGTATTGGTAACAGGATTAAGCTGCAATTCAGGAAGCGTTCTCAACAGATCTTTTGCATATCTGGCTTTTTCAAGCGCTTCTTTATCAAATGTATAAACTGATTTATCGGCAAATTGCTTCTTGCGTTGGGTTTTTAAAATAACTTCCTGTATCTCTGCTGTTTTTGTTTCATCTATTGTATCTTTTTTTATGCTTTCCTGTGAAAGTATAAGAATACTGCTCAACAGAAGTACAGAACACATCGCTTTTTTCATATCAGAATTATATATCCGTAAGACAAGCGATGTTCAGCTTTTATTACATAAAGCTTAAGTTAATAATTTTCCATTTAAAAAGAAACTTATTCTTTATTTATAAAATTTCACATTATATTTTATAAGCAATTGATTTCCTGCCCGTTTTTTGCTGGTACTCTGGTACACCCAATTATAGTATCATGAAAAAGTATCTCATCTTATCGCTCTGCTTTCTTGCACAGGAAGCCGGCGCACAGGAAGCTATACCCGATTCTCCGCCGGAAAAATTCAATATGATCAAAACAAATGTTACAGCATATGCATTCAGGAATATCAATTTATCATATGAAAGATCGATCAATCAATGGTTTTCCGTGAATATTGCTTTCGGAACCATGCCTGAGGGAAAAGCCCCGTTTATCAATGCATTTTTAAGTGATGAAGATGAAAAAAGGTTTCAGAATCTCGAAATAAAAGCGGTCAACTTTACCATAGAACCCCGGTTTTATTTAGGACATGGTTATGGCAAAGGATTTTATATTGCACCCTATTACAGATATTCAAAAGTCTCTTCCAATACCTTTGATTTTTATTATGATTTCACCGTCAATAACCAGGCCGCTTTCCGGGTTCCCATTAAAGGTTCAGGCTCTGCAAACGGTAACAGCGGCGGGTTGATGGCAGGAGTTCAATTCTTCCTGACTCACAGCAAAAACCTTGTTCTGGACCTTTGGATTGCAGGTGCTCATTATGGCAGTGGAAAAGGGGATTTCGTAATGACCAGCGATTACGTTCTCACCCCTGAAATGCAGGCCCAGCTAAAAAAAGAAATTGAAAACCTGGATATTCCTTTTGTAAAATATACAGTAGAAACCAATGCCAACGGCGCAAGAGTGAAAATAGACGGTCCGTGGGCAGGTTTCAGAAGCGGATTGTCGATTGGGTATAGATTTTAATTAGGTTTTATGCCTGAACATTGTTGCGTTAGAGAATGATATAAATTGAAGCATTTTACATTGTCAGGACATCCATATGTTTTTTTTAATTGCAATTTGATATTTAAGCAAAAAAGGAATACCTTTCTCTCATGAATTCATCTCAAATTACCACCGCTCAAAGAATTAAAGCAATTGTCGGTGGCTCCATAGGAAATTTGGTAGAATGGTACGACTGGTATGCTTATGCAGCTTTTGCCATTTATTTTTCCCATTCATTTTTTCCGGATTCGGATCTTAATGCCCAGCTGATGAATACAGCCGGAATATTTGCTGTAGGATTTCTGATGCGACCGATCGGCGGCTGGCTTTTCGGAAGTATTGCAGATAAAATAGGAAGAAAAAAAGCAATGACGCTTTCTGTTTTGCTGATGTCATTCGGTTCCTTACTCATTGCCCTTACCCCGACTTATAAAACAATAGGAATTTTAGCCCCTGCCCTGCTTCTTATGGCAAGATTATTACAGGGACTCAGCGTGGGTGGAGAATATGGCGTGTCCGCAACGTATCTCAGTGAAATGGCCGCCGAAGACAGAAGAGGATTTTATTCAAGCTTTCAGTATGTAACTTTAATCGGTGGGCAACTGATTGCATTGGGCATCCAATTGGTTTTACAGAAATTACTTTTAACGGAAGCCCAGCTGGAAGACTGGGGCTGGAGGATTCCTTTTGTAATAGGAGCAGTTCTTTCGATCGTTGCTTTATATTTGAGGGCCAACCTTCATGAAACCGAAGCTTTTGAAAACAAAATGCAGATGAGTGAAAATAAGAAAGGAACCATCAAAGAACTTCTTAAACATCCAAAAGCCCTGCTTACTGTAGTAGGACTAACTTTAGGAGGAACATTGGCATTCTATACCTATACTACTTATATGCAGAAGTTTCTGGTAAATACAGTTCGCCTTACCAAAGAGCAATCTACTTTAATTTCATTTGTTTCACTATTTATATTTGCGTGCCTGCAGCCGGTTTTCGGAGGATTGTCAGATAAGATCGGGAGACGCCCGTTACTTTTAAGCTTTGGAATCCTGAGAACGATATGTACTGTTCCTCTACTTACTGCATTAAGCCATACCACATCAATGTGGGGTGCTTTTTTTCTGATTATGGCTGCATTGATTATTGTAAGCGGCTACACTTCTATTAATGCGGTTGTAAAGGCGGAACTTTTCCCATCTGAAGTACGCGCTTTAGGGGTAGGCTTACCTTATGCATTAACTGTCGCAATCTTTGGCGGCAGTGCCGAATATATTGCATTATGGCTTAAGGAATCAGGGATAGAACATTATTTTTACTGGTATATTACAGCATGTATCCTGTTTTCACTGATTGTATATGCCGGAATGAAAGACACTAAAGAAAACTCAGCATTAGACAAGGATTAAACTGGTCATAGTCTAAAACAAGAGGCTGTCTCAAAAGTGAGACAGTCTTTTTTTTATGCTCAAAAAGAAA
>NZ_AKJY01000033.1 GCF_000282115.1 Chryseobacterium populi
TGACATCATTGATCAAGATAGATTAATTGCGGCTTAAATCGAACTCACGTTAATTATGATTTTAATGTTTTATAAAATCACCAAAACTGATGCCAACAAAAATAGTGGGAATAGATAAGTTCTTTTGCCTGTGATAAGCTTAATATTAAGGTTTTAAGTACATTTGTCATATGGAAATTTTAGATATTCTCATTATCGGAGCCGGGCCTATTGGTCTTAATTGTGCCCTTGAAGCTAAAAAAAACAGTCTCACTTATTTAATCATAGAAAAAGGAACCATTGTCAATTCACTGTACAACTATCCTTTATACATGCGGTTTTTTTCAACCGCTGAAAAATTGGAGATCGATGGAATTCCGTTTATATCAACAGCTCCTAAACCCGGCAGGCAGGAAGCTTTGGAATATTATCAGGGAATTGCAAGACAAAAGAACCTCAATATTAATTTATATGAAAAGGTAGTGAAAGTTTCAAAAAATAATGATGTATTTGAAATTGAAACCACAAAATCAAAATATGCTGCGAAGAATGTGATTATTTCCACCGGTTTTTACGACATCCCGAATCTGATGAATATTCCCGGAGAAAACCTTCCGAAAGTAAAACATTATTATACCGAACCTTATCCATATGCCAAACAGAAAGTTGTGGTGGTGGGCTCGAGCAATTCGGCGGTAGATGCTGCTTTGGAAACCTATAGAAAAGGAGCTGAAGTCACCATGATCATCAGGCATTCCGAAATATCAAAAAGTGTAAAATATTGGGTAAAACCGGATATTGAAAACAGGATTACTGAAGGAAATATTACCGCTTATTTTAATTCCGAGATTTTAGAAATAAAGGAAAATACACTTGTATTTAATGATGAAAACGGACAGGCTCATGAGATTGAAAATGATTTTGTTTTAGCCATGACAGGTTATCTTCCGGATTTTGATTTTTTAAGAAACTCAGGAATAGAATTACAGGGAGATTGCCTGAACCCACTCTATCATCCGGAAACAATGGAAACCAATATTAAAAACCTTTATCTGGCGGGTGTGGTTTGTGGGGGAAAAGACACTCATCTCTGGTTTATTGAAAACTCCAGAATTCATGCAGAGATGATTATCCGGCATATTGTTTCGAAATAGTTCCTGTTAAGCGCAGTACTTTCCAGAATGTTTTTAACGCTTAAAAACTGATCCTGTGTTTATGCCAGAGCCAGGATAAAAACCTGATGACTTAATGATCTGCAAACTTTCAAAAAATACAACACAAACTTTGTCATTCCGTAAGAACCTCAACGAACGTGAATTTAAATGGAAAAAATTTATAATCTCACTGATTAAGCTGATATTTGTATTAAGATCTATGAAAGCCAAAAATTTAGTGTCTTTATGATTAAGCTTTAAAAATCTATTTTAGCTCCAATAATAAAATTCCTTTTTGCAGCCGGATTGTAAAATCTGCTTCCAAAAGCATTGGTATCAAAACCTAATACATAATCCGTATTGTAAAGGTTCTGAATCTGAAGATACAGATTAAGCCTTGCTTTTTCAAAATTAACGGGAAACCTGAACTGAATATTTCCAACAAAGCTCGATTCGGACCATACGGAATTAGCATCATTCAGAGGAGTTTTTGAAGTATAAAAATGGGAATAATCTATTGAGAGTTTTTTTAAGAATACAAAATTCAGTAAGCTGTTGATTGTTGTTGCAGGAACTCCGGTGAGATCATTTCCGGAAAACACCTGATTGTTTCCGGTATAATTTTCAAATTTAAAGTTGTAGAAGCTTCCTGAAATCCTGAATTTAAAACGACTCGGAAAATCATTCTGAAAGTTAAAGCTTTTAGATTCCAAAAGTACTTCAAAGCCTTTCTGACTGGTGCTTCCCTGGTTAACAAAAAACTCCTGGCCTGCTTCGTTCTGTCTTCTTACAATAGCATCTTTCATCCGGAAGTCAAAATAACTTCCTTCAATGAAAATTGTATTTCCAAACTGTTTCCGTAAACCCAATTCCTTATTCCATCCGTATTCCGGAACAAGGTTCAGATTAAATTGCTGGTCCGAAGAACGGACTTCCTCATTGGTTGGGGCAGAATTTCCTTTCCCAGCCTTCACCCGTACTGAAAACCCTTTTCCTAACAGATAAGTAATTCCAAAATTGGGGAGCCATTGATTTTTAAAATGTATTTTTCCATTCCCGGAAACCGGATATAATCTTTCCCATTCGTATGCATTGGAGTTCAGGCTTATGGAAATATCTGTAAATAGTTTTTCAGCTATATTGAATTTCTGCGAAAGAAAATAAAACCCGGAGGTATTTTTAAGCTGGTCAAAGTTCTGCGGGTTGCTTTCATTTCCTTTGTTATTATCATAATTTTTAATGAGAATAGTATTGATTCCTCCTTCAAAACCCAATCTCCAGGCTAATGAAACTGTATTCCAGCTCTTCTCATAATTGAAATGAGTTCTTAAAGCGAAATTCTTCTCAAAACGGTTCTCAAAATTGGTGATGAAAGGATTTTCAAAATCTACATAAGATCCCTGGAGTAAAATAAAATGGGAGAATTGTGGACCTAAATTATATTCATGTGAAACTCCGGCTAAAATCATTCTGTTCCGGATTCCCGCATTCTGTTCTGCCGCACCCGGAAGTGTTGCTGTTGCCGGTCTGGCTTGTTTCCTGTCTATTTGCATCTGCTCAAGCGTAAGCCCTCCCGGAGTTTGGTACTTCAGGTCTGAAAATAAAAGCATCGCATGTAACGATGCTTTTTGTGTATATTGAAACCGGTCTTTTAAAAATATGAGTTTTCTCTCAGCTGCAGACTGTTTCCTGTAAGAATCTGTCCTGTAATAATTTTCGAAAATTTCAAAAAAATGTTTTCCCGATTGTTTTGAAAAACGAATGCTTTGATTAAAAGTTCCATAACTTCCTGTAGCCAGGTTCACAGATAAATTGTCAGCTTTTTTTGTCTGAAGTAAAAGTGTTCCCCCTGTTACTGCTCCGTAATCACCACTTTCAGGTCCTTTATAAACTTCCATTCTGTCGATTAGTTCAGGAGAAAGAGTATTAAAATAAGTATTTCCCGAAGCATCCGACAAGATAAAGTCATCAAGATAAACCTTAATATTCCGGACTCCAAAGGGTGACCGTAAAGTGCTTCCCCGTAAGGAAATCCTATAGCTTGCAGGGGAACGTTCCTCCATTCTGGCACCTGCAATCTGGTTAACGGATTCCAGCATTCTTTCAGGAGTATTCTGATTCAGAAGATTCTCTGAAGCCACAGAGACTGATTTTGTAGAAGTGATAAAAGGAGTCGGTTTTTTATAGGCATCAATTTTCACTTCAGAAATTAAGGCCAACGAATCTCCTCCTTTTTGCGAAAAGAGAGCTGAATTGCAGAATACCAGAATTAAAAAACCATATTTTGTCATTAATACAAAGCTAGGAGTTTATTTAAAATGAATGAAATCTGTTTTGTATTATGTATTAAAAATCCAAATTACCAACACTCATAACTCATAACTCATAACTTATAACTTATAGCTTATAACTCCTGACCTCCAGCTTTATCTTTAAGCATCCACGGAACAATAAAATAAAGAGCAACTGCAATAATAGTTGCTAAAGTCCCGGTTCCAAGCCATAAAACAGTAAACCCGAATTTCTCTGCAATCAAAGTTCCTGCATAAGGCGTAATGATAAATGCAATGGAAAATGATATCCCGTTCAGTCCCATATAAGCTCCTTTATTATTTTCTCCGGAGCGTAAAGCGGTGATGGTTGACATGAAAGGCAACGTCCAGATTTCTCCGATACACAGTATCGTCATCGATACGACCAGCGTAATCATACTGTAATCGAATGCCATCATAGCATATGAAAATCCGCATAGGAAAGTTCCCAAAAGCATGGTAAAAGCAAGCTTAAAATATTTTTCCGCAATCTGTACAAATGCCATTTCCAGCAACACGATCAGGAAGCCACTATAGCCTAAAATATATCCTATACTCTGCTGGCTCAGATGTGCTGTATCTTTGTAGAAAATTGTCAATGTGCTGAATAACTGGAAAAAGCATATGGAAAAGAGCATGCAAAAGAAACAGTAAATTAAGAATTTAGTATCGCGGTACGGCGAATTTTCTTTTTTAATGAATACAGCTTCTTTCACTTTTTTAGCTTTTCTAACGGCCAGTTTATTCCGCTTCCCGAAAAACCAGATATACATCAAGCCTGCCAATAAAGCTGCTAAAGCATTACTGAAAAATAAAAATTCATAAGAAATTGCTGATAAAATCCCACCTAAAGCCGGACCAATAGAAAATCCTAAATTTATCGCCATCCGGTTTAATGAGAATGCTCTCGTAATATTTTCAGGTTTTGCATATTTGGTAATGGCTACCGAGTTAGCCGGACGAAAGGTTTCACTTACAATACTTTGAGCCAGAATAATACCTGCCAGCCCCACTTCAGTTTTAAAAAGCGGAATCAAACAAAACAATGGCACACTCAACAGCAGGCTTAAACTCTGTACCCGGTATTCCCCGATTTTATCTGTAATCATTCCTCCGAACCAGGAACCGAGTACTGATCCTATTCCGAAAAAACTCAGGATAACTCCTGAATTTTCAATACTGAAATGCAGATGAGCCGTCATGTATACTCCCAGAAACGGGAGTACCATAGATCCGGACCGGTTGATGAGCATTACCAATGCCAACATCCAGCTTTCCTGAGAAAGCCCTTTAAATGAACTTGTATATATGTGTAGTAGTTTCACAATTTTAAATTTTGTATTTGGTTAACACAACAGTACAAAGATTAATAGCTTAACTGATCAGGTTAAACAAATGCGCTTATTTAACTAGAAAACAGATTGTATTTCTTAAATAAGTTTACGCCTTTGTTTATCTTAAATCACATTACAATTAATTTTCTTTGCATACCCTTGCGGTTATATAAATTAAAAGTTTCCGATACATTTTTCTCCTTTTCAAAAACCACTGAACTGACAATAAAAAACAGGGCCTAAAAATCAAGCCCTGTTTATTTAATATATTGGTATCAATAATTTTTACTCCGGCTTATAAGAGTCTTTCAATGTTACAGTACGGTTGAATACCAGATTGGTCTCAGTAGAGTCCTGATCTTTTGTAAAATATCCAATTCTCTGGAACTGTAAAGGTTCTCCAACAGCTACATCTTTTAAAGCAGGCTCAGCAAATCCTTTAATAATGCTCACCGATTCAGGGTTGATGAAATCCAGGAAATCCACATCTTTTTCAGCATCAGGCTGTTCAACAGTGAATAAATTCTCAAAAATTCTTACTTCCACAGGGATTGCATGTTTTACAGATACCCAGTGTAATGTACCTTTCACTTTTCTTAAGCTCTCTTCAGTTCCGCTTCCTGACTTGCTTTTTTCATCGTAAGTAGCATAAATCGTGGTAATTTCTCCGTTTTCATCCTTCTCCACTCTTTCAGCTTTGATGATGTATGCAGACTTCAAGCGGACTTCACCTCCTAATTTTAATCTGAAAAATTTATTATTGGCTTCTTCTTTAAAATCTTCACGCTCAATGTATAATTCTCTTGAGAATGGAATTTCTCTTGTTCCGGCACCTTCCTTTTCAGGATTGTTTTCAGTTTCCACCCATTCTTCTTTCCCTTCAGGATAATTTTCGATCACCAATTTTATCGGATCTACTACTGCCATGACCCGTTTAGCCACTTTGTTGAGATCTTCACGGACACTGAAATCCAATAATTGAATTTCAATCAGGTTTTCTCTTTTTGCAACTCCTACTCTTTCAATAAAATTCCTGATGGAAGCAGGTGTAAAACCTTTTCTTCTCATTCCGGAAATTGTAGGCATCCTCGGATCATCCCAGCCTGTCACAACATTTTCAGCAACAAGCCTTTGAAGCTTTCTTTTGGATGTGATCATATAAGAAACATTCATCCTTGCAAATTCTCTTTGCTTCGGTGCTACTTTAGATTCATCATATACCTGATCCAGATACCAGTTATAAAGCGGTCTGTGATTTTCAAATTCTAAAGAGCACAATGAATGGGATACTTGTTCTAAATAGTCAGATTCACCATGAGCCCAGTCATACATAGGATAAATTTTCCATTCGGTACCCGTTCTATGGTGTGGCCTTTTTAAAATTCTGTACATCACAGGATCACGCATGTTCATATTTGGTGAAACCATATCAATTTTAGCCCGAAGTGACATGGCACCTTCCTCAAACTCACCGTTTTTCATTCTTTCGAATAAGTCTAAAGACTCTTCAACAGGACGGTTTCTGTAAGGTGATTCGATGCCTGGTTCTGCAGGATTCTTTCTTTGCTCAGTGATCACTTCTGATGGCTGCTCATCTACATATGCCTTCCCTTCTTTGATCAGCTGTACGGCCCAATCATAAAGCTGCTGGAAATAGTCTGATGCATACAATTCTTTATCCCATTTGAAACCAAGCCATTCAACGTCTTTTTTAATAGAATCTACAAATTCCTGTTCTTCTTTTTCAGGGTTTGTATCGTCGAAACGCAGGTTTACGGGAGCATTGTATTTTTCACCCAGACCAAAGTTGATGCAGATGGCTTTCGTATGCCCTACATGCAGGTACCCGTTTGGTTCAGGGGGAAAACGGAAACGGATCTGATTTTGATTCAAACCGTTTGCCAGATCATCTTCAATAATTTGCTCAATAAAATTGAGTGTTTTTTTTTCTTCTTCCATTAAGTTAGCTTTTATATGCAAAAAAAGGTTCACAAAGTTAGGGAAAATTTAGGGTTTACGAAAGTGATGATTAAAAAAGAAGACCCGCAATAATTCAACATTTTTTCAAAAATAACAATCAATAATATAATATTGTAGTAAAGTTTAAAACTAATTATGGAATTTATAAAAAATATTACTTTTTACAAAGAAAATCATATTCCGGCCTGTATTTAGGCTTATAAACCTAGTTCTCAGTAGATTAAAAGAAAATGAGAATATTTTCACAATAATCAGTTAACAATCTGTTAAAATATAATTATTAATAAATTTTTATGTTAAAAATTATCAATAATCAAAAGTTGGCATAAAGATTGCTTATTTCTAGGAATAGAGAATTAACCAAATCCATTAAATTTTCCATCATGAAAAAGTTTAAGCTAAAGTTTTCTCATTTATTAGAGAACATCAAGAAAGCGATCTTCGTTACTGAAGAGATTTAATTAGACTTTAACTGGAAAAGTAACACAGTTTCCAGGTTACTATTATGCTTTAAAAAGCAATCGTTCTCCTCGCAAATCCAAATGATTATCAAAATTATTAGTAAATAAGCCTCCTGTGCCCAGGCCTTGAGGCATTTTACTTTTTTTAGTATAGGTATACTGTGCTATAGCGTTTAAACCGATATTACTTTCAAGGGCGGAAGTGATCCACCAGTTTATATTTTGTTTTTCGGCAAGGGAAATCCATTCGTCAGAACCCGAGAATCCACCTACCAAAGCCGGTTTAAGAATAATATATTGAGGCTTTATAGCTTCTAAAAGCCTTTCCTTTTCATTGTAATCGGTGATTCCTATCAATTCCTCATCCAATGCGACCGGTGTTGGAGTATAGGCACATAATTCTGCCATATCATCCCAATTTCCCGATTTAATCGGCTGCTCGATGGAATGAATATGAAGATCTGCCAGTTGCTGTAAAACTATTTTAGCTTCTCCAGTATTAAATCCTCCATTGGCATCTACCCGTAATTCTAATTTTTCCTTCGAGAACTTAGCTCTTAATTTTTGGAGAATTTCATGTTCCGATTTCCAGTTTACCCCTATTTTTAATTTAATACAATGAAAACCCTGATCCAGTTTATCCTGAATCTGTTCTTCCATATAATCAGCATCCCCCATCCAGATCAAACCATTGATAATAATCGGGAACTGTCCGTCGGTAAATTCACTTGGAAAATAAAGATTGCTTCCGTATTTCAGATTTCGCATCGCCTGCTCATATCCAAACCAGATTGAGGGAAATTCTTTTAATTCTTTTTTTAAAAACCCGGCATCATCCTGAATATTTTCACAAAGCCACTGTAGCTTTTCTTCATAATCCGGTCTGTCATCAAAACTCAGGCCTCTGAAAACGGCACATTCACCTGTTCCTTTTCTATCATTTTCTAAAATTTCAAGAATAAAGGTTTCTTTTTCAGACAAAACGCCTCGAGATGTTCCACCCGGGCGTTTGAATTGTAACAGGTATTTAAAATATTCTGCTCTCATTTATTTTACACTATCGATTCGCATAAATTCCTCTGCTTTTTCCACCATATCGATACTTCCACAGAAAAACGGAATTCTTTGATGAAGTTCTGTAGGCTCTACTTCAAGAATTCTTTGAAATCCGTCTGTCGCTTTTCCTCCGGCCTGTTCAGCTAAAAATGCCATCGGATTACATTCATATAGTAATCTTAATTTACCATTCGGAGCCTGGGAATAAGAAGGATAAATATAAATTCCACCCTTCAGCATATTTCTATGGAAATCAGCCACTAAAGATCCGATATATCTTGAGGTATATGGCCTGTCTCCTTCTTCCATCTGACAATATTTAAGGTAATTTTTAACTCCCTGAGGGAATTTAATATAGTTTCCTTCGTTGATTGAATAAATTTTACCCGTTTTCGGGAACTTCATATTAGGATGAGAAAGATAATAAGTTCCCAGAGACGGATCCAGTGTAAATCCGTTTACCCCGTTTCCTGTTGTATAAACAATCATTGTTGAGGAACCGTAAATCACATAACCTGCTGCAATCTGGTTAACCCCTTTTTGTAAAAAGTCTTCCAGCTGGACCGGAGTTCCTGGTTCTGTAACTCTTCTATAAATTGAAAAGATCGTTCCTACAGAAACATTTACATCAATATTTGAGGATCCGTCAAGAGGGTCGATCAATACAACATATTTACTTAAGTGACCATTTTCACCACATTTAATATCAATAAAATCATCATTTTCCTCGGAAGCAATACCACAAACCACTTCTCTCTGTGACAATGCAGTAATAAAAATATCATTGGCAATCACATCAAGCTTCTGCTGCTCTTCGCCCTGAATATTTTCATTTCCGGCTTTACCTATAATATCTGCAATTCCAGCCTTGTTTACTTCCCTGTTTACCACTTTTGAAGCCAATCTTATTGCACTGAGAAGACGAGAAAATTCTCCTGTGGAGTACTGAAAGTCATCCTGCTTATCAATAAGAAATTCCCCTAAAGTCTGTAATGGTTGATCTGACATATTTTATTTTTTATGTTTTCACCAAATTTCGTAAAATTTATAATAATGGAAAGAATTTTCTTTCAAAATAGATTACCTTCTGTTTATCAACACAATACATCAATATACATCTATCACATTTAAATTACACCTTCATAATTAATCACCGATATAGGATACCAGGGAAAAGGAATTCCAGCAATCACCCTTATTTTAATAAAATCTTAATTACGTGTCTCCGCTGCCTCTTTCATATCTCATTGTAAATTTATAATTTTGACCTCCGTAAAAAACTCAACTAATTTTTATCTAACAATTTTATTTTTAACAATTTAATGAAAATTTTCAAGTTTGGTGGGGCATCTGTAAGAGATGCCGAAAGTGTAAAAAATGTATCTATGGTTTTAAAAAGCCAGGGATTTGCCAAGTGTCTGCTGGTAATTTCAGCGATGGGCAAAACAACTAATGAATTGGAAAAAGTGGTGGAGCTTTATTTCAAGAAGGATAACTATCAAACTGAAATTGAAAAGATAAAACGAAAACACATCGAAATTTCACAGGGCTTATTTCCGGAAAATCATGCTGTTTTTGCAGAAATAAATTTGTTTTTTGATGATATTGATTCTTTTTTGAGAAGAAATAAGTCACCTAATTATAGTTTTGTGTATGATCAGGTGGTAAGCTGCGGAGAAATGATTTCTACCAAGATTGTAAGCGAGTATCTTAATGAGATACAGTTTACCAATCAATGGCTGGATGCAAGAGATTATATAAAAACGGACAACTCATATCAGGAAGGTACTGTAGACTGGACAAGAACTGAAGAGTTTATGTCTACGCTCAATCCGGAAATCTGCTATGTAACGCAGGGTTTTATCGGTTCTGATGAGAATAATTTCACGGTAACATTAGGAAGAGAAGGTTCCGACTACTCTGCCGCTATTTTTGCCTATTGTTTAAATGCTGAAGCTATGACCATATGGAAAGATGTTCCGGGAGTAATGACAGGTGATCCGAGAAAATTCAAAGATGTAAGCCTTCTTTCCAATATTTCTTATGAAGAGGCTATTGAAATGGCATATTACGGCGCAAGTGTAATTCATCCGAAAACATTACAGCCACTACAGCAAAAAAACATTCCTTTTTATGTAAAATCTTTCATTGATCCTACAAAAGAAGGAACAAAAGTAGGTGCTTCAACAGAGAACCAACAGGAGGAATCCTATATTTTAAAAGAAAATCAAACATTGCTAAAAATATCCACAAGAGATTTTTCTTTTATCGCTGAAGACCATATGAGTTTAATTTTCGGATATTTGTCAAAATATAAAATTAAAGTTTCCCTCATGCAGAATTCAGCAATTTCATTAGCTTTATGTCTGGAAGATAAATTCCATACCATAGATGAGCTTAATGAAGAGCTTCAAAAAGTGTTTAAAACTGAGGTAGTGAAGAATGTATCTTTATTTACGGTACGAAATGCGAAGATTGATAATATTGATAAATTTTACCAGGAAAAAAGTGTTTTATTAGAGCAGATCTCAAAAAATACACTTCAAATGGTAACACAATAAAACTAATAGCGACTAAAAACACATGAGTTTAATTTCGAAAAACGATTTAATTAAAGCTTCCGGCTTGAGTAAAATAGGATTCCTGAAGAATCCTGTAGCATCTGCTGTAATGAGCCTTACTAAAATAAATGAAGTAAATAAGCTGTATGATAAGCTCAAAGATAAGGAAGGCAAAGACTTTTTCGACTCATTTGTAAGAGAGAGAAACTTAAGTTATATCGCTTTTGAAGAAGATTTGGCTAAAATCCCGAAAACAGGACCTTTTATTCTTGTTTCCAATCATCCGCTTGGGGCTATTGACGGGATTTTAATGTGCAAAATTTTATCAGAAGTTCGTCCGGATTTCAAAGTAATGGGTAATTTTCTCCTGGAGAAAATAAAGCCTATGGAACCGTATGTAATTTCTGTAAACCCTTTTGAAAATAGGAAAGAAGCTTACAGCAGCTCATCCGGGATGCGTGAAACATTAAAGCATCTTCAGAACGGAGGCTGTGTAGGTATTTTTCCGGCGGGTGAAGTTTCCAATAAAAATAACCCGTACGGAGAAATTTTAGATAGAGAATGGGAAAAACCGGCCCTTAAGCTGATTAAAATGGCAAAAGTGCCAGTAGTTCCCATGTATTTCCATGCCAAGAACAGCCGCTTATTTTATCAGATTGCCAAACTCCATCCGAATTTGCAGACCCTGATGCTTCCTTCGGAAATGATGAATGAAAGGGAAAAACCAATCCGTATCAGAATCGGAAAACCGATTGCCGTAAAGGCGATGGATGATATGGAAACTATTGAAGAATTGGGAGAATTCCTTAAACGTAAGGTATATATGATGAAGTCTTACTATGAAAAAAGGAAATCACTGGCCCAGGCCATTAATCTTCAGAACCTTTCATTAAAATTCCCTTTGCTGAAAGAGGAAAATATTGTTCAGAATATCATCGATGAAACGCCAAAAGAAGATATTATTCAGGATATCAGCAAACTGAAAGGCACGGATAAAATGCTTTTCAGCAACGGTAATTATGAAATTTATTTTACCACCTATGAGGAAATCCCTTCTGTAATGAGGGAAATAGGCCGTCAGAGGGAACTTACCTTCCGTGCTGTTGGTGAAGGCAGTAATCTTCCTTTTGACCTTGATGAATATGACAAACATTATCATCATCTTTTCCTTTGGGATAATGCAGAAGAAAGACTGGTCGGAGCTTACAGAATGGCTCTGGGTAAAGATGTGATGAAAAAATACGGCATTAAAGGGTTTTACACCAGTTCTTTATTTGAATTCGAGCAGGACATTCATCCTTTCTTTAAAAAGGTAATTGAAATGGGACGCGCTTACATCTGTCAGGAATACCAACAGAAACCGCTTCCGCTTTTCCTTTTATGGCGCGGAATTGTTCATGTGTGTTTGAGAAATCCTGATCATAAGTTTCTTATGGGCGGTGTAAGTATCTCCAATAAATTTTCGGAGTTTTCAAAATCTCTGATGATCGAATTTATGCGTTCGAATTATTATGATGGCGCAGTTGCCCAATATATTACTCCAAGAAATGAATATAAAGTAAAGCTTAGAGACCGTGATAAAAATATCTTCTTTGAAGAAATGGAATCTGATCTTAACAAGCTTGACAAAATCATTGATGACCTTGAACCGGAGCTAAGACTTCCTGTTTTGATCAAGAAATACATCAAACAGAATGCAAAAGTAATCGCATTTAATGTAGACCCAAACTTCAATGATGCCATCGACGGACTGATGTATATCCGTATCAGTGACCTTCCGGAAAGCACGATTAAGCCTGTATTAGAGGAAATGAGCGAGCAAATAAGAAAAGAACAGGAAAATAATCCGGCTGAAAATCAATAGGTTTTATTTTTATCTGAAAAAAATCCCGTTAATACTTGCTTCATATATGAAAACTTCTTACTTTTGCAACACTTTAAAACAACGAAGTAAGACAAACAAAAATATAATGGTTTCTTAGCTCAGTTGGTAGAGCAATGGATTGAAAATCCATGTGTCCCTGGTTCGATTCCTGGAGAAACCACAAACCGCCTGAATAAGGCGGTTTTTTATTCCATTTGTTAAAAAAACATTTGGAGGGTATTGTAAAAATTATTATTTTTGCCCCCACTTTAAATAACGAAGTAAGACAACAAACTATATGGTTTCTTAGCTCAGTTGGTAGAGCAATGGATTGAAAATCCATGTGTCCCTGGTTCGATTCCTGGAGAAACCACAAGAAATTGGATGATTTCTAACAAAACCCCTCAAATTGTATGATTTGAGGGGTTTTTATTTTGAGTAGTATATCAAAATAAGCCATTTTCTCAAATTGAAGGTGACCTTTTCGGTGACCTATCCATTTAGACTTTTTCAGGTAACCGAATTTCTCTAAAAGTCCCATCAGTACAGGTGTTCAATAATCGAACATCTTGATTAATGGGTCACCGGAAATTATTTTAACCTTTAAAGTCATTATTATGAAAACTAAAATCTCAGTATTGTTTTATGCTAAAAAATCTAAAGCAAAAAACAATCTACAAGTTCCAGTTTATTTGCGAATTACTGTTAATGGAAAACGCTCAGAGTTCTCCACAGGTAAAATGGTGGATGCTTCTAAATGGAATTCAGAAATGAGCCGTTTAAAAGGCAATTCTGAGGAGGCACGCACAGTTAACAAGTATTTTGATGTTTTACTATCAAAGATCCTCGAAATTGAAAAAAATCTCGTTTTATCAGGTGAATCCTTTGATGCAAGTGATGTTAAAAACCTTTTCACAGGAAAACAGAATACTGAACGCTACTTAATCCCAATTTTTCAAGATCACAATAACAAAATGGAAAAACTCATTGGAAAAGAATATGCACTAGCTACTCTCAAAAATTATAAAACATGTTTATCTCACTTAAAAAAGTTCCATAAGAACTTTTTTAAAAAGTCAGATATCAATATCAAAAAAATAGAGCCTGCATTCCTCAATGATTTCGATTTTTTTCTTAGAACCGTAGCAAAATGCAATAATAATTCTACAGTCAAGCATACTAAAAACTTGGCAAAGATTCTCAAAACATGTTACCATAACAATTGGATTGAAAAAGATTTGGTGATGTACTATAAAGGAAAGTTCAATGAGGTTGCCGCAAATTTTCTTATACATGAGGAAATTAAAACTATGCGGAATAAAGATTTTGCAGGTCAGGGGTTAAATCTTGTTCGGGATATTTTCATCTTTAGTTGTTATACAGGGCTAGCATATATTGACATTTACAATTTAACAAAAGATCATATTTCTACAGGAATAGATGGTGGCTTATGGATCAAGACCCACAGACAAAAGACAAGGACTGCATCGAATATCCCACTACTTCCAATAGCAGAGGAAATACTGAGAAAATATGAAAATCACCCTACGACTATACAATCAGGTAAATTGTTACCAGTTTATACTAATCAGAAAATAAATGAATATTTGAAAACGATTGCTGAAAATTGCGAGATTAGTAAAAAGCTTACTTTTCATACTGCCCGGCATACTTTTGCAACTACAGTAACTTTAGGAAATAATGTCTCCTTGGAGAGTGTAAGCAAAATGTTAGGTCATGAAAGTATTAAAACGACTCAGCTTTATGCTAAAATTTTGGATAAAAAAGTAGCTGAAGACATAGGTACCTTAAAAAGTTTATTAAGAGTAAATTGTTAAATATCATTTTGATGTGTAATATAAAAGTTCAGAATTAAAAATTGAAAAATGCTGTAAAAGATATTTTACAGCATTTTTTATTAATTTGATCGAGATAGTAGTCACCAGGAAGGGAAAACCACCTATTCTTTAAATCTCTTTATTTATCGACATTTCCTGAAATTAAGATCCAGTTACTCACCGAATTACTCACTTTTGAAATGTAGGTTTTTGATTCGTTTTGTTAAATCAAATTTAAAGAATTATATTGAATACTATTATGTTTGTAATCAAATGTTTCCGTTTATTTGGAAAAATAAGCAATAAGATAATAGAATGTAATTCGAATTTCCAATACGTGCATGAAAATCATCCATATTTTCCTTTTAGGTGAATATTTTTATCCATCTTATCAGAATACTGTAAAATAGTATAGAATATCTGTTACTGTTGAAAGGATATCATCACTTTAATTAATATTAAACTGTGTTAAAAATATTGGTAACAGCAACAAAAACCATATTTTTGCAACCTTATTGATTCATTCTATTGAATTTGAAAATGATTCAAGGCGAAAAGTAGTTTATAATCTTTTAATAATATAAATTATGACGCAATCGTATGAAGCTATTTTCGAAAACAACAGAAAGTGGATAGAGTTTAAACTTTCTCAGGACCCGGATTTTTTTGGACAACTTGCTAAAACACAAAACCCTGAGTATTTATACATCGGAGGTTCGGATAGCAGAGTTGTAGCAGAAGAAATAACGGGTGTTAGTTCAGGACAGTTTTTTATCCATAGAACAATTGGTAATGTCGTCCATACCCTGGATATGAATTCCACAGCCGTCATTCAATATGCTGTAGAACATCTTAAAGTAAAGCATATTGTTGTATGTGGGCATTACCAATGTGATGGTGTAAAAGCAGCAATGACTTCCCAGGATCTAGGGTTACTAAATCCATGGCTGAGAAATATCCGTGATGTGTATAGGTTGCACCTGATGGAATTAGATGCTATTGCAGATGAAGGCAAACGTTACGACAGGCTTGTAGAACTTAATGTTCTGGAACAATGTATTAACGTGACTAAAATGGCCTGTGTACAGGAAAGGTATTTACTTGAAGAATACCCTATAGTACATGGTTGGGTGTTCGATCTTAGGACCGGTAAAATTATTGATTTGAAGATAGACTTTGAAAAAATACTGAAAGACATTCAGAAGATCTATAATCTTACGGATTCCAACTGGATAATGAACAGAAAGGCTAAATAGTTTTTTAAAGAATGTGAAATGAAATTCCGGGGTATTATTACATTATTGTTTTTCCTGAACTTTACAGCACTGCCAAGTATAGCTGTTGTGTTTGGTTGGGATATTCTGAGAACAAATGTAATAGTGAACGAAGAAGAAGGATCACATTCCAGCCCAACATCTTTCATTGTTTACGAAAAGATGCTTCCAAAAACTTTAGAAGTCTTTGATTACGTAAAGTTTTTTGGGCCTGATTTTAAAGGCAGATCTTTTGTGCTGATAGATGATTCCTTTCATCTATCCCCCTTACTCACTCTGTTTTATCCACCTCCGGAAGGTAATTTTTAAAACCAATATCTTATTGTTGTACAAATTTTAATGATAATAATGAGTTATAATGCATTCTGAATATTTCCTAAATCTCATACGAAAATTGAAGCTATGAAATATTTAAGTACATCATTGCTTATTTTTTATTTTATTTATTTTTTGCATGGAGTTCGATGCTGTTGTTGTTTCTGCTGAGCTCTTCTTTCATTTTCTTTTCACCTTCGCGCATTTCTTGTGATATGGAAAATCCTTCTGGCACTTTGTCTGTTGGGACTTGAGAGATTAATTGCCTCATACTGGCAAGAGGATCTTTTTTATATTGTTCATATTTTTCTATAAATTTTTCTTTTGAGATTTCTTTGGAGGTAAATATTCCAGATTGTTTTATAAATCCTTCTGTGTATAGAGTATCTTTAATATGATCTATTTTTCTGTTGCCTTTGAGCTCCCAGGAATAATTTTTTGCTTCGTCCTCAACTTTTACAATGAGACCTGGAAGTCCATAAAATTTGTATGGGCCATCCTGGAAAGGAATTTCTATAGTAAACCAAGCGATCCACTTCCTTCCACCGTAATCAGTTGTTGCTTTTTGTGTATTGTATGTGCCTATTTTCTGCTTTTCATTCGATATTTTCCAAACAATATTTGGATTTTCGCGGTAAGAATAATAATCTAAGAAAATCTGATCTTTATAAACGACTTCCTGTACAGGATAGTTTTTAAAAACCTGATGAAGGAATTTGGTTTCTTTTTTTGAGCCAAATCTTTTTGTATCAGCTGCTTTTCCTGTTTTTAAAGACTCTGTAATGATAACATTTGCCAATGAGTCTAAACCAATGAGTTCATAAGATTGATAAACAGATTTGCTTTTATCAATGTCTAAAGCCATTATTTCCTTTTCCAGTTTTGCAGAGTCCTTATTGGGCTTATAGGTTAATTCATAGAAAAATCGATTGGCTGTATTTTGTGCATTGATTATAGAACAAAGAATAATGAATAGTATTTGAAAACTTTTTTTCATAATCAGATTTTTGAAATTGGAATGGATTACTTTTTAGAGCTTACTATACTTATGTTTTGTTGTTCTTTTAGCTCATTGTTAAAAAAGAACTGAATATTGTTTGCATATTTGGAAAAGATAGTTCCTCCCAGAAGTTATTTTTATACTTACTGTTATTGGCTTCAAATTTAACTTTCTCCAGTGTTTTTTTACTGGTAATAGTAAAAGAATGATTTCTTTTGTGAGCCTCTTCAAAGAAAAAACAGGAGTTACCCCGTTTCAGTTTATTGAATAATTATTTCGGTTTGCCCAGCTTTTAACAAGTACGAACGTATTCCTTAGTACACTTATTCTGAAAAAGACATTCTGTAATGCTGATCAGAACGCATGGATCTATTACATTTCCTGATCCGCCACCATTATTAGTCCCGCCTCCAGTTCCGTTACGAGGATCATCTCCTACATTAAGAGAAGTACCTCCGGCAATAATTGCAGATTGCTCCTTTTTGGATAGTTTTTTTAGAGCAATATGAGTTTGAGTTTTCATTTTTGAATTCTGTTTTTAATATTCATCTTGATCAATGCAGGGATCAGTTAAAATACCACCGCATACAATATTTCCTGTTCCCCCTCCATTATTGGTTCCTCCTCCGCTGGCTGTTCCTCCCTCTTCATTACCGGTAGCATTATTTCCGCCGATAATAGACACCTGTTCTTTTCTTGATAATTTTTTGAACTTTGAGTTGAATTTGATTTCCTTTTTATTCATACATATTGATTTTTATGTTATTGAGGTAAAATTAGCAATTAATATTCTTGAGAAATATAGTATTTACTATATTTTGGATTAAGGATTTGTATATGTAGTTTAAGTTTCATGAAATGAGATTGTTTTTGTGTTTTTTGAGGTTAACTTTTTATAAAAAGTTGTTTCGTTTTTATAAAATATCAAGGAGTAATAAAGGGAGAATAATTTCTTATGAGAAACAGTTATATTCTTCCGGCACTCTTACTAAAGTAAATATCGAAAACGTTTACAATGCATGGAATGGAGAGCTATATCAGGTAAAAGATAAAAACTCAGGTAAAATTCTGTGGGAGCTGAAAGAAACCAACGCTAAAGGACAGGCTTTAAAAGCAAAATTAGGGGCAGCAGATATTAACAATACTTATGATACCAATGGTTTCTTAACGAATGTCAATCATTCATCAGCAGTAAAGCCTGGTATTCTTCAGCTTTCTTACTCTTTTGATGCTATAAAAAATGAGCTGAAAAGCAGAACCACAGGAGGAGATTTCAATATTGTAGAATCATTTGATTATGACGATAATAATCGTTTGGTAAACTGGACGAATCCGCTTACCGGAATTAAGCCAACAGCTAACCGGAATGTATATGATGTAAAAGGCAGAATCACCCAAAACGATCAGGTAGGTACAATCAAGTTTGAAAATTCTAGCAAGACCTACCAGCCAACAGGAATGACCTTGAATGCCGCAGGAACTCAGAATTATAACAATGATCTGATCCAAAGCATTGCCTATAATGAAAACAATGACCCTATATTTATCGATGGAGAAAAAGGAGATGTAGCTTTTCAGTATGGCTTAACTTCAATGAGACAGAGAGTAACCTATGGAGGGAATTTCAGCATCGATGGAGATGGTAAGTTCACTAAGTTTTATAGTGAGGATGGGAGCTATGAAGTAGTAAAAGATAATACAACCGGAAAGGAAAAGCATATTATCTATATTGGTGGAAATCCTTATGAAGCAAATATTGTATATTTAAAGAACTTTACGGAGACTAGCGGTTCTTATAAATTTTTGCACAAGGATTATATCGGAAGCATCTTAGCGATCAGTGATGAAGCTGGAAACAAACTGGAGCAAAGACATTTTGATGCATGGGGTAATTTCACCCATCTTCAAATCGGAAACGGAGTGATAATTATTGATAAAAATATAATTGATAATACTGCGTTATTATTGGAAAGAGGCTATACAAGCCATGAGCATTTTGCAGAGGTTGGTATCATCCATATGAATGGAAGATTATATGATCCTTTATTGAGAAGATTCTTAAACGCAGATGAAAACATACAGGATCCTTATAATACCCAGAATTATAATAAATATGGCTATGTACTGAATAACCCATTAATGTTTAATGATCCGAGTGGAGAGGTTCTTAATTTTTTAGTAGGAGTCGGAATAGGCTGGCTTGCTGCTACTCTTATATCGGGCGCTATTATTGGTGTAGCCATAAGTGCCGGTTTATATGCTCTTCAGGCATTAATAAACAATAGCTGGTCTTGGGGAGGCTTTGCAAAATCTCTTTTGATAGGAGCTGTCACCGGAGCTGTCTCGGCAGGAGCAGGAGAAATATTTAGTGCCGGAGGTTTCTGGGCTACGGTTGGAAATGGTGCAATAGCCGGAGGCGGCGCTGGTGGTGTTACCGCATTAATCAATGGAGATAATTTCTTAAAAGGATTGGCAACAGGAGCTGTAATTGGTGGTGCTGTAGCAGCAGTAAGTTATACAGTTAATTATTATGCTAAAGGATATAATAAAGCTAGATACAAAACTGCCTCTTCGGATATTAATGGCAACTCCCCAACGTATGATGCAAGTATAAGTCATGAAACAATGCAGAATGATACAAATACTATGAGAAGTGATAATTTTACAAAATCAGAAATTAATGAGTTTGGAGTTGGTAAAGATACTGTTGGATTTGGTGGTGTCGATGGATATATATCCAGGAGATGGAAGTAAAGTTTATGCATACACCACTCCGAGAAATTTCTGGACAGGCAAATCTGATATTGTATATGCCCCAATAGCCGCACAAAACAAAGAACTTTTAGCTGCAACAATGGTACATGAGACTGGACATGCATATTCTCAAAAACTTGGATTATTAGATGTGCAGTTGAACTATAGTATAAAAGTTCCTTCTGCATTAAATACTAGTGAACACTTTGCAATATATAAATTAGAGCACATTTATGCAGAAAAAAATCTTATTTCTATGACAAGCAGATTAAGTAGTGGTTTTTATATAAATCCGGATGATATGATTGAAGGATATTCTAATCTAAGTGTATTCTATAGAAATCTAATTAATAATACATACAATAAACTTCTTCCGGTATTTAAACGTTTTATGTTTTATGTAAAATAAAAAATGTAAATATGAAAAATTTTAGAATTATATATATAATATTTCTTGTTATTATTCAAAGTTGCGTGGCTCAACAAAATATGGCTTTAAATTTTAGTTATCAAAGGGTTTCTATCAGAGATACAACAATAAATAGATCTTTTACCTATAATACTAAAAGTAAAATCTATGAATATAAGCAGCTATATCCGGATGGCAGCTATAAAACGAAAACTGTTGAAATAAATCTTACTTCAGATAATATAAAAGAAATCAATGATTTGTACTTATCATTAAAGCCAAAAAGCCTATGTAATTGTTTATTTGTAGAAAATAAATTGATTTATAAATCTTCAATAACATTTGACTCTAATGACAATAAACAACCAAAAGATCCTATATGTAATAGTAGTGAAAAGGATAAGCAAAATTATTTATTAATAGAAAATAAATTATACGATTTTTTTTCATCCAGTTTTGCTTATAGAGAAATGTTCCCTGAAGAATTTATTAAAAGGTAAAATGCAAAACTATCGTAATATAATATAGTTAGATTAGATTATTTTATTTTGACATAAATTAAAACTTATGCCCATATTTAACCGATTTATGTTTTATGGAAAATAAAAAAACTAAACTGGAGTTGCAACATGAATTTGGGAAACGGTTTCCTGCTTTTTGTTGAATTCGTTTACACTTCTATATATATCGCCAACACAATTGCAGTCTGAAAAAATGGTGAAAAGCAGGGAATCTACCGATATGTGACCTTCCGAAAACCAACTGGAAATTTCTGTTCCTGTATTTTTATATCCTTTTACAGATTGATAAGAAAAAGCCCTTACTCCTGAATGTTTAAGAATATTAATTACATCTGCTTCAAATTCCTCTATTGCGGTGATTAATAATAGTTTCATAAGATAAATGTTTAATTGTTGGAAACCTCATAGGTTTTAAAAACCTATGAGGTTTATTGATTTTATGCTTCAAAAAACTTGTCATCAGATTCGGATTTTTTCTCCCATTTTTTCTTTTCGGTGACATAGTAAACCAATGGCACCACAACCAGTGTAAGCAATGTAGAAACAATAGCTCCGAACACAAGGGAAATTGCCAGTCCCTGGAAAATAGGATCAAAAAGGATAATGACAGCCCCAATGACTACAGCTCCTGTTGTTAAAAGGATAGGCGTTGTCCTAACTGCTCCTGCTTCGGTAATCGCCTGCTTCATGGGAATCCCTTCTTTCAGACGAATTTCGATAAAGTCTATCAAAAGAACTGAATTCCTTACCATTACACCCGCCAAAGCAATCATTCCTATAAAGGAGGTTGCCGTAAAAAATGCTCCTAATAGCCAGTGCCCTAAGACTATTCCAATTAAAGAAAGAGGAATCGCAACCATCATTACAATTGGTGTTTTAAAATTCTGAAACCAGCCGACAATCAGCATATAAATAATGATAATTACAACGGCGAAAGCTGTTCCCAGATCACGAAATACCTCTAAAGTGATTTGCCATTCTCCGTCCCATTTTACGGTATAATTGCTTTCATCTTCCGGCTGATTCATATATAGTTCATTCATTGAATAGCCATTCGGCAACTGGATTTTTTGAAGCGTTTCATCCATTCCAAGAATGGCATATGCCGGACTTTCCAGTTTTCCTGCCATGTCAGCAAGAACATAAACAACTCTTTTCTGGTCTTTTCTGTAAATGGTTTTATCCAGTTCTTTTTCCTCTACTTTTACAAGGTCACTTGCAGGAACCATTCCCATTTGTCCTTTGATTTTTAACCCTGTAATATCCTGAACAGTAGATTTGTCGGCATTTTTCAATTTCATTACAATATCAACAGGGTCATTGGATTTTTCATCGTAAAGGTTTCCAATCGGATATTCTCCCATCAGATACGTCATATTCCCGACAATCTGTTGTGGTGCAACACCGTTCAGCATTGCCTTTTCTTTATCCGGAACAAGCTTGAATTCTTTTTGAGGTGCTTCAACCATCCAGTCAATATCTACCACATCATCAGTTTTTTTCAGAATATCTTCTACTTGTTTGGCAACTTTTATTTGACCTTCATAATCAGGACCATAAATTTCCGCAACAATTGTTGAAAGAACCGGAGGTCCGGGCGGAACTTCCACTACTTTTACATTAGCACCGTATTTGGCTGCGATCTTCTGTATTTCTGGACGAATATTTTTAGCAACATCATGACTTTGTGTATCACGGTCTTCTTTATGCAGAAGATTGACCTGAATATCTGCGGTATTGCTGCCTCCACGCATATCATAATGACGAACCAATCCATTGAACGTAATGGGCGCAGAAGAACCTACATAATTCTGATAGTTAACCACTTCAGGAACTGTCTTCAGATATTGAGCAATATCCTGAGTAACCGCAGAGGTTCTTTCCAGCGTTGTTCCTTCCGGCATATCAATTACTACCTGAATTTCATTTTTATTATCAAATGGAAGCATTTTTACCGCCACCCATTTGGTAAAAAATGCTGCAACCGAAATCAATAATAAAACCACTGTAACCACCATCATCGTCCATCGTTTTGATTTGGAATCCAAAAGCGGTTGTTCAATTTTTTTATAGATCTTATAAATTCTGCCTGTTTCCAGACCTTGTTCTTCTTTATGATGTTGCTCATCTTTTACCTTTAATAAATGATAACCGAGATATGGTGTTACTGTCAAAGCGACAAAAAGAGAAAGCATCATCGCAATTGAAGCTCCAATTGGCATTGGCGACATATATGGTCCCATCATTCCTGAAACAAAAGCCATCGGAAGAATCGCTGCAATGACCGTGAAAGTTGCTAAAATGGTAGGATTTCCAACTTCATTAATGGCATAGATTGCCGCCTGTTTGAACGGTAGATTCTTCATATGAAAATGCCTGTGCATATTTTCAGCAATAATGATACTGTCATCCACCACAATTCCGACAACAAAAACCAGTGCAAAAAGCGTAATTCTATTCAATGTATATCCTAAGATATAATAACTGAACAACGTTAAAGCAAACGTCAACGGAACAGAAAAGAAAACCACTAAACCTCCTCTCCAGCCCATTGCCAGCATTACCAGAACGGTTACCGCTAAAATGGCAATTCCCAAATGCATCAACAATTCTGAAACTTTGTGAGAAGCCGTTTCTCCGTAATTTCTGATGACTTCTACGTGTACATCATCCGGAATGAGATTTTTCTTTAACTCATCTACTTTAGTAAGAATCTGTTCGGAGATTTTCATTGCATCAGCTCCTTTAACTTTGGAAACCGAAACGGTAACGGCAGGATATTCCGATTTAAATTTTTTACCGTTTTTAACAGCATTCCCATACCCGAAGCTGACATAATTGGCAGGGTCAGAAGCACCATCTTTTATAGTGCCCACCTGTTTCAGATACACCGGCATATTCTGAGAAGTTCCGATAACCAGATTTTCCACATCTTCTGCAGAATTGAGAAACTGACCAGTTGTTAAAAGATATTCCGAATCCCCTGAATCAAACTTTCCTGATTGTGAACCTCCATTGTTTGCCTGTATCATCTGCATTACAGAAAGCGCATCAACATTCAGTTCTGCCATTTTATCTTTATCTAAAACAACTTGTAACTGGCGATTTCTTCCGCCTATAGTTTTGGTAAGAGAAACATCTTTTATTTTTTTGATTTCAGAAGATAATTCCTCTCCAATCTGGCGAAGCTGAAAATCATTGTAATCAACATTATCACTCCACAAAGTCAGCCCGAGCATCGGGACATCATCAATAGAACGGGTTTTTACCATCGGTTCCATCACGCCTTTCGGAAAGATGTTTTTATTCTTCATCAGCTCATCATAAAGCTTTACATAGGAACGTTCCGTATCTTCTCCTACATAAAACTGAACGATAATCATGGCCTGCCCGTTCATCGCCATCGAGTGAATATGTTCCACTCCCTTTATATTGGAAATAATCTTTTCCAATGGCTTTACCACACGGCTTTCCACTTCTCTAGGGTTTGCTCCGGGATACCCTACCATTACATCAGCCATCGGAATAATAATCTGTGGTTCTTCTTCTCTTGGTATTAATGTTGAACTGTATACGCCAATAATCATCAATGCTACCATTAGTAAAATGGTTAATTTTGAATTGATAAAAAACTCGGCAATACGTCCTGCGAATCCTTTTTCCATAATCTTTTGGTTTAAGGTTCAATGTTTAAAGTTCAGTACTATCAATTTTGAACTTTGAATGTTGAACTTTGAATTATTTTACCTGTACTTTTGCACCGTTATACAATTTTCCTTTAGAAGAAACAATGTACTTTTCATCAGAGTGTAAGCCTGAAAGAATTTCAACCTGATCTCCGGTTATTTTTCCTGTCTTCAGCCATCTTAAGACTGCTGTATTTTGCGAACTGACCACATAAACACCAGTAAGCTGACCATTTTCTACCAAAGCCGTTTTAGGAATTGTCATGCTTTCCTTAAGATGATTGATTTTTCCAGATGGTTTAAGGGGAAACCGTACGTTGACAAACATTCCCGGAAGCAAATCTGCTGCATGATGAATATTAATTTTCACCATATATTGTCCGCCGGTGTTCGTTGCAGACCTGCTGATTTCCGATACTGTTCCCGAAACAGTCTTATTCAATGACTTTAAATTGACTTCTACCGGCATTCCGCTTGAAATCATGGTGATATTTTGTTCCGAAACCAGAACCTGAGCCTGCAAAGATGACTGCGATTCTATCGTCAACAAAGGCATTCCCGGATTTGCCATATCTCCCTGCTCCGCAAATTTTGCTGTAACAGTTCCGGAAATAGGGGCTGTAATATTGGTATAACGATACTGCGCATTGACTTCATTTTTCATCTGTTGTGCGGCCTGCAATCCTGCCTGTGCCATTTCGTAGCGGGCTCTCATATCGTCAAGCTCTTTTTGGGAAGCACTTTGAGATTTATAAAGATTCTGGAATCTTTCGTAATCTTTTTTGGCGATATTATAATTGGCTTGAGCTTGAGAAATCTGTGCATTAGCTTGTCCTCCTTTTGCCTGAATATCTGTGGCATTGATACTTACCAGAAGCTGTCCTGCTGTCACGTTCTGCCCTACTTCTGCTTTCATTGCGGTGATGTAGCCCATCATCCGGGTAGAAATATTAACCGAATTTTTCGCAACCAGTTTTCCGCTTGCGGTGGCAGATGAACCGTTTGCAGCAACCGAAGATTTGTTGACGGTAACCGAAATCGGTTGGTCATTAGACTGAACGTTTTTTTCTTTATCCGGAGAACAGCTTTGCAATGCCACTGCTCCTAAAATAAGTGTTGAATAAATGTATCTTTTCATTGTAATTGTTTTCTTTTTTGAAACACCATCCGTTTAAAAACCTATGACGCTTGTTTATCGTTGATTATTTCTTCAAAAATTCCAGATAAGCGATTGCCGTGTTATGCTCGAAAATGGCTTGCTGATATTCCAGTTCTTTTTGGGACATCAACGTTTCGGCAGAAAGTAAATCCGCTGATTTTTCCAATCCTTGACTGTAACGGTTTTTACGGATTCGGTACGCTTCCTGGCTCTGTTCCCAGGCTTGTTTCGTAAACGTAACTTTGGAATCGGCATCCTGGACTGCCCTCGCTGCCTTGTTGAGCTCAAGCTGACTTTGTTTGGTATATTGCTCAATTTCGGTTTGGGCTTTTTGGCGTTCTGATTTGTATTTTTCCTGTTCGGATTTTGATTTTAAACCATCGAAAACATTCCAGGACAGTTGAAGTCCGACCAGATATCCATTGGCATCAAATTGTGCAATTTTGTTATCGTACATTTCCCAACTTCCAAAAGCGTTAAGTCTCGGGAGAAACTTTGCTTTGGATGCCTTTATCATCAAATCATAGGCTTCCAATGATTTATTATAAGCTTCCAAATCCTTTCTTGAAGTGTTTAATGAAAAGTCGTTTTCAAACAAATTTCCTTTATATTCCAAAGGTTCGGTCGGTTTCAACACTTTGTCCTTTGAATCTTCATTCAATAGAAAATAGAGATAATCCGAAGCATTTTTGATATTGGAATCTGCCAGTTGAATCTGACTGTCGATTTCACTCAAACGAACATCCATATACAAAACTTCTGATTTCTGAATCATTCCGTTTTTGTAATAATTGTCGATTACTTTTTTGTTGGCAAGCGTTGTTTCATTTGCATTTTCCAACGTTTCTTTCATTTTGTACGCCAACTGAAGCATCATATAAGCCTTCTTCAATTCAAACTGTACATATTCTTTGGTACGCAAGGTTTTTATGTTCAGAACATCGGCTTTTATTTGTCCTGCTTTCTTCTGATACACCATATCCATATTGATAATTGGCTGCTGAACTTCAATTTTTGTCCCGAAATTGGAAATACTTTTCGGACTGTTCAGATTATCCGGATTGAAATCCGTCATCGTAATGCGTTCCTGATTCAGCTTCGAGCCAAACGCCATCAATGGATTATTGGTATTGGTAAAGGTGTAAGATGCCGTAACATTCGGAAAATGCATTGCACGTGTTCCGAGAAGTTCGGTTTGAGCAAGATTGGCTTCATTTTTCGCCATCTTTACCTGAAGATTTTCATCAAGTGATTTGGCTTCAATTTCGGCTCTGGAAATCATCACAGTTTGCTGTGAAAATACCAAAGCAAAAAAGCTTGTTGAAATGATGAAGGTGAACACTTTTTTCATTCTTTCTAATTTTAAGACAAAATTAGATTGACAGAATATACTGTACAGTGATGAAAGTTACATAAGAGATTTTTTGAAAAATTCATAAAAAAACCGCCTGCAATGGCGGTCACAATATAAACTATGGAAATAAACACTACATCAATTTTATTTGTGGAATCATTGTGATTTTTGATTTCACCGAATTGGATATCAAACAATTCAATTCAGACTTGTGAAGAACACGCTCTGCTTTTTCTCTGTCCGATTCGTTTTCTATGGTAATGACAGGTTCCAGAATAACTTCTGTCATCAGAAATTTCCCTTCCACCTGTTCTAATTTCCCTTTAGAACTACATTCAAAATTTACAAACTCCAATCTGGAATTTTCTGCAATTGCTAAAAATGTAGTCATTAAACAACTGCTTACTGCTGCGGTGAAAAGATGTTCGGGCGACCAGATATTTTCTATCCCTTTCGGAAACTGCGGAGGTGTTGCGATTTCTATAGATTGGGAAAGCTCCGGTGAGGACATTTCGCCTTTTCTGTCCTGTTTCCAGGAAATGTTTACGTTATAAAAATGTGCTTCCATCAGTTTAGATTTTATTGTTTAAACTTGACCAGCCCCCGCCGTTGTGTACATTTTTATAGCCATTATTCTGAAGAATACTTTTAGCAGAAGCGCTTCTCATTCCAGATGCACAACAGGTAATAATAGGTTTGTTTTTATCCTTCAGTTTCGAAAGGTTCTTCTGAAGCTGATCTACAGGAATATTGACAGAATTTTTGATATGTCCTCCGTCATATTCGTTTTTGGTTCTTACATCAAGGATTATAGCACCTTCTTTTAAAAGCACCGCATAGTCGGTTTTCTTCATCCCGAAAAGTTTTTTTATTGCATCTAACATTTTATTGATTTTTAAATTGATGATGCAAATTTAGAATGGAAACAAAAGCCGGTCAGTGATGTAAGTTACATTAGTGTAATTTTATTTCTGGACAGTTTTATCTTACCTTCAGTTTCAATCTGTTTAAGAACACGACTCACGGCTTCACGCGTAATTCCAAGTTCGTCTGCCAGCTGCTGATGGGTAACATTAAGCTCCTTAGACTTGTATAACTGGGATTTTTGATTCAGTAAATAGAGAATCCTTGCATCTACTTTTTGAAAAGCAATTGAGTTGACCATCGTTACAAGATCTTCAAACCTTTTGTGGTAAAGTTCAAAAACAAATGTAGACCATTCAGGGTATTTTGTAAGCCATTCCTTGGCCTTAACCAAAGACAGCATCAGGATTTCCGCATCTTCCTCCACCACAGCCTTAACTTTAGAAGTATCCCGAGTCAATCCTGAAAGTATAGATGAAATGCAGCTTTCTCCGGGAGTGAGATAATAGAGAAGAATTTCTCTTCCGTCTTCCTCTGTACGTACTACTTTAACACTCCCTGACATAACAAGGGGAATATAATTGACATAGGAATCGATATCTAAAATAACAGTACCTGCAGGGAACAATTTTAAATCTCTGCTCTCTGCAATTTCCTTCTTGAAATCCGGATCTGATATTTCATGAATATTCATTCTCAAATATAAATAAAATTCCTAATAAAGGATAGAATCTCCTTTTTAATTTTAAGAGATCACCAGAAGCAAAACATCACATAAATTGTACAAATAATTTAGAGAGTCATTTCTTTCTATTTTATAATCTTGTCAATAAATTTCATAGTGATTATAGTAAAGAAATCTACACATTAATTAAAACAGCTTAAAAGAGGCTGTCTCAAAAGGGGCAGTCTTTTTTCTGTCTCAAAATTTGTAGTTT
>NZ_AKJY01000034.1 GCF_000282115.1 Chryseobacterium populi
TATAAAAAAGTCTCACAGAGTATTCTGTGAGACTTTTTTTTGTTATATACCTAATCCAATACCAATAATCAATAGATGATGAAGGATAGATGATAATTAATAAAAGGTACACCATAAATGATGAGGAAGGAGTAATTATAATACCCGGAGTCATTTTTCATTCATCACTTATCACTTATCAATCATAATGGCTCTTTAATGCCTTTCAAATTGCACTTATCGTAAAAACAACGCTGCTCTGATATGTAGCAGAAGGAATTATTACCGATACACCACTCAGCTGTAATTGAATCGGAATATTAGAATAAGCTGCCAACGCTAACGTTGCCGTAATTCTGAATAGTTCAGCATCTGTGAGAGTAAGTGTTTGGTAAGCCGTTCCTCCGCTTATGCTACACAGTACACAGGCCGTAGTTCCGTCTCCGGTTCTTTTGGCAGATAAAACCAAAGAATTATGCCATGTGGGATTAGCCTGATAATGTACGGAGACTTTTGCGTTACCCAATAATAATGGAACACTGGCAGCCAATAGAATCTGGTTGGTTGCACTTTCATAAGTTCCGGCATAATTGCTCCCGGCTTCGGTAATTGAGGGAATTGAAACAGTCCAGTTTGAACCTCCAACCGTCAACGTTCGTTGTGCTTTAAACACTCCACTCCATATTATCAGAATAAGAATCATACATTTGTTGTGAAGGGATTTTTTTTGTAAAAAGCGGCTGTGAGATTTCATTTTAATTTTATTTATTCGGTGATCGTATAGGTAATAGCAACCTGATTATTGGTATGGGCAGATAAATTGGCATAGGTATTGGGAACCAGTGTAATGGTCAGCCGGTGGCCGTTATTCGCTCCGTTTCCTGTAAATGCTCCGCCTATTCCACTTATAATGGTAATTGGAGTGGTAGTAAGAGTTACTTGTGCTGAAGGTGTGCCTAAAGTACCTCCACCGGCTCCGGAAGCAGCTGCGGCCTGTAATTTTATATCAATGCCGGGAATAATCTGATTAACGGAAGCTGTAATTTTTCTCGTAAGTCCTCCGGAAGTGATAGCTGAAGTGTAATTTATCCATTTGGCGGTATTGGCAGATGGGTTTATAATTGGTCTTCCTGCATCTGTAGGAGCTGCGAAGCTTAAACTAATATTTCCCGTAGGTTCTACATCCAGTAATGTAACGACTGGAAGCGTTATGGAAACAGTTTTGCTACCGGTTGTCTGGGGGAATACTTTACAGGATAATATAAAGCAGATTGTCAATAATATCTGGTTAGTTTTCCTCATTTTTTCTTTTTTATTTCATTGTATCCAACTTTTATACTTTCCTGCTGGTATCTAATTTCTGATTGTTGCTTTACAACATTGATGGTTAAATTTTTTATTTCAGAAGGCTTTAACATAAAATGAAAAACGGCCATAGAAATTTTATAGCGTTTGTCCAGTCCGTTTCTGTATATTTTTAGAGTCCAATCTCCCGGGCGTAAATAAGTAAAATCAAAAACATCTCCTATAAAAGCTATTTTCCTGTAAGTTTGTTCACCATTGGATGCTTCTAAAATGATACTTTCTCTTTTCTTTTTTTCCTTTTTGAGCGGAAACTGGGCAAAACTCAACTGATTATTTCCAGAAGCTTCATTAAATTCAATATGTCCCTGGATCTCTGCAGCAGTTGTTAAACCGAAATTAAAAATATGGTCTTTATTAGTCAATAATACGGAAGCAGGCAAAGTAACATCCGGAATATCATCGATTTCTGTTGTTGACCGGTCTATTTCAAGCAAATAATCTCCCGGAACAACATTTTTAAATATAAAATTTCCGCTCTTATCGGTAACTGCAAGATGGCTCCCAAGCAATAATCTTATCCCATCTACTTTCTTTACACCCATATTACTGATGTTTCCTGATAAAGTAGTGTATTCTGCAATTTTTTGTACAGGTATATTAAGGCGCCATGTGTAGCGTAGAGAAAATATAAAATCTTTATTTCCCAGTTCTCCTCTTTGTAAAGTATATCTTCCGGATAAATCAAATTCATGTCCCTGAAAAAGCTGCTGATGAAAAAGAAGCTCAAAAAGATTTCTGTCATTATAATATTCTTCAGGCATATAATTATTCTGATAAAAAATACTCAGGAATGTTTTGGAAGAAAACCTGCTCATGACACGGGCTCCATAGTAAAACTGTTTCTGGTTCTGCAGTTGGTATCGGGAAGTAATAGCATAGCTTCCATATACATTGAAAGAAGTTTTAAATTTTTCAAAACCCAGATTAATGGTATAAAAACTTGAATTTCCGGAAAAAGCAGTCAGATAGTTATCTGTATTGCCAAACTGGCTTTCCAGGTTCAGTTGAAAAATTCCTAACTGCTGATCGATACTTATCCTGAAATATTTTTCGTTATAATCAAATTCTCTTGGCTCGAGACGGTCTTTATACCTTTGATATCCGTTGTAAAACATAATGGTTCCGTTCTTGAGATATCTGTAGCTGATACCATACTGAAAGAATTTTCTGTAAGGTGCTGCCAGGTATAAAGTATCTCTTTGGAAATTCCGGGCGTCCTGAACATAGTTGGTAAATACACTCAGCCTTTTTAATATTTTAAATTGCAGGTTACCGTTAAATGTACTTGTATTGGAGAAATATCCTGAAAATTGGGGGCTTGCTCTCATATACATCATACTTCCGTTGATTCTTTCGAAATTGCCCGAAACCTGCAGCATATAAGCATTCCCTTCTGTTTTATCTGTTTTACTGTAAGATATTTCACCGGAGGCATCGATGTTTTTGTTGAGCTTAAGCTTTCCTGTTGCATAAGGAAGATGAGCATTTGAATCCAGTTTCATCCCATTAAAACTATAGCTGATCTCATCCTGTCTCGGAATCTTATATAAATATCCTGCTGTAATTTCAGATTCTTTATTAAGTTTAAAGGTGGAATATACATTAAATTCATCTTTAATATCCCGGAAAAACCTCGGATGATTGTAAAAGCCACCCAGGCTTATTTTCTTGAAATTGTAACGGATTTCTGCTCCGCGTCCATACCGGGCAAATTCTGTAAGATAGGATGATGAATAGTTTTTATCACCCAAATGAATAAAAAAATCATTACGTCTGTAACTGATAAAATATTCCTCATATTTTGTAAAAGAATTAAATTCCACCGGGTTCTTAGTGACGGCATGAAATTCAAGCTCACCTTTATTTTCTTTATCTAAGCTGCCTTTACCATAAAGCTCACCCTGAAAGCCATCCTGGTAATTTCCCCTGTTTTTCATTCCTATAAAAGCTAAGGAAGCCGAAACTGGTAAACGGTGATAGATATCGTCTTCGGCAGGTTTGACGGCAATAATCTTTGTACTTGTATATAGACTCTGATTTTCTGCCGGATTGTCGGGTGAATAAACCGATAGATTCAGATTCTGATATTCATTCTTTCCTAAATCGGGGTTCGTATTTTTACTGATGGTAATTATTTTTGTTTCGCCCGGTGGCAGGCTCAGTGAAGCATCATGGTCTACAATTGCATTTTTACTTTCAAGGATCAGGTTTTCTGTCATATTTCCATTGTTCTTTAATAGGAAAGAAGCTTTAATAATTTCTCCTGCTTTTACAAATTCCGGGAAATCTATTGCAGTCAGGGAAAGCTTTCTGTTTCCGGAAATGATGATTTCTGAAGATCTGATAATCTGCTCACTGTCAGTTTTCCCGGTTCCATATAATTTTATGGTATATTTTCCCTGTGGAGCTTCACTGGCAATTCTTAATGGAACAATATAAACAGCATTTTCTCCTGCAGGAACGGAAAATTCATTTTTTGTAATAATAGGAATGATAAATAAATCCGAAGTTTCAATCCGGATATCATAAATCTTATTCTCAGAAGTTCCGTTTTCTATTGTAAAAGAAATAGAAGTGGATGTTCCCGGTAGCAGACTATCTTTTTTGCTGACAAATTCTTTAGGCTGTTTTTGAGAAAAAATAAGTACTGGGAATAGTATGATAAGATATAGTGCCTGATTTTTAGTCATTCTTTACTTCTAGTTCCACATTGAGAGCAAAAGCGTTTTCATCTTCATCAGTAGCTATGATTACAGCATTGTACTTATCAGGAGGTATTTTGCTGATATCAATATGAAATGATTTGGATGTTTTAGGTAATAATCCCATGGCCTGGCTGGAAAAGGTTCCTACTTTCTGTCCGTTTTTGCGGTTATACATTTCAATAGCTGCTGTTGGTTTACAATAAATTTCACCTTTATTGGCTATTGCGATTTTAGCGATGTGCCTGCCTTCTTCTTTATCAATTTTTACACTTTCAAACTTAAGATCAGGTTTTATATTTTCCGAATCATAATCGGTAATCACCTGGATTGCATACCGGACGATAGAGGTGATATTCACACCGTCTTTATTCTCGTTCGGCTTTACATCTTCTACGGGCTCAACGATGATTACGCTCCAATAGCTGCCTGGTTTGGCTACCTGATTGGGAATGGTAATCTCATAATACACTTCAGTTTTTTCTTTGGCCTTTAACGTCAGAAAATTAGTATTAAGTCTGATCCAGTCTGTATTGGTTTTATCATTCGTGTGTGGAGCGGTAAAATTGATTGAGCCATCCGCATGATAAGTGAAATCCTGTAAGAATATTTTCACGTTCTGCGGTTGGTTGTCTGTATTTTCTATTGCGATCTTTCCCTTATAAACCTGTCCGTTTTCTACCTTATAATTATGGGTAAGGCCATTAAGGATCACAATACCCGCCTGTAAAACGGCAAAAGGTAAAATAAGGCTAATAAAAAAGAAAATACGCTTTATCATTTTTATGTAAAGTTTTTGAGTTTAAAATAAGACAGCAGAAAATAAAGAAGAAACTGATGAAACAATTTCTCCTTATTTACTTTAAGGTCGGGGTGTTCAGATTCTAATTATCCGAAATGGTATAGGTAACGGTAGCTACAGCTGTAGTTGTGGCTTCCAGGTCCGCATAGGCAGCTACACCACCGGGGCCGCTTCCTGCAGCTAAAGCATAAGTAAGATTATGGCCGTTATTGGCTCCGTCTCCTGTATAAGCACTCCCGATACCTGAAATGATCGTTTGATCCGCTGCACTCAGTGTTAATTGGGCAGAAGGTGTTCCTAATGTCCCGCCACCTGAGCCTGTAGCTGTCGCTGCAGTAACATTGATGTCAACTCCCGGAATTAAGGCATCCAGTTTTACAGACACATTACGGGTAGCATCTGCAACCGATTTAATAGATGAATAATTGAGCCAGAGTGTGGTGTTGGTAGCTGTAGGAACGATAGGAAGACCAGCTTCTGTAGGAGCGGTAAAACTTAAAGTGATGTTTTTGCTGGCAGCAGGTTCAATATCTACCAGTGCAACCTCCGGAACGGTAATACCAATCGTATGATTATCAGTGTTGGTGTCCTGAGCATGTACATAAGCAGAAACGGCTAATGCCACTAAAGACAGCGATAAATTTAGTTTTAATTTTTTCATGGTTGGTTATAGTTTTGTAGAGTGAAATTAATAAAAATTAAATAAAGGCTAAAAATTTTTATGTTAAAATGTAAAACATTAACACTCGTAAAAACAAAAGCCTTACACCGAAAGTAAGGCTTAAATGTATTTTGAATCATTGAAACATATTATGCCCAATGTGGATCAGATATAGAAACTTTTCCTGTTTCTATCCGTCCTGAAAAATGCCAGACGTTTTTTTCTGAATGTATTTTGATGTCATACCATCCCTTGGTTGCAGCGAGATTAATAATGATTTTCTCTTCAGATTGATTGACAGCAATCTTCTTCTGACTTTTTCCGTACAGGTTTTCGAGACTGATACTTATGTTTTCTTTCGTATTCTTTTTTATCATCAGATGAACTTCATTTTTCCGGGTATCATTCAGTAATCTGATTTCCAGTTCAGGTTGATGGTCACCTTTGAAATTTCTGTAAAAGCCATTGGGACCAAAAACTTCATAATCATACCGGCCGGAGTTTACAGCATGAGACAATTCCTGTTTTGAATATAAAGCATAAGAAAAATGATAATTTTCACTTTCAAACTGGGTCCTGTCGTAAATCAATAATGGGATTCCTGCGTCTTTCAGATTAACCATTTTAATATGATTGCCTTCTAAATTAACGAGGAAATCATAAGGCAGCGGATTGGAAGGTTTCATTCCCCGCTCCTGAATTTCCAATAAATCAGTATGCAATTCATTTTCAGAATACCATTTCAGATTTGGGACGGGCTTATTTTTCGCAGCATTGATCGTTTTCGCATAATCTTTCTGGTTTAAATAATCCATCTGTGGAACTTTCACACTGGATGTATTAAATGCAGAAATCAGATCACCACAGATCGCACGCCTCCAGTCACTGATATTATCAATGGTAACATCCTTACTGAATTTCTTCTGTATAAATTTTTCAAGAAACTGAAGAACTGAAGTGTGATCCGAAACTTCAGAATTAACGAAACCTCCCTTCGTCCACGGAGATGCAATAATCATCGGCACTCTGTATCCCAGTCCTACCGTTCCTTCAATCCGTTCATGATCCTTCAACGGAAGGGTTGACATATATTCCTGGTTTTTGTTGACATATTCTGCTCCTTCTTTTCCATTCATATCGACGGGCTGATTGGGGTTTAAAGGTGGTGCAAACGGTAATACATGATCAAAGTAACCGTCATTTTCATCATAATTGATAATGAAAATGGTCTTTTTCCATGTTTCAGGATCCTTGGTAAGAATATTTAAAACCTCAGAAATATACCATGCCCCATACCACGGTGAACCGGGATGATCCGAAAAATGTTCCGGAGCAACCAGCCATGACACCAAAGGAAGCTTTTTGTCTTCCACATCTTTTCGGAACTGGAATAAAACATCACCTTTAGGTACTACTAACCTTTCTCCATGTTCATCATTGCCGATTTCCAGATTCCAGTATTCCGGATCTCCCGAATTGGTGGTGAATGCTTTTTCATGAAGATTTTTTTCTTTCCGGGAAAGCTTTGAATAATTATCAGGGTGATATTTTATCTGGTCTTCCTGAAGTTCTGCAATCCTATTTTCAAATCTTTCCTTCTGCTTCGGATTTTTTTCAATTTCCTGCTTCAGGTAAGTAATGATATGGGGAATGTTTTTATAATACCCTTTTGAAAATTTTACATTGAAGTTTGAAAACCATTCGATCGGGTTATCGGTAAAATTGCTTAGCCAGGCTTCCTGCTCTCCGGACATTCCTTTAGGTAAGCTGATTTCATTCTGATAAATTTTCCATGAAACATTTTGTTCTTCTAATATTTCAGGAAAGCTTTTCCATCTTGCCTGATGGTTTTTATCATAATCAATATTTTCGTTAAAAACATTTGCTTTTGCTTTGCCGTTTTTCTGCTCACGAATGGTTCCGGACCACAGAAAAAGCCTGTTGGGTGTGGTTCCCGTCAGTGAGGAACAAAAATATTGGTCAAAAATGGTAAAGGCATCTGCAAGCTGATAATAAAAAGGAAGATCTTCACGGTTGTAATATCCTAATGTCAGCGGAATATCTTTATAATCTTTATTTCCTGATGCTTTTGCCTGCAGCCACTGATCATACTTCCCCTGATGTAAAGCTTTTTGCTGATCAGACCATGAATGGGGAAGTGAGCTCATCCAGGTAGATTTTGTATTTCTTAAATCTAAACGGGCAGGAGAAGCATATTTCCCGGCATCATTTTTCTGGAAAAAAACGGAATACCCGTCCGGCTTTATAAAAGCTCTTTTATCCAGAAATCCGCGTACTCCTTTAAGTGAGCCGAAAGCGTGGTCGAAAGAACGGTTTTCCTGCATTAAGATCACAACATGTTCCGCATCATAAAAAGTAGACTGAGCTGCAGGCTCTATTGTTAAAGCCTTCAGGATAGAAGGATGTAAAACACTTGAAGTTCCCAGCCCAGCCAGTAACAATCCTGATTTTTCTAAAAATTCTCTTCTTTTCATAATAAATAATAATAGGAAAGAAACCGCAAGATAACAGTTATTCTCCTGCGATTTCTCTTTGATACAGTAAAAAGTTAGATTTTTATTGCAGCCACCACGGTTTGGAATTGATATTATCAGTTCCGCCATATTGTGTAGCGAGTGCAGCTTTTAAATTGATGCTGTTGTAATTGTACTCAGCTTGCGGGTATCTGAACCTGTATGGTGCAGAAACTCCGGTCTGTAAAGGATAATTAGGATATCCTGTTCTCAGATAATCGTAATAAGAGGTCCATTGTGACTGGTGGAACATGGTCATGTATTTCTGAGTCATGATTTTCTCCAGTTGGGTAGCCAACGGAGCTGAATTATCATAAATAACTAAAGATTTAGTTAAGTATTGATTCACATCAAATCCTGTAAAATATTGCCCCGGATTTTTTACATACGTCTGATAAAAAGTGAAACTTGCCTTGATTGCATTGTCATAATGTGTTTTTGCAGATCCTGAAATCCATCCTCTTGCAGTGGCTTCAGCTAAAATAAATTCCAGTTCCGAATAGCTCAATACCGAAGAAGGTTCATTGGTAGCATCTTTGTAAAAACGGTCGTTTACTTTGGAAATATTTTTAGCGGCTACCAGAGCGGCATTGTCAGAATAAGGGGAAGTAGGATTTCCGCCGTTGTATCCTGTATAATCGGTAACAGGTTTCCCGGCTTCCTTTGCTGCTGTAGTTTGGGCTGCAAAAGTGAATAAACGCGGATCCTGTCTGTCTTTAAAGAAATTGATAAAATAATTGGCCATGTATAAACTTGAACCGTAGCCGCTGTTGTTAAACATCGTATACCTGCTGTCTGCAGCATCGGCAAATTTAAGCTCACCATTATCTGTAATAGCAGTCATTAAAGGTTGGCTTCCTGCGATAGAAGCAAATTCTGTTGAAATATTGTAGCTTCCAACCGTTGTTTTTTTGGAAAGGCTGATTAAAATTTTCAGACGGAAAGAATTGATCAGCTTTTTCCATTTGGAGGCGTCCCCGTTATAAATAATATCACCCTCTATTTTATCATTGGCATTGATAAGGTCATTAGCTTCTTTTAATTCTGTTAAGATTCCTGCCATTACGGTTTCCTGGCTGTCATACTTCGGCTGGGTGATCCCTGATTCTCCTTTTACGGCTTCGGAATAAGGAATACTCCCGAATTTTAAACTTAAATTGAAAAAATGATAAGCTCTGTAAAATTTACCGATGGCTATGTAATTTTTATTATTGATCTTTTCAGCTTCCTGCATCATTTTCACGGTATTCAGAAGGCCTGATGTGTAAACACCGAAAGAGGCGTCATTCCATTTCATGTACTGGTATACATTTTCACCATCCGTACCGATCATCATTCTTGAAGCATACATATTATCACCATTCACCTGGAAAGCAGATTTTGAAACATACGTTAAAAGGAATTTAGGATCAATGCTTGCCTGGTCATTCGGGTTTTCGTTAATAGTGTCAAGGTTGGATTCACAAGAGGTCAATGTAAATATTCCTGCAACAAATACTGATTTTATAATATTTTTCATTTGATTAAACTGCTTTTAATTAAAATTTAAGATTAAACCCAACTCCGAACCACCTGCTCGACGGATCCTGGATGTCATTTCCGGTTCCGATTTTGTAATCAGGGTCAGAATAAAGGTTTTTAGATTTTTTCCACATGGCAAGATTGTATCCTGAAATATTTGCAGTGAAGCTTTTCACCATTCCTTTCGGGTTCAGCAGGTAAGAGAAATCGTACTCAAGAACTACAGACCTCAGTTTTACAAACGTCCTGTCAAACACATTTGCAAACAATTCGCTTTCATCCTCCGTTACTCTTGCCTGATAAGGATAATTCTGTGCCCAGTCCTGGAAGCTGATGGCTTTGGTGTGTGGTGTATAAGTTCCGGTCGCTGCATTATAATTTACCCCATCCGGTACGAAATAGTAAGTTCCCGGATTGGCATATTCAAGGTCTCTGTAGGCTGTAGAGTTCGGATGTTTTCCGCCCCACCACATTTTTTCGACGACCTGAGATCTCATCACCCCGCCGATGCTTCCGTCGATACCGATATTTAAACTTAATTTTTTGTATTTGAAAGTGTTGTTAAAGCCAAATGTCCAGTCCGGATTGAAATGTCCTAAATTGGTAGGTGTGGTGGCCCTTGTCGGCATTCCCGTTTCAGCATTCAGAATCACTTTTCCGTCCGGAGACTTCTGCCATGTATAATCATAATAGCTGTCCATTCTTTCGCCCAGCTTAATGTTATTATAATTAGGCATATCCTGGTAAATAGAAGTCAGCTTCTGTTCGTAAGTACTCCAGTTGATCAAAGCTTTCCATGTAAACTGATCCGTTTTTACAGGTACCAGCCCCAATGAGATTTCAAGGCCCTGTGTAGTGTATTCGTTACCGTTTACATATTGGGAGGTGAAACCTGATGATTCTGTACTTGGGAACTGAAGGATATTATTATAGTCTAAAGTCCTGAAATACGTAGCATCTAAGGTAACCCTGTTTTTTAATAATCCGGCACTCAATCCTAATTCATAAGACTTTGTCTGTTCCGGCTTCAGAGAATTCTCATAATTCAGGGTTGTCGGATAATAATAGGTAGGATTTCCGTTATACGTAACTCCGCCATTGTTCAGATAGTAATTCCTGATTGAGTATGGCTGGAAATCATAAGCTACTTTCGCCCATGAAGCAGATAATTTTAGCATATCGATGGCTTCCGGCATTGTAACAAGATTTGAGATCACTGCACTTAAAGATGCAGAAGGATAGAAGTATGACCTGTTGGCTTTCGGAAGGGTAGAAGACCAGTCGTTACGTCCGGAAACGTTAATGAAAAAAGCATTATACAATCCGATATCGATTGTGGAGTAAGCACTGTAAATCAGTTTTTCCTTTAAATAATCATAGTATTTTACTGCCCCGATGGAATTGTTAAGGTTATACAGCTCAGGAACCTTTAAACCATCTGTAGAAGCATTGTCAATATTGTTTTTATAATAGAAAGCAGAACCTCCGGCATTGATGGTAAAATCAAAATTATCAGAGATTTTTTTCTTATATGTTGCTAAAATATCGTAGTTTAAGTTCCATGTTTTGGTGTCATTCAGGATATATCCGCCACTTCTCGGTGCGCTGTAATTGAAATAAGAATATGGGCTTAAAATCTCCTGCTTGTTATGATTTTCAACGATAGATATTTTACCTTTTACCGAGAGATCTTTCGTTGCTTTATATTCTAAGCCGGTTTGGGCATTGATAACGTTGGTTCTGTTCTGGTTTTTATAATAATTTGCTCCAAACCAAGGATTATTGTACCATGCATAATTCCAGTTGGCCTGCACGGTTCCTTCTTTTCCGGGAACCCACATATGAGATTTAAGATCTTTTCCGTTGACGTCACCCCCCATCCAGATCAGGATGGTATACATATGCCCGCTTGGGTTGTAATCGTAATTAGGGATATTTGGAGTAAAAGTCTGGTTGAAATTAAACTTTGTATCAAAAATCAATTTTTCTCCCAAATGGTTTTCCGAAGAAAAATTAATCCCGTAACGCTGTAAATAAGAATCAGGAACGCGGTCATCATAATTCATGAAATTTCCGGAAAGCCTGTAAATATCTTTATTGTTCTTATAACTTACCGAAAAATTATTATTGCTGATTACAGCAGGCTTTAAGAAAGTGCTTAAGTTATCATGATATTCCCAGTCGATAGGAAGCCTTTCGTATCTTGATTTATCGTTGTACTGGCTTCCTGCAACCGTTCCGTACCATGGGATAACTTTTCCGGTTACTTTATCCCTGATCGGGCTGTTCCATTGGGCAATTTTCAATCCCGGGACAAATTTGGGTCCCCAGATCATATCACCGTCATTTACTCCACCGTCAGCACCATCCCAGAATTCATATTGCCCGTGGGAGCCGTTTCCATATTCAGTCTGGGTTTTAGGAAGATTGGTAAAACCACCGGTTACCATCACGTTTTGTGAAAACTCTACGGTAAACCCTTTCTTTTTAGCACTTTTTGTTGTAATTAAAACAGCTCCGTATCTACCTCTGGAACCATATAATGCGGAAGCAGTTGCTCCTTTCAGAACATTGATATTTTCAATATTATTAGGATCTAAATTTTGAAAAACGGCTTTTTCTACAATAACCCCGTCAATTACAAATACCAGATTGGAATTGCCCCTCAGGGTAAACTCAGGTGTCTGCTGCATTCCTGTGGGATTGGAAACATTTAACCCGGCTACCTGTCCAGAAAATAAATTTCCTATGCTTGGTGTTGTAATGGTTTCAAACTGTTTTGTATTGACTTCCTGGGTAGAATAACCGATTTTTTCCTTCTTTTTAGCAATTCCCAAAGCGGTAATCACCACACCCTCAAGCTGCTTTTCATTCACTTTCCTTAAAACAATGACATATTGTCTTTTAGAAGAAATTTCTACACTGTACACCGAATAATCGGGAGAGAAAAACTCAAGAATATCTTTTGGATTGGCTGTAATGGTAAAATTTCCGTTTTCATCAGTAGTGGCAGATTTTCCGGTATTTTTATCAGTAATGCTGACACCGGAGACACTATTGCCATCTTCGGATTTTACATTTCCGGAAATATTAATTTCCTGGGCAGTTAAATAAAGGGGGAGCAAAAAAATTGCAAAAGTAGCTAAAGTCTTCTTCATTTTTTTGAGAGCAAATTTAGCTGTGTATTGTTACCTGTATTTTAATGATGTATTAAAATAAAAATATCATTTCAGTAAAGGGTTCCGAAAAGAATTAATGAAATTATAAAGCGGAAAATGCAGTACATACCACATTTTTTGTTTTATTTTAAATAGAATAGTAAGTAGGTATAAATACTTTTTTTCTAAAATCTGCTCAGGATTCCCCAATGGATTTTGATATCATTGAATTTAAAAGGATTTCCAAATTCGTTACCATTGGAAAACTGAAAGCTCATCAGCCCAATCGGAATAAAGAAATTGAACCCGAGCCCGACACTGTAGAGCTTGGGTTTTACATTTAAGGACTTATTATTGAGCTGCCCGTATTGCCCGAAGACATCGAAGAAAGCCTGGTTCCCGATTAGATACCTGTATTCCAGACTTCCATAATAATAAAAGTCGGCGGCGAGAGAGTTTTCATTAAAACCCCGCATGGAATTCCAGCCTCCAAAACGGTATAATTCGTTGGCTGAAAACTCGATTTTAGAATCCATCATGGCACCTTCCCCTTTTATATTTAGAAAATGATTCCCCGAAATATGGTAATTGTGTTCTCCAAAGAAGTAGAACTGGTTTTGATTCGCTTTCAGATTATCCGCGGTATAAGTAGTCGTAAGAAAATCATACCCCGCATTGATTCTTGTTTTATAGAGAAAAAGGTCAATATCCGTAGGTTCCGTCATTTCATACCAGATCCCGATCCCTTTTTTGTTGTAATCCTTACCCTGAACATATAAAGTATCAATAATACTGGATGTTTCAAAAGTTCCCCTGAAACCCACTTTATTGCGGTTATTGATGTGATAGTAAAATGCAGGAAGCAATTTTACATTTGCAAAAGTAGAATCCTGCCGGAAGATATTCACTTTCATGTTCAAACCTACATTAGATTTGAAAAGATAAGGGATATCGGTCTGCAGGTCGAAAGTTTGCCCTTTATCCGGGTTTCTCTGCCAGTATAGATTAATGGCTTCAAAACCGTTAAACATATTTTTGAAATTGACATTCAGGGTTCCGTTTAAAGTGAATTTATCCGTTTTGTCATTTCCAAAACCAATTACCCCATCAAAAGTATTGGTTTTTTTCTTTTCCATGAAAAGATAGATCTGGGTAGAATCTTTGGTAAATAAAGTTTGTGGCTGACGTTCCAGGGTGATAAACGGATGGCTCTGAAAGGTTTTATTGATGGCCAGAAGATTTTTGTCGTCATAGGTTTTACCTTTGAATTCTTTTTCAAGATTTTTCATAAATCTTTTGGGAACACTGGTATAACCTTTTACAACAAAGCCATCAATGGTTCTTTTGTCATTTTTATTGATTTCCAGCTCTACAACGGGATAGCCGTTTTTCTGCCCTTTATACTTAGATTTGAGGCGGCTGAAAGAATATCCGTCGTCAATGTATTTTTTATTAATGCTTTTCTTGGTTGAGTCTAAATTTTTAGTGAAAAAATCTTTCTGAATTTTTAATTTATGACTGATGGAATCGGAAAGATTGACATATGTTTCATTGAAGTTTTTGCCCTTGTCATAAGAGATTTCTGTTTTATCCCCATCTACTTTTACATCCCTGAGCTGTGTGAAAAAATAATTGCTTTGTGCGAGGGAATCCAGAAATTTTGCAGCGGAAGTGGAATCCTTCACTTTTTTCTTCTGATTGGTCTGAATATCAATAAGCCAATATTCCTTTTTCTGCGCTTGGATAAAAACGCAGAACAGCACGAAAAATATGTTCAGGAATAATTTCAAACTCTTTTAACAACTGGAATTAATCCAGTTTATTATATTTCTTCATTAAATTTTCATAAGTCCCCTGCGGAAGGATCCATTTCAAAGGAACACCGATTTTCTGTCCGAATTTACCAAAATAATAATGAGCTTTCCATTTATTTTTATTCAGAAGGCTGTTTATATATTCAGCCACTACAAGAGGTTCGGTTCCATCCCCCACATGGGAATTCATTAGTGAATAGACCTTGTCAAAAATGGTCTTGTACGGGTCTGAAACTTTTGTTCTCATCCGGTTTTCAGCAATATTGGTTTTAATATCTCCCAGATGCAGTGAGCATACATGAATATTCCATGGATAGACTTCATAGCGCATGGCTTCCGTCACTTTATCCAAAGCAGATTTTGATGCAGAATAAAATCCGCGGAAAGGAAGCCCCATTTCACTTCCGATACTTGAAACATTAATAATCTGCCCGAATTGATGTTCCCGCATTTTCGGTAAAACAGCACTCATCATCTGAACGGCTCCCACAAGATTAAGATTGAATAGCTTTAAAATATCCTCTTTTGTAGAATCTTCCACAGCACCTACCATTCCCATTCCGGCATTATTGATCAGAACATCAATTTTTGTTTCGGTTTTTAAAACTTCTGCAATGGCTTGCTGCACTGCATTATTATCAGTAACATCAGTAGGGATAGATCTGAAATATTGACTTTCAGTATGTTTTCTGCTTAAACCATACACTTTATGGCCTTTCTTTCCGAAATATTCGGCAAGCACAAAGCCGATTCCTGATGAGGTTCCTGTGATAATGATTGTTTTTGACATTAGAAATTAAAATGTTTATCTGAATTAGGAATTTTATATGAATTTTCTCCGATCGTAAAATTATTCATTTTTGTCAGTGGTTTAAACGGATACTTAAATTCTTTATAGAAATTTTTTGCCGGGGCTGCCTCTCCGTCGGCACACGGAAAATACTGTTCATCAACTATTACTTTTCCGGTTGAAAAATTAATTTCATTCAGAATATTAAACTCACAGGTATCGTCAAACTTATTGACAGATCCTATCAGGAAAAAATCATTATTCTGAAACCTGAATGTGTGGATGTACATTTGAGTATGCCTTGAATTGGTATTAAACTGTTGCGAAATAATCAGACAGTTATTTTTTATGGTGATATCGGGAAGTCCATTATTCTCCGGATAAAAACCGTAATTACTCGGGAAAATAAGGCTGGAGTTTTCTTTCCAGATTTTTAGTTTTCCGTTGATGCTCTTTAATATAAAAAAGATTCTCCGGTAACCTTCCGAACCTTTTTTGTTTTTTGTATTCAATAAGATGACCACTTCATTTTTACCATCCTTATCCAGGTCACCTTTCGTTTCCGAAAGTCTGGTATAACCTTCCGGAACAATAAAATCTTTCAGGTCCTGGGCATAAAAGATAGGGATCAATAAAAATGCTAAAAAAGAGAAGAAGCTTTTCATTACTCCTTATTTAATACTTTGGAAAGGTCTTCCCAGAATTTCGGGTATGATTTTTCAACAACATCTTCATCTTCAATGTTCAGTTCTTTGATAAGGCAAAACGGAGCGAAACTCATAGCCATTCTGTGATCCTGATACGTTCTGACTGAAATATTTTCTTCTGCTTCTTTAAACTGAGTTGATTGAATCGTTAAATCTGTAATTTCAGTTTCCGTTCCGAGTTTTTTCAATTCATTCTGTAAAGCCTGCAGCCTGTCGGTTTCCTTTACTTTTAAAGTTCCCAATCCTGAAATTTCAAACGGGATACGTAAAGCGGCAGCTGTTACACAAAGCGTTTGGGCAATATCCGGACAATCATTCATATTCAGAACAATTTTTTCCGGAAATGAAAAACTGGGATCAGGTTGCAACGTAATTTTATGCTCATCTTCAGAGAAAGTAGTCGTAATTCCGAAAAATTTCTCATAAATTTTTGCACTGGCAGAATCTCCCTGTGTAGATGCTTTGTAAAAACTTTTAAGGTGAATGGTTTTTCTTCCTATGGCAGAAAATGAATAGAAATAAGAGGCAGAGCTCCAGTCGCTTTCCACTTCGAAGGTGTCTGTTTTACTATTTTCATCAAACTTTTCAACGGAAATAGTATTATCTTCAAAGCTGTTTTTAATCCCGAATCTTGTTAAAATATCCAGGGTCATTTCGATATAAGATCTGGAAGTGATTTCGCCTACAAGATTGATTTTCAGGCCATTTTCAGGTTTTCCTGCAATAAGGAGCAGTGAAGTGATAAACTGGCTGGAAATATTAGCCGGAACATCTACTTTATTCTCTGTGATTTTTCTTCCCGTAATTTTCAAAGGCGGAAAGCCTTCATTTTCCATGTATTCTATTTCAACACCCAGATCCCTTAATGCGCTGACCAGGTTTTTGATCGGTCTTTCCTTCATTCTCCCGGAACCGGTAAGAATGGTCGTTTTTCCTTCAAAAATTGAATAATAAGAGGTCAGGAAACGCATGGCAGTTCCTGCATGATGAATGTTTACCGTTTCAGAATTCTCAGCTAATGCTTTTTTCAGCAGTTGAGTATCCTGGGAATTAGAAAGATTTCCAATCTGTATGTTTTTAAATAGGCTTTCCAAAATCAACAAACGATTCGAAATACTTTTCGAACCGCTGATCTGAATTGTTTTATCCCCGATTAATTTAGATTTTTCTAACTTCATTTTATATTAACTTCATTATTTAATAAGTTGAATAAGTTAATTCATAACTCATCATTCATAACTTATAACTATTTTAACTTTTCATTATTCTGATGCCTGTCTTTATCGCGATCAGTTTTTATTTTCATTTTCCTGTCGAAAGCTTCCTGCAGGTTTACTCCTGTCTGGTTGGCTAAACACAAAGTGACGAACAGCACATCTGCCAGCTCCTCACCGAGGTCTTTGCTTTTATCACTTTCTTTTTCACTTTGCTCACCATACCTTCTGGCGATAATTCTTGCAACTTCACCTACTTCTTCTGTAAGCATGGCCATATTGGTAAGCTCATTAAAATAACGTACCCCAATGGTTTTTATCCATTCGTCGACCTGCTGCTGTAAATTGGTAATTTCCATTATTGATAAGCTCCGAGGGTAGGGGTGGAAGGTCTTGATACATTGGCTATGTCAAAAGGTACACTTGCCGCACCGGCAGCATTTCCTTTATTTCTTGCTGGTGAATCAGGCTTTACTCTTAAATTAAGGTGTGCTGTGAAGTAGTTGAGGAACAAGGGGTCTTCATTCTTTTTACACAGTTCAACATTAGTATTGTTGTCAAAATTAAATCCTGCTTCAGAAGTATCGGAATATTTCAATAAACAATTCTGGAAAAGGTAATTGAATAACTGTCCGGGAGTATGCTCAAAATTTACGGAATTATCCCGGTCGGAATATACAATACTGTTGATTAAGCTGATCTGTAATGCTCCCTGTTCTGCCTGTCCCGATTCGTTCTGCCATTCGTTAGTGGCAAAAACCCCGTTGCGGTTGGAAGAGGCCATTACATCAGAGTAGTTGGCGATTGTAGAATGAATATAGCTGTGGGTTCCCCCTTTGAAAATACCGATAGAAGATTCACCGCAATTATTCATCACAAGATTTTTTGCATTAACTGTTGAAGCTACGGCATAAATACCATATTCCTGGAAAGTGTGAATGAATGAATTACTGATCGTGGCATTGGTCTGTTTCATTTCCAAACCTCGGGTACCTCCGAAAAGCCTTGCGTAATTCATATTAAGGGTAGAACCGGCATCCATTTTAATGGAGTTCCAGTTTTTCGGAATTGTATCATATCTCGGGTCATTTCTGTCACCACGAAGGACCACTTCATTATTTAAAACACCGTTGATATTGAGAGTTGCTCCTGAAGATACCTTCATCCCGCTGTTTTTATGGAAGTAAACTTTAGTTCCGGGCTGGATATCCAGAGTAATATTGGAATCAATGGTCAGGTCTCCGTAAATAATTTTAGCCTTATCATTGGTCCATGTCGTATGACTGCTGATCACATTCGGATTATTGGGAGTCTGAATAAAGAATTCCGCATCCTGAACAACAGAAAATAAAGTAACGTGCTGTTCTCCTGCCGGACTGTTAAAAATAATACGGTCCTCAGCAATAGCTTCAGGTCCGGAAGCTTGCGGAGCAATTTCAACAAAAATATAAAGACTGTCTTTTTTTCTCAGAGGAACATCCTTAAAATCATATCCGGATTTTCCGTCTACATTGATTTTGTAAAGAGATGCAGCACCTTTCTCAAGATTGATTCTCGGAATTAAAACATCCTTGTCTTCATTATTATATACTTTTACAGCATATGTTTCAGAACGCACCTGATGATAAACCGTATCACAAAATACCGTATCGGCAGAAAATCTTAATGACTGTGAAGGAGCATCAAAACTGATATCGTCTTTATTACACGATACTGTTAGAAGAAGCATCCAGAAAGAAAAAGCCAGTAATAATTTGAATTTCATCGAAATTAAAGTTTAAATAGATTTCAAATTTAACGAAAATACTTTGAATTTCTTATTAAACAAAAAATATTGGACAGCTATTTGGATATTAGAAAAAATATTGTATTTTTGCACCCTAAAATTAGCAGAGAAATATCCATTACTATTTCGAAAGCAAAACTTTAATTTTTTTAACAATTGTATTATGAAAAACGGAATCCACCCAGAAAATTATAGACTTGTTGTTTTCAAAGATATGAGTAACGACGAGGTGTTTCTTTGTAAATCTACTGCAGAAACAAAAGATACTATCGAGTATGAAGGACAAGAATATCCTTTGATCAAAATGGAAATCTCTTCTACTTCTCACCCTTTCTACACTGGTAAAGTGAAATTAGTTGATACTGCAGGTCGAGTTGATAAGTTCATGAACAAATACAAAAAATTCGCTAAGTAATTTTTTGAAACATAAAATATTGAAGTCTCCCAATCGATTGGGAGACTTTTTTTATTGATTTAATATAGAATTTAGATATTAGATATTAGAAGTTAGTTTCAGTATTTGTATTTTTGCTTTCAGCTAGAAAAGAGATTGAGATTAGAAGTTCATTAATGATTTTTTTTTAACTTCCGGTTTCCGTCCTCTAATTTCTGGTTTCTAACCTCTAACTTCTATAAGAATGCAATTAGTATTTTCAGATGCACAATACTGGGAAGATTTCCTTCCGCTTACTTTTACACGTCCCGTTGCAGAAATGCGATGCGGAATCCTTACGTTCTCCGAAAGATGGCAGAAGCTGTTAGACAACCCGGAGATTTCTTATTTTACTGAAAATTATCTTCAGGATAAATTTAAAAGCCCGGAAGAAAAAGAAAGCCTTTTTTTAGTAACCAACTTCCTCCCGACAGAAACCGTTATTCAGCAGATAAAAGACCTTAAGCAGGGAGAAGCCCTGGTATATGAAGACGAGCTGATCGCTGCTAAAATCAATATGAAAGGGTTTTCATTAAACCAGATTGAAAAAATGACGGATATTAAAGAGGAGCTTGTTTTCTTTAAAAAGCCGACTGATTTATTCACATACAATGATAAGGCGATTGATTTCGATTATGATTTGTTAACCGAAGGAAGAGTTTCACAGGAACTTTCTCCAACCAACGGATTTTTAGGCAATAAAAAAGATCTGTTCATAGAAGAAGGAGCCCAGATTGAGTTTTCAACATTGAATACCAAAACCGGGAAAATCTATATCGGGAAAAAAGCTGAGGTGATGGAAGGTTGTAATCTTCGTGGTCCGATTACACTTGGAGAGGAATCTAAGTTTAATTTAGGCTCGAAGATCTACGGAGCCACTACCATCGGGCCCCATTGTAAAGTAGGAGGCGAAGTTAATAATATTATCATTTTCGGATATTCAAGTAAAGGGCACGAAGGTTTTGTGGGAAATTCAGTGATCGGGGAATGGTGTAACTTCGGAGCAGATACCAATTCTTCCAATCTTAAAAACAATTACAGCCATGTAAAACTCTGGAATTACAGAACCAAAGCTTTTGAAGATACCGGATTACAGTTTGCCGGCCTGATTATGGGGGACCATTCCAAAACAGCGATCAATACTCAATTGAATACAGGAACCGTGATTGGGGTCGCTTCCAATATTTTTAAAGAAGGCTTCCCACCAAATTTAATTGAAAACTTTTCATGGGGTGGATTTAAAGATGATGAGAAATTTAAGCTAGATAAAGCCTACGAAGTTGCAGAAAGAGCAATGGCAAGAAGAAAAGTGCCATTAACAGACAATGATAAGGCTATTTTGAAATATATTTTTGATGTATTTTAATCAAATTGTAAACGAAACTTCAATTTTTTTTGAAGTTTTTTTATTTTAAGATGTAATACAATTCAAACTTTAATTGTCTTACCTATAGAAACAAAACTCATGACCCAAGAAATTTTTAAGAATACGGTGTTTATTCTCAAAAACGAGATGTATCGTTTTGCGAAAAGATTTGTCATGAGCAGTGATGAGGCGGAAGATGTAGTGCAGGATCTGATGATCAAATTCTGGCAGAAAAAAGAAGAGCTTGAGCAGTTCGGGAATTTAAAATCCTATGCATTGAAAGCTGTCCGGAACGAATGCCTGAACAGACTGAAGCACCACGATGTGAAGTTAGGGTTTGCAGATATGCAGCTTCACCGCTCTGAGCTTTACAGTATGGAAGTGAATAATCTGAAAGAACATATTATAGGATTTATCAATCAGCTTCCGGAGAAACAAAAAATGGTTATCCATATGAAAGATGTAGAAGAGTATGAAGTGTCTGAAATTTCTGAAATACTGGAAATGGAAGAAAACGCAGTAAGAGTAAATCTGATGCGGGCGAGACAAAAAGTAAAAGAACAAATATCACAACTGATGAATTATGAACAACGATCAATATCAAGATAAGTACGAGGAGGTCTTCCGGAAGTTAAAGGAAGAAAAAATGGATTGGGATTTTGAAGATTTCCTAAAGAAAGCAGAAGGAAAAGAAGATGAGAGCGGACCAGATCATGGAGCTCCGGTCATTCCGATTGGAAAAAGTAAACCTTCTTTCCCGAAATGGTTCTGGATGGCAGCAAGTGCAGTGGTACTTTTCGGTATCGGGCTGGTCTTAAATTATAATCAGGATAATACCGCTAAAGATCAGGCTCAGTTTGTCGAAAATCAGATTAAAAATCAGAAAAATGATTTTATCGAAGAGAATAATGACCATCAGGATCAGGTAGCTGTCAATCATACCAACGATACGATTTCCGGCGCCAAAAAAGATTCAATCTTCCAGGAAAATACAATGGCGGAGAAAGATGTTCTCGATGAAATCTTACCCAAAAGAGGCAGGCTGAAAAAAGAGAGAAAGCCGAAATACGTTGATAATTCTTCCTATAAAAAGATTTCAAAAGATTCCATGAGCTATAATGATTCCTATGTAATTGTGAATGGAAAGAGAATCACCAGTGAAAAAGAAGCAATAGATGTTGCTACCTATTCCTTTATGAAAATGGGGAGTGAGTTTAAAAAATCAGTAGCATCTTCTCAAAAAAATGAAAATTTGAACAACGAATACTAAAAGTCATGAAAAAAATATTTTCTATATTAATGATTATCCTAACCGGTTTGGTAACGCTTTCCGCACAGACTGAAAAGTTAAATCAGCTTTTTCAGGATTTTGAAAAGAATGGCGGGGTAACCTCTATCAACATTAAAAAACCGATGTTCAAATTATTGAATACCCTTGATGTGGATAATGAATATCTTGCAAAAATAAGACCTATCCTGAGCCAGGTAGATGGTCTTAAAGTTCTTATTATTCCAAAAGCTACATTTCCGGAAGACCTCAAATCTGAAAATTCAGACAATATAAGATTAAACGATCTGAAAACAGAGAAAGTGAATAAAGCACTGAGATCCCTTAATTTTAATGAGCTGATGTCTCTGAACAGTGACGGTACTTCTATGAAGTTTTTGGCAGAGACGGAAAACGGTGATTTTTTAGAGAACCTGGTTTTCAATATTGATTCTAATGAAGAGAATATTCTTTTTATCCTTAACGGGAAAATGAAAATGAGCGACGTTAATAAAATCATCAATTCCACAGAATCAAAAAATAGCCCTGTTAGTAATTTAAGAAGTAATATGACTTCGGAAACCAATTCCTCCTATCTGAACGGAGAAACCAGAAATGTAGGTGAGTTTTCAGGGATTCATGTAAGTACCGGAATAAGCCTGGTTTATAAGCAGGAAAGCCCGACCAGCATCAAAGTAATTGCTGATGCGGATAAACTTCAATATATCGTTACGAAGGTGGAAAATGATATTTTAAAAGTGTATATAGATAATAAAGGGGTTAAAAACGTGAAGTTTAAAAATTTAAGTGTAAATGTTTCCTCTCCAAGAATGGATAACGTTAAAGCTTCTTCCGGAGCCAGTTTTACAGCAGTAAATTCTGTAAGAGCGGATAACCTTGATATAGATGCCTCATCAGGGTCTTTAATAAAAGGAAAGTTTACTGTTTCAAATACGACCAATGTAGAAGCTACTTCCGGGTCCAATATTAAAGCTGACATCAATACCGGAAATATTATTATAAAAACATCAAGCGGTGCCGATACGTTTTTTGAAGGCCAGGCCAGCTCCGGATCAATTGATATCAGCAGTGGGGCGCTTTGTAAAGCTGAAAACTTAAGACTGGATGAGCTTGAGGCCGAATCGACATCAGGGGGAAACCTTTCTGTAAATGTGGCTAGAAAGCTTAAAGTAAAAGCTTCATCAGGAGGTTTGGTGAAATACAGAGGAAACCCTGACATAGAGTCCGAGATCAGTAAAATGTCCGGCGGAAGTTTAAAGCCTATCAATTAAAACTGAACAGCCATGAAAACTTTAAAAAACATTTTTCTCACTGCAGGTATATTGTTCTTACTGCAATCCTGTGTCGTTTCACACAAACCCAATATGGATTTCTTTTCAGATTCGGGGTATGATTTTAAAGGTGCAAAGTTTGAAAGCTTCAATGTACCGATGTTTTTAGCGAAACCCTTTATTAAAAAAGCGCTGAAGGAAGATGGTGAAGATGAAGCGATGATGGATCTTGTGAAAAAAGTATCAAAAATAAAAGTGCTGACCGTTGAAAATGGGGATAAAGAGATGTTAAATGATTATGCAGCATTTCTGAATAATAACAATTATGAAGACTGGGCAACCATAAAACATGACGGAGACAATGTTAATATCCGTGTAAAACAGACAGGTGAATCCATTAAAAATATGCTGATTACAGTAAATTCTGATAAAGAATTGGTTTTTGTAGATGTAAAAGGAAATTTTACGGCAGACGATATTTCAAAGATGATTAATGCTGCGTCAGATAAATAATTTATGATAATCAACACTGTTTACTATGGAAAAATTAACAAGAGAAGTACGTATTCTTAAAATATATGCAGTTTCACTTACTGCCGTTTGCATTCTGTTTTTCTTTTTTGCATTTAAACATCAAAACAGCCATCAACGTTTTGAAGAAATAGATGTAGAACGCATTAATGTTATCGAAAAAGACGGAACATTAAAAATGGTGATCAGTAATAAAAAACGTCAGCATCCCGGAATGGTCAACAATAAAGAATTTAAACCAAGAGAAAGAGAAGCGGGGCTGATCTTTTTTAATGAGCTGGGTGACGAATGCGGAGGGCTTGTGTATGGAGCGGATAAAGATGGATCCGGAATGGTATATTCTGTAGATCAGAAGAATACAGACCAGATTATGCAGCTTCAGTACATGGAGGGAGGCAGTGATAAAAAGAACAGGACCTACGGGCTTAAGCTTTGGGACAGACCCGATGACTTTCCTCTGGAAGATATAATAAAATTTGAAGATTCACTAAAGAAGCTTAATGACCCTGCAGCATCGAAAAAGGCATATGGCAAGTTGAGAAAGGAAGGAAAATTAACTACGGAAAGATTTTTTGCAGGAAAAACAGGTGACGGAGATGTAGGACTATTCCTTAAAGATAGCAATGGGCGTATCCGTCTTAAAATTTATGTTGATAAAAACAACCAGACTCATATCGATAAATTAGATGAAAATGGGCAGATTGTAAAATAAAGCAGACATTTATAATAAGAAGCAATTAGTTTCACATACATTCATTATTTTGTACAGAAGACCGTTCTTTATATAAGGGCGGTTTTTCGATTTAAGTTATTGATTATTAAATTTTATTTAAACTATTAAAAAGGATTTTTTTATCTCGTTAAAATAGCCTAATTTTGCAAAGAAAGTAAAGATGTCTATTCATAACAAAATTGTAGAGACAGCCATCACTTTCGATGACGTTCTTCTAGTCCCTTCTTATTCAGAAGTTTTACCTAACCAGGTTTCATTAAAATCAAGACTTACCGACAAAATTACGCTGAATGTTCCGATAGTTTCTGCTGCGATGGACACAGTTACTGAAGGAGATCTGGCTATTGCTCTGGCAAGAGTCGGAGGCTTGGGTTTTATCCACAAAAACATGACGATTGCAGAACAGGCAGCACAGGTAAACCGGGTAAAACGTTCTGAAAACGGAATGATTTCTGATCCCGTTACCCTTTCAAAAGATCATACCTTAGGCCAGGCCAAAGATATGATGGCAAAATATAAAATTTCCGGTCTTCCGGTAGTAAATCCTGATAATGTATTGATCGGGATCATTACCAACAGAGATGTAAAATATCAGGAAAACCTTGATATGAAAGTTGAGGAGATTATGACAAAGGAAAATCTGATCACTTCCGATAAAGATACCAACCTTGAAAAAGCAAAAGAAATCCTTCTTAAAAACAGGGTTGAAAAACTTCCGATCGTAGATAAAGACAATAAATTAGTGGGTTTAATTACGATTAAAGATATTGATAATCAATTGGAATACCCGAATGCCAACAAAGATCAGAACGGTCGTCTTATCGTAGGAGCCGGAGTTGGAGTAGGTGAAGATACGATGGATAGAATTGAAGCTTTGGTAAAAGCCGGTGTGGATATTGTAGCAATCGATTCAGCTCATGGTCATTCTAAAGGGGTTTTGGATAAAATTTCAGAAATCAGGAATGCATATCCGGATTTAGATATCGTTGGTGGAAATATTGTAACCGCAGAAGCAGCAAAAGACCTGATTAAAGCAGGAGCAAATGTTCTTAAAGTGGGTGTTGGTCCTGGTTCTATCTGTACAACGAGAGTGGTTGCCGGGGTAGGTGTTCCTCAATTGTCTGCAATTTACAATGTATATGATTATGCTAAGTCTCAAAATGTGGCAGTAATTGCAGATGGCGGGATCAAGCTTTCAGGAGATATTGTAAAAGCAATTGCAAGTGGAGCAGGAGCCGTAATGTTAGGCTCTCTTTTAGCAGGAACGGATGAAGCTCCGGGGGAAGAAATTATTTTCCAGGGAAGAAAATTCAAATCTTATCAGGGAATGGGAAGTCTTTCCGCAATGAAGAGAGGAGGAAAAGAAAGATATTTCCAGAGTGAAGCTAAGAAATTCGTTCCGGAAGGAATTGAAGGAAGAGTACCGCACAAAGGAAAATTGGAAGATGTCATTTTCCAGCTGACCGGTGGTTTAAGAGCCGGTATGGGATATTGTGGGGCAAAAGATATCGAAGCGTTGCAAAAAGATACCAAAATGGTAATGATTACAGGAAGCGGATTGAAAGAATCTCACCCGCATGACGTGATTATCACTCAGGAGGCTCCCAACTATTCATTATAATGATTATTTGAATATAAATAAAAACCATGCAAATAAGCATGGTTTTTTGTTTTGATAATATGTTCACAGCTAAGAAAGAAGGTCAATGAATGAATCATAAGTCCCGTCATAATCTTCCCACTTCTGATTATTGACAAAAAATGAAGGGGTTCCGTTGACGCCGCTTCTTACTCCACCTTCAAAATCAGTTTCAATTTTATCCTGCAGGTTGGCAGTGGTAATGTCATTTTCAACTTTATGAATATCGAGTTTCAATGCTTTGATACACTCTTTAAGCATGTCTTCATTCAGCATGTTTTGATTATTATAAATCAGATCGTGCATTTCCCAGAATTTCCCTTGTTTTCCGGCTGCTTCCGCTATTGTTGCAGCTGCCATAGCATATTCATGAGAATCTGTTAAAGGAAAGTTTCTGAAAATAAAAGCGACTTCATCAGAATGCTCTTCAGCAAATCTTTTTACAAGTGGAAAAGCATGTCCGCAATAAGGACACTGATAATCTCCATATTCTACTAATACGATTTTTGCAGTATTGGGATCACCCTGAACATGATCGTTAGGGCTAACTGGAATTCTTAGAACAGACATAATTATTGTTTTTGAGTTAAACTTTCTAAAGCATCGATAATGCCGTCAGCACCAGGATTAATACCATCAGGAGATAAATAACTCCATTGAATGATTCCTTCTTTATCGATTACAAACAAAGCTCTTTTTGATGTTCCGTTTTCTTCATTATAAACTCCGTAAGCTGCTGAAACTTCTCCTTTCGGATTAAAATCGGCCAATAAAGGAAAGTGTAGCTTCCTGTTCTCCATAAAGGCGTCATGGCACCAGGCGCTGTCTACTGAAATTCCCAGAATCTCGGCGTCGTATTTTCGGAAAATGGAAAGCATTTCATTATATAAACTCACCTGGTCTCCACACACAGGGCTCCAGTCTGCTGGATAGAAAACCAAAACTAGGTTTTTACCTGAAAAATCAGAAAGTTTCAGCTTTTGATCAGGTGTGGAATGAAGTTCAAATTCCGGGGCTGGGGTTCCTTTTTCTAATATCATATTTAGAGATTTGATTAATGTGTATTTAATGGCAGATTAAAATTATAAATAGGAATTTAATTTATTGTATTTAAAAACTTAAATTTATATTAAAGTTTGGCTTAAAATGAGAATTATTTAACATATACAAAAAATAACAAAAAGCATTCACCAAGAATGTTTTCTTGATTGGGATAAGTAAGAGAAAGTAATTCAACTTCATATTAATTTTTCAATTATTCTACGTTACGTATAGCCGTAATTAAATTTTAATCCTATTCTATACCTTTGAAAAGTCGTATTAAAGGTGCTTAATATAGAAAAATAATTTCCAGATTATTGGATTTATTTTATGTCTTCACAATGAAATTTAAATATTAAAATAAATATGAAAAAACTAATGATAGTTTTAGCTATGGTAGCTTTTGTGGCTATTGAAGCAAAAGTATGTACAAAAGGGTGTTATAATTCAGCCGGTGGTTATGGAGTTGGCATGGGATGGAATGTTCCAAATGGAACTGCTTGTACAGGAAATCCTCCTCATGGAGCAACAGTTCATTATGCCTATGCAACGTCAGATTATGTCTTTGATACCGGAGTAGTTGATTCGTGGGAAGGAACAAGTATAGGTTGCTAACAAAAAAATAAATTAAGAATATGAAAAAAATCATTTTAAGCACTATAGCTATAACTTCAATTTTAGCAAACTGTTCTAAAGAAGACGCTATGGCAAATGAATCAAATAATGATAAAAGTGCATTTAAATCATCGATTTTAAATGAAAATAATTCAGTCACTAGCAGGGTCGCTGGGAAAGAGTATACAGAACAATTGCCATATCTTGATGCTCATACAGATTTTCTTACTTTCAGTATTGAGAATGATCTTAATCATAAAATAAATGACTCTGAAATTGAGTGGAAAGTAATTAATTCATTGTATAACACTGATTTAAGTACTGCAGAGAAACAATTTTTGATCTATATAATACTTGCCAAAAAAGATCTTCTTGGAACTCAAAATGAAACGCCGACTCAGGATCAGGCTGCCTTAATAGCAAATTATGCTAAAGAATTAGTTGCTTCAAAATACATAGGATATTGTCTTTTGTACAATACCTTAGTGACTTTGAACAAAGATTCTCAAAATACACAATTAGTGAAGGATTTAGCAAAACAGATTGTTACTTATTCAGGAACTGAAACATTTCATTCAGATTTCGTACGTAAACCAGAAGGACGAGACCCCTACATAAACAAAGTTAAGGAAGATTATACTTTTTTAGATAAAATCGAAGATTTACAATAAAAATATGAAGTTCTTTAAAGAAGCTGAACAACTAAATTCCGAAGAAACTGCATCAGAAGAAAAATAAGTTTATTTTTTACTGATATATCATTTTATTTTAATAAACTTAAATTTTGGTTTGATGACGGCATTTAAAAACCTGCCTTTAGATCTTACTGTTTTAAATTTATCAGAAATGGGCTGCGGAACCTTCAGATAATCATATATGGCACCCGACTGATATATAATCCGCAATATTTCAGTTTCAGGAAAATAGATATATTGATTAACAACACTGGAAGGCATACTATTTTCCTGCAAAAAATATTCCTATCATTAAAAACCCCTTCAGGATTTCTGAAAGGGTTTTAATTTATTTCTTAAGGTTTTCTTTAAAATCATCAATCCGGAAATCGGTCAGGGCATTTCCTTTTTCCACTTTTTCTTTTGAATATAAGCGGAAATCATTTTCGGTTTTTTCAAGGAGATAATCATAAGGCCCGATATGAGAAATTAATTTGACCAATACAGGAGAAATTTCAAGACAAATAAAAAGCCCCATAATAAAAGCAGCAGCTAGACCTATGATAGCCGAATTTTTCCCCAGCTCATCCAATGCCTGTAGCCTTGCTGCAAAGCCATTGAATTTGTCCTCAAATGTTTCGGTTGATTTTCTTTCCGTTTCAAGATTGGCATATACTTTTGAGATCTCTTTATCCAGGTATTCAAGCCTTGGGGCCACCTGCTTCTGGTAATTCTCCAGATCCTGTCTTCTTTGCTCCTTAAGTTCCTGTTTACGTTTGGCATTAGGCCCAAAACCTTCTTTTCCACTTGTAAGGTCAGTCTGTTTTCCTAGAATCTCCTTTTCCAGTTCTACAGCTGCAGAATCATAAGACTTCTGGTACTGTCCAACTTTTTCTGAGATCTGTTTCTTTTCTGTTTCGAAAGGGCCGCTTTGTTGTAAAATCCTTCCGTTCATTTCACCCTGAAGCTGTTTTTTATTTCTCTGGATGATTGTATTCAATTGTTTGTTAACCTCTTTCTCGAAAATTTTGAGCTCTAGTGGCTTTGAAATAATGATTCCTAAAAATGTTGCTAAAACCAGACGAGGAACAGCCATTAGAACCTGATTCCACCAGGTGCCTGTTTTTTTTATGGAAGAAACAATATAACGGTCAAGATTGAAAATCATTAATCCCCATAAAATTCCAAAGCCCGCCGATGCCCATATATTATCAAATACAGTATACATGGCATAGCCTGCTGAGAGAGTGGCAAAAACAGCTGTAAAAAGGACGATTCCACCAATCCCGGCAAATTTGTTCCATTCACTTGGGGTTTTTCTTAAAATATGGATGTTTCCCCCGGAGCAGACCATCAGAAACTTCTGGAACCAATTTATCTTATGACTCACTTGATTTATAGTTTGTTGGTTATTTTTCATGATTGAAAATTTATACAAAAGTAATACTAAAAATCATACCAATGTTAAAAACAGTAATATGTTTTACCAAGTATGTTTGTTTTACGAGTTAAGTTGTTGTATTCCAATTTTTTATAAAATAATATGAAATCGTATTGAATATTTGGCTGAAAAATCGCTTGTTACTTTTGATAAAAATCATATTTTAGTGGCAATTATTTATTAAATAAATACAATATGAAAAAAATTATTATGATTTTCGCATTAATTTCTTTTATTAATGCATTTTCTCAAAACACAGAAAAATATTATAATTCTGATCGTGCGATGAGAAAAATGGATGCCAAATACGCACATTTGGAAAAAGATAGAAAAGAAGTAGAGGCCAGATTAGCCGGGTTGGATAAACGATCTTATCTGAATAAAGTAGGGGCAACTACTTCCTGGAACGGACTTTATACAGGCCAGATATATGAGATTCCTGTAGTAGTGCACGTAATTGAATCTCAGGCTGCAGCCAATGCCTACCTTTCCCTTACAGACCAGGAGATTATAGATTGGATCGACAGGACAAACAGCATGTTTGCTACAACTTTCGGAAATGGTTTTTACCCTGAAGGCCCTGGTCCCGACGGCGGAGCAGTGATGCCTTTTAAGCTTGTGCTGGCTAAAAGATCCCCAAGCTGCACCCCTACTACGGGTATTGTAAGATACAATGGAAGTACGATTCCCTCATACGATACGTGGGGAGTTCGTGTGCAGGGTACAGTTGGAGTAAGGAGTGACAAGATTAGAAACGCGGAACCTCACTGGCCGGAAACATCCTATTTTAATATCTATGTGGTGATAGGATTTGATGGCCAGCAACAATTGTCATATGAAATAAACGGAGTATCAACTTACCCGGGTTCTTATGATTACTACTATGACAGTTTTATAAAAGTTGCTGTGATTAAAGCCCCGAACAATGTAACACTTACCCGGCAAATTGGAATGGCCCTAGGATTATATTATACTTTCCAAGGGGATAGTGATAACTATCTTACAGGTTGCCCTATAAATAATAACTGTGAGACAGACGGTGACAGGGTTTGTGATACTTCACCTTCCAAAAGTATGGAGGGATCTGCGGTGGTTCCTGATAATAATACAATTGACCCATGTACGGGACAAAATTACGACGGAACCCAGTATAATGTCATGAATGAGACAAGTTCCAGCCGTAAGTTTACAGAAGGGCAGAGAGACAGAGCTGTTATGATGATGATGGAGAACCGAAAAAACCTGCTTAATTCAACAGCCGGACAAGATCCGTCAGTTGTTATTCCGTCTCCTGTATCTGTTGTTGCAGCACAATGTAACCCCGCGGGAACGCTTCATCCTACTAATAATAATTTTACCATTGGACCTTACAAAGTTAATTTTGGAAGTATCAACAGCACTACTAACGGGTATGATTCAGATGAAGCAGCACCTGTCTATTATGCAGACTATTGTATGGCAACATGTATCAGACCTGCTTACTATACTGATATTTCGGCAACAGCCGGCACGCCATTGAGAGTAAGCTATTTGAATGGACTTCCCCAGGCGGATAAATTCAAGACAAAAGTCTGGATAGATTACAATAACAACGGTTCTTTTGAAGATACCGAATTAGTAGTTAATGATACTTCGGTGAGCCCTTTAGATCCAGGATCAGGCACCACGCTTACCAATAATATTACTGTACCTGCTTCAGCAGTGAAGAATACTTATCTCAGAATGAGAGTTGCTGTAGATGCGGCAACGTTTGATGGAGCGGATCTTCCTGATTTTGGACCGTGTGCTCAATTGCAATACGGGCAGATGGAAGATTATGCAGTAAGAATTTTAGATGTATTAGGAACTTCTGAAGTGAAAAATAATTCAGAAACTAAAATTATCTATTTAAAATCTGAAAATAAGCTGAAATTAGTTGGCGGTAAGAACAGTATATTTGGAAATTACGAGATCTATGATGCAAGTGGAAAAATCCTTCAGAAAGGAGTTTCTAAATCAGATGAGATTCAGATCAATCAGCAGCTTCCAAAAGGAATGTACATGATCAATTATTCAGATAAGAAAGAATCGAAAAAATTCTTAAATAATTAAATAAGAAGCTGTCTCATAATAAAATGTAAACTGCACCCAAAAGTCTAAATAATATTTTGATAAGAAAGAGTCCTGCACTGTGCAGGACTCTTTCCTTTTAAATTAAGTCTGATCTATCCTGTAGTAATGAATATATTCTTTCATTGACCTTATGATTCGCTTGATTTATAGTTTGTTGGTTGTTTTCATAATTAAAAATGTATACAAAAGGAATACTAAAAATAAGATCAATGTTAAAGAGTAGGAATATATTTTACCATTGTGTTTGTTTTTACTAAGTTAAATTATTGTATCCCAGTTTTTTATAGAATAATATGAAACTATTATTGAATATTTGTAAAATTTAGGTAGAAATTATTGGGGTGTTTTGAAAAAAATGATAGTTTTGTGAAAAATTATTTACGAAATAAGTTAATATGAAGAAAATTATTATGATTTATGCATTGATTTCTTTTGTTAATGCATTTTCTCAAAACGCGGAAAAATATTGTGGTTTTGATGATGTAATGAGAAAAATGAATGCTAAATATCCAAATTTAGAAAAAAATAGAGAGGAAGTCGAAGCAAGACTGGCTGGATTAAATAAACAATCCTATCTGAATAAAGTAGGAGCAACTACTTCCTGGAACGGCCTTTATTCAGGCCAGGTATACGAAATTCCTGTGGTAGTGCATGTGATTGAATCTCAGGCTGCAGCCAATGCTAACCTCTCCCTTACAGATCAGGAGATTAAAGATTGGATCGACAGGGCAAACAGCATGTATGCCACAACTTTCGGAAATGGTTTTTACCCTGAAGGCACAGGTCCTGACGGTGGAGCCGTGATTCCTTTCAAGCTTGTATTAGCTAAAAGATCTCCAAGCTGTACTCCTACAACAGGTATTGTAAGATATAATGGGAGCACGATTCCTCTATATGATACCAGGGGTATTAAGATGCAGAGTGCAAGTGGAGCAAGTGATAGCCAGATTAAAAACGAACTGGCCCCTCACTGGCCGGAGACATCCTATTTTAATATCTATGTGGTGATCGGGTTTGATGGCCAACAACAATTATCATACGGATTAATGGGATATGCCATGTTCCCGGATTCTTATGATTACAGCTATGAAAGTTTCATGAAAGTGGCTACGATTAAAAACCTGAACGATACAACACTCACCCATGAGTTGGGACATGCTTTCGGATTATACCATACGTTTCAGGGAGTATCATATACCAATCAAACGAGTTGTCCTGTAAATAATAACTGTGCAACAGACGGGGACAGGGTTTGCGATACATCTCCTTCAAGAAGTATGTATGGAGTTCCGGTTCCTAATAATAATACAATTGACCCATGTACGGGACAAAATAACGATGGAACCCAGTATAATGTCATGAATTATACAAATTCTAACCGTAAGTTTACAGAAGGGCAGAGAGACAGAGCCATCATGCTTATGATGGAATACCGAAAAAACCTGCTTAATTCAACAGCTGGTAAAGATCCGTCAGTTGTTATCCCTTCACCGGTTTCTGTAATTGCAGCACAATGTAACCCTGCAGGAACACTTCATCCAACTAATAATAATTTTGCCATAGGACCTTACAAAGTTAATTTTGGAAGTATCAACAGTACAACGAACGGATATGATTCAGATGAAGCTGCTCCTGTCTACTATGCAGATTATTCTACAGCAACATGTATCAGGCCGGCCTATTATACTGATATTTCAGCAACAGCCGGCACGCCGTTGAAAGTAAGCTATATGAATGGATTTCCCCAGGCAAATAAATTCAGGACAAAAGTCTGGATAGATTATAATAACAACGGTTCTTTTGAAGATGCTGAATTAGTGGTTAATAATACTTCTGCAAATGCTATGAATTCAGGATCTGACATAACGCTTACCAATGATATCACGGCACCTGCTTCAGCAGTAAAAAATACATATTTAAGAATGAGAATTGCTGTAGATGCGGCAACGTTTAATGGAACAGATCTTCCTGATTTTGGGCCATGCGCTCAATTGCAGTACGGGCAGATGGAAGATTATGCAGTAAGAATTTTAGATGTATTAGGAACTTCTGAAGTGAAAAATAAATCAGAAACTAAAATGGTTTACATAAAATCTGAAAATAAGCTGAAATTAGTTGGTGGTAAGAATAATATATTTGGAAATTACGAGATCTATGATGCAAGTGGAAAAATCCTGCAGAAAGGAGTTTCTAAATCAGATGAGATTCAGATCAATCAGCAGCTTCCAAAAGGAATGTACATGATCAATTATTCAGATAAGAAAGAATCGAAAAAATTCTTAAATAATTAAAATAACAAAGAGGCTGTCTCAATTTTGAGACAGCTTTTTTTATGTTTAAAAAGGATAAATATGAGAATACTTATTGTATTGCTGTTTTACAGTCTAATAGTAGGCTGTCAGGGGCAAACTCAAAATTTGACATTAGCTGATGCGCCAAAGAATTTCCGGAAAAATGATAATGCTGATTATTTTACAGGAACATGGAAATTAACGGCTAAGAATTATGCAGATGGAAATGAAAAGAAAGTATTTCCTCTTCATGAATGTATGAAACACTATACTTTGCTGTTTGAAAAAGAGAGGCAGGACCTGTTTTTAACCAAAAATTTTGCCACAGGTAAAAACTGTACAGTGAAAAGTTCCACTTCCCGAAATTTGATTACATTAAACGGAAGTTCATTTTCATATTTCGAAGAAGACCTTAAGAAAAATGAACAGTTTAAAATAATTTCAAAAAACAGATTCGCGATACTCTATACCGATATTATATACGGGAAAGTAACCGAAATTGAAGATGTTTATGAAAAACAATAACACTTCTTACTTTAACCTGTCCGGATTCTGCTTTAAAAAACTGTCCCAACCGGAGTAAGATTTTGTTTCTGAAATGGTTCCTGAATTGAAATGATGACAAACGGCTACAGCCAGACCATCAGACGCATCGAGATATTTTGTAGGAAACTCTTTCAGTTTTAAAAGACTTTGCAGCATTCCTGCTACCTGCTCCTTACTGGCATTTCCATTTCCGGTGATTGCCATTTTTATTTTTTTCGGAGAGTATTCTGTAATCGGGATATTTCTGTGCAGGCTTGCAGCCATTGCTACTCCTTGTGCACGGCCAAGTTTCAGCATACTCTGGACATTTTTGCCATAAAAAGGAGCTTCCAAGGCCACTTCATCAGGGTGAAACTCATCAATCAAAGCCAAAGTTTTATCAAAAATATATTTCAATTTAGTCTCGTGGTTCGGGTATTTTTTCAGAATAAGTTCGTGGATGGAAACCAGTTCCATTTTACCTTTTTTAATGGAAATAATTCCAAACCCCATGATGGCGGTTCCCGGATCGATACCTAAAATTATTTTTTCTGAAATCATTGAGTCAAAGATATAACTTTTCGGTTTTTTTCAGAAGTAAAAAAAGAATAATAGTAAATCTTCATATAGTGAAAATTTATTAACTTCAACAAAAAATGATTATGAAAAACTTACTAAACCTTTGTGTGTTTCCACTCTTTGCTTTTTGCAGCTTTTTGCAGGTGGGTAACTTAAGAGTAAATAGCTCAATGGAAACTGAAAATTTACTGAAAGACAAAAGCCAGATCGGATATCTTTTTTTTAAAGTTGAAAAAAGTGATTCCGGCCCGGAAAAAGTAACGCTTGAATCAAAAAAAATTACAGACGGAAAACTTAAATCTGTACCGGCTTATAACAGAAATTCTGCAGGGATCGGTGATTTTATTGTTTCCCTGACGGATGGCAACGGAAAAGAAATCAACAAGCAGATTGTTGAAGACCCGTTGAATCAGAATATGGAAAGCTTTGAAAAAGAAGGAATCAACAGGCATAAGGTCTCTCTTGAAAATGCTGAGTTCAGTGTTCGGTATCCACATTCCGCAGATATCAGAATCGTGAAAGTTGAGAAAATTACAAATGCAGGGAACCAATTATTATTCAATCAAAAACTCTAGCCATGAAAAAAACTCTATTTTTCCTACTGATCAGCACGTTCTGCTTTTCTCAGACTTTTGAGACCGTATCTATACTGAATAACGGATCGAATGACAAACGCATCAATATTGCGGTTTTAGGAGACGGGTTTACTGCGGCACAGCAAAGCAGCTTCGTGTCCTCGGCACAGTCTACCATCAATTATCTTTTTACGAAAAGCCCATACACGGAATATAAGAATTATTTTAATGCCTATGCCGTAAAAGTGATTTCTACACAAACCGGAGTAAAGCATCCCGGAACGGCAGCTGATGTCACAGAGCCCGTAATTCCGGTTTCCAATCCTACCAATTATTTGGGATCTTCTTTTGATTTCGGAGTTCACCGATGTATTTACAGCAATACGACAAATAAAGTGGCGCAGGTTCTGGCCGCTAATGTGCCGGATTATGATATTACTTATGTGCTTGGAAATTCTACAGAATACGGAGGCTGTGGCGGAACGTATGCTTTTGCCTCTTTAAACGGAGCTGCTAATGAAATTGTAGTACATGAACTAGGGCATTCATTCGGAAATCTGGCTGATGAATACTGGTTTGCAGGTACAGGAGAATCTCCTAATAAAACCCAGAATTCCAATCCGACAACAATTAAATGGAAAAATTGGGTCGGATTCAATAGTGTAGGAGTTTATCCTTATACTGAAAGCCCTTCCTGGTACCGTCCGCACCAGAATTGTGAAATGAGATACCTTGACAGGCAGTTTTGCTCAGTATGTAAGGAAACTATCATTGAAAAAATTCATTCACTGGTTTCACCGGTCGATTCTTATACACCCGCCAGCAACAGTACAGTCAATGTGACGGCACCGATTACCTTTACTGTAAATGAGGTTTTACCCATACCCAATACTTTAGTTAATACATGGAAGCTTAACGGAACAGCTCTTTCCTCAACCGCTAATTCGTTGACAGTTTCACCAAGTCAGCTAAATGATGGAAATAATACCCTGATTTTTTCTGTAACCGATAACACTACTTTAGTTAAGGTAACAGGCCATAACACAGTTCATTTTGCTACCGTAACCTGGACGCTGAATAAATCAGCCACTTTGAAAGTATCTGATGTGGAAGCAAAAGAAAGGAGATTCGGGATCTATCCTAATCCTGCCAATAACGAATTTTATATCAAAGGAAAGCAGGAGTTTGCGAAAAACATTAAACTGGCACTATACGACGGATCAGGCAGAATAATTCCTGTGAAATTTGACATGAAAGCTTCATCAATAATACATGTGGAAATAAATACCTTACCTGCCGGAGTTTATACTTTGAATGTAACAGAAAATGGAGGTTTGATTATCTCCCAGAAAATTGTAAAAGAATAATTAATTTAATTTTAGTTTCAATAATATAAATCGGCTCTATTAGGGCCGGTTTTATTTTATACCTACTGCCTTCTCTGCGATGGGCAACCATTTTCCTTCATGGCGGAGGAGCAGAATCTTATTAACTAAAAAACTAGTTTTAAAATCTGTGTCTTTATAAATCTCCCATGCTTTTAAATAATTTTCAAAGCTTAAATCCCTGTATCCAATTGTGATATGAGGATTAAAAGAGCTTCGCATAAACCTGAACTGTTGCTTTACCCTGTAATAAAGGTCATGCAATTGTATATTTTCTTCCGGATGTATATACAAAACAGGATTTTTAGGATTGGGAAAACTCCTGAAACCGTTAAGTTCAATTTCAAAAGGGGAAATATGAGTATCGATTTTATCAAATGCTACAAAAATATCATTTTCCAATTCGAGCTCTCTGCAAAAAGGAGGGCACAATGTAATATGGGCATCATTCTTTACTGCCTTTGAATTATTATAGTTTATGGCTAAATCCTGCTTAAAAACCTCTACTTCATCAATAATCTGCTGAGGTGGATAAATTGCTATGAAGTATAATTTTTTCATGAGTTAAAAATATAAAACTATTTTTTCTCTACCGTGCTGATCATTCCTTTTCTCATATTAACAATGGTATTTTCAAGGGCATCAGTTATTTTTTTAACTTCAGTATAAGGTTTGAAAATAGAGCCTTTTCCTTTAGCTTCATCGGCAATATTAGACAATATGATAACAGATGTCTTAGTTCCGGGATAATAAATGTTGAGCGACGGGGAACCTTTGATATATCCGCTGTGAAAATAAATGTCGGGCTTTCCCGTACTTGTCATGATACCATAACCATAATTCATTTTTCCAAAAACAGCATGATGCCTTTCAGCACTTTTTGCGGCAAATTTCAGCAAAGTTTCAGGCTTTAAAATTTTTCCGCCATACAGAGCAGTATTCCACTGATGCAGATCCTGAATGGTAGAAAGAATCCCACCTGCAGGAATTCCTATTTCTTTTCCGCCCAGTCTTTCCGGCATATTTTTTATCTCTTCTGTATTCTTTTCATTTCCCAGATAGGCTCCTGCAAAATTACCACCCTTAAAAGTATTTCCTGTGGAAGATTGTTTCATCCCTGCTTTTGAAAACAGCTCTTTGAGATTTTCATCATAAGATTTTCCCGAAACTTTTTCGAGGACCTTTCCTAATGTATTAAATCCGTCATTGGAATAATAGAAATCGGAACCGCTTTTAAACATCAGTTTTCCCCCAAGTGTATTTAATCCAGAAGTATGATTTAAAAGCTGATGAATTGTGATGTTCTTATATTCTTTAGTCTGAAAATCTTTTAGGTAGTCTGAAACTTTATCATCTGTTTTCAGCTTTCCCTGTTCCATCTGAAGAAGTATCATCACTGCTGTGAACTGTTTACTCACGGAACCTATGGCAAAAATAGTACTGCTGTCAATTTTTGTTTTGTTTTTAAAATCGGAAAATCCATTATTTTTTCGGTACAGTTCTATTGAATCTTTGAATACGGCAATGCTGCCATTGAAATGATACTTTTTAAAAACAGAATCGATCTGCTGCTCCAGAAGCTTTTTCTCAAAAGCAGTGATTGTTGAATCTATAATTGCATTTCTGTCAACAGCCGGAATTTGAGGTTCTGCAGTTTTTTTGCAGGCTGTTAAAAAAAAGATGGGAACGAATAAAGTGAATAGAAACTTATAAATTTTCAGCATTGGTTTTAATTTATGCTAAACCCATCAAAAAGGATGCAAATTGAGGGTTTTGTATTTAAAATTTAATGGTTTTATTCTAATTGGGTTATGTTTAATTGTTTACATATTGCTTAAACTTAATCTTAAAGCCCCGGATTGGGGTGTATTATATAGTGGAATTATACCCGAAAAGTAATAATTTTGAATAAACTATCATGCAAGAATGGAAAAATATCTGGAGAACGATTGGTCACAAATTGACCGGTTATTAGAAAAAATAAAAAAACAGGGACTTTCTTATCTGAATACAATATCTGACAGAAGAACTTCTGTCGATCAGAATGTACTCCCGGACATTAAAAGAATATCAGAATCCGGCTACGGAACAGAAAAAGCATTGGAGATTTTTAATGAAAAATTTGAACCGGTTATCGTTGCTTCATCAGGCCCGAGATACTGGGGCTTTGTAACAGGAGGATCTACACCAGCTTCTATTGCCGGAGACTGGCTGGCTTCCGTATATGATCAGAATACACAAGCATCAAAAGGTCAGGGTGATGTGTCTGCGGTTATCGAGCTGGAAACCATTAAGCTGATGCTGGATCTTTTGGGGCTTCCGGAAAGTTTCTTAGGAGGTTTTGTAACCGGGGCAACGATGTCCAACTTTACCTGTATGGCAGTGGCCAGACAGTGGATAGGAAAAGAAAAAGGAAAAGATGTGGCGAAAGACGGAGTTTCGTTCCCTTTTAAGATCGTAACGGCTACACCACATTCTTCAAGCTTAAAATCCCTGTCACTTTTAGGGATTGGAAGCAGTAATATTGTTAAGGTTAAAACAATGGCGGGAAACAGGGAAGCTCTGTCTGTTGAAGATCTGGAGAAACAGATTCTGGAATTGCAGGATGAGCCTTTTATTCTGATCTCAAGCGGCGGAACGGTGAATACTGTAGACTTCGATGATTTTAAAGCGATTGCAGAACTTAAAAAGAAATATAAATTCTGGTGGCATATTGATGCGGCATTCGGAGGCTTTGCGGCCTGTACAGAGGAGACGAAACATCTGGTGGATGGCTGGGAAAATGCAGACAGCATCACGATAGATTGTCATAAATGGCTGAATGTTCCGTATGAAAGCGCTGTCTTTTTCATAAAAGAACAACATAAACTGTTACAGGTGGAAACTTTTCAGAATTCTAATGCACCTTATCTGGGAGATCCTCTGGAAAATTTCAGTTATTTAAATTTTCTTCCCGAAAACTCACGAAGACTGAAAGCTTTGCCTGCCTGGTTTTCTATGATGGCTTACGGTAAAAAAGGCTATCAGGAAATCGTAGAAAACAATATAACATTATCAAAAAAGTTTGGGGAATTCATTGATCACAGCAGTGATTTTAAACTCCTGGCTCCGGTGCGGCTGAATACAGTTTGCTTTACACTTAAAGACAGTGCGGATCAGGATAAAGTTGAACGGTTTTTAGAACTGCTTAACCATACCGGGAAAGTATTCATGACTCCTACTTTTTACAATCAGCATAAAGGAATCAGAGCTGCTTTTGTCAATTGGAGAACGGATGAAAAAGATATAGAACTGGTCTTTAATCTGATGAATGAAGTCATTACTGCATTGAAATAATTATAAAACCCCGTTAGTCGATCGCTACGGGGCTTATTTTGAAATCAGATCACAAAACCAGAAAACATATTCTTCATTCTGGTCATCGGGATCAGATTTAGGTTTCGGGTAAGTTTTTTTTACTATTTCCCCGACTTCAAAATGAATTGGTTGCTTAAAAACAGGGCCATCAAAAGTGAAGGTGTGAAACTCACCGTTTTCTCCGCAAGGATCTACATTTTCAGGAAGATCGCTGATGAAATCTTTATCGATAATTCTTCCTGCAAAACTTTTGTCAAGGTAAGTTTCATTCACGCAAGTTACGATCGTTTTAAACCTTAAGTCTAAAAAATCCTGGATGAGATCTGTTGTGTTAATTTTCCACAATGGGAAAACAGCCTGCATGCCGATGGCTTGTAATTGATCTTCACGGTATTTTCTTAAATCTTCAAGAAAAATATCCCCGAAAATAGAATGGGTAATGCCCTGAGATTGTATTTTATTCATGGTTTTACTCATAATTTCACGATATTCTTCCATCGACGGTTCTTTCGGAAGTTCCATTTTAATTAAAGGCAGGCCCAGACTTTCAGCCTGTTTTTCCAAAAGCGAAACATGAACCCCGTGCATAGAAATCCTTTGAAACTCTTTATTAATGCTTGTAAGCAAAGCAGTAACCTCAAATTGACCTTCTTTTAAAGTTTTATATAAGGCAAGAGCAGAATCTTTTCCGCTGCTCCAGTTGAAGATGGCTTTTGGTTTCATTAAATTAATTATTCTGCGAAAATAAAAAATCTCTCAGAATACTGAAGATAAATAGGTGGAATTAATCTTTTTCCTGATATGACAAAACAATTCCATCCTTAAATTAAGGATTCGTTAGCATAGGCTTAGGTAAAAATAAGAGTTTGTCCTGTTTTTCTCTTTATTTTCTTCATTAAAGTTTTATTAGGAATGCAAAAAAACCTCAAAGAATTTTCCTTGAGGTTGTAATATATAATTGTTTTGAAGTCTGTAGTCAGTATTGGTTTATGTTACTGTCATTACATATTCCTTCTGTATTTACCTCCCACTTCAAACAAGGCGTTGGTAATCTGTCCAAGAGAGCAGTATTTCACTGCATCCATCATTACTGCAAATAAGTTCTGCTGATTGATGGCTGCGTATTGTAATTTTCTGAGCGCTTCTTCAGACTGGCTTTCATTGGCATTCTGGAAGTTGTGAAGGGCCGCGATCTGTGCCTGTTTCTCTTCTTCGGTAGAACGGATAACTTCTCCCGGACGTACCGTTGGTGAACCGTCTTTTCCAAGGAAAGTGTTTACCCCGATGATCGGATATTCCCCGGTATGTTTCAGCCATTCGTAATGCATGGATTCTTCCTGAATTTTTGAACGCTGGTACATGGTTTCCATAGCTCCGAGAACACCTCCTCTTTCAGTGATCCTGTCGAATTCAGTATAAACAGCTTCTTCTACAAGGTCTGTCAGCTCTTCAATAATGAATGAGCCCTGAAGCGGATTTTCATTTTTAGCAAGACCTAATTCTTTATTAATAATCAGCTGGATCGCCATAGCTCTTCTTACCGATTGCTCAGTAGGGGTGGTGATCGCCTCATCATAAGCGTTGGTATGAAGTGAATTACAGTTGTCATAGATGGCATACAATGCCTGAAGGGTAGTTCTGATATCATTGAAATCAATCTCCTGAGCGTGAAGAGAGCGCCCGGAAGTCTGGATGTGATATTTCAGCATCTGGCTTCTTTCGTCTGCTCCGTATTTAAGCTTCATAGCTTTTGCCCAGATTCTTCTGGCCACACGTCCGATCACTGAATATTCGGGGTCGATACCGTTTGAGAAGAAGAAAGACAGGTTGGGAGCAAAATCATTGATATCCATTCCACGGCTTAAATAGTATTCCACATACGTGAAACCGTTGGCCAGTGTAAAGGCCAGCTGTGAAACCGGATTGGCCCCTGCTTCTGCAATATGGTATCCTGAAATAGACACCGAATAAAAGTTTCTTACCTTCTCTTTAATGAAGTATTCCTGAACGTCACCCATCAAACGAAGGGCAAACTCAGTAGAGAAGATACACGTATTTTGTGCCTGGTCTTCTTTCAGAATATCTGCCTGAACGGTACCACGCACGGTAGCAATCGTGTAGGCTTTAATTTTTTCATATTCTTCTTTAGGAATAATTTCATCTCCGGTAATTCCCAGAAGTTTTAACCCTAGACCACTATTGGAAGGAGGAAGTTCTCCATTGTATTTTGGCCTTTCTAATCCTTTATCATCGAATTTTTCCTTAAGCTTGGCTTCAACTTTAGCCTCGAGCTTGTTTTCGGCAATATATTTTTCAACGTTCTGATCGATGGCTGCGTTCATAAAGAAAGCCAGCAGCATTGGAGCAGGACCGTTAATCGTCATGGAAACAGAAGTCAGGGCATTCACCAGGTCAAATCCTGAATATAGCTTTTTAGCATCATCCAATGTAGCGATAGAAACCCCTGCGTTTCCGATTTTACCGTAAATATCCGGCGGTAAAGCAGGGTCCTGACCGTACAATGTTACAGAGTCAAATGCTGTAGACAGACGTTTTGCCGGCATTTCTGCAGATACATAATGGAATCTTCTGTTGGTTCTTTCAGGGCCGCCTTCACCTGCAAACATCCTTGTCGGATCTTCTCCGGTTCTTTTGAACGGATAAATCCCGGCGGTGTAAGGGAAGCTTCCCGGAAGGTTTTCCTGGCCTTTCCATTGGATCAGGTCTCCCCAGTCATTGTATTTAGGTAATGCAATTTTTGGAATTCTTAAATGGGATAAAGATTCTGTAGAGGTTTCAACCTTAATTTCTTTTCCACGTACAAAATAAGAATAGAACTCTTCATGGAATGCTTTTTTTGTATCATCCCATGTTTTCAGGAAATCAATATTTTCCTGCTGAAGATCTTTTTCCGCTTTTTGATATTCTGCATCCAGAGCTTCATTGGAAATGATATTTTTTACCCCTTCAATATGATACATTTTTCTGGCTAATTCTGCCTGCTTCTGGATATTTGCATCATACAGCCTGTTATTTTCAACGATTTCAGAAAGGTAACGCACTCTTTTCGGAGGAATAATCGTTACTTCATCTGTAATTTCCTGCTCGGCAAAAGTTTTCAGTCCTAATTCGGCAAACTTTTCATTGACTTTAGATATCAGCCTGTTGTATAATTCTGTAGTCCCGTGGTCATTAAACTGAGACGCCTTTGTAGCATAAACCGGCATGCTTTCCAACGGGCTTTCCCATAGAAGATGGTTTCTCTGGAATTGTTTTCTCACTGCCTGTAATGCATCTAAAGCCCCACGTTTATCAGACTTGTTTAAAGCTACAAGATCTGCATAATCTAACATGTCGATTTTCTCCAACTGTGTTGAAGCACCATATTCAGGCGTCATTACATACATTGAAACATCCGCGAAATCCGAAACCTCGGAGCCCGATTGTCCGATACCCGAAGTTTCCAATATGATCACATCCGGATGAGCCAGTTTTAAAACATTCAAAGCTGAATGGATGAACGGCGAAACGGAAACATTGTTTTCTCTTGTTGCCATCGAACGCATATACACCCTTGGATCATTGATCGCATTCATACGGATTCTGTCTCCTAAAAGTGCTCCTCCGGTTTTCTTTTTTGAAGGGTCAATAGAAATGATAGCAATTTTTTTCTCCGGATTTGAACGGATGAAGCGTCTTACCAATTCATCTGTTAAAGAAGATTTTCCGGCACCACCTGTACCGGTGATACCAATGATCGGGATATGTAAGTCTTTCGATTTTTCGTCAATTGCTTTTACCAGCTCAGGTTTTTCATCTGAGAAATTTTCAACAGCAGAGATAATTTTAGCAATGCTTGTCGCATTTTCAAAGCTAATTGAATCCAGGTCATTGGGCGTTACTTCTTTTCCTGTTGCGAAATCAGATCTGTTGACCAGGTCATCGATCATCCCCTGAAGGCCAAGCTCACGGCCATCATCTGGAGAGTAGATCCTGTCGATCCCATAATCCATCAGGTCTTTAATTTCTTCAGGCAGAATGACACCGCCGCCGCCGCCGAAGATTTTAATCTGCGGTGAGTTTTTCTCCCTTAAAAGGTCATAGATGTATTTAAAATATTCATTGTGACCACCCTGATATGAAGTGAGGGCAATGGCATTGGCATCTTCCTGAATGGCTGTATTTACAACTTCTTCCGCTGATTTGTCGTGTCCCAGGTGTATGACTTCGCATCCCGTTCCCTGAATTACACGGCGCATAATATTAATCGCTGCATCATGCCCGTCAAATAACGACGCGGCTGTTACAATTCTTACTTTGTTTTTAGGAGTATATTTTTGGGTTTCCATAAAAAATCTAGAAAATTTCTGAATTTTCAAATATAATAATAAAATACCAACCTTATTTTACTATTTAAGGTATTGAAAAATAATTCATTATAACTTTTTAAAGATTTAATTTTCTCCCGTTTGAATAAACATTCGTTTAGATATCATCTTTAAATTATCTACTTTTGCAGAATATTTTATGGTATGCAAAAAGCTCTTATTTATTTCGCGCTGGGAACGGTGATCAGTTTTCTTATCAATTATTTTTTTCTGAGCACTCAAAACACAGGCCTGGAAATATATTATGCATTGGCATTTGGTTTTGCCTGGGGACTGGCCTATTATTTAGATACGCCGAATTTTACATTACCCCAAAAACTGGGTTTGTCTTTTGCCGCAATGGGGATTCTGGTGCTTGCCGGGACTTTGATTTTCAATCTGGAGCTAGCAGTTCCTTCCATCCTTAAATTTTCAACTGTTTTTGTGGCCTACTATTTAATTGCAAGTTTCCGGGGAAGCAAGTCTTTACGTAATTAATGGATCATTAGGAAGCTTATATACAGAAGGCCGATAAGCATCAGCATGAGTCCGAAAGAATTAATTATAAATAAAAGAGAGCCTTTAAAAATACTGATTCTTTTCTTTGTTTCATAAACTCTGTGATGGGCTACGAAAAAATAAATGGCAAGATAGACAGTAAGTGCCATTGAGAAAAGTGTGGATATGAAATTAATGATGCCATAATCGGGTAGGAAATCCATGACACTTGATTTAATCATAAAAATCAGGATTCCTAATAATAAAAATGAGAAATAATGGAGTGTGAAAATGCCATGGTCGAAATACCACCATTTTTTCTTGTTGTGAAATAGCCACAGGAAGAAAGCAAATATAGGAAGGTATACGAACAGAGCTTTGGGAAGGGTATGTGAAAAGGTTTCTACAAAACGTTCTTTGATTTGTTTCTTATTTAATCCTCTTTCTTTCAGCTCAAAGGTTTTCTTGGCAAAAGGCCTTGTAAGAAGATAAAGCACGCCTCCGTTTTTTTGATGTAAAGAATCATACTGCTTCATATTTTCAGCTCCGAGCACTTTTGTATTGCTTTCGGTGAGAGTTTCGTCAATCAGATCATCGTTGTCTGCGATCGCCTGTTCTTTCTTTGAGTCACTTTCTATAGTATCAATAAGTTTTTTAACATTAATCACATTTTCGTCTGTAAGAATTCCTTCTTTCTTAAGGTTTCCCAATGCTTTTTCAGTCTTTTCTTTTTTTATTCTTGTTTCTTCAGCGGAAGGTTTTTGGATATCATGAGATTGATCTTCTATACTGGGAAGAAACCCCGGGAGCAGGAATGTAATAAAACTGATAAATATATAAAGTTTTACAGGGGCAACATAGAGCTGCCTTTTACCTGCAATGTATTCTTTGGTTAATTTTCCGGGACGGAACAAGAGATATTTTATGGTTTTCCAGAATTGTCCGTCATAGTGTGTAAAATCCTCTATGAAATGGGTGAAAAGATAATAGAAAGGTTGTCTGGCTTCCGTATTTTCCTGTCCGCAATAGGGGCAGAATCTTTCTTCTACTGTATGTCCGCAGTTAAGACAGTCTTTTTCCTCCCTGATTTTTCCGTGGCTCATTGTTTTTAGGATTTTGAGCAAATATAATTATTTCAGGAAAAATGTAATGTGAATTTTATAATAATCTTAAGGTATAGGTGTGGATAAATTAATAAAGTAAGAGTTGAGGGACCAAACTCTTTACTTTATCATTTGTGTTTTTAGAATCTTACGAAATTTATTTCCCATCACTGTGTTTCATTTTACAATATGTATGCCAGATAATTCATATAAACCCAATCTTGTCGAATCGTTTAAGTAAAATATGATTCAGCATATTAAATAAAATATGTTTTTAGGTTACAAAAATTATTTGTACCTTTGCACACCCTTATGGGGAAAATTATGTTTAATCTTTAACTAAAACGTGTGAATACATTAAGTTACAAAACTGTTTCAGCGAACAAAGCTACTGCTAATAAAGAATGGGTTGTGGTAGACGCTGAAGGACAGCCGTTAGGGAGACTAGCTTCTACGGTTGCAAAGATTTTGAGAGGTAAGCACAAAACGAATTATACACCTCACGTAGATTGTGGTGATAACGTAATCGTTTTGAACGCTGGGAAAGTAACTCTTTCAGGAAATAAGTGGAACGATAAGACTTATATCTGGCATACAGGTTATCCTGGAGGTCAAAAGTCTATGACTGCGGCTGAACTTCAAAAGAAAGATTCTCTAAAAGTATTGGAAAAGTCTGTAAAAGGAATGTTGCCTAAAAACAGATTAGGATCTGCTTTATTAAAGAACCTTTATTTATATGAAGGAACAGAGCACAAACATGAAGCTCAACAGCCTAAAACAATTAATGTTAACGAATTTAAATAATTAATATGTCTATAGTTCACAAAATCGGAAGAAGAAAAACTTCTGTAGCTAGAGTTTATGTAAAACCAGGTTCTGGAAACATTACAGTAAACGGTAAAGATGCTAAAGAATATTTCTCTACAGACGTAATGGTTTATAAATTAAACCAACCGTTTATCCTTTCTGAAACTGTTGGTCAGTATGACGTTACCGTAAATGTATTCGGTGGTGGAAATACAGGTCAGGCAGAAGCTATCAGATTAGGTATTTCAAGAGCTTTATGCGAAATCAACGCTGAGTTCAGATTAGCATTGAAGCCTGCTGGTTTACTTACGAGAGATGCAAGAATGGTGGAAAGAAAGAAGCCAGGTCAGAAAAAAGCAAGAAAGAGATTCCAATTCTCAAAACGTTAATTTTTTTCAGACATCAGATTGGAGATGTCAGATTTCAGACTTTTTTTCGTCTGCTATCTTATATCTGAAATCTATTAATCTAATTTTAAAAATTGCCCGTTACGTTTAGCATCCAAACGCTTCTCCCATCTAAAGAAGTTGTTGATTGCTTAAAAAGCGGAAAGTAAACTAACAAAAACAGAAAACATGGCAAAAGCAAATGTAAAAGACCTTTTAGAGGCTGGTGTACACTTCGGTCACATGACCAGAAAGTGGAACCCAAATATGGCTCCATACATTTTTATGGAGAAAAATGGTATTCACATTGTAGACTTACATAAAACAGCAGTTAAATTAGACGAAGCTTGTAATGCTTTAGAAAAATTAACTTCTGCAGGTAAAAAAGTTCTTTTTGTAGCAACTAAAAAGCAAGCAAAAGAAGTAGTTGCAAAACACGCTTCTGAACTTAATATGCCTTATATTACAGAAAGATGGCCGGGTGGTATGTTAACGAACTTCGTTACAATCAGAAAGGCTGTTAAAAAAATGAACTCCATCGATAAAATGAAAAAAGATGGTACGTTCGAAACTTTATCTAAAAAAGAAAGACTTCAGGTTGACAGACAAAGAGCTAATTTAGAGAAAAACTTAGGTTCTATCTCTGATATGGTTCGTCTTCCTTCTGCAATCTTTGTTGTTGATATCTTAAGAGAACACATTGCTGTAACTGAAGCTAAGAAATTAGGGATTCCGGTTTTCGGTATTGTAGATACGAATTCTGATCCTAGAAAAGTTGACTTCGTAATTCCAGGGAATGATGATGCTTCTAAATCTATCGATATGATTTTGAATGTAGTTTCTGAATCTATCAAAGAAGGTCAGTCTCAAAGAAAAGCTGATAAAGAAAAATCTAAAGAAGAAGGAGAAAAAGTATCTGCTGATACAGACGCTGATTTCGATGCTGAATAATTAAAGATTTATCTTTGAAATATAAAAACCGTTGAGCAAGTCTTAACGGTTTTTTTATGGTTGGTTTTTATTAATTGGAAAGCTTGATATTATAAGAACTGGTAATAAATTTTGTTTTTTGATATACCGATTCACAAACTCTTCCTGACAGATTGTAATTCTGGTTTTTAAGAACCATGGCAGAGCCTATCTTGCCTGCCCCGATTGGAATCTTTTTAAAATAATTATTACCGCTGATTGTGATCACCATGTTACATCTGGATTTATTTTCGATGGTAACGGATGTTTTAGGGCTGTCAGACGAATCATTTAACAGGTCTGTAAGAACTTCAGCAGTTTCCGGCTTATACGTTTTTATCAGGGCGCTATATTCCCTTTCTGTCTGTGAAGCAGATGAAGTGGAAGAGGTAGTGCGGGGATAAGGGCGTTTAATTGGAGAGCCTGTATTATAATTTGCATTACAGCTGCTTACAATAATAGCCAGAGTAAAACCTGAAAAGAGAAATGCCTTTTTCATATTAAAAATTTGTGATGTAAAATTAAACTTTTTTATTTTTTCAGAACCACCTGATCTCTAACCTCTTCAGGATTATTAATGGTTAGAAAAATGCTCTTTTTTATTTCTTTCTGTGAGCTGTATCGAATATCACATACATTACTGTTCAATGTGTAAGTACCCTTATTGATAACAATGAAATTTTCACCATGAGCAGGAACTGCCATATTGTAAAAATCTTTTCCCTGAATTCTTAGTACCAAATTACAGTCAGAATTATTTTTAAATAAAAGAATCACCTCCTTACTGCTGATATCTTCATTAAACATTGCATTCAGAAGTTTTACGGTTTTATCTTTATGCTGTTTCGATGTAGAAGCTATTAAATGCTTAAACTCTTCAGCTTCTGCCGAGTTAGAGCTTTTCATAATACTATTCGGGATTTCGGAAATCACAGGCCTCGCCTGCATTGGCTTTGCATTTATTTTTCCTTTTGTCCATTCTTCGTTTTTTAAAGCGATCAGTTTGGGCTTTAAAACACTTCTTCTCGGATCCTCCGGATGAGCTGTCTTTAAAAACAGTTCAATTTCGCTTATACTCTTACTGTCAAGGATATTGGCAGAAGATTTTTGAACATCATGGGTTGTGTTGCATGAAAGTAAAGCAAAGAATAAAGGGAATGTAAGTAAATTTTTTTTCATGGTTTATTGTTTTTATATATTAATTTCACATATTAAATTTTTTTACTGTTGTATTTATGTCTAAAAATATCAATATAAGGTCGTAGGATTTTACATATTTTAGTTTTTAAAATGATTTTTTTTCATTTTAAACCGTATGATATCCTGATTTAATTAATCCGGAATTTAATATAAGTAATAGTTTTTCCTTTAGCGGAAAAAAGTTCTTCATAATAAGTTCTGATATCTCTTAAATGTTCTGTATTAGGATCATATTCCGGGGCACCGTAAATATCATGATGGGCGGTAAGTATTTCGTAGCCGGCTCCCTGAAGAAAACCCAGGGTATAGCCATGCAGAAATTCAGAATCTGTTTTTAAATGAACGATTCCGCCAGGTTTTAAAAATTTTTTATACCTGTTAAGAAAGTCAGGATGGGTCAATCTGTGTTTTGTACGTCTGTATTTGATTTGTGGATCCGGGAAAGTAATCCAGATTTCATCCACTTCATTTTCTGCAAAAAAACAGTCTACAAGCTCAATTTGGGATCTTAAGAATGCCACATTGTTCATATTGTTCTCAACGGCTTCCTTCGCTCCAAACCAAAATCTTGCTCCTTTAATATCGATCCCGATAAAGTTTTTTTCAGTAAAGGTTTTGGCAAGGCCCACGGAATATTCCCCTTTTCCACAGCCTAATTCAAGAACAATGGGATGGTCATTTTTAAAAAAATCGGTTCTCCATTTTCCTTTAAGCTCAAAACCGCTTAACGCCTCTTCTCTTGTAGGCTGGATGACATTAGGTAATATTTTGTTTTCTGTAAATCTTGCTATTTTATTCTTGCCCATGACTGTTTATAAAAATCCTGCAAAAATAGCAAAATTTAAACAGATTAATTACTTTAGCTTGAAAAAGAAAGGTCTGGAATTTTTGATTATTTACCTTCTGAGGTCCCCAATGCTACCATAATAGGTTTTTGAATGGTTTTTTGGGAAGCATATTGGGCCCCACACACCAGACTTGTAAAAAGGTAATTTCCTTTTTCTACCACAATTGAGTTTTCATTATGAGCGGGAACGGCAAGCCTGTATTTTGTGGTACCTACTCCCTCCATTCTTACAATAATATTACAGTCGGATTTGTTTTCGATAAGAACGATACATTCCTTTGTCGTAGGATCATTATCGAAAAGGGAGTTTAGTATTTTTACGGTATTGTTTCTATGCTCAACAGGAGAAACTTTCATAAGCATATTGAATTCTTCCGCTTCCGCATTCGGAATAGCTGCTGTACTTGCAGAAGTGTTTACAACAATAGCATTGTTAGCATTACTTGGTGTGTAGACTACTGTAGATTGTTTTGCCGCCAGTTCGGCTTTATATTTAGCGATTTGTTTTTGTTTGATGATGGCATTCATCTCGTCAAAAGTAATTTTTGTAGAAGGCCTTCTTTTCAACAGTGCGAGCATTTCCTGCATCTCTTTCACCTTTTGGTCGGCCGGATGAGCGTTCTTTATATAGTCTCTCATCATGTCCATGACTTTGGGCTTTAATACGGATCTCCGGGGGTCATCAGGATGTGCATCGCGAAGGAAGGCATTGATCTCATAGATATTTTTGCTTTTCAGGATATTGCTATAATCTTTGGCTTTTTTCTGAGCTGAAAGACCAAAACAGATACATAAACTAAATAGTAAAAGTATTTTTTTCATTTAATACACATATATAAGTTAAAAATAAAGCATTTCTATAGGTATGCTTCCTTTGCTGCTGTGATTTGATGTGGTACAATAATACAAACGGAATAACACTATTTTTATTTTTAATCCAAAATGGAAAATAAAGTTATAAAATACGTATATACAAAAAATATACCGTCGATTGACGGTATACTTCTATTCATAATGTGATTTATTATTTTACGATTTCCTGAAGATGGGAATTCCTTAGCCTTCTCTGATAAATAGGCATATATTTTTCAATCGGAATCTTTACAGCCTCAAAATTTCCTGCCTGAATGTAAGGATCAAGACTTTCCGATGAATAAACAAACTGCAGGAAATTATCAATCAAATTTTCAGGAATCTTGAATTTTGTAAAATAATCTTTTCCAAGATAATTTTTAATCTGGCTGACAGACGAGTTCATTCTCTCATAGGCAATGTAACGCTGCTTTTTCTTTCTTTCACCAGATAAAATATCAAAGATACTCTCAAGGCTAAAGGTTAATCCGCCATCTCTTAATCCGGCAACAGGAAGCTGAGGTGGGGTGCCATCACCTTTAGGTTCCGGTAAGCCGATCACTTTTTTAAGTTCAAGTGCCTTATCTTTTTTGGCTAATGCCGTTACATCATATCTTAAATTTCCAGTAGGCTTAAACCTGCTGATAACAACTTCCTGAATATCATGATAAGCAATTTTCAGCTCTATTAAATTTTTAGGCCCAAGCATCTGAGGCGAAAGCTGAATGTCTTTTCTCTCCGTAACAATAGAGGTGAAGCGGATAATATCACCTGCATTCGCCTGGATATTGAAATCTCCGTTATAGTCTGTAAGAACAGTTTTTTGAGTATTAAGATTCGTAACATATACCTGGTTGAGATATAATACTGAATTATCTCTAAGGAATACTTCCCCCGAATATGTTTGAGCATTGATCTTTGCCAGAAAAACCAATAGCAATAGAGTAATAAGATTCTTCATATAATGGGGCAAAATTACACAGAAATCACTCAATTTATACCTAAGTAAATAGTGAAAACAGGTTAAAGTTATATTAAACTTTACCACAGAATTGTTAATGAATGTTATAAATGCCCTTTCTAAAAGAAGTTTTTACAAATTATCTTTGTTTCACCAATAGCCAGCTTGAATATTTTACATTTGTAGTAGCTCCGAATTCCGTCCAGCTGATGGTATACCAATACGTTGCAGTAGATACCGGTCTTCCGCCTAATGTTCCGTCCCAGATATACCGGTTAGATTTGTTCCCTCTGAAAATCTCTGCACCATATCTGTCATATATTCTGAACTCAATATTGTCTTTTTCCATTAATGCCGAATAATCTATAGCATCATTGTGACCATCTAGGTCAGGTGTAATGGTATTGATCAGATTGATGATGGTAAACGGTCTTTGAATCTCCGTACATCTTTTGGAGTCTCTTACATAAGCAATATAGCTGCCTCTCGGTACATTCAGGAAAACATTGGAAGTCTGCCATGTATTCCCATCCAGAGAATATTCATAAGGAGGGGTTCCGCCACTTGCTCCGATCGTTACTGTAGTTCCATTGATATCTATCGAGATGATGGACGGCGTTGGTGCTTCAATCACGTTCACATATTGCCTGTATACGCAGCCATTGGTTGTGAGGTCAACCCAATAGTTACCAATAGGAACATTGGTGATAGAAGGGGTTGTAGCTCCGGTACTCCAGAGATAGCTGTCAAAATTCGGACCTGCATCCAATGTTGTGGTGGTTTGTGGACAGACCATCTGATCCATCAGAAGAGGTGAGCTTTTAGGTGTTTTAATGGTAATGATAATGGTTCCCACTTCAGGACACACTCCAGGTTTTTCAAATCTTACATAGATGGTTTGAGTTCCTGTAATAGTAACGGGGTTGGTAAGTGGGTTTACATTATTTTGAGCATCGGCTAAGGAGCTGTGATAGCTTGCAGTTACCAGCGGATCGGCTGTAAACTGAGCAAGATATTGGTTTAGATCTACCTGTTTGGTACCATCTAAATCGTCATCACAAAAGCTTGCGGTTACCGTGCCGGTTATCAAAGGTATTTTAGCGCCGATATTGAAAACCAAAGGCTGAACTACGGCAGCACATCCATCAGGAGAATCTACCCTGATATAGATAGTTGTACTGGTGCTGAAAGTCCAGGTATTAGGTAATGTAGCAGCAGTTCCGGCATTGGCATCTGTTAAATTGGCATAGTATCTTACATTGGTAAAATAAGTGGGATTATTAAGCACCAAAGGAGTAATATTGGACAGAATAACTGTAACCAGACCATCCATATTATCATCACATAAATTGGCAGTGTAATTTTGCAATACAATGGCTACAGGATAGAGATTTAGGGTGATCTGTGCAATGTTCTTACATCCGGTAGAGTTTTTTACGACAGCGTAAACAATGGTGCCATTGGGAGCTGGGTAAGCCGTAGGTACGGTTATTAATGCCGCTGCATTTTCATTCTGAGCATCTAAAAGGGTAGGATAATAGGTTATTGTTACCGGCGAGTTATTCGTTACATTGGCAGAGGTAAGGTCAAAGGTTCCCTGCCCGTTTATGCTGCAGGTGGTTAACGTAGCATTGTTTACCGTAACTGCCTGGATGTTGATTGTCACCGTCACTGTTTCACAATCCGGGAAATCCGGGTCATTTCCGCAGAATGTATAGGTGAATGTATCTGTTCCTGCTGCTCCGGGGTTGGTAGCTGTATAAGTGATCGCTCCGGTAGTGGCACTTATCGTTGCGGTTCCTAAAGCGGGAGGCGTTGTAATTGCTATGGTAGAGATTACAGGAGTCTGTGGCGAGCTGCTGAAAGCAGGGGTAATAATTTTATCAGTACATATATCATAGGTTGCAGTACTTAATTTGGTACAGTTTAAAACTTTATATTGTTCTGTTATCAAAGGAGCACAGCTTCCCATTGTTACTGCACAGGTATAGTAACCTGATTGCGTTGGTGAATAAGAAACGCCGGTAGCACCCGGGATAAGGACTCCGTTTACATACCATTGATAAGCATTATAAATAATAGGATCTACAGTAAGAACAATTCCGGGAACACAGTCTCCGCCTGATTTTAAAATGACCGGCTGTGTCGGAAAGCCCGCGAAGAAGCCTCCGTATCCTACCGCATCACTCCCGGCATTGATTCCGGCTGTAATTGCTTTATCTGAAATAACGGTGATTGTTCCTGTTACATTGGGTATTCCATAAGTAACCCAGTTATTGGTACCTGTCATGCCGAAAGGGCCGGTACTGACAGGTGGAGTAACACCATTTACCGTTACTGTGGCACCTCTTTCTGTAATAAGGTTGAGCTTTGTAGGGATATTGAGAATTCCGGCAGGGTTGTTATTGGAATGGACAAAATTTTCATCAATCAGTCCCAGCTCGTTAATTTGCTTGGGCAGATAACAGTTTAAGGCAGGAATAAAATTAAAACCACCGGTTGCTACTTCATTACCGACTCCGGAATCTCCGGCCAGCATCTGATAAACATATGCATTTTTTGTGGTTTTAATGTATAAATTATAATGGCTGCTTCCCTGGGCCTGGTATTTGGTATCCGGGATTACATAGTATTCACCGATATTCAATGTGGCAAGGGAAGTTCCTTCATCATTTACAAAGATCTGAGTATTGTTTTCCGTGGCAATGACAAGAACCTGTTCCATATTGGCGCCAACGCTTCCGTTTCCTTTTACAAGAGCAAATTCAGATCCCAATCTTTCAACAGGAACTGCCTGGTCCATCAGGATATCAGAACTTGTGGGAAAGTTACCCGCATATTGGCCGTTAAAGTTACCATTGGTGATATTTACCGGTTTATTGGCAACAATTTTGGCCCCGATAAATCCATCGGAATTTCCGGTAAGGCTTCCGCTTCCTTCTATAATATAAGATTGTCCTTTATTGAGAGTAAAGGTCATGGTCGGGTTGGTCATTCCTGATGTTCCGTTTGAAAACTGTACAGTAGGTTTATATCCTGAAACCGTAACGGTTGTATTGTCTTCTGTTGCCAGTACACTGGTCATAAAATTCAAAATGGAATTGATTACAGTGATCGGGGCATTGGCAGCATAAAAAGTCTTTCCTGTGGAAGGTATCCCTTTTGAAGTAATGATTTCTGCATGATTGAATACCGAGAATCTCAGATTGGCATAGAACGGGAAATCTGCTTTTAAATAAAGGCCTTTTGATGTAGGAGTAAACAGATCAGCCTGTTGTGTAGTAATGATATATTGCCTTAATACATCAAATTTCTGAGGATTGTTTTTGCTGATATTTACAGTTCCTATTAAGACATTATTATTGTAAATGCTTACAGGAAACGGGGTCGTACGGTTGGTGGACAGGTATAACTTCTGATATGGATTTTGATTGGCAGTTCTGTCCATCATGGGAGCAAACCAATGTTCTCTGTCTAATTGAGCGAAAGTAGACATGAAAACGCAAAGTATAAATAAAAAAGATAGAGTTTTCTTCATTTAGTGCTGGCTTTTGTCACAAATTTAATAATAAAAAGTAGTAATGCCTTGAAAAAATAATAAAAAAACCACGATTTTTGGTCGTGGTTTTCATAGAGGCTTATAAAAATTATTATTCTCTGTTTTTTACAAGGATCCAGCCGGTGAATCGTATTGCAGTCTGCTTTTTATTGGGTTCATTCCAACTGATATCGTACCAGTAGTTTCCGGTAGGTATTTTTTTTCCACCTGTTGTTCCGTCCCATTGATACCCGTTATTTTTGTCACCCTGATGAATTTTGGCTCCATATCTGTCAAAAATACTGAAGACCAGGTTGGTTTTCCGGGCTAAGGATGAGTAATCAATAATATCATTAACGCCGTCTCCGTTCGGGGTAATTACATTGATAAGATTGGGAACGGTAATGGCTACATCTATGGGATCACAATCATAATTATCTTTTACATATACCGTAACATCACCCCTGGGAATATTTTCAAAAATATTAGAATCCTGCCAGTTGGCATTATCAATCGAATATCGGTATGGAGCAGTACCTCCTATAACATGTACGGTAACCGTATTGTTGGCAACTTCTATATTGGTAATGATCGGTTGTTCTGCCGGATATACATTTACAGTTTGCTTGGTAATGCATTCTCCTGTTTTTAATTTTACCCAATAGGTACCTACTGTAACATTGGTTATAGCTTGTGTTAAAGCTCCTGTACTCCATTCATAGCCGTCAAATCCCGGGCCTGCATCTAAGGTGGTGGTGTCTTCCATACAAATGATTTTATCAATAAGTACCTCAGATTTTACCGGTGGAAAAACAATTAATGTTACCTTGGCCACCCTATAACAGCCGTTTGCATTGATTACCTTTATATAAACGACTCCGTTCGGAGCGGTATATGAAGTTGGGGCCATAATTTCATTTGTTCCGTTTTCTGCATCCGTAGGAGATGGATAGTATTTTTTGGTTACTCCGGTCTGTGTGGTCACTGCTGCTGTGGTAAGGTTGAATAATCCTGTTGCTATGTTTTCTTCAAGAAAACAGGTTCTTAAGGTAGCATCGCTGACAACAGGCAATGAAGATACCGTTAAATTTAAAGTTACCTGTTCACAATCAATAAATTCAGGGGCATTACCGCAGAATTTATAAACCATTGTGTCCGGGCCAAAATATCCGAAATTCGGGACATAGGTTATCACTCCTGTTACGGGATCAATTGTTGCTGTACCATTTGCTGGCGGGGTTACAATGGTTACGGTACCGGGAACATAAGTCTGGGTGGAAATGGTAAATTCAGGAATGATGGGCTGATAACCATCACAGACTGTCATTGCTTTTATTGATTCCTGAAGACACGAAAACACTTTATATACAGGGGTTATAGCAGGTGGACAAGTTCCTATCGTAACTTTTACGGTATAGTTGCCTGCCTGGGTCGGAGTATATGAATTGCTTGTTGCACCCGGAATCAAATTTCCGTTTAAGAACCATTGATAACTTTCAAAACTGTCATCCACTTCCAGGACAATACCGGGAATGCAATCTCCGGTTTGTTTGGCAATAACGGGCACTGAAGAGAATCCGGCAAAATAGCCTCCGTATCCGGCGGTATTGTATCCTCCGTTTACTCCTGCCGTAACTGCTTTTGTGGATGTAATTGTAACGTTACCTGCGATACCCTGTATGGCATAAGTTACCCATTGAGTGTTTCCTGTGAGAGGAAAAGGGCCCTGGGATGCAGGAGGAGTATTTCCATTTACAGTTACAGCAGCGCCGGCTTCTGTCAGAATATTCAATTTCAAATTAATGGTACCGGTATAGGTGGGCATTTCATTAATTTTACCGATTTCATCAATTTTTCTCGGCAAAAAACAATTTAATGGCGGTATATAATTATAACCACCGGTATTGTTGGCAGTGCCGGAGCCCACCAATTGGTAGAGGTAGGCATTTTTTGTGGTTCGTATATAAATGTTTGAGTGTACCCCGGCCTGTGCAACATATGAGCTGGCTAAAATTCTGTAAAAATCTCCTTCCTGAATAGTTGCTACAGGAGTTGCCCATCGTTTAGATAAATATCCGTATTGTTTTCAGTAGCCACGATAATTCCACCTTCCATATTGGCGGAGCTGGTGGAAATACTTTTTACCATTGCAAATTCGTTTCCGAGACGCTCAACAGGTACAGATTGGTCCATGATAAGGTCTGACCCGTCTGCGGATGTTGTGGTAGCATAAAAGCCGTTTGAGTTACCATTGGTGACTGATACGGGTTTGTCTGCCACGATTTTTGTGCCTATAAAACCTTCCCGGTTGGCAACGATATTACCAAGACCTGCAAGGATGTAGGATTTTCCTTTATTCAGGATAATTGTGGTCGTTAATGGTGGATTGGGATAATTGATAAACTGTATATTCGGGTCGTAGCCAGAAATGGTTACCGTTGTATTGTCTTCAGTTGCCATTATTCCGGTTGTGAAATTACTGCTGCTTGAGCTGACGGTAATAGGTGTAGCTGCAGCATAAAACTTTTTTCCGATTCCGGCCTTGCCTTTAGAGGTAACGATTTCTCCATGAGATGTATTGTATATTCTTAGGGAAACAAAATAAGGCCTGCTTCCTTGGGTATATACTCCCAGACTGCTCGGAACAGCCGCGCTTGCGCTGGTAATGGTCCGGATATATTGAGCTGGCAGAGAAAAAACCTGAGGGTTGTTTTTACTGATGGTTACATTTCCGATTACAGTATTATTACTGTAAATATTTATCTGGAAAGGCGTCGTGGAATCTGTAGAGAAATACAAGCCATGAGTGTATGCAGTGGCTGATGTGGATGAGCTGTCATAATAAGGGGCAAACCAATGCTCTGTATCTCGTTGTGCAGAGAGTTCACTGATTGTAAATAAAAAGAAAAGTAAACTTAGTAGAAAATTTTTCATATGTATGGGAATTAATTATGGATTAAAACAAAAATAATAGAATATTTAATATATTTTTATATTTTTTTTAATTATTATTACGATAAATAAAAAAAACCACGATTATTAAATCGTGGTTGATAAAAATATGTGAATTTTATTATTCTCTGTTTTTCACCAGAATCCAACCGGTATATTTTATTGGAGTCTTTTCTTTATTAGGTTCATTCCAGCTGATGTGGTACCAGTAAGTCCCGGTTAAAATTTTCTTATCATAATGTTTACCATCCCATTGGTAATTATTGAATTTATCTCCCGTGAAAATTTTATTGCCATATCTGTCATAGATGACGAAAACAAGATTTTCTTTGTATGATAATTCTCTGTAGTCGATATAATCATTTACATTATCACCATTTGGTGTTATTGCATTAATTAAATTTGGAACTGTTATCTCCACGGAGATCGGAGTACAGTTGTAGGCATCTTTTACATAGAATGTATGCTGGCCTCTGGTAAGGTTGGTGAAGACATTAGAATCCTGCCAGTTGGTTGTTCCGTCTACAGCATACTGGTAAGGGGCTTTTCCTCCACTTACAATTACAGTTGCCGTATTGTTTGAAATTTGTATTTCGGTGATTACAGGATCCAACGCTTTTTTCACACTTACCATTTGTTTTACGAAACAGCCGTTATCCTGGAGGATTACCCAGTAATCGCCTACAGGAACCCCATTGATAGATTGTGTGGTATCTCCGGTGCTCCATTGGTAAGACTGGTAACCTGGTCCTGCATCAATATTCGTTCTTCCGTCGATACAGATATACTGATCAACCAATAAAGGAGATCGTTTTGGAGGAATGACAGTAAGGATAATTTTAGCGATTGCATAACATCCGTTTGAATTGAACACCCTTACGTATACAGCTCCATTGCCGGAAATATAAGCTGTAGCATTGACCACAATCTCATTGGTTCCGTTGCTTGCATCCGTAAATGTAGGATAGTATTTTTTAGTTACAGGATCTTCATCTGTGACATCAGCAGTCGTTAAATCAAACTTGGCACTGGTTTCATTATTTTCTATAAAGCATTCACTTAATGAGGCTTCTTTTACTACCGGAGTAGGGAAGAAATCCAAAGTGATTTTTGCATTTCCTGAACATCCTTCAGGGGTTGTTACTTTTACATAAACAAATCCTGCTGCAGAAAAATAATTGGTAGGATTGTTAATCTCATTCGTACCTGCATTAAGATCTGCCAGCGTAGGATAATATTTTCGTGTAGTAGGGCTATAACTTGTTACATTCGCGGTAGTCAGGTCAAAAAATCCTTTTCCACTATACTGACATGCAAATACTGTTCTGTCTGTTAAAGTAAACGGAACAACAGTCAGGTTTAAAGTCACTTTTTCACAGTCAACAAACTCAGGTGCATTACCACAGAACTGATAAACAATAGTATCAGAGCCTAAATATCCTGTAACAGGAGTATAAGTAATTGTACCATTTGTAGGGTTAACTACTGCTGTGCCATGAGCTCCTTGGGTAATGATGGTTACTGTACTTGGAACAACAGCCTGTGTAGAACTTGTAAATGTAGGAGTAATCAGAGTAGATGCACAAATATTTAAAGATTTTACAGTTTCAGTTAAACAGGAAAATACTTTATAAATTGGTGTAATCACTGGCGGGCAGGTACCCATAGTTACCTTTACAGTATAGTTACCTGCGGTTAGCGGAGCATATGTATTCGCTGTAGCTCCCGGAATAGCAACACCGTTCAGGAACCACTGATAAGTTTCAAAGCTGTCATCCACTTCCAGGATAATTCCCGGAGCACATTCTCCTGTTTTTTTAGCAATTACGGGCACTGAAGAGAATCCGGCAAAATAACCTCCGTATCCTGCTGTACTATATCCTCCGTTTACCCCTGCTGTTACTGCTTTTGTAGAAGTGATCGTAAGGTTTCCGGTAATTCCCGGGATTGCATACGTTACCCACTGGGTATTCCCGGTAAGCGGATAGGGTCCCTGAGCAGCTGTAGGAGGATTTCCATTTACCAATACGGTAGCACCTGCTTCAGTTAAAATATTTAATTTTAAGTTGATCGTACCTGTGTAGGTAGGCATCTCATTGATTTTCCCGATCTCATCAATTTTTCTCGGTAAGAAACAGTTCAATGGCGGAATATAGTTGTACCCTCCGGTGTTCGTAGCATTTGAGCCTACTAGCTGATACAGGTATACATTTTTATTGGTGCTTACATAAATATTATAATGGCCACTACCAGCTGTTTGCTGAATATAGCTGTTGTCTAATATCCTGTAATATTGTCCTTCATTAATGGTAGCAATCGGAGTGCTGGATCCATTCAGGTAGATTTCAGTATTATTTTCAGTGGCAATGATGATTCCTCCTTCCATATCGTAAGAATTGGTAACAGGAGATAAACTTCTTACCATTGCAAATTCCTTTCCGAGACGCTCTGTTGGTACAGACTGGTCTAAAATAAGATCGGAACCCGAGCTTGTATTTCCGGTTGCGTACATTCCGTTTGAATTACCATTGGTAACAGAAACCGGTTTGTCAGCAACAATTTTTGCACCGATAAATCCGGCTTGATTTGCTGTAATATTGCCGGTACCGGCAAGGATGTAAGATTCTCCTTTATTCAAAACAAGACTGATAGACGCCGGCGGCGTTGGGTGATTAATAAACTGTACAGCAGGATTATATCCGGAAATAGTAACCGTTGTGTTGTCTTCAGTAGCAAGAATCCCCGTGGTAAAATTCATTGAACTTGAATTGTACGTAATAGGTGCAGCGGCAGAATAGAATGTTTTCCCTATACCTGCCTTACCTTTAGAAGTAACAATTTCTCCGTGAGATCCGGAATATATTCTTAAAGATACATAATAGGGTTTGTCTCCTTTGGTATAGAGCCCTAATGTCTTTACTGTAGCGGCATCTGCTGTGGTCTGGGTATTAATAAAGGAAGCATTAACGGCAAACGTTTGAGGATTTCCTTTACTAATCGTTACAGTTCCGATGACACCATTATTGTTGTAAACTTTTACTTCAAAAGGAGTTAAGGAATCTGTTGACAAATACAGCGCATGGGTATAATTGGAAAATAATGAGCTGTCAAAATACGGCGCAATCCAATGCTCTGTATCTCTTTGGGCAAAGAGTGTATTAATCGTCAAAAAAACTAATACTAAACTAAGTAGAAATCTTTTCATAAAGTTGGAAATTAGGATTTCTACAAATTTAAAATAAAATTTGAAATATTATTAATAATTTGGAAATAAAAACAAAAAATTATTCTCGATTCTTTATTAAAATCCATCCGGAATATGAAACTGCTAATTTGCTGTCCGGCTCGGTCCATCTGATAATATACCAATATGTTCCGGTAGAAAGAGGCCTGCTTCCGGATTTCCCGTCCCAGGTATACGTCTGGTCTTTTGATTTATAAACCGGAGCTCCATACCGGTCTGCAATTTCAATGCTTACATCTTGTTTGATCCTTAAATCGGAATAATTTAATACATCATTAATGCCGTCTCCGTTTGGTGTAATGGCATTTACGAGATTTAAAACAAGAAACTCTTTCACTACAGGCTGACAGCCATCTGTACCTAAAACAAATATTGTATGAATTCCTCTTTCTAGTCCTGTGAATACGTTGGAAGATTGATAATCTATACCATTCAGGGAATATTGATAAGGAGAGGTTCCCCCTGAAACGAAAACTGTGGCGTTCGCCCCGGAAACTTCTATACGGGTAATCGTTGGAGTCTGGGCGCTGTAAATAGTGTATTGTTGTTGTAAATCTCAACCGGAAATGATGTCATCTGATCTGTGGATAAATTGAGATAACCTTCAAGGCCGGTTGTATTGGCTCTGGCTGCCATCGGAGCAAACCAATGGTCTGTATCCAGCTGGGCATTCATTAATAAACAAAGAAAGGTACAGAAAGAAAGTAGAAGTTTTTTCATGGTTTATTATAAGGGCAGCAAATGTAAGTATTAATAATCAATTTTTAACATATATAAATTCATGATGAATTTTAGATGTTAAATATTTAAAATAAAATTAATATATTCTTAATAATTGTTGAATGGCTTATAATAAAAAAATCCCGGTGAAAATTTTTTCACCGGGATTGATATTTTTAAATCTGAGAGAGATTATAAACTTACTCTTACAAATCCTGTTACCTTAAGATCTCCGTTTACTGATTTTACATAGTCAGCAACTGAAATACTTCCGTCTTTAATGAAAGATTGGTGCACCAAAGTGTTGTCTTTGTAGAATCTTTGCATTTTACCTTTAAGGATGTTTTCGATAATGTTTTCAGGCTTACCTTCTTTAGTAAGAAGTTCTCTTTCAATTTCCAATTCTTTATCGATCGTCGATTGAGAAACAGCAGTTTCATCAAGAGCTATTGGGTTCATTGCAGCAACCTGCATAGAAACAGCTTTAGCAGCTTCATCACCTCCGTCTACTTTAGAAGAAAGCGCAGTGATAGCAGCGATTTTGTTTCCAGCGTGGATATAAGCTCCTAAGAAAGGACCTTCGATTCTTTCGAATGCACCGATCTCGATTTTTTCACCAATAACACCTGTTTGCTCAATTAATTTCTCAGCAACAGTGATCCCGTGGAAATCTGTAGCTAAAAGCTCTTCTTTAGTTGCAGCAAAGATAGCCATCTCAGCCAATTCATAGGCAAGCTCGATGAAGGCTTCATTCTTAGCAACGAAGTCAGTTTCACAGTTTAGAGAGATGATAGCACCTAAAGTGTTATCTTCATTTACTCTAGCAATTACTGCTCCTTCAGTAGACTCTCTGTCAGCTCTGTTAGCAGCAACTTTTTGTCCTTTTTTTCTAAGGATATCTATCGCTTTTTCGAAATCTCCTTCAGCTTCAACTAAAGCTTTTTTGCAGTCCATCATACCTGCACCTGTTTGGTTTCTCAATTTTGCTACGTCTGCAGCAGCTGGTGTATAAGACATAATATCTATTATTTTTTTATTGTAAGATTAGTATTAATTTTTAGCTTAATTTTAAAGCAGTGCAAAGATAATGATTTTAATGATAAACTAAAAAATGACTTTTCACGTTATTTACTTATTTAATAATTTTTTAAATGTTTAGTTAATGAAAAAAATATTCCTCCTCATACTTTTATGCATTTTTACCCTTGGTTTTTCTCAAAAAAAGAAGAAAGCCAAATCCAAAACTATCGTAGAAAAGGAAACCCTGATTATCTACACAGAGCAGGATGCAGAAAGTACAAAGGAAGCAAGAGTGATTGCCGGTTTTCTGAAACAGAATCCGAATCATGCAAAAACCGATTATTTCAAGAGAAAGCTGATCGAAATTATCATGGCAGATAACTCTCCTGAAGCGAAACCTACCATTACAACACTAAGTAAAGATAAAGTTGAAAGAATAGTAAAAAATAATGAGCTGAATAATTCTAAAACGCTGGCTTCCAATACAGGATCTTCTACTCCGGAAAGAAAAGTGAATTATGCCAGTGTAGCAAGCATAGGAAGCGACAGTAAAAAATCTGAATCCGGTGAAAAAAATAAAAAGACCGCAGCAATGCTGACCCACCTTTTTAATAATGATCCGTTGGATAAAGAAGCTTATATTAATATTAAAAACAGATCCAAGTGTAATTTAATCGTAAAAATAAGCGGAAAAAAATACTACAATCTTGATGTCCCGGCCAATGGTCAAAACTTTTTACTGGTAGATAAGGGAGAATATGTTCTGACGACCATGGTTTGTGATGCCAAATATTCATCCCTGAAAAGGATCAGTAAGGATATTGAAATTGAACTGAATCTGAGAGATGATGAGTAGAATTAAATAAAAGCAAATAAAAAAAAGAAAGGTTAAGAAAATTTTCTTAACCTTTCTTTTTTTTATTTTATCCTTTAAACTGGCCCATTGCAATGAATTTATCCTGTCTCTGGGTTTCAAGTTCTTGTCCTGTGAATTTAGAGAATGCCTTGATATTCTGTAAAATAGAACTTTTAAGATTTAAAAATGCTGTTTCCGGATCATAATGAGCACCTCCAAGTGGTTCTTCAATAATTCCGTCGATGAATTTTTCTCTTAAAGCATCTTTCGGGGTCAGGTTCAGTGCATTGGCTGCATCTTCTTTATGATCCCAGTTTCTCCATAAAATAGAAGAACAGCTTTCCGGTGCGATTACCGTATACCAGGTGTTTTCAAGCATATATACTTTGTTTCCTACGCCTATTCCCAAAGCACCACCACTGGCTCCTTCGCCAATGATATAAGTGAAAATAGGGGTTTTAAGCTGCACCATTTCAAAAATATTTCTTGCAATAGCTTCTCCCTGCCCTCTTTCCTCAGCTTCCAATCCGGGATATGCTCCCGGTGTATCTACTAAAGTTACAATCGGAATATGGAATTTTTCAGCAAGTTTCATCAATCGTAGAGCTTTTCTGTATCCTTCAGGATTCGGCATTCCGAATCTTCTGTACTGTCTTTCCTTAGTGGTTCTCCCTTTCTGGGTTCCGATAACCATTACTTTCTGACCATCCAATGTCATCAGGCCACCGATCATTGCAGGATCATCAGCAAAATTTCTATCACCGTGAAGTTCTAGAAAGCTGCCTTTATCGGCAATACCGCTAATATAATCTAATGTATAGGGACGATCCGGATGACGAGACAGTTGTACTCTCTGCCAGGGACTAAGGTTGCCATAGATTTCTTTTTTCTTTTCTATGATCTTATCCTCAATTTGGCTGCATGCTAATTTTACATCAACACCACTTTCTTCTCCTACTAAAGAACATGTTTGGTATTGATCCATTAATTCTTTTATAGGAAGTTCGAAACTTAAATATTCCATTTCTTGAAGTAAATTAAATCTTTCAAATTTATGAAAAATTATGAAACTCTATTTAAAATTATTGATTGCCCTGTTTATTCTGGAGATACTCTCTTCTTTTCCAATGAGTTCCAGGATATCAGGCACGTCCGGACCTTTTAGTTCTCCTACTAAAGATAAACGTAACGGCATCATTACTTTACCCATTCCCAGGCCTTTGTTTTCTGCAAAATCATGAACTTCCTGTTTTAAAGTTTCCGCATCGAAGTTTTCAATTCCGTTTAATGTTGTTGCAAGTTCACTTAAAATTGCAGAAGTTTCATCATTCCATGCTTTTTTTGAAGCTTTCTCCTCATAAGAAACAGGTGCTTCAAAGAAAAACGTTCCGCTTTCATAAATGTCTTTCGGAAAAGTTGCTCTTTCTTTCATCAGATGAATGATCTTCAGTAATTTTTCATCTGAAATTCCGGATAAATTAAGCTCCGTATTTTTTAAAATATGCAGAAGTTCCCCATCAGATTTCAGCTGAATATATTGATGATTAAACCATTCTGATTTTTCTTTACTGAATCTTGCTCCGGCCTTATGTACTTTATTTAAATCAAATTCTTTTGCCATTTCATCCAAAGATAAAACTTCTTTATCGTGAGAAGGAGACCAGCCCAAAAGGGCAACCATATTGATGAACGCTTCCGGAAGATAACCGTTTTCCCTGTAACCTTTGGAAATATTTCCTGTTGCAGGATCTTTAAAATCTAATGGGAACACCGGAAATCCGAATTTGTCACCGTCTCTTTTGCTTAGTTTTCCTGAAAGGCCTTTCTTTAAAAACTGTTTTACAGAAGCAGTTAATGAATTGTCATTATCATTTTCAGTCAACATCGATTTAAATCTTGGGCTTTTTACCTCTGAAAAGAATGATTTGATAATCGGTGCAGATTCATCAAAAGTAAATTCATTGTTTTTCATCACAAATTCTTCTGTAAAAGATTTTGTGATGCTGTCTATATTATCTTTGTTAATTAATGTTGATACATCAGGTTTCAGAATTAAAGAAAGGTGGGCAAATTCCGGAGCTTTCCAGCCCATTGCTTCATACAGTAAAGTATGCAGCCCTAAAGACGGTAACCATTCTTCGCCACGGATAACATGGGTAATTTCCATCTCATGATCATCAATGATGTTGGCAAAATGGTAAGTTGGCATTCCGTCATTTTTTACCAGAACTTTATCATCCAGCGTATTGGTATTTACAGATGATTTCCCTCGGATAATATCTTCAAGATTCAATGTTCTGTCAACAGGCATTTTAAATCTTACCACATACGGTGTCTTTTCATTCAGTAATTTCTGAACTTCTTCTTCAGAAAGGGCAATGCTGTTCTTTAAACGGTTTCTCGTAATGTTATCATAAGAGAAAACATCTCCTTTAGCTTCAAACTCAGCGCGGATGGCATCTAATTCTTCTGGAGTGTCAAAAGCAAGATAAGCATAATCTGTTTTTAAGATCTGCTCTGTATAACGGTCATAAATATCTCTTCTTTCAGATTGTCTGTAAGGAGCAAATTTTCCTCCCTTTTTAGGGCTTTCATCGGGAATGATCCCACACCATTCTAAAGCTTCTTCAATATAATCTTCAGCACCTTCCACATATCTGGCTGTATCTGTATCTTCAATTCTCAATACAAATTCACCACCCTGATTTTTAGCAAAAAGATAATCATATAATGCGGTTCTTACACCTCCCAAATGCAAAGGCCCTGTAGGACTTGGAGCAAAACGGACTCTTACTTTCTCCATTTCAATTAAAATTTTGCTGCAAATTTACTTAAAAATTATGTGTTTAAAGTTCTTTGCCAGATGAATCTCATGGTAAACCAAAAGTATGGGAGTAAATCATATCCAAAACAACTTTATCCCTAACAATATGAAGTTAGAAAAGGTTTTTGATCCATATTTTTATTTTTTTTGTCAAAGAAAGATCAAGATGCAATTTTTTCTGAAGATGTTTTTTTGAAAATGAAAGGATAAACTCATCGATGTTTCTGGATGGGAAAAAAGACAGTTCTTTCCATAGGTTTCCATATATCGGGTGGAAATTTTTAAATTCAGAATAATTATTTGCATTCAGTTCTTTCCACAAATCAAGAAACCGGGAAGTATCAAAATCATTTTTATGCCCCCAGTTATTAATTTTTTCTATAATTTCATCCTCGCTCCGTGCCCAGGATTGATGGACCAAATAATAATCTAAAGAGAGGGTACGGCCTTTATTGGTTAGCCTTGCATATTCATATTTCGGATAATTGGTTATCAGCATACATTTTTCCTCAAAAGGAGTGATGACAAAAAAACCTTCTTCATTCTGCTTAAACAGGGTGACAAAATTGACCTGAAAATTTATAGGGTTATTTTTTGCTTTTTTTAACAGGAAACTGTTTTTTCTTAAAAATTGAGCCAATTTTCTGAAATCATAAGCATATTCATCTCCGTCTATCTGTATATGCCAGCCATCTGCTCCTAATTGTTCGGCCATCATGTTTCTTTGCCTGGTCTCAAGTTCCATAGGCTGCATTCCGGGAATATAGAATGAGTCTTTATAAAATGTAATTTTATGATCCGTATCAATCTTTTTAATATCTGAAAAAAAACTTTCAGGGATAAAGATATCATTTCCGGCCCATGTTTTATGATCGGCATCATAGCTTATCATAATATGATCGACATCATGATATATCTGATTGACAGATGTGAAGATATATGAATAATCGTAAGATAAAAGATAACCGGCTTTAATAATATTTCTTTTTCCCATAAGATTGTAATAAATTATTTATAATTTTGAATAAAGCCCGTTTATAATACCTTTAACATATGCCTTTGCTAAAGCGAAATCTCCTTTTTTAAATGCTTTCCGGGCCAGCTTCCATCGTTCTTTTTTTACATATTTAAGGTTTCCGTTATACAATCTGCAAAGCCATAAACGGTTTCGGGTCATATAATACTCATAAAAGCTTCCCTTCTCACTGTAGGTATTAAATGCCGTAAGACTTGTATTTACAGCTAATTTCCAACGGGTTTTCCTTAAAACTCTTAAGCACCATTCGGATTCTTCATAGTACATGAAAAACTTTTCATTCATCAGCCCTATCTCATCCAGAAGTTCTTTTCTGAACATAAAAACACTGCCATCCACATAGTCTAACTGGTAATTATAGTGGCTGATATGAACATCAGACCTGTTTAAATTGAAATGGGTATGAGCTCCCAGGAACCCTTTTTCCGGGTACAGCAGCCCGCCATCTGAATATATTTTATGATGATCATTTCTATAACAGATCCTTGGACCAATAGCAGCAATGTCCTGATGCTCCTGCAGGTCATTATACAATGTTTTAATGGTAGAGATATCAATATCAATATCCGGGTTCAAAAGCAGGAAAAAATTCTTCCCGTCCTGTATGGCTTTTCTAATAGCCAAATTATTACCATATGCGTACCCCCCGTTTTTTTCACTGATGATATAATTGATATTTTTTTGAGCTCCGAATTCAGCAATTTTATTTTTGTCCAGTGAATTATTATCCACCACATAGATAGATTTTTCATCACAGTTTTCTTTCAAAAGAGCATTTACCTCTCTGGAAGTGTCGTCAAAAGAGTTGTAATTTAAAATAATTATTGCTAAATCCTTCATTGCAGTATTTTGAAAATTTCGTCTCTTTGTGCTTCAATAGAGAATGGATAGATCGCTTTTTCAGAGTTGCTGTGTAACGTATTCCAGGTTGTTTCGTTGGTACAGATTTCAATAATATGGTCTGCAAATTTCTGATAATCGTCGTTGTCTGAAATCAAAGCGGTTACCCCGTTTTCTAAAAACATTCCTTCCGCACCGATAGTAGTGGTTAAAACAGGAAGCGTATATTCTAAAGCCTGTCCGATCTTACCTTTTACTCCTGCACCAAATCTTAGTGGTGATACGGATGCAAAGCATTTTTCATAATAAGGGATAATATTTTCTACAAAACCTGCAACCTCAAATTTTTCAGAATTCATTTTCACGATAGTTTCCGGAGCTTCCGAACCTATGATGGTTATTTTTAAATCCGGCAAAATCTTCCATACCAGAGGCATAATCTGGTGATACAATATTTCTACCGCATCTACATTGGGATCGTGTAAAAAGGTACCGATAAAAAATATTCCGTTTCGTTTTTCAAAAGGTGGCATATCTTCAGGTTTTACCTTTAAATTATGAACGTTGCTTACCGTAAATAGCTTGGACTCATCTACAAAAGCCTTCATAAACTCTTTTTCTTTGTCGCTGATTACAGCAATTTTATCTGCTTTCTTGCACAATTCAGTTTCTATATACTTATAATGAACCAGTTCTTTAGCTCTTACTTTGTCGTATTTGATTTCAAGACCCCTTTCCATTCTCAGGTAATGGATGTCAACCATATCATAAATGATTTTTACCTGTGGTGCTTTTTCCCTGAAAAAATCCAGGTAGTATTCAAAAAGCTCAGGCCTGTGGCACCATACAAAATCAAGCTTGGGAAGTAAGGTATTGATGAAATGTTTTTTACCTTTCATGATACCATATTTGCCTATAAATGGGGTATAGACAATTACATTATGATCATTCAGGTTTTTAATATATTTTTTAGATTCTACTTTTGGGATTGCTTTTCTCCAATCCATAAGGTACACATTGTAATGCCTGGCCAGAAACTTGGCAATTTCTGTGATCCGGTTTGAGGCAGAGTCTTTATCAAATGTAGGGATCTGGCTGTCTACAATCAGTATATTTTTTTTACTTTCATCAGGAATAATGGTTTTTTCTGATAAAGGATAATGATTTTTTAAATATATATAATTTTTTATTTTTCTTTTGATACCCATAATTTTATAATTTGAATATTTTTTCTGTAAAACTCTTTACCGTATATTTATTGAGAATGTCCTGGGGAATTTCTGAATATTCCAGCTCAAGAAATCTCTTAATCTCATCAGGCTCCAAATGATCACTGTCTACAACCAACATATTATTTGGATGGTAAAAATCATAATCCTTAACGGCAGCGTTTGTGGTAATCAGTTTCTTTCTATATCCCAGACTTTCAAAAGTCCTGAACGAAAGCCCGCTTTGGTCCTTTCGCTGAATATCCATCATGGCTTTAGAGCACGAAATAATCTTCTTCGTTTCACTAAGGGACAGGTATTCCGTAATTGAATGTAAATAGGGGTATACCAATTTTTCAAACCAGAATAATACAAAATAAATTCTGAATTCCGCTTCGGATAATATTTTTGATACTCTATCAATCTCATCGATTCTGGAATCATAGGATGAAACATTGAAAATATCATATTGTATTGGCTGAGGTTCTATAGTCTGGTCATAGATGAAATTAGAAGTTTCAATGAAATGATACTGCCTGATGTCTTCTTTTTCATAAGAATATACTTCATCAAAAAAATGAATTATTTCAATCTGCCGCGGATATTTTTTACAGCTGTCATAATAATATGCGATAAAGGAATCCGTATTTTTTTTTAATTCTGATAATAATGAATCTTCCAGTAAGTCGGGGCGGATGATGAAAATAATATCCTGTTTTTCTTTAATCTGCTGTAAAATCTGCCGGCTGAAATATTTTTTCTTGATATTGTGGCCAAATAACTTCGTAACTCCATTCCAGATTTTCACCCCTACATTCGGATACTTGTATTTTATAGTGTCTGTCTTAATGTCGGTGACAGTTATATTCCCGCCTGATTGCAGTTCCTGAACGACAAAATCAATATAACCATATGCGAAAGGGTAAATTAATGTAATCTTCTTTGACGTCATTTTTTAAATATTTCTGTCAGCTTTTCTTCAAATGCAATTTCTTCATTTAAAACCACTTTTTTATAAGGTACAAACTGAGGAATATGCGCAGGGTAATTTTCTAAAACCTCTTTTATTTTTGCAATGATTTCGGGAATTCTACCTTCACTGAAATTAAATTTATATTCGTCCGGAATCATCAGGTCTTGGTAATAAGCCGAAGATCCGTTTTTCCCTGAAACAATACAGCAATCCTGCGAAACAGATTCTCTGAGCATTTTATCCCGACCGGGATTTTCACCGAAGTCAACATACAATAAAGATTTGGCCATTAAATCTTTGATCTGACCGGCATTCATATTCTGTATAGGAACCCATTCAAGTTCCGGGGAGTTTTTAATTAACTGTGAGATCTCCTTTTTTCCTTTTCTGGGATTGTACAGGATTTTTTTATTGGTCAGGTCTTTCGTGATGGTTCCTTTGTTTTCTAAAAAACTGGGATTGATATAGTCACACACAAAATCTATCTGACTTTCAGGAATGCCATGGTCTTTGATGTACAGTGAGGAACGATAAGATTGTGCCCACTGGAAGACATTCGGTAATGGCTCAAAATAATATTCTTTATCTTTTTGTTGATAGAACAGTTTTGTGAATATATTCTGCTTCCGGATTCTGTAATCCATTAGGATTTTATAAAAATCAACACTCAGCCACCAGATTACTTTCTGGCTTTCAGGATATTGCTTTACTAAAAAAGTCATAGATTCCGGAACAATTAAAATGTTTTCGGCCTTGTCCTCTACACGATCTGTTTCATCAGTCAGATATACACTATAGTTTTCAGGTTTTGCACTTTTTCTTTTGGGAATGTAATGCATAAATACATTTTTTATACCCAGACGATGGAGCTTATCTGATAATTGATGCAGAGCTTCCGGACCGCCGGTAACACTGTTTGGAGGACAAAATATGATGATTTTAGATTGTTCTGTATAAGTAATCATGTACAAGTATAGGGAAATAATTCAAAAACGAATATAAGTAATTTTTTAAGATAGCTTAAAAACCACATTTACCCAGTGATCCAGAGTATATTTGTTATAGATGTCTTCAGGGATGTCTTCATAAGGCAGTTCAAAAAAAGATATGTCAAGATTACTGCAAGTCTTGTTTAAAACCAAAATATTATGTGCATTATAAAAATCATAACTTTTAATAGCTTCATTATCAGTGATGATTTTTTTTTCCAAAGACATGGCTTCAAAAACCCTGAAGCTTAAACCATATTGTCCTTCACGCATCAGGTCGAGCAACGCTTTTGAATTTTGATAGTATTTGGGCAGATCCTTATGTCCGATTTTTTTCATGCTGAAGATAATCGATAAATTCTCAGGAACCTTAATCAGGATGTTCTTTAGCTGATGTTTCCATGATTTCTTCCCAATAATCATAATCTGGAACTTAAGATCTAATGCCATTAACCTTTTGGCAAGCAATTTTATAAACGAAACCCTCTTATTGTCATAGGAAGTAATATAAAACAAATCCATTGTAGGATTTTGCTCCTTATTGGAAACATGGGGAAGATAAATATAGTTGGTCAGTTTTTCAAAACCATATTTCTCGATATCACCGATATCAAAGGAAAAGATTTTATCGAAAAGATAAAGCTTGTCATGTACGGGAAATCTTTCCAGGTTATCATAAAGGTAGGTAATAAGCCGGCCGGTGTATGTTTTTATCTTTTTTATGGTAGAAATATCAAAAACGTCGGGACTTAAAACAAGAATCTGATCCTGGTATCCCAGTTGTTCAAGAGAATCTAATACAAATTTTTGTCGCTTCTCGGTTTTTAGATTTTTATTTAAAAACGTTTTGCTTAAAGCATTGGTTGCCCTTTCTGTGAAATTGGAATGCGAAACCGATGCAATTTCAATATGATGGGCATCAATACCTTTACTGCATAATGTATCTACAATATACTTATCATATCCCCAAAAATCGAAACTAATTACACAAATCTTCATTCAATTAAATTTGCTCCTTTTTTAATGATTCATAAGTCTCATATACACTTAAAGACTGTAAATAGGAAAGTTGATACCCCTCTTTCCCGTCTGCTATACCTAACCGCAAAATGTATGCCTTAAAGAATTTGAATGCTGTTTTGGAGTATTGGGTTATCCTGCTGAATTTTTTCCCCTTCAAAGCAAGCTCCTGTCCTTTTAAAACACCATAATGAATCATTTTTTGTTTATAAGACTCATAACTGGAAACGGAATAATGAAACAATTTATTTTTCAGAATTCCGATGGATCCGTTTACTTCCAGTGTTTCATGAACTTTTTTTCCGGAAATATATCTTGCTTTGGATTTTCTGAACAGCCTGAAGTTTTTATCGGACTGCGTCCCGGAATAGTTGATCGGCTTATTCGCGAAAAAGAATTTTCTATAAAAGTAATAAGCATCTTTTTGTTGAGATACCGGTTTATTCAGCTCATCGATAATTTCCTTTCTCAGAAGTGGTGTGATTCGCTCATCGCCGTCAAGAAATAATACCCAGTCATTATTCGCAGCATCCAAAGCCAGATTCCGTTGTTTTGTAAAATCTTCAAACTTATGCTGAATCACTTTCACATTAGGATAGGTGTTGGCAATTTCAACAGTATGGTCTGTGCTGAATGAATCTATTACAATAATCTCATCACAAAAATCAAAACACCCGAGTACTTCCCGAATGTTTTGTTCTTCGTTATACGTTATGATTAAGCCACTTACTTTTTCAGTGAGTTCAGGCATATTTACTTTTTGAAATCTAAAATAGTTTTCTCTATAATTCTTACACAATCAAGCAATTGCTCTTCTGTAATTACCAAAGGTGGTGCAAGCCTGATAATATTCCCATGGGTAGGCTTGGCAAGCAATCCGTTTTCTTTTAATTGCAGACACAGATTCCATGCTGTAGAGCTCTCCGGTGTATCATTAATTAAAATTGCATTTAATAAACCCTTTCCCCTTACTTTTGTAATAAGGTCGGATTTTTCAATTATTTTTTCAATTTCTGTTCTGAAAAGTTTTCCCAGCTCTTCTGCTCTTTCAGATAATTGTTCTTCTGCAACTACATCCAGTGCAGCAATGGCAACTGCACAGGCAACCGGGTTTCCACCAAATGTAGAGCCATGTTGTCCTGGTTTGATAACACCCATAATGTTATCATTTGCTAAAACAGCTGATACAGGATACATTCCACCGGAAAGGGCTTTCCCTAAAATTAAAATATCCGGTTGTACATCTTCATGATGACATGCGATCAGCTTACCGGTTCTTGCAATGCCGGTCTGTACTTCATCAGCAATAAAAAGAACATTGTGTTTTTTACACAATTCCGAAGCGTTTTTCAGGAAACCGTCATTAGGAACATACACTCCTGCTTCTCCCTGGATGGGTTCAACCAGAAATGCAGCTATATTACCTGCTTCTCTGTTTAAAACCTCTTCTAAAGCCGAAATATCGTTGTAAGGAATTTTAATAAACCCGGGAGTGAAAGGCCCGTAATTTTGATTGGCATCAGGATCATTGGAGAAAGAAACAATCGTAGTTGTTCTCCCATGGAAATTATTTTCACAAACAATGATCTTTGCTGCATTTTCAGAGATGCCTTTTATTTCGTAGCTCCATTTTCTGGCTAATTTTACGGCTGTTTCCACTGCTTCGGCACCGGAATTCATAGGTAAAACTTTATCAAAGCCGAACAGAGTAGTGATTTTCTGTTCGTATTCTCCCAAATTAGAGTTGTAAAAAGCTCTTGATGTCAAAGCCAGTTTTTGAGCTTGATTTACTAAAGCTTCAACAATTTTAGGATGAGAATGGCCTTGGTTAACTGCAGAATAAGCAGATAGAAAATCATAATATTTCTTGCCTTCAACATCCCATACGAAAACGCCTTCTCCACGGTCTAAAACTACCGGAAGAGGGTGATAATTATGCGCTCCGTGTTTGTCTTCAAGGTCAATAAAATACTGTGAGTTTTTTGCTGTTTCTACTGTTGACATATATTTTTGGTTTTTGACAAAGTTAATAATTTAATGTGAGAAGCCATAAAATAAAAAACTGCCTAAAAATAAGGCAGTTATAGTAATTTTATTAAGATTAATCTTAATGGTTGTCATATTTTTTATCCATTACAAAACTTTCCATGAATTTTGTTGTATAGTTTCCTGAAAGATAATCTTCATTATCCATCAATTGTCTGTGGAAAGGAATGGTTGTTTTTACCCCTTCAATATAGAATTCTTCAAGTGCACGTCTCATTTTTGCAATAGCTTCTTCACGGGTCTGAGCAGTCGTGATCAGTTTTGCAATCATTGAATCGTAATTAGACGGAATGCTATATCCTGAGTAAACATGAGTATCAACTCTGATTCCGTGTCCGCCAGGGATATTTAATCCTGTGATTTTTCCCGGTGACGGTCTGAAGTCAGCATATGGATCCTCTGCATTGATTCTACATTCGATTGAATGTAATTTAGGATAATAATTGATTCCTGAAATAGGAGTTCCGGCAGCTAAAAGAATCTGTTCTCTGATAAGATCATAATCGATTACCTGTTCTGTGATAGGATGCTCTACCTGAATTCTCGTATTCATTTCCATGAAATAGAAATTTCTGTGCTTATCAACAAGGAATTCAATAGTTCCCACACCTTCGTATCCGATGAATTCAGCAGCTTTTACAGCGGCTTGCCCCATTTTCTCACGAAGTTCGTCAGTCATGAACGGAGATGGTGTTTCTTCCGTTAATTTCTGATTTCTTCTTTGTACGGAACAATCTCTTTCAGAAAGATGGCAAGCTTTACCATATTGGTCACCTGCTACCTGAATTTCGATATGTCTCGGCTCTTCAATCAGTTTTTCCATATACATACCTCCGTTTCCAAAAGCAGCTACAGCCTCCTGAATAGCAGACTCCCAGTGATCTTTAAGGTCTTCGGCTTTCCATACGGCTCTCATTCCTTTTCCCCCCCCACCTGCCGTTGCCTTGATCATCACGGGATATCCTGTTTCTTCAGCAATTTTTGCAGCATGCTCATAAGATTCAATTAAACCGTCAGAACCTGGTACACAAGGTACACCTGCAGCTTTCATGGTAGCTTTAGCATTAGCTTTGTCTCCCATTTTCTCAATCTGTTCCGGAGAGGCACCAATAAATTTGATTCCGTTTTTTTGGCAGATTCTTGAGAAATTAGCATTTTCAGATAAAAATCCGTAACCCGGATGGATTGCATCAGCATTGGTAATTTCTGCAGCAGCAATAATGTTAGGAATTTTAAGGTATGAGTCTTTACTCATAGCAGGACCGATACAAACCGCTTCATCGGCAAATCTTACGTGAAGGCTGTCTTTATCAGCAGTTGAGTAAACCGCAACGGTTTTGATCCCCATTTCTTTACAAGTACGTAAAATACGCATTGCAATTTCGCCACGATTGGCAATTAATATTTTTTTGAACATCTTCTTAAATTTGAAAATTAGATAATTTGAGAATTAGATAATGTTATTTGAATGCAGATAAAATCTGACATCTAACGTCTAACATCTAACTTCTAAATTAAGATGGATCTACTAAGAATAATGGTTGGTCGTATTCTACGGGAGTAGCGTCGTCTACTAGAATTTTAACGATTTTTCCGCTTACTTCAGATTCAATTTGGTTGAATAACTTCATTGCTTCAATTACGCAAACAATTTTTCCGTTAGAAACTTCGTCTCCTACATTTACGAAAACATCTTTATCAGGAGAGGGCTTTCTGTAGAAAGTTCCGATCATTGGAGATTTGATTGTAATATATTTACTGTCATCAGAAGCAGCTTCAGCCGGAGCAGCCGGAGTGGCCGCTGAAACTGGAGCCTGTACGGGAGCAGCTACTTGTTGTGGTGCAGTATGATAAACAGCAGGTTGTGCATAAGCTACTTCGCTTCCAGCTAATGGAGTTTTAATAGTGATTTCGAAATCTTTAGTTTTGTATTTCACTTCTGAAACTTCAGCCTTAGATACAAACTTGATAAGATTTTGTATGTCTTTAATGTCCATAAATTTGATATTTGATTTTGAGCCAAAGATACCAAAAAAACATAAAAAACAACAAAAAACCGCTCAATTTTATCAAAATCGGGCGGTTTTTGTATTAAAATGAGGCTTTTTTGAAAAAGTCTCTCTTAGTTTTCTTCAGTAGTTGCTACTTCTTTTTCCAGTACTACTTTACCTCTGTAGTAAAGTTTTCCTTCATGCCAGTGAGCTCTGTGGTAAAGGTGTAGTTCACCTGTAGTTGCATCTTTAGCTAATTGAGGAACTACAGCTTTGTAGTGAGTTCTTCTCTTATCTCTTCTTGTGGACGACTGTCTTCTCTTTGGATGTGCCATTTTGTAATAACTTTTTTAATTTGATGAGCGATGAGATTCTTTTCATCATCTCATCATATTTAAATTATTTTTAATTTTTATCTTTTAATTTTCTAAGTGCTTCCCATCTCGGGTCGCTTTCTTCTTCCTTCTCTTCCGATTCTTCAATATCTTTCGGACTGAATTTCTCAAGAATTTCCAGATCTTCATCACTTACGTTAGGTGATACCTTTTTCATTGGTATGGAAAGGGCTACATTTTCGTAAATCAATTGTGCTATATTGAAAGCATGGTCACTGGTAGGAATGGTGATGACATCTTCTTCACTGTCATCATATTCTTCACCAAACTTTACCAAAACCTTAATCTGGTTTTCAATGGGATGATCGAAATCTTCGTTTGTAATATCACAAACCAGTTCTACGGTCCCGCTGACTTTGATCTCAAATTCTAAAAAAGTAGTGTGTTTATCAAGTAAAACATCTACTGTTATCTTAGGATTTGTAAATTCTTGCTCAGTGTCAAATAATTGAAAGAACGTTTTATCTATCTCAAATTTGAACTTGTGCTTTCCGTATTTAAGTCCGGAAAAGCTTACATCGTAGTTTCTTAACTTGTCCATAAAATGAGTGTGCAAAAATATGCATTTTTTTTATAATTACAAATAAAATCTCCAACAAATTAATTTAAAATTTGTTTTAATGATTTATGCTTCAGTTTCATCCGGTAGATCTTCATCAATTCCATTGTCTACAACCATTTTTCTCGGCTGCATACGGTTATTCATCAGATCATTGTATTCACTTCTGTTCTTGAAAATTTTAATGGCAGTGAAGATGGCTTCTGTAAAGCTTTGCTCATCTGCAATATTTTTACCGGCAATATCATAGGCAACTCCGTGATCGGGAGAGGTTCTGATGAAAGGAAGTCCTGCAGTATAGTTGACACCTTCTTCATAAGCCAGTGTTTTAAACGGAGCCAGCCCCTGATCATGGTACATCGCCAATACTGCATCGAAACTTTTATATTTATTAGGCTGGAAAAAGCTGTCTGCCGGAAAAGGGCCGAAGGCTAAAATCCCATTATCTGAAAGTTCTCTGATAGCCGGTTCAATGATTTCTATTTCTTCATTTCCGATGACACCGCCGTCTCCTGAGTGGGGATTTAACCCCAAAACTGCAATTTTAGGCTTTGAAATACAGAAATCTTCAATTAAAGTCTGGTTTAAAGCTTTGATCTGTTTTTTTATTTTTTCTTTAGAGATGTTTTCGGCAACCTTTGCAATAGGAATATGATGAGTGGATACTGCTACTTTCAGATCTTCAGTTACCAGGAACATTAATCCTTTCTTGTTAAATTTTTCTTCAAAATATCCTGTGTGGCCTGCATGTTTGAATCCCATCTTCACCATTTCATCCTTATTAATGGGAGCTGTTACGAGAACGTCAATTTCTCCTTTCATTAAAGCTTCTGTTGCAGCTTCCAGAGAGTCAATAGCCATTCTTGTAGATTCTTCGGTAGGTTTTCCCAGTTCTACATTTACATTATCCTTTACCAGGTTTACCATATTCAGCTTGCCGTTCTGGGCCTGTGATGCCTCGTTGATGTAGTTGAAATTCAGATTGTGCTTAAAAATGTTTTTCTGATAAGTGAAAAGTTTACCCGAACCAAAAATCACCGGAGTGAAAAAATCAGTAATAGTTTTGTCTTTCAGAGACTTTATGATAATTTCCGGGCCAATGCCGTTGAAATCACCAATTGAAATTCCTACTCGTACTTTATGGTTTTTTGGGCTCATTTTGATTATCTTTGAAGATTATAATTTTACAAATTTAGCAAAAAATAATATGTTCACAGGAATTATTGAAGCAGTTGGGGTTATTGAGAAAATAGAGGAAAAGGGAAGTAATATTGATTTTACATTAACGTGCCCTTTTACCCATGAACTGAAAATTGATCAGAGCCTTGCTCACAACGGTTGTTGCTTAACGGTTGTTGAGGTTAAAAATGATCAGTATGTGGTAACGGCAATCAATGAAACTTTAGAAAAAACAAACCTTGGAAAATGGGAAGTTGGAACTGTTGTTAATCTTGAACGTTGTATGAAGATGGGTGGAAGGCTTGATGGGCATATCGTTCAGGGGCATGTGGATAAAACCGGAGAGGTTGCCGGAATTGAGAATAAAGACGGGAGCTATCTGATTACAGTAAAGTATGAAGATAACGGAAGCTTTTTAACTGTTCCTCAGGGATCTGTTACTGTTAACGGAATAAGTTTAACGGTTGCAAAAAGTGAAGATACCCAGTTTTCTGTAGCAATTATCCCATATACCTGGGAATTTACCAATATGCAGCATCTGAAAATAGGTGATAAAGTAAATCTGGAATTTGATATAATTGGTAAGTATATTGCTGGGTTAATTAAAAAACAGAATGTCAATTAGTAAATATAAAGGGTATAGTTTAAGAAACCGTGTTTTTTTCGGATTTCTGCTGGTATGTCTTTTAAGTGTTGCTGCCTCATCGCTTGTCCCATACTTTGTGCTGAGAAATAATTCTCTTGAGCAGAGCAGGATTGATATGCAGGACAAAACCAATGCAGTAATGGGCTATCTGGATTATGCAGTAAGCCAGGCTCAGATTGAAACCAAAGACATTCCTGCCGTTTTATCGAATAAAATTCTAGAAATTGCAGATATCAACCAGCATGATATTGTTATTTATGATTTAAAGGGGAAATATTTACTTTCCAATAAAGACGAAAGTTTAGTTAATCAAAAAACTATTCCTGTCAATATCGTTAATAAAATTCTTGCCACCAATGCGAGAGTGGATATCAAAGGCTATGATCAGGAAAAAGATGCAGTTTTCACTTCCTCTTATCTGCTGCTGAAAAATAATGTCCTGGAGCCGATAGGAATTGTGTATATTCCTTTATATCATAATGAGTCTGCCTATCTTGATGTTCTTAATCAGTATGTGAAATATATCCTTCTGGTTGATATTTTTCTTATTCTGTTCAGCATCTGGATAAGCTGGGTTACTTCCAATAATCTTGCGAAAACCATTACCAAATTTTCGGATATGATTACCCGTATTACATTGTTTGAAAATGAAATGCGCCCTATCAGGTATTATAAAAATGACGAGTTGAATGCCCTGGCAAGAGCCTATAACAGGATGATTCTCCAGATCCAGGATCAGAAGGAAAGGCTGCGTTTTAAAGCCTCGGAAGAAGCCTGGAGAGAAATGGCAAAACAGGTTGCCCATGAAGTGAAAAACCCACTGACTCCTATGAAGCTCACCATTCAGAATTTTGAAAGAAAATTCGATCCCGGAGATCCGAATATCAGGGAAAGGGTAAAGCTGATGAGCAAAACAATGGTAGACCAGATCGACCTGATTGCTACTGTAGCTTCTGCTTTTTCAGAATTTGCCAAGCTTCCTGAAAAAAATAATGAAGTGATCAATTTAAATACTGAGGTTGGAGATATTCTCCGTGTATTTAATGATGACAGTATCTTTATTCATACCAATAAAAATAATATTATGATTAACATGGACAGGATTTACCTTTCCAGAATCATTACGAATCTTGTCACCAATGCCCAGCAGGCACAAAGTGATGACCGCAAATTAATCATTAACGTAGATGTGGAACAGCATCAGAGGAGGGTCATGATCTCTATTCAGGATAACGGAGTCGGTATTCCGGAAAATATGTATGAAAGGATATTTGAACCGAATTTCACTTCGAAAAACAGTGGAATGGGACTCGGATTATCAATGGTGAGAAAAATGATAGAGGATTACAAAGGAGAAATTTCAGTGAAATCTGAGGTAGGAAAAGGCTCGACATTCATTATTACATTACCTACCAATTTATAGTGAAACCTTTCAGATTCAAACAATTCGATATTCAGCAGTCTGATGACGTCTTTCGTGTGGGAACAGACGGGGTGCTTCTTGGTGCGCTGGCTTCTGTAACTGATGCTTCCAAAGTATTGGAGGTGGGAACCGGAACCGGTCTGATTTCCCTGATGCTGGCTCAAAGAAATACCGATGCTGATTTTTTTGGGATTGATATTAATGGAAATGCTGCATATCTTACAAAGCTCAATTTTGAGAATTCTGCTTTTTCTTCAAGGCTGAAAAATGTCTGTCAGGATTTTAAAACTTTTGAAACAGAAGAACGGTTTGATCTTATCGTTTCCAATCCTCCTTATTTTGAAGAATCGGATTCCGGGAAAGATAAAATTGCCAGGCAAACTGTCGAGCTGAATTTCAAACAGCTGATTTCAAAATCAGCAATATTGCTTTCGGGAAAAGGAATTTTCTCTGTCATTATTCCTTTTGAAGCAGGAAATTATCTTATTGATATTGCAAAGGAAAACCAACTGTTTTTGCACCGGAGAATTAATATCAAAGGAATTGAAAGCTCAAAAACAAAAAGACTCATCCTGGAATTTTCATTAGCTGAAAAAAAACCTGAAGAATCTGATTTTATCATAGAAAAAAGTCCGAGACAATACTCGGACCAATATCTTGAACTCACAAAAGAGTTTCATATTTTTAAAGAGAGAGGTTAGAAGCTAGATGTTAAAAATTAGAAAAGTGTATATTCAAAATTTTCTACTTCATTCCCCAATATTTTAATTTTATTCGAATAATTCGGAAGTATCCAGTACGGAAACTTTTCCGTCTTCACATCTGATCGCTTCACCCGGGAAATTTTGAATCATGTGATAGTCATGGGTTGCCATTACTACAGCAGCTCCGTTTTCCAAAGCAACCTGTTTCAGTAAAGTCATAATTTCGTTGGATGTTTCAGGATCAAGGTTTCCTGTCGGCTCATCGGCAAGGATAAGATCAGGATGATTTAATAAAGCTCTTGCAATAGCGACACGTTGTTGCTCACCTCCGGAAAGCTCGTGAGGCATTTTATGCTTTTTACTTTTCATATTAACGCTTCCGAGAACCTCGTTGATACGGTCTTCCATTTTTATTTTATCACTCCATCCCGTAGCTTCAAGAACGAATTTTAGATTTTTCTCTACGGTCCTGTCAGAAAGCAGCTGGAAATCCTGGAAAACAATTCCTAATTTTCTTCTGAGGTTCGGAATGTCTGAAGGCCTTAGTTTGGCAAGGTCAAAGCCTACCACGGCTCCGTGTCCTGATGCCAAAGGAATATGCCCGTATAAGGTCTTTAAAAGTGAACTTTTTCCGGAACCTGTTTTCCCGATAAGATAGCAGAATCTACCTTTTTTAATGTTCAGATTAACGTCAGAAAGGACTGTAAAATTTTTCTGTGCAATCTTTGCATGTTGTAAATTTATAATATTATCTCCGGAGATATTTGTATGTGGCATAATTCAATTTTAAGAGGCTATTTCTAAAATAATTTTCAGATTTTAAAAATAGAAAAAAGAAATCTAAAGAACCTAAATTTTAGTAAATTTTAACAACAAAAAATGCCTGAAAAACTTCTTTTCAAGCATGATTTGTATATGATAATTCAGGAGATTATCTCTTAGCGCGTGATGCACTTACAGTTAAACTCTTTCTGCCTTTAGCTCTTCTTGCAGCCAAAACTCTTCTACCGTTTGGCGTAGACATTCTTTCTCTGAAACCGTGTTTGTTTCTTCTTTTTCTTTCTGATGGTTGGAATGTTCTTTTACTCATTACTATATATTTAAATCGTAATTATCTATTTATTTTTCAGGTTGCAAAGATATAGAATTTTTTAAAAGTTACAAACTTATCTTATATTTTTTTTAAAATATTTGATGAGATGGTTACGGGTTGAGGGCCGAAGGTTGAGAATAATCATTATAAGGGCTGATGATTTTTAAATCTTTCAATTTTTAATCAGTATTTTCTGTGTTTAAAAATAATGAGTCTAGGTTTATATAAAAGCTCTATCTTTGGAGACCTAAATTTTAAAGAAGACATAATGATGTTTACACCTGCGGAACTTTTAGAAATTAATGCACTGCTTACTCCTGAAAATAAGATAGTTATTCTTACTCACTATAATCCGGACGGAGATGCTATCGGTTCCAGTTTAGGGCTTAAACATTATCTTCAGGCTAAAGGAATCAATGCTGAAGTAGTGGTTCCGAATGATTTTCCAAAATTTCTGAAATGGATGCCTGAAGCCAGAAAGAATATCATTGGTGAATATAAAAGAAAGATAGCATTTGATTTAATTAATGAAGCAGATGTGATTTTCTGCCTGGATTTTAATTCCCCGGCGAGAATCGGAATCCTGGGCGACTGGCTGGTAAGAGCTAAGGCTAAAAAAATTCTTATTGATCATCATCAGCAACCGGAAGAATTTGATTATGTCTATTCTGATACGATTATTCCGGCGACATCACAGATGATTTATCATTTTATAGAAGCACTGCATGATGAAGCACTGGTAAATAAAGATATTGCAGAATGTCTTTACACCGGAATTATGACTGATACCGGTGGTTTCCGTTTCCGTTCCACGAGCGCGACAACGCACCGGATTATTGCTAACCTGATTGAAAAAGGAGCAGATCCGTCTGTCATCACGTCCAATACCTGGGATACCAATACGGTTTCGCGTCTTCATTTGCTGGCATTGATCCTTGGAAGGATTGAAGTGGTAAACGACGGAAAAGTGGCTGTTTTATACCTTACCCGAAAAGAGCTTCAGGAATATGGTTTCCAGAAAGGAGATACGGAAGGTTTTGTAAACTACGGCTTAAGTATTGTGGGAGTAAGAATGTCAGCGTTTTTCATGGAAGATCTTTATGAAGATTTTATTAAAATTTCTTTCAGAAGTAAGGATGATGTAGATGTAAACCAGCTTTCGAGAAAACATTTTAACGGTGGCGGGCACATCAATGCAGCAGGGGGGAAGTCTTATGAATCTTTACCGGACACGATCGAAACTTTCAAAGCCAGAGTAGCAGAAGAAAATTTGTAAGGAAACGGAATTGTTAATTTATAAAAAAGCAACAAGGCATATGGGCGCATATATTTATTGGCCCTAACAGTCAATTATAAGCTCTCTTAGTGTAGCCCTTATCTTCCAGTTCTTTGCAGGTATATTCGTATACTTCCTGGAACATTTCATCCATAAATTTCTTGTTGAAGAGGCTGAATTTTGTCATTTTAGGTGGATCCAGAAAAATATCACAGGATTTTACTTTGGAGTAAACGGATTTTGCAATGGCTAAATGCAGGATTCTGTCAAACTCTTTCATCAAGCTCATTTTCTGAAGTCCGTCGTAGCTTAATGAATTGACATGGGAAGCAATCAGGAAATTGCATTTATCAATAATGGGTTCGATAGGAAGGTTGTCCAGGACTCCGCCATCTACATATATTTTTTCTCCGATCCTCACAGGAGGCAGGATAAAAGGTACACTCGAGGATGCTAAAAGTGGCTGAAAAAGAGGGCCTTCTGAAAAGAAATCTACAATGCCATGAGTCATTTCCGTGGCTGCAACAATAACCGGAATTTTCAAAATATCAAAATTATCTTTCGGAAAATGATCGGTAAGGAGTTTTAGAATAAAGTTTGAACTAAAAATGCCGTTTTTGGAAAGCTTTAAATATGACCTTGAAAAAAATGTTGTATGTTTTACAATCTCCATCATTTCATCAGGTGTTTTCCCGAAAGAATAGAATGCTGCAATGATAGAACCTGCACTTGTTCCGGAGATGATTTCTGGTTTCAGGTCATATTCTTCCAAAGCTTTTAAAACAGCGATGTGGGCAATTCCACGCATTCCCCCGCCCGAGAGTGTCAGGCCGATAACTGGTTTCTTTTTTTTGAAAGAGAATAAACCCATGTAGAAAATTAAGCGTTACTAAGATACAAGAATTTTTGACACCTGTTTTTTAGGGTTCATCACATTCGGCATCAATTTTTGTGAAAAGCGAATTGAAGTTTTTATTCATTTCTGTATTGTGTTCCGGTCTTTGAATATTGTCGTTTACACAATTTCCCCATCCGAATACAATAAGATCCATAATGGCATAATCTCTCTTGTCAGGAGAATTAAAACGGTTTTCAAATTCGTTCATAACGTTTTGAGGATTTCCGTTTTTCCTGCTCATTTCTTCACGGAGCTTTCTCCACTCTGCAGTCATTTCATTGTCGTTGGAATTCAAAGCTTTTATAAAACGCTCACAATTTTCAGAATATTTGTCTTTTAATAAAACTGACGGGTCGGAATATGCTGCAATCTGGTTTTTTTCAGTTTCATATTCCTGCATCAGGGACTGAAGGGTTTGTTTCTTTACATTCTGCCAGTAAGGTATATTAACGACCTGTAAGTTTTCAATTGCTTTTTTCTTTTCTTTGAACTCCTTTTCTAATTTTTTTAAAATCTGGTCTTTGTCTCGTCTTACTTCCTGAAGGTCTGCAAGCTTGAAAACATGCGGAGAGCTTAGTATTGCACCTCCGAACTTGTAGTAAAGCTGATATGTTGCTTCCAGTTCGTCTCGGGTATATTTGCTTTCGTCAAAATAACCTTTATTGGTACATAGTTCGGTTTCAAAGACAAAAAATCCCTGATCCTGCCGTTCTTTTATCAGAGAATCTTTCTGGGCTTCTTTTACATAAGATATTGAGTCGGTGAGACTGCTGGCAACATGGGTTTCTTTTTTACAGCTGAAGAATACGGAGAGTATGAGTGGAGTAATAACAACTTTCATTGGGGTCAATTTCATAAAACTAATTTTTTAGGCATGTTGTGGAGTAATTCTGTATTGATAATTTCTGCACAGATACCGGGTTTCTCCCAGTGTCCGTTATGCCCGCAGTCAATAACATATGATTTGATATTGGTTCTGTCCGGGAGGCTTTTAATGGTATTTTCTGTTTTTACTGCATTGTCATGTTTTCCTGCCAGAACAAGGATTTTTGATTCAAGATTTTCAAGGATGTGCTTTTTATCGGTTCTTTCTACCATTCCTTTTACGCAGGCTAAAGCACCGAGATTATTAGTTGATAAGGCTATTGCCAAGGCAGTTTCAATTTTTCCTTCCAGGATATCCCTTTCATTAGGGTTGAATAAATTGGGGATTCCTGCTCTTACATAATTTGGAAAGGCTTCTTTGATTATTCTGTAACTTTTAATACGCTGCTGCTTTTTTTCTTCGTCATCCGGAAAATAGGTTGAGAAAAATAAGGTAAGGCTTTTCAGGTTTTCCGGATATTTCTCAGCAAAAGCAAGTGAAGTATAGCCACCCATAGAATGGCCTAATAAGTGAACTTTATTTAACTTTTCATGGTCCAGAACTTTTTTTACTTCTTCCGCCATCAGTTCCATGGTGTGGGTTTCAGCTAATATCTCCGACTGCCCATGCCCGGGAAGGTCTATTTTTAAAAGTGAAAAATTCTCAGAAAGATGCGGTTCCATATCATCCCAGATGGAGAGATTTTCCATGAAACCGTGCAGTAAAATCAAAGTCTCTTTTCCGTTTCCTTTTTTCTCAAAGTTCAGCATAGCTTAAAATTAAAAATGAATATCAATATACTCAACAAATCCCGAACCATTTATCATATCCTGGAGTCTCCATGTTTTCCCACCGTCTTTAGACATGAAGGTTTTTGTGCCTTGTCTTACATAAATTTTCCCGTTTTCGCTCTCAGAAATGCTTTCTGAAACACTTCCTGTGAAATTCATGTGCTTTTCAGAAATTATTTTCATATTGCCCTGGATGTGCACATAATCTTTTCCGGATTTTATATCTCCTGAAACTTCGTACCGGTCTTTTTCGCCTTCAATTTTTTTGAAATTTACAGAACCGGAATTTTTAATCAGGTTATGAGTGAATTTATGGTTACCGTTGAAATCTTTGAAGTGATTTTTAGCTCTGATGCTGTCATTGATTTTTGTTCTGGCAGCATTAATAGAATCGATAACTTTTGTGCTGTCCGTTTGATTTTGAGTAGATTGACTTTCTTTTTTTGAACATGAGGCTATAAGAGCAGCGAAGCTTGCAGCGATAAGAAGATTTTTCATTGATACATTAAATTATACTTTCAAAATTAAATAAAAAAAAGAGCATTTTTAAAATGCCCTTTCTCTTTATTTTGTTAATTCTTCATAAACTTTCTTTTCCCGGGGTTTGATGTCTGTAATGCCGTATCGTTCTTTTTTTGAAATTGCGATATTATCCAGCATATCAACAAAGTTTTTGTAGTTGGCATCATCAGTCGGTTTTACAATTACCGTGAAGATATCCTTTTTAGGTGCATTGTTATAGGCTTCTGCAATTACTTTGGAAATATTGACTCCATTGAAATCGGTTTCTTTTAAGTTGTTTTTTGTTAAATCTTTCTCATTGCTTTGATGATAGAACACTCTGTTATCTTTTCCTATAATGAAAGTAACCTGATTTTTATCTTTTATCACATTATCATTTATTGGAGGACTTGGTCTTGGATCTTTTGCCGGTAGCCGTAAATCCATTACATTGGGTTTTGTAAAATTGGTAGTGAACATAAAAAAGGTAATTAATAAGAATCCTAAATCTACCATAGGTGTCATATCAACCCGGATTAATTTTTTTTTCTGTTTTCCGCCTTGTTTTTCTTGAGCAATTATTTCAGCCATAATTTTAATTTTTAAATGTTAAACAATTGGTGATAAAGATTGAGGTACCTTTCTCTATTTGAAAAAATCTATACAAAGTCTGTACCTAAATTTTGATAATGTTGTAAATTTTCAAAATTTGTTTAATGTTTGATATAAAAAAACCTTATGAAGTTAAAAATTCATAAGGTTTTATAATGTTTTAAGATTGTGTAATTATTTTCTGATTATTAGTTTATCTGATAAAATAGTTTTTCCCTGGCACTCAACCTGGATCATATATACTCCGTTTATAAATTGATTAGTATTTATGGAAACTTTTTTTCCATTATATTTTTGAGTGAATAATTTTCTTCCGGACATATCTGTGATATGCACTATAATTTCACCGGGAAGGTTATCGAGATAAAAAGATTCCTTGGCCGGATTTGGATATAATGAAATAATGTTGTTAATATTATTTTCTTGAGTGCTTAGTTGTTCAGTTTTAAGTTTTACAATCCAGCCATCCAGGCTTCCGTGATTTCCGGTTACATTTCCGTCTGTGGAAAAAGTTCCTCCGATAACGACATAAGAATCATCTGAAGTTTGCACAATATCCCGTGCCGTATCGAGACTGCTTCCGCCCAATGTTTGTTGCCACTGAATATTTCCTGAAGCATCTGTTTTGATTACCCAAAAATCATGGAATCCGTGATTACCGGTAACATCACCATTTGCAGATTGTGCAATTCCAGCAATGATATAACCTCCGTCTAAAGTCTGTTTAATGGCTTCACCATAATCAGAAGATGTCCCACCGAAGGTTTTTTCCCATTCTATATTGCCAAGAGAATTTAATTTTACGGTCCATACTTCTCCCTGTCCATGACTTCCTGTAACGTCCCCGTCTGAAGATTGGGTGTATCCTGTCATAATATATCCGCCGTCATTGGTGAGCTGAACATCATATGGGTTTTCACGGGAACTGCCGCCCATCATTTTTTGCCAGATCATATTTCCTGAGGGGCCAAGTTTTAATATCCAAAAATCAGAAGTGTTGCCGGGAAGAGAACTATAAGTCCCAATGGCTATATAGTTGCCATCCGGTGTCTGTCTGATTTGAGAGCCGTCATCATCATAAATATTCCCAAACGTTTTTTGCCACTGGATGTTCCCTGTGTCGTCGAGTTTGAGTATCCACATATCCCTGAACCCATCATTTAAAGAAATGGCAAATCCAATTGCTATATACCCTCCGTCATCGGTCTGATAGATGTTGTTTCCTCCTTCCTCATAGGCGCCACCATAGGTTTTCTGCCATTGTAAGGTGCCAGAGGGACTCAATTTAACGATCCATAAATCATCCATGCCATGATTTATTGTGATATCTCCATCAGTAGAATTGGTATATCCGATAACAATATAGCCACCATCATTAGTCTGCCGGATACCGGATGCTCTGTCGAGAGCACTTCCGCCTAAAGTTTTTTGCCATTGGATATTGCCTGAGACATCTGTTTTTATCACCCACATATCCTGTAGTCCATGATTGGCTGTAACATCTCCGTTTGCAGAACCGGTATATCCGGCTATAATAAAGCCTCCATCACTGGTAGGCTCAATATCAAAGATTTCGTCCTGGTCAGTACCTCCTAAGGTTTTTTGCCACATAATATTAGGTGATTGACCATGTATTATTGAAAAACATAATGTAAAAATCAGAAAGAAAAGTAAATTTTTCATTAGTATTTCTAATTTATTTAAATATAAACAAAGCCTGATTAAGCCGGAATCCATGTATCCATACCTAACCTATTATTAATATAGTTTCTTTAATGACAGTATAAAAAACCTTATAAAGTTTTTTATTCATAAGGTTTTATATTAAGATGGTTATTGTTTATTTTTTGATGATTAATTTGTCCGATAAAATAGTTTTTCCCTGGTGCTGAACCTGGATCACATATACTCCGTTTATAAATTGATTAGTACTTATGGAAACTTTTTTTTCATTATATTTTTGATTGAATAATTTTCTTCCGGACATGTCAGTAATATGCACTGTGACTTCACCGGGAAGGTTATCGAGATAAAAAGATTCTTTTGCCGGATTTGGATACAGATGAGGTTTTTCAGATATGAGATTTTCTTCAGTGCTCAATCGTTTCCCGCCTAATTTTATAATCCAGTAATTATAATTTCCCGGAGTTCCGGTGATGGCGTCTGAGTAGCCGCTAATAATGTAGCCACCATCAGAAGTTTGTTGTACTGCCATTGCAGTATCATCTGTAAGACCTCCGAATTTTTTATGCCAGTCAACATCACCGTTGGGTTTTAATTTTAGCATCCAGTAATCATTGCTGCCCGGATTCCCTTCTGCGGGTGTTCCGGAGTATCCTACAACTGCATATCCGCCGTCACTTGTAGTATTAATATTAAAGGCACGGTCATATAAATCATCGCCGTAAGATTTTTGCCATTGCAGATTTCCCAAAGCATCCATTTTTACAACCCAATAATCATCGTTGCCGTTACTCGCTGTAATATCTCCGTCAATAGAAGATGATGTCCCTAAGACAATATATCCACCATCAGAGGTTTGTTTCACTGAGCAGGCATTGTCTGTATTGCTGCCACCAAAAGATTTTTGCCATTGTGTATTTCCTGTGGGATCGAGCTTAACAACCCAATAATCACCAAAGCCATGGCCTATAATAATGGTATTGGAAGTCCAGGAAGTACCGGCAACAATATAACCTCCATCCGTAGTCTGTTCAATAGAAGCAGCTTCATCAGGACCTTCGCCTCCAAGGGATTTTTGCCATTGCAGATTTCCTGTTGGGCTAAGTTTTACAACCCAATAGTCACTGTTTCCCAGATTTCCTGTAATGTCACCATCAACAGATGATGATCTTCCGGAAACAATGTATCCGCCATCGGAGGTCTGCCGTATAGATTTTGCGATATCAATGCCTGTTCCTCCTAAAGTTTTTTGCCAGGTTAAATTTCCTGATGCATCCAGTTTTACTACCCAGTAATCGCTGCTTCCATGATTTCCGGTGACATCTCCGTTATTGGATTCTGTAGAACCAGCTACAATATATCCGCCATCCGCCGTTTGACGAACAGAATATGCTCTTTCTACAGATGATCCTCCGAGACATTTTTGCCATTGAATCATTCCGCTGGAATTTAATTTTACCACCCATTGATCAAGAGAACCGTGGTTTCCTGTGACATCGCCGTTGTGAGAGCTGGAAGATCCTGCAACTATATATCCTCCGTCTGAGGTTTGCTGGATGTCAGGATACTGTTCTGAGAAAGTTCCTCCTAATGATTTCTGCCATTCAATATCCGGAGCCTGAGCCTTTATAAAAGAACAGCTTAATGCTATAAACAGAAAGTAATAGATATTTTTCATTTAGATAAGTTGAGATATGCATAAAATTATTAAAAACCAGTCAATTGTAGAGAACTCAATAAGTAAGTGTAGTCATTTTTCTAATAAGTGTAAAAAAAATGCCTTGTCAATTGATTTTGACAAGGCATTCTCTATTTTCTTAATTAAATTATTTATACTGTTTGTAATAGTTGACACCACATTCCAGGAATTTTTTGAAATCTTCTTTCGGCATATAACCGGAAACCGGTGTGTTGATTACTTTTCCGTCCGGAGTTACCAGGACATAATGCGGCTGGGAATTATTATTGAAATTTACCTGCTGGAATAAGCTCCATCGGTCTCCAATGGTTTTTACTTTCTTGATCTGTCCTTCTCCCAGATCTATTCTAGTTTTCTGATCTTCAGGAAGCTCTTCCTTATCATCTACATACAGAGAGGCAAGAACCACATCGTTCTGAAGTATCGGTAAAATGTCCGGTTCGCTCCATACGAATTCTTCCATTTTTCTACAGTTCTCACAGCCGTAACCCGTAAAATCGACCAGTATGGGTTTGTTTTCTTTTTTAGCCAGTTCAATAGCTTTAAAGAAATCATGTTCAGGATGCATGCCGAGAATTCCGTCTTTTTCATTGTGAAAATAGCTTACATTCAACGGAGGTAAGATTCCACTTAATAATTGAAGTTTCGGACGTTCTGAAGGAATTAACCCCTGAATTAAATAGATAACAAATCCAACGCCCAAAGCACCCAATATTTTTCGTGTAATAGAAATTTTCGGTTTTTTATCATCATGCGGGAATCTTATTAATCCAAATAAATATAATGCCAATCCAACGGCAATAATGATCCATATTATGATGAAAAGCTCTCTTTTTAATAAGAACGTTTTGGATACTAAGTCTGCTTTTGATAAGAATTTTAATGCCAATGCCAGTTCTACGAACCCTAAAACCACTTTCACAGTATTCATCCAGCCTCCTGATTTTGGAAGACTTTGTAAAGCCTGCGGAAATAATGCTAAAAGTCCGAAAACAATTGCCCAGGCAAAACCAAATCCGGCTAAAGCAAAAGTCAGTAGCATCGGAACATTTGTAGATCCTGTTACTGCGCTTCCTAATAAGCTTCCTAAAATAGGACCTGTACAAGAGAACGAAACAATAACAAGCGTCAATGCCATGAAGAAAATACCGATAATTCCCCCTGCTTCCTCAGCTTTGGAAGATTTGTTGGCAATTGAACTTGGCAAAGTGATATCATAATATCCGAAGAAACTTCCTGCGAAGAAAATAAAGATGATAAAAAATGCAATATTCAGCCAGACACTTGTAGAAATTTCATTAAAAATATTCCCTGCAATCCCATCAATTAAATGGAAAGGTACACTTAATAAAACGAAAATTAAAAGGATGAAAAATCCGTAAATAATGGCATCTCTTTTTCCTTTTGCTTTGTTTTTATTTCCCTTTGTAAAGAATGAAACCGTCAGAGGGATCATCGGGAAAACACAAGGAGTAAGTAAGGCAATAAGCCCTCCGATAAATCCTAAAAACAGGTAAGTCCAGTAGTTTTCACTAACTTCTGTAGAAGCGGTGCCACAATCTGTTAAAGGCTTCTTGAAATCTAAAGCCTCTATTTTTAAATTCTTAGGATCTAAGTGGGAAGATTCAGTAACCGTTACTTCATCTTTTTTAGGATTTACAGCCACTGTTTCTGTAGTTTTTACAGAGTCTTTTACTGTTTTCGCAATGGTTTCATCAGGTGCTGCTTCATCCGTTGTTCCTTTAGGCATAACCTTTTGATTGAATTCTAGGGTATTTGGTGCCAGACAAACCCTGTCGTCACAAGTCTGATAAGTGATTTCAGACGTCACATCAGCAGGTTTTGCCGGATCTTTAAGCTTAAATTTCTGTTTGAAGCCGGCATTATTGGAATAAAATACAATCGTTCCTCCAAAAGCTTCTGAAAATTCTTCATGTTTTTTTCCTACTTCTGTAAACTTTCCGATCAGTTCGATATTTTTCCCCGAAACCTTATATTCAGTCGGAATCCCCGTGTCTTCCGGTAAATCTTTGGAATAAATATGCCAGCCGCTTTCCATTGTTGCATTTAAAACAGCTTCATACTGGTTATTTCCTAAATCATTGATCGTGAATTTGAATTTTACAGGATTTTTAATCTGTGCATTAATTCCTGTACCTAAAAATAACAGAATTAATAAAAACCAGCTTCTAAATTTCATTGTATTTTTCATTAAAAATTTTGAGAATATTTTTTGTTTTCTCATCCCTTGCACACCTTCTGTCTTGTCTGAAAGGAATAATACCGAGAACAGAATTATTACCGTCAGCCAATATCCAGATTTTTTGCTTCGCTAAAATAGATATTTTTTCGTCCCTAAAAAACTTAGAAACTTTCTTTTTTCCTGAAAAGCCTGAGGGATAAAATAAATCTCCTTCCTGTTGCTTTCTTAATCGCAGTGGAAACTGGAGTTTATCGGCATCAAAGTCCCAGTCAAAACCCTTATTGATTTCGTCAATATCTTCAATGGCATCTCCAAGATTGATTAAATTCTGAGTTTTAGAAAAATCATAATTCTCTATCAGTACAAGCTCTTTGTTTACTGCCTTTTTTTCATTTCTATGAAGGAAGATCAATTCATTTCTGTGAACGGATAATTGATAATCTTTCGAAAAAAAAGAGCTCCCGTTTTCTGCTTTAAAGATTTTAGAAATCTCTTCTTCCTGATAGAAACCGTATTTTTTTAAAATTTCAAACTTTACAAAATCACTTTCTGTCTCTAGCTTTTCTTTTGATATTATTGTATGACCATTGTTAAATACCGAAATCCTGCTTTCTATTTCTTTAATCTGTTTCTGAACAAAATCTTTTGTTTGATTCAGATAAGAAGAGCTTTTTTTAAAATTTTCCAGAAAATGGTCATTGGTTTCCAAAAGTTTCGGAACAATCTCATTTCTGATTTTATTTCTCAGGTAATCATTTTTTTTATTGGATAAATCTTCGCGGAACTCAATATTATTCTCTTTTGCAAAGGTGTAAATTTCTTCTTTTGAAAATGGCAGAAGAGGGCGTAAAATATGATTGTCATTAGCCGGAATTCCACTTAAACCATTAATTCCCGATGCTTTTGAAAGGTTAATGATGAATGTTTCCAGCTGGTCATTCAGATGATGGGCTGTAACCAGGAATTCCAGCTTTTCTTTTTCCCTGATCTGTTTGAAAAAATTATACCTTAATTCTCTTGCCCAAAGTTGAATTGAGTTTTCCGGTTTTTGATCTCTACCGGAAACTACATATAAATGGAATGGAATATGCTTTTTCTCACAAAAGTCCTGAACTATTTTTTGATCCGAATCAGAATCTTCCCCACGAAGTTTATAGTTGATGTGGGCAATGTGAAAATGAAGTTTTGAATCATTAAAAAGCGAGGCTAAAACCATAGAATCAACACCACCGCTTACTGCTAAAAGATAAGTGTGGTTCTCAGGTGTCCCGACAAGATTTTTTAACTGTTTTTTTAAACTTATTTTTTCCAATAGGTATGTTGAGAATTTCTTTTATGCAAAGATAATCCATATAATTCAATTGAATTTCCCTAACTTTGATTCGTCTAAAAAAGATTATTTATGAAGATTTTAAAAATTTTAGCAGTTTCTGCAATGGTGTTGGGAATGACATCTTGTATCAGCAAAAAGCAATATGATGCTTTAAGTACAAACTACAAGCAATGTATTGAGAATATTGGAGAAAGACAAAGAGAGATTCAGGATTTAAAAGGACAAAACTCTGCGTTGACCAGTGAAAACAATTTATTGAAAAGTCAGCATGATGCATTAAAATCATCTTTAGATGCATGCTTGTCTAACACCGGAAAAAGTTCTGCAAACATTGATAAATTAGTAGGTGAGATCAACGCTTCCAATTCTTATATCAAGCAGCTGATCTCTAATAACGCTAAAAATGACAGTCTGAATTTAGCATTGTCAAACAAGCTGAAGAGATCTTTGGATAATGTAACAGACGATGATGTACAGGTAAAAGTATTGAAAGGAGTGGTGATGATTTCACTTTCAGATAAAATGTTATACAAAACAGGAGATTACAATGTATTGCCTGCTGCTCAGGAAGTATTAGGAAAAGTAGCAAAAGTGATTAATGATTACGATAAATATTCAGTATTAATTGAAGGTAATACAGATAACGCACCATTAAATTCTACTAATCTGCCAAGAGACAACTGGGATCTTTCTGCATTAAGAGGAACAGCAATTGCCAAAATCTTACAGACCCAGTTTGGGGTAGATCCTTCAAGAATTACAGCAGGAGGACGTTCTGAATATAATCCTAAAGCGACTAACATGAGCGTTTCCGGAAGAGCGGAAAACAGAAGAACGGAAATTATCATTATGCCTAAGCTTGATGAATTCATGAAACTGATGGATATTGCCCCGAAAAAATAAGAAGATCTAAATTTAATAATACAAATAAATCCCGAAGAAATTCGGGATTTATTGTTTGGGTCAAATTACTTCTTCTTTTTTCAATAATGAAATAATTCGTTTAAAAAATGAATTGGATATTGTGTTTTTAGTTTTTTTTAAAGACTCCGCTTTGCTCATCAACTCAGCAGGAGGCCTCTTCTCATGGGTTTGGTTTTCTCTGACATTCATATCCGTTTTTTCTTAGTGTTATTATCTGTCTTTGCAAAGGTAGCAGTATCATATATATGGGATATCCGTATTTCTACGGTAATTTATATGGGCTTTTTCCTGATTTAAAAATGATTTTTTCGCCATTAAATCTGCTCTTTTCCTTATATTTAGTTAAATTTGAGCTACAAAAATTTGTAGAATGAGCTTTTTTGAAGAAAAGAATCCTGAAATGGACAGGTATCTGGAAACCCATGCCTCCTCTGAACCTGAAATTCTGAAAAAACTAAGAAGAGAAACTTTTCAGAAAACGACACAGCCGCATATGATATCCGGATATCAGCAGGGAAGGCTTTTAACCATTATTTCCCAGATACTGAAGCCTGAAAATGTGCTTGAAATAGGTACATTCACAGGATATGCCACGCTTTGTCTTGCTACAGGTTTATCCAAAGAAGGAAAAATAACGACATTGGATATCAATGAGGACCTGGCTTATCTCCCGCAAAAATATTTTGAAGAAAGTGAGTATTCTAGTCAGATTCAGTTTAAACTTCAGGACGCCAAAGAATTTTTAAAGCAAACCGATGAGGTTTTCGATCTGGTGTTTATTGATGCAGATAAAGAAAATTATGCAGAATATTTCAGATTAATCAAGCCCAGGACCCAATCAGGTTCGGTAGTGATGTTTGATAATGTTTTATGGTATGGAAAAGTCCTGGAAGAAAACCCTAAACAAAAGTCAACACAGATTATTAAGGAATTAAATGATTTGATCGCAAAAGACAATGATTTTGAAAATCTTATTTTACCTTTGCGTGACGGAGTAAACTTCCTTCGCAGGAAGTAATTAAAATATTTAAAGATTAAAATAGTAAACGGCTTCAAACCTTTGTTTTTTAATCTTGAATGATTCAATCTTTTAATATAAAGTTAATGAATAAAGGAGTTTGTATTGTTACGGTAGCACCGGTACGCGCGGAAAATTCTGACAAGGCTGAAATTGTTACGGAAATACTATTTGGTGAAAGTGCAGATATTCTTGAAGTGAATAAAAACTGGACCAAAATAAAAATGCATTACGATGGCTATGAAGGATGGATGGATACCAAGCAGATAAAGCCGGTATCTGATGAAGAGCTGGCTAACAGAAAAGTAACGCTGATCACCGAAGATTTTTCTTCTGTTCTTACAAAAGACGGTAAAACCTTGCTTTCTATGGGTTCTGAAGTAGATTTTCCTGCTGTGGCATCCAGAAGAAGCCACGACCTGCGTGAAAGTATTGCCCTTACAGCAAAGGAATTCCTTAATGTACCTTATTTATGGGGTGGTAAAAGTTTTTTTGCGGTAGACTGCTCAGGTTTTACCCAACTGGTTTTCAAAATCCACAATGTAAAGCTGCCGAGAGATACTTATCAGCAGGCGGAAGTAGGAGAGCCTTTGACATTTGTGGAGGAAAGCCAGCCCGGAGATCTTGCTTTCTTTGAAAATGCTGAAGGAAAAATTATCCATGTCGGAATCATGCTCGACAATCAGAAAATTATTCATGCGTCAGGAAAGGTAAGAATCGATACCCTTGATTCCAGCGGTATTTTTAATAAGGAACTGAACCAGCATACCCACAAACTGAGAGTGATTAAAAATGTTCTTTAGTAGCACAAGAATATAATGACCAGAATATTATTAACTATAAGTGTTTTTCTGCTCATTTCGATCTGGGTTTTTGTCGGATGGAAATATGCTGGGTTACCCGAAATTATTCCAACTCATTTTGATATGAATGGGCATATGGACGGTCAGGATCATAAAAAAATAATCTGGTTTCTGCCTTCAATAGCTACATTTCTTTTTTTTATTCTTTTCGCTGTTACTAGAGATATTCATTCTCCGATGCTCAATATCCCGGATAATTTTCGAAATAAGGAGTCGGTAGAACTGTTTTCATACAGTATTTTGCTTTCTTTACTATTATTACTTGGGTATACGATTTTGAAAACGGTTTCGATGGCGGAAGGAAAAACAAATACGTTGGGTAATCTGTTTTTTGTTTTTCTGGGATTATTGTTTGCTGTGATAGGAACTAATATATTGATCATGTTTAAAAAAGGAAAGAATGGTTAAGACGAAAGACAATTCGGAGCATTATATCTGGGGAAATCTTTGTGACTGCTGGGTTTTAAGAGATACTCCAAAACTTTCGGTTAAACAGGAAAAAATGCTGCCGGATACTGCTGAAAAACTGCATTATCACGAAATTGCCGAGCAGTTTTTCCATATCCTGGACGGTGAAGCTGTATTTTACATTAATGGCGAAAGATTTTCAGTGAAAAGAGGAGAAAGTATTTCCATCTTACCCCAATCAAAACATTATATTTCTAATGAGTCGGTGGAAGACCTGGAATTTCTGGTGATTTCCAGTCCGTCTACGAATAACGACAGAATCGAAACCGAAAAATAATCAGATGTCTTTTTTCTATACCATATTTATCAATCTCCTCATCTTCGGAATGAAGATTTTTTCGTTGTTTAACGAGAAAACTAAAAAAGGAATTGAAGGAAGAAAACAGTCTCTATCTCTTGCGAAATACGGATTTTCCACTTCCGATAAAATCATCTGGATGCATGCGGCAAGCTTAGGAGAGTATGAACAGGGGCTCCCGGTTCTGGAAAAACTGAAAGAACAGTTTCCCGCCCATAAAATCCTGATCACTTTTTTCTCTCCGTCCGGATATGAAAATGTTGTTAAGAAGAAACATATGGCGGATGTAATCTGCTATCTGCCATTTGATAAGAAATCAATGGTAAAGGAATTTGTTTCACAGTTTAAAGCTGAACTATTTTTTACGGTGAAATATGACTATTGGTATAATCTCCTTGAAGAATTAAAAAATCAGGGAGCAAAAACGTATGTGATTTCGGCATTGTTTTATGAAAGACAGGCTTTCTTTACATCCTATGGTAAATGGTTTGTAAAACAGCTGCAAAAAAATATAGACTGGTTTTTTCATCAGACGGAACTGTCCTATGCTCTTGCTAAAAGTATAGGCCTGACAAAATCTTCAATAGCAGGGGATACCAGGTTTGACCGGGTAAAACAATTGAGGGAAAGACATAACCATGTTGAATTTATTAAAGAATTTATTGATGAAGAAAGGGCTGTTGTTTTTGGAAGCTCCTGGCATGCCGAAGAAAAAATAGCTCAGATGATTTCTGAAAAAAATAATGAAATTAAAATCATCATTGCTCCCCACGACTTGAAAAGAGTACAGCATTTAAAACAGATTTTCCCTGATGCTTTATTATACAGTGAATTGTCAGGAGCTCAACTTTTAACCAACAGCTCTAAAATCTTAATCATCGACAGTATTGGCTTGTTGTCAAAATTATACTCTTACGCAGATATTGCCGTTGTGGGTGGTGGCTTTCATGACGCCGGACTGCATAATATTCTTGAGGCAGCAACATTCGGAGTGCCGGTGATTTTTGGAAACCATTACAGAAAGAACCCGGAGGCGGATGATCTGATTCAGGCAAATGGTGGAAAATCCTTTAATGAGGTACATATAGCAGCAGACTTTGCTTTATTCCTTATTAATAATGAAGAAGTATTAAATGAGATGTCTGAAAATGCAGGAAAATTTATTAATGAAAAACCCAATTCAACAGAAATTATCCTGAAGAAAATCCTTTCATTTTAGAAATCCCTGACTCTTTATATCTTTTATAATTACATCTAAATCTTCAGGGATGTTTTCACATTTCAGCCAGTTCACATCAAAGCCGTTATTGATGCAAAGTTTTTGCAGATAATGGTTATCATTGATTTTATCCTCTAAATCTTTCAGAAGTTCATTAATTTCGATCCAATAATCTTCATCCAGTTTTTTTACCAGAACCAAAGCCCTCAGGACCTTATTGATCAGGTATATATAAAGCTTGTAGACTTCATCAAACCGTTGATGATTAAGTTTACTGCTGTCTAAGACTTTATTGACCAGAAGCAGATGAAGAGACACTTCCCCGAATTTATCGGTAGTAATTTTGACATGCTCTGTAATCTCTGCACTGATCTTCCGGATAAGGACTAAAAAATATTTCGAATTGCTGATGTATTTTGAAGCCAAATCAACTTTCTCATCAATTTGCTTCTCCATTTGAGCCCTTTTCTGATCTACGTTTTCAGGATCAATCAGTTCAAAATATAATTTTTTAGATAAAAGCTTGTCTTTTTTCAGTAATCTGAAGATCAGGCGGTCTTTTTCTACAGATGAAAAATTACTTAACGCAGCTTTGAATTCTTTTGAATACTCCATTAGTTGAAAATTTTAGAATATTTAATAAATCCGTTCATCGCCCAGTTGGCAGTATAATACAATGATTTTAATGTGGAGAATCCCATGAAATCTTTATATACCAGGTATTGATCTTTCACTATATTTTGTTTTTTTCTTGAGACACTGGTAGAGTGCATTCTGTATTTGGCCATCGTTTTTTGCAGAGGTTTACCAACAGGTATTTTCTTCAGTAAGTTAAGCCACATTACATGATCTTCACGTTTGCTGCCTTCGGGAAAATATTCGATCCCCACTCTTTGAGAATCATACATGGATGAGAGTAAAGAGAGGCGGCATGTTTTCAGTAAGTTTTCAAAGGTGACCTCCTTGTCTGCTTTAAAATCTTCAATCTGCGGAATCAGTTCTTCATTACATCTGGCATAATTTGAGTAGGCAATTTCAGCATTTTCCTTTTTCATAAATCCTATCATTTCATTCAGGAAGTTGGGCTCCCAAAAGTCATCAGCATCCAGAAAAGTAATAAATCTTCCTGCTGCTTTTTCCAGTGCAAGGTTTCTGGCATGCCCGGCGCCGCCATTTTTTTCAGCGATTGTCAGTCTTACTCTGGGATCATTGATCCTTTGAATAATTTCTACGGAATGATCGGTAGACTGATCATCCGTAATCAGCCATTCCCAGTCTGTAAAGGTTTGATTCATTACAGAAGCGATGGTTTCTTCCAGAAACTTTGAAGAATTATAACAGGGAGTAATAATGGAAACCTCCGGCATACCTATTTTTTTACAAATATAGGATTTTAGAATGGGGTATATTATTGCAGGAATTTTAAGAAAAAGAAAATTATATTTTCAAAAACTAAAAAAAATAGCAAAGTTTTTAAAAAAAATCATAATTTTAGGCCTTGAAAAATTTGATATATGAAGAAATTAGCATTACTATTTGCAGGTTTATCATTATTTGTAGCTACAGGATGTAATGATGATGATAACGATACACAGGAATTCCCGATTGTAGGATTATGGCAGCCTATAAAGGAGGTGGTCACTACAGTTCCGGTTAGCGGAAGTGGTGTTTCGGATGAGATTACATATAACGACTGTCAGAAACAATCCAGATGGAGATTTGATGAAGGATCTTCAGGAAAAAGAAATAATGTGGAAGAAAGCCCGAATCCCGGACAGTGTGATACGGTTTTTGAGCGTCCTTTCACTTATACCTATAATAAGAGTGACAAAAGAGTGGAGATCAAATACCAGGGAATTGCAACTCCGGATAAAGGAAAAGTAACAACGCTCAATGACACTACATTGAATCTTACCATCGAAGATACTACAGATCCTAACGAATATCATTCTGTAACTTATACTCTCAAGAGAATTCCACAATAATAAGCAACAGATACTATACCATATCAGATCTCATCTCCGGATGGGATTTTTTTATTTAAACCCTCAGGAGAATTAATTCAAAATTAAATTTCCATTTCTTTTAAAATCATTATTTTTGTGAATCTTGATTTGGAAATTTAAAAATCCAATATCAGGAATCTAACATCTAATATCAATAATAAAGTGTTTTACGATCATCAGCAGATAGAAAAAAAGTGGCAGAAATACTGGGAAGAAAATCAAACGTACAAAACTTCCGATGCACCAGATAAACCTAAATTTTATGTTCTCGATATGTTTCCGTACCCATCCGGGGCAGGACTCCATGTGGGGCACCCGCTGGGATATATTGCATCTGATATCTATGCGAGATATAAAAGGCATCAGGGATTTAATGTGCTTCACCCGGTAGGATATGACAGCTTTGGACTTCCTGCTGAGCAGTATGCAATCCAGACAGGGCAACATCCAGCGATCACTACGGAACAGAATATTAACCGATATGAAGAGCAGTTAAGAAAAATAGGTTTTTCATTTGACTGGAGCCGGGAAGTAAGGACTTCTGACGCTTCCTATTATAAATGGACCCAATGGATCTTTATTCAATTGTTCCACTCATGGTATAATAAAAATACCGACAAGGCAGAATCTATCGAAACTTTAATTCAGCATTTTAAAGAAAAAGGAACGGAAGATTTAAATGCCAATCAGAATGACGAATTAAGATTTACAGCAGAAGAATGGAACAATGCGTCTGATATTGATAAAGAAGATATCTTATTAAATTACAGATTATCCTACAGAGCGGAAACAACAGTCAACTGGTGTCCTGCCTTAGGAACCGTATTGGCCAATGATGAGGTGAAAGACGGTAAATCCGAAAGAGGCGGTTTTCCGGTTTTCCAAAAGAAAATGATGCAGTGGAGCATGAGAATTTCCGCCTATTCTGAAAGATTATTACAGGGGCTTGCTACATTAGACTGGCCGCAGCCTTTAAAAGATTCCCAGGAATACTGGATCGGAAAATCCCAGGGAGCACAGGTTAAGTTTATAATTGATGGTTTAAAGGCGAAAGAAGGAACTGACAATTTTGTAGAAGTATTTACAACAAGACCTGATACTATTTTTGGAGCGACATTTATGGTATTGGCTCCTGAAAACCCTTTAGTGGAAACAATTACTACTGCCGTTCAAAAAGCAGAAGTAGACCATTATATTGAAGAAACTTCCAAGAAAACGGAAAGAGACAGAATGGCTGACGTGAAAAACGTGAGTGGTGCTTTTACGGGAAGTTATGCAATCAATCCTTTCAGCAATGAAAAAATGCCAATCTATATTTCAGATTATGTACTGATGGGATACGGAACGGGAGCTGTAATGGCTGTTCCTGCGCATGATGAGCGTGACCACAGATTTGCAAAAAAATTCAATTTAGAAATTAAAAAAGTTGTTGAAACCGATGAAGACGTTCAGGAGAAATCCTTTGATTCCAAAACCAGCGTTTGTGTCAATTCTGATTTCTTAAACGGTTTAAATTATGATGAAGCAAAAGCATTAATCATTACTGCAATCGAGAAAAAAGGAATCGGCCACGGAACAACAAACTACAGACAGCGTGATGCGATCTTTTCAAGACAGCGTTACTGGGGTGAGCCTGTTCCTATATATTATAAGGATGGGATGCCTTACACCTTACCGGATTCTGCTTTGCCTCTGGAGCTTCCGGAAGTTGAAAAATATTTGCCTACTGAAGACGGTGATCCGCCATTAGGAAATGCAAAAGTTTTTGCCTGGGATGAAGCGAATCAGAAAGTTGTTTCTACAGATTTAATTGATGATAAAACAATATTTCCTTTAGAATTATCTACAATGCCGGGTTGGGCAGGAAGCTCATGGTATTTCTTAAGATATATGGATCCAAATGATGAGGAGGTTTTTGCTAAAAAAGAGTTGACTGATTATTGGGGGCAGGTAGATTTGTATATCGGAGGAAGTGAGCATGCAACCGGCCACTTATTATATTCCCGTTTCTGGAACATGTTCCTGAAAGACCGTGGATTTATTAATCATGATGAACCTTTCCAGAAGCTGATCAACCAGGGGATGATTTTGGGAATGAGTGCATTTGTATACAGGATTGACGGAACCAATCAATATGTTTCTAAAAATTTAGCAAATGATTACAAGACCCAGAAAATTCATGTTGATGTATCCTTATTAAAAGGAGCATCTGACGAATTGGATACTGAAGCCTTCATACAATGGAGACCGGATTATGCTGATGCCGAATTTATTTTAGAAGACGGAAAATACATCACAGAACGTGAAGTGGAAAAAATGTCGAAGTCTAAATATAATGTTGTAAACCCTGATGACATCTGTGAAGAATATGGTGCAGACGGTTTAAGATTGTATGAAATGTTCTTAGGCCCGTTAGAACAATCCAAGCCATGGAACACCCAGGGATTAAGCGGAGTATATGGTTTCCTTAAAAAATTCTGGAATCTGTATTTCAACGGTGATGTTTTTGAAGTTTCTGATGATGAGCCTACAAAAGCAGAATACAAAGTTTTGCATACCTTAATAAAGAAGGTGGTGTTTGATATTGAAAACTTCTCTTTCAATACCTCTGTATCTTCATTTATGATTGCAGTTAATGAGCTTCAGAAAATAAAATGTAACAAACGCAATATTTTAGAACCTCTTGCCGTTATTATCTCCCCATATGCCCCTCACATCTGTGAAGAGCTTTGGAGCCTGCTGGGGCACAACAGTTCAATAGAATTTGAAAAATTCCCTGTATTGAACGAGGATTACCTGGTAGAAGATGAAATTGAATATCCGGTAAGTGTAAATGGTAAAATGAAGTTTAAATTATCCCTATCTGCACAGTTTTCTGCCAAGGAAGTAGAAGATTTGGTGATTCAGGATCAAAAAGTGTTACAGGTTTTAGAGGGTAAAACACCCAAAAAAATCATTGTAGTGCATCACAGAATTGTGAATATTGTAATTTAAAAAAAAATTAACATTGGTAATTTAAAAAAAATGGAGGGTTAAAATTTTTAAATTTTTAACGTAAATGTTAAAATTGGAGAAAATAAATAAAATTTTTAAAAATAATTGTAATATCGAAATCGTATTAAAATTTCTTTATCAAAAAAAACCAAAATGTTTATTTAAGACTCTTGTATTTTAATTAATTTTGCCTTTAATTTACAACCTGTAAAATTTTAAAACAATATAATTTAGTTAAATATGGAAATGAATGTTTCAAAAAATGATGAGCAAGTAGTTGCTAGAAAAGCAGGAGGTTTAAACCCGGCTGTAATTATTCCTATTTTATTCGTTATAGGAGTTTGTATTTATTTATTCGTTCTTGGTAACCCAGGAAACTTTAAAGATGCAGATAAACTTGGTAGTGGGTCTGTAGCTTTCTCTAGTGTTGAAGGAAAAGACATTCACCCAGAGTCGTTTTTAGGAATTATCTACAAAGGAGGGGTTATCGTACCCATCTTGATTACTTTCATGATCACTGTAATCGTTTTCTCTTTTGAAAGATATTTCGTACTTGGCAAAGCTGCTGGTAAAGGAAACTTAGACAACTTCGTAGTTCAGGTAAGAAGCTTATTAAATCAAAACAAAATTGATGAAGCTTTAGAAGAGTGTGACAGACAGCAAGGTTCTGTAGGTAACGTAGTAAAAGAAGGTCTTACTACTTACAAAGCTCTATCTCACGATACTACTTTAAATAAAGAGCAAAAAATGGTAGCTCTTAACAAAGCTATCGAAGAAGCTACTACTCTTGAAATGCCAATGTTAGAGAAAAACATGATGATTCTTTCTACATTAGGTACCGTTGCAACGTTAGTAGCACTTTTAGGAACTGTAATCGGGATGATCAAAGCATTCTTCGCATTAGGTTCAGGTGGTGGTACTCCGGATGCTGCTGCACTTTCTACAGGTATCTCTGAAGCATTGATCAACACGGCTTTAGGTATTGGTACTTCAGCTATCGCTATTATCCTTTATAACTTCTTTACATCTAAAATTGATGGATTAACTTATAAGATCGATGAAATCGCTATGAGTATCCAGCAATCTTTCGCTGAATTCAACTAAGAATCTTTAGCAAGGTATTTGCATAAGCAATAAAAGAAGTTTAATTAAAAATAATTCAAAACAATGGCGAGAGTCAAACCAAAAAGACACGGAGTAATTACGGATATGACGGCAATGTGTGACGTTGCATTCCTACTACTTACGTTCTTTATCTTGACCACTCAGTTTAAAAAACCTGACGTGGAGCAGATCAAACCGCCATCTTCAATATCAGAGAAGTTACTTCCTGATGCAAGTTTGATGACTATCAACGCTACTCCGGACGGGAAATTCTATTTCCAGCCGGTAGAAAATGCATCAGAGAGATTACAGCTTTTAGAAAAAATGGGTCAGAAATATAATATTACTTTTGACAACAACGAAAAAGCTGCATTCCAGAAAGTACAAGCGATTGGAGTTCCTATGAGCCAATTGAAAAGCTATCTTGATTTGTCAGATGAGGAGCAGAAAAGTTTCAAGAGTCCTACTGGGATTCCTATGGATAGTACAAACAAGCAGTTAGTTGACTGGGTACAACAGAGTTTAAGCGTAAATCCTGATTACAAATTAGCAATCAAAGGAGACGTTACCACTGAGTATCCTAAAGTTAAAAACCTGTTTGAGGGTTTAAGAGATATTGATTTTCTTAAATTTTGGTTGATTACATCACAAGAAGGTAAACCTAATGAATAATATCATTTAGAAATGGCAGAAGTACAAGTACAGGAAAAAGGCGCCAAAGGCGGCAAGGTACGTTCCAAGAAACAGAGTACCAGAGTCGATATGACTCCGATGGTGGACTTGGGTTTTCTATTGATTACCTTCTTTATGTTCACAACCACATTTAGTAAACCGAACGTTATGGATTTGGGTCTTCCGGCTAAACCGAAAGATGATACGAAAAAACCACCTCCAACCGAGATTAAACTTTCTAACTCTATTTCTTTATTATTAGGAAAAGACAATAAGATATTCTGGCATCAACAAGATAACACATCTTTAACTGACCAGAATCTTAATGAAACTTCTTTCGATAGAGAAGGAATCAGAAAAGTAATTGAGCAGGCAAAAGCAAACGCGGCAGATAAAACCAAATTTACGGTAATTATCAAACCGACTGACGATGCTGTATATAAGAACTTTGTAGATATTCTTGATGAAATGGCTATTACCAAAAGTGAACAGTACGGGGTTACTGATCTTAAGCCTTGGGAAAAAGCTATTTATGATAAGAAAGTTGGTAACAATGGTGCAGCTCCTGCAGCTACAAAGTAATTAATCATAAAATTGCATTATTATGGCAGATGAAAATGTGTACGGTCAAAATCTTACTTTAGATGAGATCGTATTTGAAAATAGAAATAAGGAATATGGTGCTTATGATCTTAGACATCAGTATCCGAGACTTCTGACAAAATCTTTTATTGTTGGAACAGCATTATTCCTGATTGCGGCTTTGTCTCCTTTCATTTATCTTACTATCAAAAGACTTACTGCACCACCTAAACAAGAAGTGAAGGCTGATCTGGTAGAAATTCTTCAGGAAGATAAAATTATTGAGCAGCCAAAAGAAGAAGAACCACCTCCACCACCACCGCCAAAAGAGGAAGAGAAAATTGAAATTATTCAGAACGTGGTTCCGGAGCCTGTAAAAGCTCCGAAAATTGAAACGCCTCCGCCGCCAATTTCTAAGCAGTTAGAAACGACGACAGGTTTACAAAACCAGGAAGGTGTAAAAGCTCCAGCTTATACACCACCGCCACCACCGCCATCAACTGGTACAAGAACTTCAACTGCTGAAGTTAAGCCACAGGTTAACGAAAACCAGGTTTATACAGAAGTAGAGCAGACAGCTGAATTCCCCGGAGGTATTAATGCCTTCAGAAATAAAGTGTCTAGCAACTTTGACGGTTCTGCAATGAACGGAGATGAAGGTGCTGTAAAAGCTGAAGTTACTTTCGTAGTAGAGAGAGACGGTACTATTACAGACGTGAAGGCAAATGGTTCAAACTCTGACTTCAACGCTGAGGCAGTAAGAACAATTAAGTCTATTAGAAATAAATGGACTCCTGCAAAAATTAATGGACAATCTGTACGTTATCGATTCAGATTACCATTGACAATGAATTTTGAAGGGTAATTTATCTTTAAATAATGATTAAAAAAGAGAAGCATATGCTTCTCTTTTTATTTTTTTTGGTATTTTTGTTATATGATGTTCAATTGGTTATCTCTTATTACGGGACTATTCTATATCGCTTTAGGAATAGTAGTTATCGTTTACAAATTCTTTTTTACACTTCTGGAGCCTGCTATCGCATATACTTTGGGAGCGGTTCTTATTCTTTATGGTATATTCAGAATTTACAGAGCAGTATCAAAAATTAAAAATTCCGGAAATGAAGAATAGATTTAAAGCAATCGCATTAGTTGCTTTTAGTATTATTACGGTGATAAGCTGTAAAAAAGAAGACAAATCTCCGTCTTATCATAAAGGAGACCTTACAATTCTTACTGACGAATCTTTTAAAAGTGTTACAGAAGCACTTGCTGACGGATATATGATCAATTATCCTGAAACCCATATTAAAGTGGTTACAAAAAAAGAAGATTTAGGATTTCTGGATCTGTTAAATGACAAAGCCAGAATCGCTGTAATGTCGAGAGAATTAAGTCCTGAAGAAATCAAAACCTATGAAGAACAGGTAGATCTGAAAATTTTACCTGCTAAATTTGCTGCTGATGCGGTGGTATTTATCGTTCCTAAGAATTCTTCAAAAACCAGCATTTCAATGGAGGAGATTCAAAACGGATTAGCTTCCGATAATAAAGAATTTATTTTTGACGGTGCCAATTCCAGTAATCTAAACTTTGTGGCTCAGAAATTGAAAAAACAGCCCAAAGATTTAAAATTTTCAGTCATTCCGGGAAGTAAGAATATTATTGAAGAACTTGATAAATATCCCGATAAAATAGGAGTTATCGGCCTTAATACCTTTAGTCGTCCATATGATAAAGCTTCTGAACAATTAAGAGATAAAGTAAAAATATTATCTGTTGGATCAAAAGGGAAATTATACTCCGCTGATTTTGATGGTTTGCGTGAAATGAAATACCCTTTTACCAGGGTTTTGTACTTTTTGACTAATGAAGGTAATTTTAATATTGCCAATGGTTTTATAAGATATTCATGTACCCAATTGGGGCAGATGATCGTACAGAAAGAAGGTCTGCAACCCTATAACATATATAAAAGAGAAGTACAAATGCGTTAAAAAATATTAAATTAACGTTTTAGCCCAAATAATTACACTATTTTGGTCCAAAAATTGTGTAGAATATAAAACTGATTTAGAAAAATATAAAATGAAAGATATAATGAATATGAATGTAAAGAAGATTGCCTTTGGAGCAGCAGTGGTATTTTTTACCAATTTTGCGTTTGCGCAGACACTACAGGATGGTATCAACAGTATTGATAGTGATAAATTTGCTCAAGCTAAAAACAATTTCACTGATATGATTGCGAAAGCACCTACAGCTGAAAACTATTTTTATCTGGGAAATACTTTTTTAAGACAAGGAGAACCTGATTTTGCAACAGCAACAGAAAACTTTAATAAAGGTCTTGCTGCCGACAGCAAAAGTTACCTTAATAAATTAGGTCTTGCAACAGTAAAACTTGGAAAAGGTGATAAATCTGCAGTGGCTGAAATTCAGAAGATTGTAACGGATTCCAGGGAAAAAGATGCTGAAGTATTGTTCAGAGCGGCAGAAGCCTTGACATTATTTGAAAAAAACAACTCACCTGACCTTGCAATTCAATTCCTTAATAAAGCAATTGAAAGAGCTCAGAAAAAAGAAGTTCCGGCACATTACTATTATACATTGGGTGATGCTTACAGATTAAAGAGAATGCCTGGAGATGCGATGTCTGCTTACGATAAAGCATTGCCTTTAGCTAAAAACAAAGCATCTGTATATACAAGAATCGGTACTTTGTGGATGGCTGCACAGCAATGGAAGCAGGCTAAAGAAAGTATGGATAAAGCGGTTTCAGTAGATGCAACTTATGCTCCGGCTTATAAAGCATTAGCTGCTTACGATATCAAATATCAGGAAAATGCCAAAGCTACTCAGGATTTGATTAACTATACAAAATATGCTGATGAAGATCCGTATACTCAGTTGGAAATTTCAAAATTGTATTTCACTAATGACGATTATGCGAACTCAAAAGCAATTTTGGATAAGATCTTTGATAAAATTGATGATCCCATTAAATTTAAATTAAGAGCTTATCAGTTATATGCAGATGGTAAATATGCTGAAGCAAAACAAAGTATGGATACTTTTGTTTCTCAGGCTGATAAATCCAGAGTACAGCCTGCAGATCAGGGCTTACAAGGTTTGATCGCCGCTGGTTTAGCTAAAACGGAAACTGATGCAGCTAAAAAATCTGCATTGACGACTGAAGCACAACAAAAAGTGGCAATCGCTAAAGCTGCAAAAGACGAAACAATGAAGTGGGATATGGAACTGGCAAAAATTTCCGGTGGTGGAGCTTCTCAGGCAGATGCAGATTCAGGGCCTACAAACCCAACGATCGAGGCATTGAAAAAGCAGGTAGCAGCTAATGCTCAGGATTCTGATGCATTATTCAAACTGGCTACAGCTTATCAGGATGCTAAAAACTGGAATGGTGCTATCCTTACATGGCAAAAGATGATCGCATTACTTCCTGATTGGGCTCCTGCTTATTACAGCCAGGGGTATTCTTACCAACAGGCAGGGAATAACGATGCTGCAAAATTATCTTATGAGAAATTCATCAGTACGGTAAAACCGGCTGATATGGAGGCTAACAAGCAAACTTTAGCTTATGCTTACTTTGCGGTTGCTTATATGAATAAAGACTCTGATATTGCTAAAGCTAAAGACTATGTGGCAAAATCTTTACAGTTAGATCCGACTTATCAGGATGCTGTAAAATTGAATGCAGAGATCAACAAATAATTTAAAATTTAAATTAAAGATATTTAAACTTCCCATCCGTAATGTTTGGGAAGTTTTTATTTTAAGCCTTATCTTTGAAAATATGAAAACAGATATACTTGCTTTTGGAGCACATCCTGATGATGTAGAGTTGGGATGCGGCGGTACTATTGCCAAATTGGTTTCGGAAGGTAAAACATGTGTTATTGTAGATCTTACTAAAGGTGAAATGGGTACCAGAGGTACGGATGAAACAAGAAAAGAGGAAGCTACCGATTCTGCAAAGATTTTAGGAGTTTCTGCAAGAGAGAATTTGGGAATGAAGGATGGATTCCTTGTCAATTCTGAGGAATACCAGATGAAGATTGTAAAAATGATTCGCAAATACCGCCCGGAAATCGTTTTGGCCAATGCAATTGATGATAGACATCCGGACCACGCAAAAGGAGCGAAATTAGTATCTGATGCGTGCTTTTTAGCCGGACTGAGAAAAATTGAAACTGTGGAAGACGGGGAAAACCAGGAAGTATGGAGACCGAAACATATTTTCCATTATATACAATGGAAAAATATCCAGCCGGAATTTGTTATAGATATTTCTGAGCATCTTGATAAGAAATTAGAAGCATGTATGGCATTCAAAACCCAGTTTTATGATCCGAATTCGAACGAACCGGTGACTCCAATTGCAACGAAAGATTTCTTCGAGAGCCTTACTTACCGTGCTCAGGATTTAGGGCGTTTATCGGGAGTTGCTTACGCTGAGGGCTTTACAACAGAGAAGCTAATTGCGTTGAAAAATTTTGACGGAATTGTTTTGTAATTAAAAATTCTTTCCTATATTTGCAACCACAAAACGGTGATTGTAGCTCAGTTGGTTAGAGCGTCGGATTGTGGTTCCGAAGGTCGTGGGTTCGAGACCCATCATTCACCCTAAATTTAAGTCCCGCTAAGGTTTTAGCGGGATTTCTTTTTTACTAATCTTATTTTTCCGATTTCAACTATTTAAAATTCAATTACAGGTTATTTAAATAATCCTCTTTAAAAACCATCTAATTTTTTATTTAGTCCTCCTATTTTGGCGGTGAACTATATTTTTTCTTTTTGCTCCTGAAGACTTTATAATTATTAAAAATAAATATATTTTTATGTTGATTTTCAGTGTTTTATAGAGGCGGGTTCAGTAATGTGAAAAATTGACTGCAGGTTGTTTTTTCGTTGTCAAATATCATTCTGCATTTGATATTATTTTCTAGATTTGTAAAAACGAAGCCCCATGAAAAACTATCTTCTTAAAGAAAAACCATTTTATTCTCATTTTTACAAAATAAATAAGTTTGTTTATATAGTACTATTTATAAGTTGCTTCGGTTTTGCACAGAAAAAAGAAGCTTCTGAAATTCACTATACTCCAAATGGAATATTTGACCAGGTTTTTGACAATCAAGGCCGGGTATTTAAATTATCTGAAATTGAAGCGATAAGCCCCCATTCTACGAAAAGCGGAAAAAAAGTATTAAATATACAGTCTTTCTCATCAGGTATTTTTGAGCTTTATTTTGAAAATGGAAGTGGAATGGAAGTTGTCGGAAATGCGGTTCATGATCAGAGGAGAGCTATAATACTTCAGGCATTTCTGGATATTTCTGATTTTATCAATACTCCCTTAAAAAACACAGGAAACAATACTAAGGTAAAGTTTTGGATACGGAACCCATCGGCTTTAGGTTTATCCTCAAATACAGGTAGCTCTGCAAGTGCCTTTTATAGTTTTCCAACATTTTCAGCAGGAATTAGCAATCAAGGTATGGACTTTGGTGGAATTTTAGATAATGAAATCTGGAAGACGATACATACCGGAGTTGATTCGTATTCTAATACTGTTTTTCCCATTATTAACACAAATAATACCGGTAATTTCTATCACGGTTGGGCATGTTTCAATTTTGCAGGAACAGTGAACTGGAATTTAGACTATAACAAATATAATGCTGCCACTTCATACCCTTCTAATTATCTTGATTTTTATTCAACAATAATTCATGAAGTTACACATGCCTTAGGGTTTAATAGTTTAATGAGGTATAACGGAAACAGTTCTTTCTATAATAATCCGGGAAATTATTTCACAAGATATGATAAAAATTTAAAAACAAGTTCAGGTTTAGAATTAATTACAAACTCACCTGCAACTGGTGGTCAAATGTATGGCTTTAATTATAATCCAGTTATTTCGGGCCCTGTTTTATTTCCGGGCTGTAACGTATTTCCACCGGAATTTAATGGGAATAGTGGTTCTTTTAATTGTTCAAACTCTATAAAATATGTTGGGAATCTTACAGTATCTGTTTACACTCCTCCCTGTTTTGAAAATGGAGGAAGTTTAAGTCACTTTGAAGACGCTTGCTACAACGGAAATTCTAATGATCAGTATTTTATGATGAGCGACCGTGCCTCCGGCCTTTTTGCCAAAAGAACTTTAACAAATGAAGAAAGACAGGTATTATGTGACATTGGTTATAGTCTTCAAGGAACTTTTGGGAGCACGGGCAACTTTACCTACAAAAATTATGGTGTCGCAAGTTGCGCAGGAATATCAATCGGTGGAGTTAATGACGGATTTTTAAATGGAGTTTATGCTTATCAAGGTAATGCAGGTGCAAATATCAATGTCGATGGAATATTGAACAATGATTATACAAGCAGTTCATCACCCAGTTTGGGCTTTGAATTTGTTCAGGATTTATATGATCCGGATGCAATTATATCAGGAATTACTCCCACTTCATTTGTATTCAAATCTTATGTTCCGGGTGTACACTTATTGCGTTACGTTCCGTTTGACATCAGTACCGGACAACGTGGAAACATTACCTATATTTATGTAAATGTTTTTAATAATTGTACAAGTGTTGCTCAACCGAATTTGGTTAGAAATGGTGATTTTGAAGAGCATAATTATGCTCCTTCCTATACAAGCCAAATGTATAAATCATGTGGCTGGCAATGTACAAGTTATTTTCCGTCTCCTGATTATTTTAATTCAGATTCAACATATCCACATGTAAGTATTCCTTCAAATATTTTTGGCACTCAGGCGGATAAGATCAATGGAAATCATGCTTATGCCGGAATGTTTATATCTCCAAACAGACCTGCGCTATTACAAAATGTTTATAGTGAATCTTTAAAAACAGAGTTAACGAGCTCTTTGCAGCCAAACACTAAATATCAATTATCTTTTGATGTATCAATGGCTGATAATCATTTATCAAATGGCATAAAATTTCAAATATTTATTACTGATATCAACTTAGAGTTAACGACAGGAGGAATTATTCCAATTTCAAATATAACTTCTGATAAAGTTTTTTTGACAAATCCGACTTTTTCAGGATCTGCATCGGCAACTGAATGGGAAACAATTACTTTTACATTTACAACCGGCAGTAACCCTAATTTGAAATACCTCCATATTGGTGGGTTAAATAATGTACAATTTCAAAATAGTAATGGTCCTGATGTATATTACTATCTGGACAATGTTTCTCTAACTCCTGTTTCGTTACTTGGATTATCAACATCAGATTTTGAGAACAATGATTTTGAAGTTTTCCCAAATCCCGCTAATTCAATCATCAGTATTACAAATTCAAAATCAACTATAAAATCTATTGAACTTTATGATATGGCAGGAAGAATTTTAAAAGCTGAAAAAGTTAATAAAACAGATGTTCAACTTGATATATCGAATTATCAGATAGGAACTTATTCGGTCAAAATAATTACCGAAAAGGGGAGTATATCTAAAAAGGTTATTAAATACTAGTCAATTTTCTACAGTACAGTTTCCTTCCATAATTGTGGAATAAAAAGGTACACTGTTGAAAGTGTACCTTTTTTATAATAAGTGAATTTTTATAGTTTAAGACATAAAAAAAGCATCCGGGAAGATGCTTGTGTTTTTAGATATTCTTTTTTTATACTTCGTCGTCTGAATCTATTGTAAAAGATCTGCTTTTGAAGTCTTTGTCATGTTTTTCTGAAATTACATCCTCACCTTTTTCATTAATGATAAAATCTGTAGACTCATTAAACATTTCCTGGAAATTTTTAAAATCTTCCTTATAAAGGTAAATTTTATGCTTTTCAAATGTTGCCTCTCCGTTGTCTCCGAAATTCTTTTTACTTTCAGTAATTGTAAGATAATAATCCCCTGCTTTCGTCTCACGCACATCAAAGAAATAAGTTCTTCTTCCTGCTTTTAACACCTTCGTGAAAATTTCATTTTCATGGCGTTCCTTGTATTCACTCATTGTTAGATATTTTTTAATCTTGTTAAGAACAAATATAAAAGATTTCTTTTAATCACAAAATTTTTTTTATGATTTATTTAACAATTTTGAATGAAACGGCTATGCGGTTATTGAATTGGTAATTTCAGTAAGATTAATAATTTTATCTGCTTTTTGTGCGCTAGACTCTCTGTGTGTGATGATTATGGAGGTAGTGTTCCTGATTTTATTTTCAATATTTTCGAGGATATTTTGCTCCGTTTCGGTATCTAAAGCTGAAAGAGAATCATCAAAAATGATGATATTCGGGTCTTTAATTAAGGCTCTTGCGATACAAATTCTTTGCTTCTGACCTCCCGAAAGCATCACTCCGCGTTCCCCAACCATGGTTTTGTACTGATCTTTAAACTCAATAATGTTTTTATCAACATCGGCAATTTTTGCATATTCAACCACTTTTTCATGAGATGGGTTGTCAATGGCAAAACCGATATTGTTTTCAATAGAATCGGAGAATAAATAGCTTTCCTGGGGAATATATCCGATGAAATTTCTGTAATTATCGAGATTATGTTCTTTGAGATTTTTTCCGTCGATAAGGATTTCTCCCTCCGTAGGGTCTATCAGGCGGCAAAGAAGTAATGCAAGGGTAGACTTTCCGCTTCCGGTTTTTCCCATGATCGCCAGAGATTCTCCAGCGTTGATTTTAAAGCTTAAATTTTCCAACGCCTTAATTCCGGTGTTAGGATAGATATAAGAAACATTTCTGAACTCAATATCTCCTTTAATAGGATAGTTTTCGAAATTTTTATTAACGATCTCTGATTTTTTATCCAGGAATTCATTAATCCTCTGCATCGATGCTTCAGCTCTTTGGTTTACTGAAGTTACCCATCCTACCATTGAAAACGGAAAGATTAAAGTATTGATATACATGAAAAAATCAGCAATTTTACCAATACTCAGCTCACCGGCAATATATTTTTGACCACCAATAACAATGATGGCAACATTTAATAATCCGATTACGAATAAAATAATAGTAAAAAAATATGCTTCTGTTTTTGCTAAATCAAGGGCTTTATCTTGATAGTCAGTAACTTTAATGCCGTAGTTTTTTTTAATATAGTTTTCTCTGGCAAAAAACTTCACAACCCTGATTCCTGAAAAGCTGTCCTGCACAAAAGTCGAAATCCCGGACTGGCTTTTCTGCATAATTTTAGACTTTTTATTGATGATGGAACTCACCTTAAAAATAAGATAAGATAGAATAGGAAGCGGGAGCAATGTCCATAAAGTCATGGAAACGTCCGTTTTTATCATATAAATACTGGTGATAAGAAGGAGTACAATCAGGTTAACAACATACATTACCCCGGGTCCCAGATACATTCTTACCGCTACAATATCTTCGCTTAGTCTGTTCATTAAGTCTCCGATGGTAGTTTGCTTATAATCTGTAAGTGACAATTCCTGATAATGTCTGTAAATTTTATTTTTCAGCTCATATTCAATTCTTCTGGATGCTACAATGATCGTTTGTCTCATCATAAAGGTGAAGAATCCGGTTAATAATGAACAGCCTACAATAATGGCAACGTAAATTAATACCTGCCTGTTAAATCCTATATGCCCTCCTTTAGTAAGCTCATCTACTGATTTTCCTACAAATTGAACCTTATAAGTATTGAAAAAATTACTGGCTATGATGAATAACAATCCCCAAAACAACAATATTTTGTGCTTCCAGAAATAAGGGTTTAACGTTTTTAAAGCTTTCATAAAGTTTTACAAAATTACAAAAATACCCGCATACTACGAATTGCATAAATTTTAAATTTTGTATCTTTGCAGCCATAAAAAAGCTCTTTGAATGTTAGGAAGACGACAAATCCGTGAAAAAGTAGTAGAAAGTGTGTATTCATACTACCAAAATCCTTTAAAGTTTGATGTTTTAGAGAAAAACATGTTCTCTGGAATAGAAAAAATCTATTATCTCTACATCTATGAGCTCAATTTTCTGGTTGCTCTTAAAGAGCTTGCCGAAAATCAGATCGAGATCGGAAAGAATAAATATATTAAAACTGATGCAGATATAAATCCTAATCAAAAATTTATCAGCAATCAGGTTTTGATCAAGCTTGAAGAAAACCCTGAAAGATTATTTTTTACCGGCCAGCATAAGCAGCTGAAATGGGATTTGCATGATGACCTGCTGGTAAAAACCTTCCAAAGAATTACTGCAGGAAAACGATACCAGGATTTTATGAAAGAAGATGGATATTCTTTCGAAGAAGATCAGAAGTTCATCGGAAAACTGTTTTTGAGATATATTGCTGAAAATGAAGATTTTCATGAATATCTTGGTGACAAAGAACTGACCTGGTATGATGATATTCATATTGCCAATTCTATGGTTCAGAAAACGATTGGTTTTCTTAAAGAAAATGAAGAAAGCAGAACGCTGATCAAAATGATTAAAGATGAAGAGGATAAAACTTTTGCGGCTAAGCTTTTAAGAGACACACTGAACAACTGGGAGAATAATGAAAAGAAATTAGCTGAAAGACTGGAAAACTGGGATTTGGAAAGAGTTTCTTTAATGGATAAGGTTATTTTGGCAACAGCATTATCAGAACTTGATAATTTCCCTTTCACCCCTTCAAGAGTAATAATTAATGAATATATAGAAATCGCTAAAGTATTTGCTACAGACAGATCCAATATCTTCATTAATGGAATTTTAGATAAATATTGTAAAGATCAAAATAGAATTTAACATGAAAAAGACGTTATCAATTATCGCTTTGTCTATTATAGGCTTCGGTTTAGTTTCTTGTAAAAAAGAAAACAAAGAAGTTCAGGGAGCTGAAACTTCAACTACAGATTCTGCTGCTGTAACAACTCCAGCTGATTCTGCTGTAGCTCCGGTTTCCGCTGAAACACCTGCTGCGGCACCTGCTTCCAACCAGCCATCAACATCAATTGCTTTATCAGAAAGTAACTTTAATTTTGGAAACATTAAAAAAGGAGATAAAGTAGAGCATATTTACGAAATTACCAACACAGGTACCAACCCGCTTGTAATTTCAGAAGTGAAACCAGGATGTGGATGTACAGTTCCTGAATTCACTAAAGAGCCTATTTTACCAGGTAAAAAAGGAAAAATCACGTTGCATTTCGATTCTACAAATTTTGACGGAAATGTAAATAAATTTGCAGATGTATATGCTAACGTAGATAAAGCTCCGATTAAATTAACATTCACTGCGAATATTCAACCATAATAAAAACGAATATGTTAACAATCTTTTTACAGGCACAGCCTCAAGGCTCATCATCAATGATGCTGATCATGATGGGTGTGATGTTTGTAGGGTTTTATTTCTTAATGATAAGGCCTCAAATGAGAAAACAGAAACAGGAAAAAAACTTTCAGGAAACTCTTAAAGTAGGAACCAGAGTTGTGCTTACTTCAGGTTTACACGGAAGAATTGCTCAGGTTCAGGATGATGGTTTCATTATTGAAACATTATCTGGAAAATTAAAATTCGAGAAAGCTGCTGTTTCAAGAGAATTTACAGAAGCCCGTTTCGGAGATAAAGCAAAAACAGCTGAAAAGCCCGTTGAGAAAAAAGAAATCGAAACTGAGAAAAAATAATTTTTTTAGTTTTAAAATATTTCGTTTCGGCGGGGTGAGCTTTGCTCACCCCG
>NZ_AKJY01000035.1 GCF_000282115.1 Chryseobacterium populi
GTTCCCGCATTTGTAACAACGCCGGGGGTAATTTGGTCGCCATCCGTTCCTGTTGTTGCGGTATTATATAAAATAAGGCCGGTGGCAGGAGAAAGGATAGTGGTTGCATCAGTTCTTGAAGTGAGCGCTATTCTCGGTACCAATAAACCCTTGTTATCTGATACTATATCCAGCATTGCTGATTGGTCTGGAGTTGTAGTATTAATTCCAATCTGACAAAAAGAGAATGTCGAAATTGCGAAGAAAAGTAATGTAACAATTTTTTTTTTCATTTTTAATGGATTAGTCGATAAGATGGAGGCAAGTTAGCTTATAAGCTGCTAAAGCATTGCTTAATCTAATTGAGTTATTTGATGATATATAAAGGAAGTATACTTGCGATATATCTCCTATTGGATTGATTTTTACAACAATATTTTAATATTCCAAAATTAAATTTTTTTAAATTTTTATTTTAGAAAAGTGTGTACTAAAAAATGTACTTAGCTGTAATAAAAATTCTATTCAAATATCTGCTTTTCTTGATAGGTTAATAATCAACAATGTTAGAAGCATTAAAATATAGTTTTATATTTTTAGTTTTTGTATTTTTACAGTTCATGCAAAAACAGCTATTTACATATTATAGTTTAGCGATAGGAATGATTGCCTGATTCTGGATGTCTTGCCTTTTTCGTTGTCAACTAGATAACAAATATGTTATCTAATATATAGACATGCGGGTGAGCCATTCAGATGATAATGAATTAACAATCTAACTTTCTCATTCTAAATTATTAATAATGAATAATCTAACATTATTTGGCTGGAATGAAAGCTTATTTCAGCTTAAACAAACATCTTCATACAGTCATCTTTTTCATGGTCGTGTTTCGACTGTAAATAAAACTAACTACGAGGTTGTTTCTGAGAACGGCTTGCTATCTTGCGAGCTGACAGGCAATTTGCTCTTCGGAAAGCCATTATTTGAATTACCATGTACAGGCGACTGGGTGATCTTTCAGCCTTTTGACGAGGGCAAAGGAATAATCGTTGATATCCTGCCTCGCACCCGCATATTATACCGCCGAAAGAGTGACACCGTATCAGACAAACAGGCAATAGCATCCCATATTGACAAGGCTTTTATTGTTCAAGGCCTTGATGCCAACTTTAATCCCCGTCGAACCGAGCGTTTTATGGTTCAGGTACTGGAAGAAAATATTCAGCCGATACTTATATTCACTAAATCTGACCTGAAATTTAACCGGCAGGATATAGAAGACTCGTTAAAACATATTATCAGTAAAGTGCCGGTATTTTTTACAAGCATTTATTCCAAAGAATCCATTGTTCTTGTACGGGAATCTATTCGGCCGGGAGAAACAGTAGTGTTTGTAGGGTCCTCTGGTGTAGGGAAGAGTTCGTTAGTTAATGCGTTGTGTGAACAAACGGTATTTCTCACCTCGGAAATAAGCAACGCCACCGGGAAAGGCAGGCACACTTCAACCCGGAGAGAAATGGTCCTGATGAATGGCTCCGGCGTTTTGATTGACACGCCTGGTGTAAGAGAGTTCGGTGTAACGGTAGACACTCCTGAAGCATTAGAGGGTATATTCGATATTTCTGGATTTGCCCGTTCCTGTCGATTTGACAATTGTACCCATACTACTGAGCCCGGATGTGCAGTTAAGGATGCCGTAGACAAAGGTCTTTTAGAACCCGATGTGTACGATAGCTACCTAAAATTGCGAAAGGAATCATGGAATTTTTCTGCTTCTGAACATGAGAAGCGCAAAAGAGACAAATCCTTTTCAAAAATCGGGGAAGAGGCTAAACGAATAAAGAAACGTTAATCCTTTTTTACAGACTATTTCAAAAACTGTATAAATTATAAAAATCGGGGTTGATTACTCCGATTTTTTACGTTTAAATATGCTGAGCTCAATATTAATTTAACAGGAATTGCATAAAAAATATCGTTCTATTGTCAGATACGCGATAATCAAACAACCTGTGAAATCATTTACCGGTCTTTGTTGTATCAATTATTATCAAGATATGACTTAGATGGTTGGGCTTCATTTACTCCATTTTTCCTTATTTCATCAGATAGCGGATATCTTAATATATATTTCTGATATTTAACTAATGAATGTATAAAAATACGATATATCGTATTTTTTATTTTATTTAATTTATTGTAAATATTCGTATTTTAATTATTTTTTTGAGGATTTTTTGTTGCAGTCTTCCCAATTAAAATTTCTCAATTAATTACTGTATGGTATAATCCTTTACATCTACTTCTGATAATCTGAAATATCCATAAGCAAAGTTTGCAGAATGAGTCTGATTGATGATGTTTCCTCTCACCGAACCCGGTGTTGTTTGAAACGGCCCGGCACCAGCCCCGGATGCTGTTAACAGCTTTCTGAAATAATCATAATATCTCCTGGAAATTCCATACAGCCTGATGTTTGTCATATCCCCAGCCTTCAGATCTTCGTCAGAAAAATATTCCTGCATCAGGTTGCCTTGGCTGTTTTCGTCATCCTGTGCTTTATAATCAGGAAACGTTGATACAGGGGATACAATACGGTGGAGATAATAATTTTCTTCATTGCCATTATCCTGGTAGTAATATTTGATTTCTATTTCATCGCCTCCAAATCCACCGGCGTTATTTTGTACAATATTATCTTCAATATCCGGCACACCGATGCAGGTTTCGGTTGCAGTATAGGTCTCTCCATTTAAAACTACTTTTAAGGTATAGGTTTCCCCGATAACCGGATGGAAATTGGAACAGGTATATTCTCCTGTACCGGGATTCTCTGTAAAACTAAAAACGGTATTTGCTGAATTTGTTATTACTATATCCGCTCCTGAAACTGTAGGAAATATCGTGCTGTAATATCCTGTGGTGGTGGATAGTTTGATTTTCTGCTCATTGCCTGTCGTACCCTTTACCCAGTCAATCGATGCGTCAATGACCAGTTTCGGTTCTGCTGTCTCTAAATCTACTTCTATTACTTTCGTGCAAGAAAGAAGAGAAAAGCAGAATAAAATAATCAGGTATTTAAATGTATTTTTCATTTTTATATTATTAAATTAAAATCTGAAATTGTAAGCTATTCCCGGAACGATACCGAAGATTGATATCCTCTTTGCTTCGCTCAACCCTGTTTCTCTGTTTTGCTCGAACATAACAGATGCAGCGTTGCTTCTATTGTAGATATTATAAATACTGAACACCCATTCACTTTTCCATCTTTTTTTGCTGTCGGGTTTTGGGGTGTAGGTTGCGGATAAATCCAAATGATGATAAGCCGGAAGCGAACTGGCGTTTCGCTCTCCGTAATTTGCAATTGTAATTCCCTGATACTGATATTTGCCGATGGGATAGGTTGCGGCTTTCCCTGTCTGATAGGTGAAAATGCCGCCAAAGCTCCATTTTTTGTTCAACTGATAAGTGGCTGTAAGTGAAAGGTTATGTGTTTTGTCGTAATTGGCACGATACCATTTGCCGTTGTTAATACCGGGTTCGTCTGCATTTCTTCCCGGTGTGCGTTGCTCTGCTTTAGAAAGGGTGTAAGAAAGCCAGCCTGTCAGTTTTCCGGTATTTTTCTTCAGCATTACCTCAAGTCCGTAAGCCCTTGCTTCTCCGTTCAGCAATACCTGTTCTATGGCTCTGTTGGCAATCAGTTCGGCACCGTCAATATAATCCGCCTTGTTTTTGGTTGTCTTGTAAAATGCTTCTGTTTCCAGGGAATATTTTCCATTGCTGAAATTTCTGAAATAGCCCAATGCCACCTGGTCAAGAATTTCAGGTTTCAGATATTGGTCGCTCGGTGCCCAGATGTCGAGTGGAGAGACGGAAGCCGTGTTGGAAATTAAGTGGATATACTGGCTCATCCGGTTATAGCTCCCTTTAACGGATTGGTTGTCATTGATGGCATATGAAACTGCCAGACGAGGTTCTAAATTCCCAAAACCGGTAATCTTTTTGTTTTTGTTGTAATGGGTTATACCTGTAGGTGTTCCTTCCTCATAAATTTGTAAGCCGGGGTTGAAAACCACTGCCTGATTATTGGCGTAATTATTTATATTTTGTTCCCCCAATCGTAGGAAATTGCTGTATCGCAATCCGTAGTTTAATGATAATTGATCAGTGATTTTTTGCTCGGCACTGATATAAGCTGCATTTTCCCAGGCATATTTTTTTTCAATCTGGTCGGCATTGATAGGGGATGCAGCATCGATAGGTTTTATGGTGCCGGGATTGAACTGATAGTAGATGGAATTGATGCCATAATTCAAAACCAGCTTATCAGAAAGATGATGGGTGAAATTGTACTTCAGATTATAATTTCGGATGTCCGATACCCAATCAATGCCAACATATTTTATCTTCAATCCATAATCGTATTTACTATAAATGACTGATGCATTGGAGAAAAATTTCTCGGAAAAGATATGATTCCACCGGAGATTAAAAAATGAGTTCGAATAATTGTTGCTGAAAAAATTATTGAAATCCATTTTATCCTTGCCAAAATAACCTGAAAGAAAAACCCTGTTATTGTCATTAATCTTATAATTCAGCTTAGCGTTCAGATCATAAAAAGAAACAGAATTGGCATTGTCAGCCAGTTTCAGAAACAAATGGGCATAAGAAGCACGGCCGGCAATTACAAACGAACCTTTATCTTTTACAATAGGACCTTCTGCCAGCAACCTGCTCGAAACCGCCCCGATTCCACCTGCTATGTGATATTCTTTATTGTTCCCTTCTTTTTGATAAATATCCAGAACAGAGGATGTACGCCCACCGAATTGAGCCGGTATTCCACCTTTATACAATTTCAGATCTTTAATCACATCCGCATTAAAAACGGAGAAAAAGCCGAACAGGTGTGAAGTATTGTAAACAACAGCTTCATCTAGCAATACCAGATTACCGTCAACCGAACCGCCCCTGACATTAAAACCTGTTGCGCCTTCCTGTGCATTGGAAACTCCCGGAAGTTGCAGAATGGCTTTCAGAATATCAACCTCACCCATAATTGCCGGCATCTTTTTGATGGTGGAGACAGAGAGCTTATTCACACTCATTTCCGGCTTCCTGATGTTGCTTGCTGAGCCCGTGTTTTTTATCACTACTTCATCTATCGTTTTGCTTTTTTCAAGCATTGAAAAATCTTTCCTGATGTTTTCCGTCAGAACGATATGCTCCTCGATACTCTCAAATCCTGCATAGCTTATAACGAGAGTATATTCTCCTTTGGGCAGGGTGATAGAATAAAAGCCATACGCATCGGTAACTGTTGATACCTTTGCTTCAGGAATGAAAATGTTTGCACCGAGTATTGTTTCGGTGGTTGTTTTTATGGCAATTATTCCACTCAATGTAACTTTCTTCTGTGCATAAACCCCGAATGAAATGATTATAAGCAGCAGTGTATAAATGATTTTGCATCTCATCTTAAAAATAGATTTAACAATTGTAATTGAGCACAAAACTACTTCTTTGGGTAACCGCCTTTTTTTGTAATTATACCAAACATAGTATCTTTTATAGGAAATGATGTCGGGGCACGACAAAATATAATTCCTGTTCTATGCGTTTTTATATTACTTCCTGCTTTCGTATAAAAAGCATACACTTTTGTATAAAAGCAGACCAGACCGCAGCCTTAAATGTTAAGTTTGTTCTATACAATTTTAGAAATGAATGATTTTACTCATCGACAGCTTATTAGTGAAAACGTGTTTTTTCATTTCCTTATTTCACCTGACCGCAGGATATACCGGCATCTGCTTTTTATTGTTTTTATCGGTACGGTGTTGTACAACAGCACTTCTGTAATTGACAATCCGGTAGTGATATTTGTATATTTTATTCTATTATTCTATGTAAATATGTATGTGCTGGTGCCAAAGCTTTTGTTCCGGAATAATAATATTGAATACTGTTTATCTGTAATCAGCATTCTTGTTATCGTGGCTATTTGCGGTTATTTTTTCAATCCTTTTAATAAAGAACACGGGCTGAATATCCCACTTTTTACCTTCCTTACTGCACTGCTGCTGGCAGCTTCCTCTTCCATAAAGCTGTTTCAGAAGGGAATGATGGATAAGCAATTGATCTACGATCTGGAACAGTCGAAAACGTATGCAGAACTGGAACAACTGAAAAACCAGATCAATCCGCATTTTTTGTTTAATATGCTGAATAATGCCAATGTTCTGACGAAGAAAGACCCCGAAAAGGCCTCGCAGGTTTTAATGAAGTTGAGCGATTTACTACGGTATCAGCTTTATGACAGTACAAGAGATAAAGTGTTGCTGACTTCAGATATTCATTTCTTAGAAGATTTTTTAAATTTGGAGAAAGTAAGGCGGGATAGTTTTGATTTCCTGATTTCAAAAGAAGGGGATTTGAGCGGCGTGCAAATTCCTCCTTTGCTGTTTATTCCGTTTGTGGAAAATGCGGTAAAGCACAACAACGATGCAACAAAATTATCTTATATAAACTTGTATTTCAATGTTAGAAACAATGAACTTCTCTTTAAATGCATCAACTCCAAGCCTATGCTTAAATCCGTTAGTAACAGGGGTGGATTAGGGCTGGCAAATGTAAAACGAAGACTGGAACTTTTGTTTCCGGCAACACATAGCTTAGATATTGAGGAGGATTCAGAAAGGTATTGCATAACTTTAATTATAAAATTATGAACTGTATTATTATAGATGATGAACCATTGGCAAGAGAAGCCATAGAGATGTTGATTAGCCAAACGGCTGATTTAGATTTAATCGGCTCATTCAACAGCCCTGAAACTGCCACAAATCTTATAGAACGCAATAAAGTTGAGTTAATCTTTCTTGATATACAAATGCCGGGAATTAACGGTATTGAATTTGCCCGAACCATTCCGAAAGAAACATTTGTGATTTTTACAACTGCCTATTCTGAATTTGCCACCGACAGCTATGAAGTGGATGCGATTGATTATCTGATAAAGCCCGTAAAATTGGAGCGTTTTCAAAAAGCTGTTGAAAAAGCCCACATCTACTCCAAATTATTCAAAGCGGATTACGCTAATAATAACATCGAACAGGTAGCAGATGATTTTTTCTTTGTGAAAGCAGACCGGAAAATTTTTAAAATCTATTTCAATAACATACTTTTTATTCAGGGTTTAAAAGATTATGTCGTCATGCATAGCGAAAATCAGAAAGTAATTACAGCGATGAATATCAAAACGATCCATGATCAGTTACCCAAAGATACGTTTGTAAGAGTAAGTAAATCCTATATCATCAATGTTAAGCATATCGGTTCTGTGGATAACAACACAGTGTATATAGGTACAAACGAGATCCCTATCGGAAGCATTTACAGGGATTTCTTTTTCAATGAATTTGTAACCAAAAAAATTGTGGGCAGGTAATATAGATTACTTAAACTCATGAAGCACATTTTTGAACTCTGTACCTAAAGTTCAAACTTTGTACCTCTGTAGTCACAAATAAAAAAGGGTCTGATTTTTTAACAGCATTGTTTTTTACTTATAATTTATAGTTGTTTATTCAGAAGTATTTCGCTCAGGGTTCCTTCATACTAGCTGAATGTTTCTATTTTTTAATTTTCTTTTGCCGGCAATAAAACTTTCGCGTATTTTTGAGCAGGTATCAATGGAAATTATTAATATTATGCTTAGATTCTTGCAGGATTCAAAGCTTATAGGTTTTTAAAACCTATAAGCTTTAATTTTACAGACAAAGCTCAAAAAAAACTGTTGACAACACGGGTTTTGCATCAGGAAATATTAGGAATTAAAGAACAATTGCATCCGATCAGAGAAAGGGTTTCAGAATACATGAATGTTTAGTGGATGCTTTTTAATATTAAAAAAAACAGATTTTAGTTTGATGTATATCTTTTTTCAACCCCTGTTATGTTTTATTTAGCCGGTATTTTTATAGCCGTTTTTTCTTCATTTCTTATTTTAGGTAAGAAGAGAAAGGGTGCTGCCGATTATATATTGGCTGTATGATTTTTGGTAATAGGAATACATCTTACCTTATTTTTCCTGAATTTTACCGGGAGTTATTTTAGAAATCCCGGTTTTCTGGCACTGGAAATCCCACTTCCCTTAATCCATGGTCCGCTAATGTATGCTTATATTTTAAGTCTTACAGGCCAAAATTCCCAAAAGTATAAGCTGATCCTGCATTTTGTACCTCTGGTTATTATTTATTTACTGCTATCGGACTTCTTTATTTTACCTCCGGAAAAGAAAATATTCATTTATCGGAATGGAGGTGACAAGTATATCAGTTTCAAACAAAACATTAATGCCCTTGTTATGGTATCGGGGGTTTTGTATGTCAGTTTAAGCCTTTTGTCATTGAGAAAATATAAAAAGGAAATATCCGGGCAGTACTCCAATACAGAAAAAATCAATTTGAATTGGGTATATTATCTTATTGCCGGAATTTCAGTAATCTGGTTCTGTATCATCTTCACCGGTGATATTATTACTTTTATTTCAGTAGTTCTTTTTGTTTTGTTTGCGGCTTATTTTGGAATCACCAAGGCTGGTATTTTAAACCTGACCGAAATAAAAAACTATAATGCGATCAAAAAAGAAGAGACTATTGTTTCCCCGGTTTCTGTAAAATACCAGAGATCATTGCTGAATGAAGATACAATTCAGTCAATCTATACAAAGCTTGTTTATAAAATGGATACTGAAAAACTTTTTAAGGACCCGGATCTGAACCTGGATCATGTAGCCTCCCTGTTAGATATTCATCCCAATAGCCTTTCTCAGACAATTAATTCCATTGAAAATAAAAATTTCTATGACTATATCAACCGACAAAGAATTGAAGAGTTTAAAAGACTGTCTGTTTTGCCGGAAAATCAGAAATTTACTATTCTTTCCTTAGCCTTTGAAAGCGGATTCAATTCTAAAACTTCCTTTAACAGGAATTTTAAAAAATACATGAATTGTTCCCCGAGAGAATTCTTAAAGAACCAAAATTCAGATCTGAAATAATTATTTTAAATCTTTATTTGTTATAATTGATATGATTTGAAAATCAGTAGGTTAAGTGTCTGTATGAATGATGGCCTAAATCTTCTCTTTGAGGCATTCTGATTTTATATTTCCATGGTCACAGGGTTTAAAAAATAAAACAACCCACTTTAAAACAGCAGGTTGTTTTTATTTTTTGCAGAATAAAGATCATGGTTAATTGATTTTTGTTCCTTATTCTGACCCGAACTTTTCTATCGATTCTCTTGTTACCGGAGTAAAGAAATTAATAAGGTTACCATCAGGATCTCTGAACAATAATGATTTATTACCCCACGGCATTGTGGTGGGCTTCTGTACAATGTAAGAAGATATAAAATCTCTTAACCGCTCAAATTCTTTTTCTACATCATCAACGATAAACTCTATAATCACAGAACGGTTTTCAGCAGGCTGTGCTATATTTTCGCCACCAAAAAACTGTAAGGTTTTAGTGCTTCCGATCGCAAGAGTCGCCGTAGATGTTTTCAGCTCAGCAAAATCGGGAGTATACTGTATTGCCTGAACTCCTGTTATTTGTTCATAAAATGGAACTAAACGTTCAATATTGGCTGTAATAATACGGATTGATACTAAATTCATTTTTGAAGATTTTAAATTACTCTACAAAAATAGGCTGGGGTTGTGACAAGTAGGTGTCAGTAGGTTTTTGCTTTATTCAGATAAATGTTCGGTTGATTTGTGATTATGTACGACACGGGTTAAAATCATTCCCGGAAAGTTTTTTTCAGCAGAAAATTCCGGTTTATTCAAATTGTATTGCGATTAAAAAATAGTGCGGGATTTTATATTTATCATATAGCTTTTCAGGATCAATACCTGATTGGGCAACTTCACAGTAGGCTTCACTTTTATCCTTTCTTACATAAGGCATCATGTAGGCCAAAAAATAATTCAGTCCTTTCAGATTGATGGGAAGCTGTGTCTTTGGACCAAAAAAACTTTTCAAAGTAAACTTATCTTTTTCTGTTGGCTTAACAGTATATTTTCGATCAGAAGAAAAGCCGTCAAACTGAAACTGGATTTTAAAATAACTGAGCTCAGACATTTTAGTCAATACAGCAAATGATAGACTATCAGCCTTTATTTTAAAATATTCATCTTCTTTTGAATTAAAAACCACATCTGTTTTTGATAATTTTCCAAGCTTAAATTCTTTGATAATAATCTGATAATTTTTGCCTTTTAGGCTATCTGATTTAATGCTGAATTTTTGATTACTTATCCCTTCAAAGTATAAAATATGTTGCAGGTCATTGAAGTTAAGTTCATGTTTTGTCTCTATGGTTGCGTTCGTTTGTCCGTAAATTATAGATCCCAGCACAGTCAATAAGAAGGTTAATAAAAATTGTGTTTTCATATGGTTTTTGGTTATTCGATTGTTAAATAGTACGGCTAAATATACGTAGGTTTTTTGTATTTCAAATATTTGCTTTTTAATTGATTATATAGGGGTAATCGCGTTTTTAATCGATATACACATTTAAATTCTTTTTTAAACATAAGGAATTCAGGAACTTTATTTTTACTTAGTTTAGGATTATTTTAAATAAGGTGGGTAGATTTAAAGCAGCTTTTTGTTGTCTTCGATTGAAATTTGCCAGGTTTCAGCTTTTTAGCTGTATTAAGTAAAATAGGAATCATGAGAATATTAATCCTGATTATTTTTTATAATTTAGCAGCTTGTAGGTTTCATTGATTAAAAAAATAATATCACGATTGCGGATTACAAGGCACTATAAAAGTTTTTTAACGGCTATATTCATAGTCATATATGCCTTTGCCGTTTCCCCGGCAGAATACCTGCACAATCATCTTTTTCATAATTTTGAACTAAAAGGGCTCAGCAATACCCGGAAAAGCATGGGGAGAAAATCTTCAAAAAAGCTTTTTCTTCATGTGATACCAAATGCCCGATCTGTCACCATAAGCTTTTAAGTGACGGGTTCGCTGGAGACCGTTATACATTTGTTTTTTTTCTCAAAAAAATTGCCGGAAAGATGGAAAGAGCTTCTGGCGGGAAAAATACTGGGATTGCTCTATACGGTAAGCCTTATCTATTTTCCGGTCATTATATTATCCATTTTGTTGTGGCTTTCTCTTACGGGTTTTCAGAGTACAGGGGATGAACTTTTAAGATTATTCTGGATTGTACTCGGCTATTTTGTATATTTTTTTATCATCTGTATTGTCTGTATCCTGGTATCGGCAGTAAGCAAAACTTCACGGGAATCCTTAATAAAGCTGATCAGTATCTGGTTGTTGTTTATCGTTATTATGCCTAGAACGGCTCAGGCTTTTGGAGCTTATCTTCATCCAGCCCCTTCAAAAATAGATTTTGATACCAGGGTTGAAAATGAATTGCTTAAAACAGGAGACAGCCATAACCCTGACGACATCCATTATAAAGCAATAAAAGACTCTTTGCTACAGACATATAAAGTGAAGACCGTAGAAGAACTTCCTTTTAATTACAGTGGATATATAATGGCGGAAGGGGAGAAGATCAGTGCAGGCATCTATAATACATACTGGAAGAAGCAACTTGAAATATATGAAAAGCAAAACAATGTCAATCAATACCTTTCGTATGTTAATCCTTTTCTGTCCATTAAAAACCTTTCAATGGCCCTTACCGGCTCTGATTTCAATTCTTATACAAGCTATCAGGAGCAGGTAGAAGTCTATCGCTATCAGTTGGCCCAGCTTATGAACAAGCTGCAAATGGAGAATATAAGCAATAAAAAGCAGAAAGCTGATGAAAAGCCATATACTATCAGCAGCGATCACTGGAAACAAATGCCCGATTTTCAATATCGGTTTATCGAAAGGAAAAACCTTTTCCGGAATGAAGTTGTTTCCATAATCTCATTGATTATATGGGTAGTTGGACTGCTATTTTTCATTCATTATGTATCTAAAAAAATAAAAATATAACCTATGTACCTTTTATTATTTAAAAAATTTTTTTCGTTCCCAGTCGGCTTATCTTGGCCTGCTTTTTTTGCTGTTGTCAGGATTGGTAAGCCTTTATATAGGAAAGCAGTTTATAGATAAACAAGCGGAGAATATCAATAGCACAGCTTTATATCAGCAGGAGCATATAGAGCGGTGTTCAGGGTATTTTGATAAAGAGTTCGGGCTTCTTTTATATTATCTGAAGTTCGGATTGGTCAATAAAACGGATCACCTGAATGCATTATCCATAGGGCAGCGGGATGTTAATCCATCCATACAAAGCATAACAATCAGAAACCTGGAAGGGCAGAAATACGATACCGACCTCAATAATCCGGTGAGTCTGCTTATGGGAAACCTGGATTTGGGCCTTGTTATTATTTTCCTGTTTCCTTTAGTGATTATTTCCTTTTGTTACAGCCTTTTGTCTGAAGAACGGGAGGAAAGCACGTGGCCATTGCTATTCGTACAATCTCAGCATCCTTTCAGGATTATTCTACAAAAACTACTGGTGCGTTTTATTGCTGTTGTTGCTGTTTTATTATTTTTTATTGTATTGGCGATACCCATTCTCAACTTAAGCTGTAATTTTTTGTTATTAGGATTTACATTCGTATCGGTATGCTATCTTATCTTCTGGTTTGTGATCAGTTTCTGGGTGGTTTCCTGGAAAAAGAATTCAAGCGTTAGTGCGGCAGGGCTGTTATGTGCATGGATTGTTCTGACCATTGTATTGCCGGCAATGTTTAATAATTTTATTCTGAATAAATACCCGCTTCCTGAAGCTTTGGACACTGCAATAGAACAGCGGGAAGCTTACCATGAAAAATGGGATACAGATAAAAACGCGACAATAGAGAAATTTTATATGCATTATCCCCAGTTCAAAGGTTATGGTTTTCCGAAAGAGAATTTCAGTTGGCTGTGGTACTATGCCATGCAACAGATGGGTGATGATGAATCAGAAAGACAATCGGATCAGTTAAAAGCAAAGCTTTGGAAAAGAGTGGAACTGAGCAGGAAGATGTCCTATTTCGTTCCGGGATTGCATACCCAGCTTCAGTTTAATGCCCTTACCGGGTCCAGGACTTGCCGATCAGCTGAAATTTATAGAAGCTACACACCATTTCCATGAAAGTAAAAGATTGTTTTTTTATCCGAAAATCTTTACCAATGAGCCGGTAAAAAAAATAAATTGGAAAAAGTTTCCTCTGGAATATTATCATCGGCAGTATACATTGAATTGGTGGACAATGTTGGGGCCTTTATTGCTGTTTAGTATCAGTTTCGGTCTTTTAAAACAGCATTAATTTAAAAAAGGCTGATTATTGGATCAGATAATCAATAAATACCATATAGAAATCGGAACTAAAATCCTGTGTATTTAACCGGATTTTTATATGGCAGTTTACCATAAACCGGCTAAAAAAAATAAACTTATAAAAAATCTTAATAAAATATAATTTTTTGCGTGAGGGATTAGGCTGGAATTATCTTAAAACCTATATTTGCAGCCTAAATTTTAAAAATAATGAAAGAATTAATTGAAAAAATCAACACGGAATTTGAAGCATTTGCATCTGAAGCAAACCAACAAGCTGAAAAAGGAAACAAAGCAGCAGGAACAAGAGCTCGTAAATCAGCTTTGGAACTAAGCAAATTATTTAAAGAATTCAGAAAAGTTTCTGTTGAAGAATCAAAAAAATAAATTATTTTAAGCCGGCTCAACGAGCCGGCTTTTTTATTGACTTTACGATCCGATTGATATTTTTTCTTTAATACGGCTTATTTCCTTTCATTCATTTTTAGTTTTCCCCGAATTGCTTTATCTTTATTCCAATCAATAAATTTATGAAGATAAACACCTTTTTTACCATGCCGGCGGTTGTATTGGCAGCGCAGTTTTCGTGGGCACAGGCACCGGCAAAACCACAGGAAAAGCTCAATCCTGTTATAGAAAATTTTGTTAATGAAGTGAATAACAACTCCCAGTTGGAGAACCTTGCCTATGAACTTCTTGACGGAATCGGGCCTCGTCTTGTAGGCACTCCTGAAATGTTGGCTGCCAATGAATGGACGGCTAATAAATTGCGTTCATGGGATATCGATGCCAATCTTCAGCAATTCGGAACCTGGAAAGGATGGCAGAGAGGAACTACCCATGTTGATATGACCTATCCGCGGATAAAATCTTTGTCTGCAACACAGCTTGCATGGAGTCCATCTACTAAAAAAGCTGTAGAAGCAGAAGTCGTGGTGCTTCCTAAAGTGTCTTCCAAAGCTGAATTTGATAAATGGCTGCCTTCTGTAAAAGGGAAGATCGTATTGATGGCACAATATCAGAAAATAGGCCGTTCAGATGAGCAGATTAAAGAATTTGCAACGCCGGAGCTGTACGAAAAGTTAAAAGCCGAAAAAGACAAGGCTTCAAAGGATTTTAAGGATTATGTGAATAGCATCGGTTATGATAACAATACGCTTCCGGAAGCTTTAGAGAAAGCCGGAGCTGCCGGGATTGCAATTTCCAACTGGACCGGAATTATGGGTGCAAACAGGATCTTTGGTGCTAAAACCACAAAAATTCCTATGCTGGATATTGATGTGGAAGATTACGGAATGCTTTTCAGAATGGCAGAAAAAGGAGCAAAACCTAAAATTAAAGTAGAAGCCCAATCAAAAATTCTTCCTGAAGCCAAAACTTTCAATACCATCGGAATGATCAAAGGAAAGGAAAAGCCTGATGAATATGTAATTCTTTCTGCACACCTTGATTCGTGGGATGGTGCACAAGGAGCAACGGATAACGGAACGGGAGTGCTAACGATGCTTGAAACCATGAGAATACTGAAAAAATATTATCCGAACAATAAAAGGACAATCCTTGTAGGGCTTTGGGGAAGTGAAGAACAGGGTTTGAATGGATCCAGGGGTTTTGTGGCAGATCATCCGGAAATTATGAAAGGGGTGCAGGCTGCTTTTAACCAGGATAATGGAACGGGCCGTGTAGTGAATATCAGTGGGCAGGGATTTGTAAAATCTTATGATTATATCGGAAGATGGTTGAATGCTGCTCCTAAAAGTGTAAGAGACAATATCAAAACAGATTTTCCGGGAATGCCCGGCGGAGGCGGGTCAGATCATGCATCGTTTGTAGCTGCCGGAGTACCGGGGTTTTCATTAGGATCACTTAACTGGGGATATTTTGGTTATACATGGCATACGACAAAAGATACTTATGATAAAATTGTGTTTGATGAAATCAAAAATAATGTGATTCTTACTGCTACTTTGGCATATATGGCATCAGAAGACCCTGAATTTACCAGCAGGGAAAGAAGGGTAATGCCACAGGATGATAAAGGAGAAACGGTAAAATGGCCGGAAGCAAAGGAACCGAGAAGAGATTCCAAAGACTTTAAATAAAAATTTACATTAACCGCTTCAGTAATGAGGCGGTTTTTTATTCCTAGCTTTTGATTGTCGGCTTTTCTTTTTTGAGAATAACATTGTAAATAGCAATATTGGTGACATTTTTCTTGAAAACTATTAGCGACCCTCTCTTTGAGCAATCAATTCTTTCGGGGCATACCCAAACTGCTTTTTAAATGCAAACGAAAAATGCGATAAGTTTTCAAAACCTACTTCGTAATATATATCAATAGGTTTTTTGTGTTCTTTGGTTAGTTGATAATAAGCTCGTTCTAGACGTTTTTCGGTTAACCATTTTTGCGGTGTATTATTAAATGCTTTTTTGAAATCTCTTTTAAAAGTGGTTAAGCTTCGTCCTGTTAAATACCCAAATTTTTCTATCGGCATATTAAACATAAAATTACGTTCCATAAATTCAACAAGATTGATTTTGTGTGGCTCAGAAAAGTCAGAAAGCGTATTGTCAATCTGTTTGTCAATTGAACGCAAAATTGCAATAGCTTCTTGTATTTTTAATTGAGAAATATCTTCGGGAAGTTGATAATTCAAATCGAAATAGGGCAACATCGAAGCAAAAAAGCTGTTCAACAAAGGACTTCTAGCTAACGGAATGATGTTGTCTGTTTTGGCAACTAAATTGGGGTTTAAGTTTTTTTGCTCGTAATAATTCCTCAACACATCTTGTGATAATTTTACAACTATGGCTCTATAAGGCAAGCCATCTTTGTCTGTCTTTATTAATGTAGATAGCTGATTTCTAGGGAAAAGCAGTGTTTCACCTTTTCCAAAAACGTATGTTTTATTATATTGAATAACTTTTAATTCTCCTGAGATTATACGAACTACAGAATGTTCCTCTGCAATCAATTCCGTGTTTTTTAAGGTAGCTCCGCTACAGGTGAACACAATCTCGGCATTTATATTTGTTTCTCTTATTGCCATTTTACAAAGGTAAAAAATAAAAGTGGCTCATCTTTTTGAACCACTTTCATTTCAATATTAAATATCAAATTTTGTATGTGTTAATTCTTCGCTTAGCGTCCAAAGTTTTTGTGCAGCTTCTTCATCCAAAGCGTGAGGTGCTATACCTGCAAAGCCACCTGGGTTTCTATAAGTTGCTGCAATATGTTCATAATTGGCTTCATCAAATTGAGCCACCTCAACATCCTCTAAATAGATACCACCAATGTGTTGCAGTTGCGGATTAGTTGCTGCCCAAACTGCAGTTGCCGCTCCTTGCTCTTTGGTTTTTTGGATACCTTTCATTGCCTCCTCTGCTTCTTTATTCGGCGTTCCGTCTGGATGTACGACACCTAAAGCCACAAAATCCTCAAAAGTTAAATGTCTGCCCAAATTGGTTTCCAAACTTAAACCGGGATGCAAAGAATAAGAACGAACGCCAAACTGCTGTCCTCTTTTATCTAATTCTAAAGCAAAAAGAATGTTTGCTGTTTTAGACTGTCCATACGCTTCAAATTTGTTATACGGTCTTGTGTTAAAGTTTACATCATCAAAACTAATAGGCGAATAATGGTGTGATGAAGATGAAACCGTTACCACTCTTGCTCCATCGGCATTTTTTAAAGCTGACCAAAGTTTTGCAGTAAGTAGAAAATGTCCTAAATGATTGGTAGAAAATTGTCCTTCATTTCCTTTTTGGTCACGATGCAAAGGTGTCCACATAATACCTGCATTGTTAACAAGCAAATGCAATGGTCTGCTTGTTTTTAAAAACGTATCGGTAAATGCTTCAATGGATGCAGGCTCGGATAAATCTAATTTTTCTACATCCACGTTGGCAATTCCTTTCAAGTTTTCCTTTGTTTTTTCTACATCTCTTGCCGGAACGACAACCGTTGCTCCAGCCAGAGAAAATGCTTTGGTAATTTCTAAGCCATAACCACCGTCGCCACCTGTAACAATGGCTGTTTTACCTGTAAGGTCAATTCCTTTTATAACATCTGTTGTAGATGATTTTGCGTTGAAGCCAGAACCTATTGGTTTTTGTAATGCTCCGTTGTAATTTGTTTGTCCCATTTATTAAATTAAATTTTTAATTTTTTGATGAGACAAAGGTAGAAAGCATTCTTTGAGTCGAGTTTGTTTATAAGTCCTTTTTACTTTGTTTAAAAGCTCAACAATTACAAGAAAGAATAAATATGTAAATCTCAAATGGTTTACCTCTGACCTCTATTACGTTTTCTTTTCTTCTTCATTTTGTTGGCGAAATCCTGTTCCTCGTAATCTTCGCCCTGTGCTTCGGGCAATAAGCCACCAAATGCTTCAGTCAAACCGTCTTCGTGTTTTTCTGAAGTATTCAGGAAGTCGAACAAATGGTATGGTTCTGCCACAGGAATATCCGTATCATTTGATTTGGATATTTTCGTTTGTTGTACGACAGCTTCTTTAATTTCCGGTTTGATGTTATTGTTCCAATAATTATTAAAGACATTGGCAGACAGTTCCTTGCTCAAACGTGAGCCGTTCCAAACCGCCTTAGAATTGTGGTCTGTAAACGTCATTCCGTAAATACGCGCTGTATCATTCCTCCGTACCACTACGTTAATTCCCTGCTCCACTAATTGCTTCTTAAAGCCCAATTCATCAGTTGTTGATTTCAAGACAATGGTAACGGATGACTGTAAGGTCTGCTTGGTTGGACTATCTTTTAAATCCGTTTTCCAGGCATTGGATGAAGAAGTATCCTAATATTATCAAAGAAAAAGAACTTAAATGTGCAGAGAAAGTCTGGGTTGCAGACATTACCTATCTTAAAACTAAAGAGAAGAATTATTATCTTCATTTGATTACCGATGCTTATTCAAAAAAAATTGTAGGGTATGAATTGAGTGATAATTTACAGACTGGTTCCACAGTGAAAGCATTAAATCAGGCCATAAAGAACCGAATGTACAAACACTCTTTAATTCATCATTCAGACAGAGGCTTGCAGTATTGTAGTAAAGAATATACTGAAATACTAAAGAAAAGTGATATTCTTATCAGTATGACAGAGAACTCCGATCCTTATGAAAACGCTGTAGCGGAAAGAGTGAACGGTATTCTGAAATATGAGTTTGGATTGATTGATACCTTTGAAGATTTTAAAAATCTTTCACAGCAGCTTGATCAATCCATTTACTATTATAATAATTTGAGACCTCATTTTTCCCTGAATTATAATATTCCAGGCCAAGTACACTTGAAAAATAACGTAAAATTAAAAACCTATAAAAAACAAAATCAGAATAGGAAAATTCCTAATCTGATTTAAGTATATTTGATGTATTAAACTAGTAACCTTTTTCAGGACCAGTCAATCTAGAGATCATATTTCATTAAAAAATCATGCTGAGCTGCACCCGTTTTCTTGCCTCATCAACATCCGTTACTTTCACTTTCACATGCTGATGCAATTTGACCACCTCACTTACATCAGAGACAAAGCCTTCTTTTAATTGCGAAATATGAACCAGTCCACTTTCCTTAATTCCCAGATCTACAAAACATCCGAAAGCTGTAATGTTGTTGACGATTCCCGGAAGAATCATTCCGGTTTTTAAATCTTTAATGCTTTTTACACTAGGATCAAATTCAAATACTTTAGCTGCCTTTCGCGGATCAAGACCCGGTTTTACAAGTTCTTTTAAAATATCCTGTATTCCTAAAATTCCGATCTCCGTGGTGGTATATTTTTCCGGCTGAATTAAAGCGATCTTTTCTTTGTTGGCGATGAGCTCATCCGTTTTAATTCCCAGGTCTTTTGCCATTTTTTCTACAATTCCATAGGCTTCAGGATGTACTGCCGAATTATCCAGAGGGTTTTTGCCGTTGGTGATTCTGATAAATGCCGCCGCCTGCTGGAAAGCCTTTTCTCCTAATCTCGGAACTTTTTTTAACTGTTTGCGGTCTTCAAATGCTCCGTTTTCAGTGCGGTAGCTGATAATATTTTCAGCCATCTTTTCTCCGATTCCTGAAACATAACTTAAAAGTGGCTTGCTCGCTGTATTCAGGTTAATTCCCACTGAATTTACACATCTCATCACGGTAGAATCAAGTTCGTTTTTCAATTGTGTCTGATCTACATCATGCTGATATTGGCCCACACCAATAGATTTAGCATCAATTTTAACCAGTTCGGCTAAAGGATCGGCTAATCTTCTTCCGATAGAAACCGCTCCACGAACGGTTACATCATAACTTGGAAATTCCTCACGTGCTGTTTTGCTGGCGGAATAAACCGAAGCTCCGGCTTCCGAAACCACAAAAACCTGCAAGGGCTTATCAAATGCAATTTTCTTAATAAAAAACTCTGTTTCACGGCTTGCAGTCCCGTTTCCGATGGAAATAGCCTCAATATTATAAGCATTGACCATAGAACGGATTTTTTTCATTGCCATTCCCGTTTCGTTTTGGGGCGCATGAGGATAAATGGTTTCATTATGCAGCAAATCTCCCTTTTCATCAATACACACCACCTTACAGCCACTTTTGTAGCCCGGATCAATGGCTAAAATCCGCTTTTCACCCAATGGCGGAGCCAATAATAACTGGGTTAAATTTTCAGAGAAAATTTCAATGGCCTTCTTATCGGCTTTTTCCTTTGCCTCCTGTAGGCTTTCGTTGGAGATTGCGGGCTCCAGTAACCTTTTATAGCTGTCTTTTATAGCCAGTGCAATCTGATCCGAACTCTCATTATCAGATTTGATAATAGCTTTCTCAATAAAACCGATGGCTTCCTCCTTATCCACTTCTACATTTACTTTTACAAAACCTTCAGATTCTGCTCTCAGCATAGCTAAAAGTCTGTGAGAAGGGGTTCGGTTTAAATTTTCATCCCATTCAAAATACTGCGAAAACTTTTGGGCTTCTTCCTCCTCTTTTTTTGTCTTCACTACTTTTGATGTAATGACAGCTTTGCGCTGAAATAAACGGCGGAGGTTCTTACGTACGTACATGTTTTCATTGATCCATTCAGCCATGATATCTCTTGCCCCCTGAAGAGCTTCTTCTTCAGAATCAACTGTATCGTTGATGTATTTTGAAGCCAGAAACAGAATGTCATTATTTTTCTGGCTCATAATAATTTTGGCTAAAGGCTCAAGTCCTTTTTCTTTTGCGGTATCCGCTTTGGTTCTTTTGCGCTTTTTATAAGGAAGGTATAGATCCTCAAGCTCCTGAATGTCGAAACTTTCTTCAATTCTCTGTTTCAGTTCAGCAGTTAAGGCATTCTGCTCTTCCACAGATTTTAAAATGGTTTCCTTACGTTTTACAATTTCTTCAAACTGTTTATTGATCTTGGAAACCTGCTCGATCTGTATCTCATCCATGTTTCCTGTGAAGTCTTTTCGGTACCGTGAGATAAAAGGGATGGTACAGTCTTCAGAAAGCAGTTGCAGGGTATTATTAATGCTTTTTTCAGGTATATTGAGTATCTGTTTTATATAACTTGTAGCGTTCATTCTAAATTTTAAACCGCTAAAATAGACAATTTTAATATTGAGTAAAATATTTTAAATGAGGACCCGTTTACTATTTCAATGATCAAAATGGAGAAAAAGCATCTATTTTATATTTTCTTGATGTAGGTTAAGGGGATAAGTAATAAGGTTTTTCTATTTTTGGAATCTCAAGATTTAAAAATTTGAAACTTATTTAGATTTTGATAAAGCAATTTTTTTAAACAATTAAATAATATGAAAAAAATTAGTGTACTTGCATTAGTAGCAGTAGGACTGCTTGCAGCATCGTGTAATAAAGAAAAAGCAGCTGAGACGGCAACAGCAACTCAGGAGCAGACGGTAGCAGAAAGCAAAGGGGAAATGTTGACAGTAGATGCGGCAACCTCTGTAGTAAACTGGAAAGCTGCTCATAAAGGAGGTATGGCTCCTCGTTGGGGAACTCTTAATGTAAAATCCGGAGATTTAAGCATTGAAGGAGGTCAGTTAGCTGCAGGAAACTTTGTGATCGATATGAATTCTATCAAAGTAGACCCAGCTTCAGTAACGGAAAAGGATAAAAAACCGGGAGATTTGGAAGCTCATTTAAAAAATCCTGATTTCTTTGATACTGCAAAAAATCCGACTTCAGATTTCAAAATTACCAGTGTAACTGACTTAAAAGATGCACCTAAAGATGCAGTTGCCGGAGCTAATAAAACCGTAAGCGGAAACCTTACATTATCAGGGAAAACAATGAACGTAACTTTCCCTGCTAAAGTGGATGTAACAGAAAATTCAGCGGCTATTGAAGCTAAATTTACAGTCAACAGAGCTGATTGGGGAATCAAATTCGGTACTTCAGAAGCAGATCCTGCTGAATGGATGATTAGCAAAGATATCGAGATCGCTGTCAATGTAAAGGCTAAAAAATAAATTGTTAGAAACATAAAAATGAAGAGCTGCTTTTTTAGGAAAGCAGCTCTTTTATTATATCGAGGTATTTTAACATCAATAGACTCATAAAAGCTTTTTATATTTATGAAAACACAAATATGAAAGATAAAGTCAAGGGCTGGATGTACATTGTATTATGTTCGGATGGCAGCTACTATACAGGGAGTACAAATGATCTTGAACGGAGAATCCTGCAGCATCAAAAAGGCGAAGGTTCCAATCATACTAAAAAAAGACTTCCTGTCAAGCTTATTTATTTTGAAGAATATGAACGTATCGATCTCGCTTTTTACAGAGAGAAGCAAGTGCAGGGCTGGAACCGTAAGAAAAAAGAAGCTTTAATCAATGGAAACCCTGAACTGCTTCCTCAATTGGCAATAGCTTATAGGGATTTGATTTCAGACGAATAAGGTGGCTTCGAGTGCCTCAGCCACCTTTTTGGAATGTTGCCGGAATGATTATCATACAGAATTAAATAATCACCTTTTATAAAAAGACCAGTACAAGGTGGCTGAGGCACTCGAAGCCACCGCTCTCCTTGATTGTTTTTGGCTGGGATAAAAGACTTTCTGCCAGACATAAGATTTCGAAGACATCATTTTTATTGAAGTCAGGAAGAATTATTTTGATTCAGCTCATTGTGATTTATTCTGGAAAATATCTTTGATATTAATCATTTAATCTTATTGATGTTTGCGGATACTTTTTCTCAAAAGTTTTTATAATATACTTTATTTTAGATGCTTAAATACTATGTTATTTTAATATACTCATTATGAATTTGTTAAATAATTGAACTTGTTGCTAATGTTTCATTAAAAATCACTATTTTTGCACCCGTAAAAATCATTCATGCAAAACATTAGAAATATTGCGATTATCGCACACGTTGACCACGGGAAGACGACTTTGGTTGACAAGATTATTCATGCTACAAACATTTTCAGAGAAAATCAGGAAAGTGGAGAATTAATAATGGATAACAATGATCTTGAAAGAGAAAGAGGGATTACGATCTTATCCAAAAATATTTCTGTTACCTATAAAGACACTAAAATTAATGTAATTGATACTCCTGGTCACGCCGATTTCGGTGGAGAAGTAGAGAGGGTTTTAAAAATGGCAGATGGGGTAATTTTGTTGGTAGATGCCTTTGAAGGGCCAATGCCTCAGACAAGATTCGTACTTCAGAAAGCTTTGGAGCTGGGATTAAGGCCATTAGTTGTTATCAATAAGGTAGATAAGCCAAACTGCCGTCCGGACGAAGTTCATGACCAGGTATTTGACTTATTCTTTAACCTTGAAGCTACTGAAGAGCAGTTGGATTTCCCAACGTTCTACGGATCTTCAAAACAAGGTTGGTTCAACACTTCATTAGAGCAAACAGAAGATATTTTACCATTATTAGATGGAATTTTACAATATGTTCCTGCACCGAAAGTAACGGAAGGAAATCTTCAGATGCAGATCACTTCTCTTGATTATTCTTCTTTCTTAGGAAGGATTGCGATCGGAAAAGTAACAAGAGGTGAAATCAAAGAATCCCAGTGGATCGGTCTTGCTCAGGCTGAAGGTAAAATTGTAAAAGGAAAAGTAAAAGAACTATATGTTTTCGAAGGTTTAGGAAAGAAAAAAGTAACTGAAGTACAGGCCGGAGATATTTGTGCTGTTGTAGGTTTTGATGCTTTCCAGATCGGAGATTCTTTCGTAGACTTTGAAAAACCTGAACCATTGGAAAGAACTGCAATTGATGAACCTACATTGAACATGACGTTCTCTATCAACAATTCACCTTTCTTTGGTAAAGACGGTAAATATGTTACTTCCAATCACCTGAAAGAAAGGCTGACAAAAGAGCTGGAGAAGAACTTAGCATTGAGGGTTCAGCAGACTGATGATGCCAATACTTTCCTTGTTTTCGGTAGAGGTATTCTTCACTTATCTGTTTTGATCGAAACAATGAGAAGAGAAGGGTATGAAATGACAATTGGCCAGCCACAGGTTATCTTAAGAGAAATTGATGGTGAAAAATGTGAGCCTTACGAATCTTTGGTTGTAGACGTTCCTGAAGAATACGCTTCAAGAGTTATCGATTTGGCAACTCAGAGAAAAGGTGACCTTCATATCATGGAAACCAAAGGAGAGATGCAGCACATGGAATTCGAGATTCCTTCAAGAGGATTGATCGGATTGCGTTCCCAGATGTTGACTGCTACTGCCGGTGAAGCTATTATGGCGCACCGTTTCACAGAATATAAACCTTTCAAAGGGGCGATTCCTGGAAGAAATAATGGAGTATTGATCAGCAAAACTCAAGGTCCTGCTACAGAATATTCTATCGCTAAACTACAGGACAGAGGTAAGTTCTTTGTTGATCCGGGTGAGGAAATCTATGCAGGTATGATTATCGGTGAACAAAACAAACCGGGAGACCTGGTAGTAAATATCGTAGAAGCAAAACAGCTGAACAACATGAGAGCTTCCGGAAAAGATAAAGATACCGGTGTTGCTCCGAAAATCTTATTTTCATTAGAAGAATGTATGGAATATATTCAGGGTGATGAAGCAATTGAAGTAACACCAAACTTCATCCGTATGAGAAAAAAACTACTTTCCGAAGAAGAAAGAAAAAGAGTTGAAAGATCGGCAAAAGCTTAATCAAGTTCTTATAAATATAGTAAAGCCCCGAATTTTCGGGGCTTTTTTATGAAATAAAAAATAAAATGTTTATTTTTTTCCCTTTAAGTTTAAAAATAATTTAAAGTAGTTTTGCAGACTATGAAAGTGACTCAATTAAAGCTCGTATTTTTATTAGGAATTTTTGCCTCATACAGCAGTTCATGTTCCGTTCAGAATAATATGGTAAGGCCTGTTCCGGATAGAAATACAGTAAAACCGGATAAAAATATCTCAAAACCTAAAGATTCCGTTGTGATCAATAAGCCGGTAATTCCGCCAAAAGAAGAAGTTTTTAAAGTAGATCTTCCTGCTGTCAACAGGGAATTCCGTGGTGCATGGATTGCAAGTGTTGCCAATATCAACTGGCCTTCAAGAAATAACCTGTCGGTTGATGAGCAAAAAGCTGAAGCTATCAGTATGTTGGATATGCTGAAAGATAATAATTTCAATGCTGTCATATTCCAGGTCCGTCCTTCCGCGGATGCTTTATATACAAGCTCAATTGAACCCTGGTCTTATTTTTTGACGGGCGAAACCGGAACAGCTCCTTATCCGAATTATGATCCGTTACAATTCTGGATCGAGGAATCCCATAAACGGGGATTGGAACTGCATGTATGGTTAAATCCTTACCGGGCACATCATGCCAATGGAGGTGCTGTCAACAGCCTGTCGATGGTGAATAAACTTCCGGATATTGTGGTACGGCTGAAAAATGGAATGTATTGGTTTGATCCTGCCAATCCCAAAACTCAGGGGCATGTTTCCAATGTCGTAAAAGATATTGTGAAAAGATATGATATAGATGCCATACATTTTGATGATTATTTTTATCCTTATGCCACTTACAACAGGGGCGCAGATTTTCCGGATAGGACAACCTGGAATGCTTATGTAAGCGGTGGCGGAACATTGTCGAGAGCAGATTGGAGAAGAGATAACGTGAATAAATTCGTGGAAAGAATCTATAAAGAAATTCATGCAGAAAAAAACAATGTAAGGTTCGGGATCAGTCCGTTTGGGATCTGGAAACCGGGTTATCCGGAAGGGATTGTTGGTTCTTCTCAATATGACGAACTGTATGCCGATGCTAAATTATGGCTGAATAAAGGTTGGGTAGATTATTTTTCACCGCAGCTATACTGGCCGATTGATTCAAAAGGGCAGGGTTTTGAAGCATTATTGAACTGGTGGAAATCTGAAAATACCCTAAACCGTCACTTATGGCCGGGATTAAATACCGTTGAAATAAAGGTCCAGGACCGTCCGACGGAAATTAAAAACCAGATTGAAATTTCAAGACAGATCCTGAAAAATGATGCCGGGGAAATTCACTGGAGCATTGCCGGACTGACAAAAAATTCAAACATGTTACCGACTTTAAAAAACGGAGCCTACAATGAAAAAGCATTGGTTCCGAGAAGTCCATGGATTAAAGTAATACCATTACAAACCCCTACATTATTTACAACAGATAACGGAAGTTTTGTACAGGCAAGTTGGAGCACTAAAAATATAGGTGATGTTTTTCAGTGGGTAATTTTCACACAATATAACGGAGTCTGGGAAATCGAAATTGTACCTTTAGATAACCTTTCAAAGGAAATTCCAAAATACAAAGACGGAAAAACCCTGAATGCAGTTGCTGTTAAAGCAATTGACAGATTAGGCAATGAAAGTGATTATATGGCAAAGAAGGTAAAGTAGATAAAGCGAAAAGGCTGAACCGCTGAATCATTAATTTGCAAAATTAGTTATCCTTCTGAACAAAGCAATGAGAAGTGAAGCATCTCCTGACTTAAATTTTTCCCAACCAAAAATCTTTGGTTTTCCTGCGCCTTAAAATATATTTAAATAAACATTGCGTCTTTGCGATTAACCTGAATAACAATAAGCCCGGTTTTCTGATCCGGGCTTTATTTTAGAATGACTATAGATTGATAATTCAAATTATTGAAATATAGTATATTGTAAACGGTTGTCCTGCAATTGATTAAAATTAAAAACTTTATCGGAATCATTTTTGCATCATTAAACCTAATCACAAAAAATATACATTATGAATACTAACAGACTTTCCCCAACTGTGGAAAAAGCACTTAGTGATCAGATGAATAAGGAAATTCATGCATCACACGTTTTTCTGTCTTATGGAATCTGGGCTGATGATAAAGGTTACCAGGGAATTGCCAATTTCCTTTACAGGCACGCACAGGAAGAAAGAAATCATTCGATAAAATTTATGGAATATGTTCTCAATAGGGGAGGTAAACCGAAAGTAGATGCTATTCCGGCACCACCGGCTGATCCGAAATCATTATCAGCATGCTTTGACGGAGTTTTTAAGCACGAAGTTGATAATACGACAGCCATTTACAGAATTGTAGATTTGGCATTGGAAGAAAAAGACTGGGCTACATGGAATTTCATGCAGTGGTTTGTACAGGAGCAGATAGAAGAAGAAACACTGGCTCAGAATTTAATTGATAAATTAAAAATTGCCGGTGGAGACAGGGCAACCGATGAATCTTTATTTACCCTGGATAAAACGTTACAGGAAGCTCCGAATGAGGTTTCTCTGGCACAGGACGCAACAGGAGACAATCCGTAAATAACAAAATAAAATTTTAAATCTGTCGGTTTTTCCGGCAGATTTTTTTATTATGAAACTCTTTTTAAAATCACTATCTTTGCACACTGATAATTCAAGGTACACATTTAAACCATTAAAGTTTGAGTATATGCAAGAAACCTTGAATCGTAAACATAAAATTTTGAATTTTACAATATGAAATGTGGAATCGTAGGCTTACCAAATGTAGGTAAATCAACTCTTTTTAACTGTTTAAGCAACGCAAAAGCTCAATCAGCAAATTATCCTTTCTGTACTATTGAACCTAATTTAGGAACAGTATCAGTACCGGATCAGAGATTATTTGAACTGGAGAAAATAGTAAACCCTGAAAGAGTTTTACCGGCTGTAGTTGAGATTGTTGACATTGCAGGCCTCGTAAAAGGAGCCAGCAAAGGAGAGGGATTAGGAAACCAATTCTTAGCCAATATCCGTGAGTGTGAGGCAATTATTCACGTTTTAAGATGTTTTGATAACGGAAATATCGTTCACGTTGAAGGTTCAGTAGATCCGTTGAGAGATAAAGAAATTATTGATATAGAACTTCAGCTGAAAGACCTTGAAACTGTAGGGAAAGCAGTTGAAAAAGCTAAAAAATTCATCAAATCCGGTAAGAAAGAAGATATTCTTACTTATGAAATTCTTCAGAATTTACAGAAATTTCTTGAAGACGGAAAAAATGCGAGAGAATTTGCTACCGATGATTTTACAAAATCAATCATCGGAGAAGTTCAGTTGCTAACAAATAAACCGGTACTTTACGTTTGTAATGTAGATGAAAACTCTATCAAAAACGGAAATGAATGGATTGGAAAGATTGAAGAAATGGCTAAAAATGAAGGGGCAGAAGTGGTTGTATTGGCTGCACAGATCGAAGCCGATATCAATGAACTTGAAACTTTCGAGGAAAGAGAGATCTTCCTTGAAGAACTGGGCCTTACAGAACCGGGAGTAAACCGTCTGATCAGAAAAGCTTACGATTTATTAAAGCTTCAGACTTACTTTACTGCAGGAGTAAAAGAAGTAAGAGCATGGACTATCGGACAAGGATGGACAGCTCCTCAGGCAGCCGGAGTAATCCACACCGATTTTGAAAAAGGTTTCATCCGTGCTGAGGTGATCAAATATAATGATTATGTAAGCTATGGCTCTGAAGGTAAAGTAAAAGAGGCCGGAAAACTTTCTGTGGAAGGAAAAGAATATATTGTTCAGGATGGAGACATCATGCATTTTAGATTCAACGTATAAGAAAATATTAAAGTTCGTATAAATAAAAAACGTTTCCATGAATTTGGGAGCGTTTTTTGTATGCGTTTGTCAAAGCCTGCTATGAGACATTTGTATTTTCTTTTTTCTTTTTTTTCTTCATGCACGATAAAAAGTAATAAAGAGAAGAATTGCTTGACAGAAACAGGAAATTCTTCTGTTGTTTAGAATAAAAATACCGCCCTTAATAAAAGCGGTATTTCTTTTTGAAAATATTTTTATAAAGGATCTATTACAGGCCTGCATTGCGGCTGTGCACAGCCTATTGATATTTTTCTGCAACCTCCGGTTGCAGGATTTATACAGTCTTCAAGACCGCCGGTAACGGTTCTCAACTGTTTTTTATTCAATTTTTTTCCTTTGGGTAATTTTTGATTTTCCATGATAATAATTTTATGATTTGTTAATTTTTTTAATTGGCAAGTGGTATTTATCATTCAATTAAGGTATATACCGGCACTGTAATTCTGCACACTGGCGTCCATAGGCCATACATTGATTGGTATCAGGATCAATGCACATTTGTAGGCCACCTGTAATGGCTCTCAATTGCTTTTTGCCCAGTTTTTTTCCGTTTTGATTTTTCATAGTGATGATTTTTAGTGAGTTGGTTTATGACGAAGTTATAAAAAATATCTAATAATATATCACTTCGTATAGAAGAATAATTTTTAAGATAAATTTTACATATCATTTCTCAACTTTGTATATTTGAATTTTACAAATGATTCATCATGGAAAAAATCGTTCACACTTCCCTGGAAGATTTCTACAGAGAGATGACTGCCAAGCTGGGAAAAGATTTGGAGAGCATATTCCCAAAAGGACTTCATAAAGATATTGGTCATTTCAATATATTTGATATTGCCCAGACTATTGAAAAGGCAAAAACAACTTCTGAAATGCCCTATAACAGGAGGAAATATTATAAAATAAGCCTGATCAGGGGGAAGAATAGGGCTGAATATGCAGATAAAGTAATCGCCATAGAAAAGAATGCCTTGCTTTTTGCAACTCCTAAAGTCCCTTATCACTGGATGCCGGAAGATCCTAATCAGTCAGGGAGTTTCTGTGTATTTACCGAAGATTTTTTCATTAAAAACCAGTCCCATCTTTCTCTTGAAGACCTCCCCATATTTCAGCCCGGCGGTTTCCCTTTATTTGAGATAGATAATGAAATGGCAGATGAAATAGAACAGCTTTTCACCAAAATAAAATCAGAAATAGTGTCCGATTATATTTTTAAATATGATCTGATCAGAAATTATGTGTTGGAGCTTATTCATTATGGACAGAAACTACAGCCGGCCACAAAAATTTCTACTTCTAATGATGCTTCCCTGAGAGTGGTCTCTTTATTTATTGAGCTTTTGGAAAGGCAGTTCCCGATTGAATCAACAGATCAGAGGTTGCAGCTTAAAACAGCAAAAGATTATGCAGACAGGTTGGCGGTACACGTTAATTATTTAAATAAAAAACTTAAAGAAAGTACAGGAAAAACGACAACCGAATTTATTGCTGACCGACTTATCCAGGAGGCTAAAATTCTTTTAAGGCAGACCAAGTGGAACGTTTCGGAAATATCATATACATTAGGATTTGAAGAGATTGCCCATTTTTCAAATTTCTTTAAAAGGAAAACAGCATTTACACCTTTAGAATTTCGTTCATGATTTGAATTTTGCAAATTTCAGATTGATTCAAGCAAATACCTTTTCACTAAAATGCTTCAACTTTGTACCATTAAATAATGAAAGAAATGAATACAAAAACAAAAATCGCATTAGTAACCGGTGGAAGCCGAGGTTTAGGAAGAAATTCAGCAATAAAAATCGCTCAGAAAGGGCTTGATGTAATTATTACTTACAGGTCTAATAAAGAAGAGGCAGAAGCTGTTGTAAAAGAAATACAGTCCCTGGGAAGAAAGGCTATTGCCTATCAATTGGATACAAAAGATATCAGAAGCTTTGAGGCTTTTATAAAAACGGTTGGGGATCACCTGGAAGAAAATACAGGAAGCAGAAACATCGATTTTCTTATCAACAATGCCGGAACGGCTTTATATGCTCCGATTCCGGAAGTTACCGAGGAGCAGCTGGATGATGTTGTAGACATTCATTTTAAAGGGGTATTTTTCCTGACTCAAAAATTATTACCGTTTATTAATGATGGGGGTGGCATTGTGAATATTTCTTCAGGATTGGCAAGATTTGCTTTGCCTGGATCTTCCGTTTACGGATCAATAAAAGCGGGTGTTGAAATGTTGACTAAATATATGGCGAAAGAACTGGGCTCAAGAAAAATCAGAGCCAACGTTGTTGCTCCCGGAGCTATAGAAACAGATTTCGGTGGCGGAAGAGTGCGGGACAGCAAAGAAATGAATGATATGGTGGCAGGAATCACAGCCTTAGGAAGAGCCGGCCTTCCGGATGATATTGGTGGAGTAGTGGCTTTCCTTTGTACCGAAGATTCACGTTGGATTACCGGTCAGAGAATTGAAGCTTCAGGTGGAATGTTTTTATAAAAAAAAGACAGGTGGCTGAGTTTCTCGAAGCCACCTGTTTTATTATATTTTGGATAAATTCTCAATTGCTTGTTCCAATGTTTCCTGTTTTTTAGCAAAGCATAATCTTATGACATTTTCGTTCCGTTTATTTTTATAAAAAGATGAAAAAGGAACACTTGCCACTTTGTGGGTAATGGTCAGCTCACTGGCAAAATCAAAATCATTCTTATCGGAAATCTTATCATATTTTAAAGCCTGGAAATAAGTTCCTTCACAATCCAGAAGTTCAAAAGAAGTATCGGCTAATCCTTTTCTCAGAAAATCCCTTTTCTCTTGGAAAAACCGGTTGAGATGATTGTAATGGTCTTCATTTTTCATGTATTCGGCTAATGCAAGCTGGATGGGAGTATTGACACTGAAAACATTAAACTGATGTATTTTTCTGAATTCATCCGTTAAAATTTTAGGAGCGGCACAATACCCTGTTTTCCAGCCTGTGATATGGAAGAGCTTTCCAAAAGAAGCTACCAGAAGACTTCTTTCTTTCAGTTCCGGATACTTGCAGATACTTAAATGCTGTTTTCCGTCAAAAACAATATTTTCATAGACTTCATCACTTAAAATAAGTATTGAAGTATTTTTTACAATGCTGATCAATTCCTGAATATCATTTTCTTTTAAAATCCTTCCTGAAGGATTGTTCGGATTATTAAGGATGATCATCTTCGTTTTTTCGTTGATTAAACCTTTTACTGTATTCCAGTCAATTCCAAAATCAGGAGCTTTCATTTCAAAACGTTTTACTACGCCACCGAAAAGCTCCACTGTTGGCTCATAACAATCGTAAGCCGGCTCAAAAATAATCACTTCATCATCTTTTTTAATGAAAGTGGCAATCGCCGTGAAAATAGCCTGTGTTCCTCCTGCGGTCACTGTTATTTCAGAATCCGGGTGATAAACAGCTGAATGGCTGTTTTCAATTTTGCGGGCTATTTCTTCCTTTAAACCGATCATTCCGCCCATCGGAGCGTACTGGTTAAAACCTTTTTTAATAAAATGATCTACATAGTTTAATAATTCGGTATCCGGCATGAAATCCGGAAATCCCTGTGATAAATTGATTGCTTCATTCTCATTGGCCAATTGTGTCATCTGGCTAAAAATGGTGGTTCCCACATCAGAAAGTTTGGAAAAAGGAAGTTGTATCATTGACGCTGTTTTTTACGTTCACCGAATTTAATTATTTTTTATAAAGAAAAGTCATCATCCCGTAAAAAAGACTACCCGGGTATGGATAGTCTTATGGTTATTAATTTTTAGGTCTGCTTATTTTGAAATAAGCAGTTTCTGGGAGCTTGTTTTTGCATTGGTTTTAATTTCAACAATATAAGTTCCCTGGATTAATCTTTCTGTATTCAGTTTTATATTCTGGCGGCCGCTTTCTACTGTTTCTGATTTTTCAATGAAAGTTTTTCCGGACATATCGATTACTTTTATGGTTACCGATTCTTTTTTTGATAGATTGGTATGTATATCCACGTAATTTTTAGCAGGATTTGGGACAAGCAGATATTCTTTAGTCTCGTTCACATTGCTGAGTTCCGCTCTTGCAACATCTGCATTGTCTCTGAGCGGAGATTTCAGATTATTGTCTTTTTGTGCTGTTTCTACAGGTTTTGGAATGCATATCACAAGACAGGTGGTACATTTCGGTTTATCACCTTCATACTGTGTCACACATACTTTATAAGATCCTGAATTGGTGTATGCATGAGAAGTTAAGATATCCGTTACGTTACCGTCACCCCAGTCTACTTTGTACAGGCTCGGAGAATTTGTACTTTCAAGGAAGACCTGGCCGATAGTGATATTACCGGAAGTACTGGTGGTCATTTGAAGCTTAAAGTCAGAATTACATTCATTACAGTTTTCGCAAGGTTTTACACAGATATTATCAAAAAATACAACCTCCTGCTGGGTTGATGTCATATCCGGGCTTATTCCCAATGTGGTAGAATTCATCATTATATTATCAAAAATGGCCGTGTTTACGGTAGCCATCGTCCATGATCCTTCAGAATTACTGGGAAGAGATCCTCCACTTGATAGCTGGATAGGAGCTTTAACGCGTACCCATCCACTTCCCGGTGTTACTGTAATATTTGCGACAAAAGTTGTGCTGTTGGTTCCGTCGGAAAGGGTAATGTTCGGATGATATGGAGTTCCTAAACCGCTGTCATTTTCAATGTAGAAATCAAAATAAATGCATTGTCCGAGGAATTTTTTTCCAAGACTTTGGTAATCTGTGTGATTCTCGTACCAGGAACCTCCTGACAGATCTTTTAGTATAAGAAACTGGGAGCCGTCTAAAGGATTGGCAGACCCGAATCCTACACTTACATTTCCATTAGGCGGAGCTGCGGGAGCCCAGTTCCCTGCCGGATTGGAAGGATCATTGAAATCAGAACACGGAGCTTGTGCATGAAGTACAAAACATCCTAAAAGCAAATAGATCGATAAAAAATATATTCTTATCATAATGCATATTGGTTTTATAAATCAAAAGCCAACAAAAACTTTAGGAATTAATACTCAGTTTAATAGGTTTTCACCGTTATTGTTTTTAATTATTAGTTTTATTTTAATATGAAAATGAGAAAGGTTATTTTACCCATTCAAATATTCTGGTTGTGTTACGGGAACTTTCAAAACCATCTACAGGAAAGTAGGTAAGGGTATCTTTTTTTAAGATCTGGCTGATCATTCCCACGATCTTTTTTTTGTGGTCAGACATGATTTTAACATTGCTTTCCTCAAGTTTCCTGACAATAAATTCTGAGCAGTAATAGGCATTATTGCTTTCTTCAAATTTAAAGTCGAAACTGATGTTTTCCTTTTCAGACTGAATAAGAGTCTGTCTGATATGTCTGAAGCTTTTAGAATCAATATTTCTGAGCTTCCATACCGACAGGTAATTCAGGTCTTCAGGCTTGATAAAGTCGTCAATATTTTCAATATAGAGATTGCTGTTATTTTTGCTTTTATCTACGTATACATGGTAGATTTTTAAACTGTTGTTTTCCAGAAAGCCGATCCCCAGATGAGAAGCATATGAATTCTTAATATTGAAATCTTTTGCTACATTTCCCAGCTTTCCTGTAGTTCCTCTCTGGATTAAGTAAATCGTTTCCTGATCAAGCTCCAGATTTTTAATACGATTGTTTAAAGAAGGAGTTTTGTGGAAGGAGAAAAAGATAATGACAAGTAATAAGCCTATAATAGCAAAAAGGTATTTAAATTTCATGATTATTTATCCCAAAGAGATCCTATAGCTCCTCCAATTATCGCACCTGCGCATACAGGTCCAGGATTAAGTGTAAACACACTGATTAAGCAGCCAAATGCAAAACCAATTTTTGCACCATTTTGTGCCCCGGGACCCATTTCTTTTGATTGGAATGTGCCTGCTAGTATGGTACCCTGTTCGATATTAAATTCCAGATCATTAAAGTTATTGATAATTACTTTTTCATTATCCGGAAGGTTTTTGAAATCTAAATTGCTCTCTATGTTAGAAATATAATTACTATTTATTGAGATCATTAATGACTTGGCAGCATCTGAAATAGTCAGTTGTTGAACAATCTGATCAAAAGGAAGTTGAGCAGAATTAATTGTCTGATTGATCAGTTGATTCACCTGATCTATCGTAAGTCTTTCATTAACTGGGATTTGAGCTTTTGCATAAAACAGATCCAGATCGTTTTGTGTTAAAGTATAAGAAGTCCCTTGTGCTGAAATATGTGTTGTGATAAAATTCAGAGCACCATTGAAAGGTTCCGGGTTTGCAAAATAATTTTGTGTGGATACAAAAGAACCCGGAGATTCTGTTTTAGATTTTTGTATTCCTGAAGGAGATTCTGTCTGGCTGTTATCATCATTACAAGAGTAAAAGAATGACTGAGTGGTAACTAATCCAAGGATAGCTAATAGTGTTTTTGTTTTCATGGTTTAATTTTAGTTTTTATTGGTATTCTAAATGTACCCTGAAATTTCAATTCTCGTTATTGTGAATTAGTAAGTGTGCTGATTCTGCTAATAAGTGTAAATGAACTTCTCTTAATTGTGATTAGTGAGAAAATTTCATCAAATTATTTAATAACAAAAAGATCTCATATTTTATATTGAGTCTTAAAAAAATGGTTAGAATCCTTTAAAACAGATACAATTCTGGTACTATTCTGAATGAAGTGATAATAAATAAATCCATGAATGTGATTGGAATATAATCAATCTTAATAGCCAATACTCATCAATAATAAGAGTACTATTTTTACGGATAAGTGTTATCACTCCATATGCTCGATTTTATATAAAAAATCATTTTTTTTACGGACTGAAACATCAAGGACAGAATCATCGGTCATAATCACCTGGCCGCCTTTTCCCTTGATGTATTCTTTCAGATGGCTGAGGTTGATGAGATGTTTGTGATGTATTCTGAAAAAATTAAACTCTGAAAGATATTCCTCAAAATCGTGTAATGTTTTAGATACAATTATCTTTGTTTTATCGACCAGGTAAAACGTAGTATAGCTGGAATCTGCTTCACAGCGCACAATATCTGCAATATTTGTCAGTTTGAATCCCTGAAGGGTAGGAAGGCTTATTTTATTATGGTTGGGAGAACTGGCAGAAATATTTTTATTTTTTTTAATATTCTCCAGGGCTTTATTGACGGCGATGATGAAATCAATTTTTTGAATAGGTTTTAAAAGATAATCTGTAGCACCGTTTTTTATTGCCTGGATTGCAAAATGCTCAAATGCTGTAATAAAGATGATCTGCGAATCTATTTCCTTTAATTTTGATAAAAGATCGAAGGCTGTACCGTCTTTCAGTTGTACGTCTAAAAAAAGAATATCTGGTGAGTTTTTGGTAAGATAAATATAAGTATCTTCTACACTTGAAGCTTGAAATGCAATCTGAATGTCCGGAAATTCGTTCTGAAGCAAAAGAGAAATATAATCTCTTCCATCTTGTTCATCATCAATGATGCAGACTTGTATTTTGGTTTTCATAGGGCGTAATATAAATTTTAATTTGTGTTCCAGGTTTTAGTTGTTTTTCAAAAAGGTTGTTGATCTCTAAAATAATATGAGTCTCAAAAAGCTGCTTAAATGTTTCAATTCTTTTTTGAGACAATTTTACTCCGAATGAGTTGGTTTTTGTTATCGATTGACCGGAGTTGCCGATTCCGACGCCATTATCTTCAATACTTATACAAAGTGATGACCCATTATAATCAAACGAAATTTCAATATTTCCTTTTCTGTCTTTTAAGCTTGAGATACCATGTTTAATAGCATTTTCTACAAACGGCTGTATCAGTAAAGATGGGATCAGCCATTCTTCATCAGTGTCTTTTGATAAAGTTATTTTATAATCAAACTGATCTTTTAAACGCAGTTTTTCCATATTGAGGTACAAAGAAAGATATTCCACTTCTTCTTTGATCGGCATAAATGTTTTTTCCGAATAATGCAGCGTTTTTCTGATCATCTGTGCAAATGTGTTCAGATAATTTTCAGTTTCATCATAATCTTTTTTATAAAGCAGAAACTGTATGGAATTAAGACAGTTGTAGATGAAATGTGGATTAATTTGTGCTTTAATAGCCTGCAGCTCCAGCTCTGCAATTTTTTTCTCATAATAAAGGGCTTCTAGTTTCTTATTTCTTTTTTTCTGAAAATATAATGTTATGAGGATAAAAAGCAGGGTACATGCTAAAGAAATTAATAGAAATTTAAACCACCAGGTCTGCCAGAATCTGGGTTTGATTTCAAAAGCTACTGAAGAGTAGGTGTAAGACTGTTTTCCATTATAGCCCAATCCGAAAACCTTAAAAACATATTGTCCGGGAGGAATGGAGTTGAATACAATCCTGGATGAGCTGCCTGTCTGCCATTCATCGCTCAATCCCTCTATTTTATATTTAAATTGTATTTTCCCCTGAGAGGTAAAATCAGGAAAACTTACATCAAAAGTAACCGTATTGTCAGGGTCTTTTCCTGTGATTTTTTGATTCAGGTTAAAAATTTCCCTGTTTCCAACCGTGACCGAATTAATGCTTACTTTCTTATTGATAAACTTGTGCTGAGCCAGAAGGTTACTAATAGGAAGAATGCCCAGACCTTTTGAAGTTGCTGCATAAATTGTATCTTCTTTTATTACACAGCCGGCGACAACATTAGAGGGAAGGCCATCGGTCTGGGTAAAATTATTGATCTTAAGCCGGGACCCTGTAATTTCAATTCTGCTTAATCCTGAATTGGTGCTTGCCCAGAATACCCTTTCATTTTCAACTTCTATCTTTTTTATCTGATCTGTTGATAAACCGTCTTTTTCGGTAATTCTTTTAATAATTTTTTTATTGTTGAAAAATATAATGCCATTAAGATTGGTAGCCCCGATATAAACATTTGATTTTAATTTTTTAATATCGGTTAAGTAATATCCTTCAAGAAATAAACTTTTCTTTTTTGTTTTAGTATTGAGCTTATATAAATCTTTAAAATTTCCGAAAAATATACTGTCTTTGTCGTAAGGTAATGCTGTATAACTTCTTTCATTAAGTAATTGAGAAAAAGTATGGGTCACAAAATTATAAGACTTAAGAGCTTCGGAAGTGCAAATAAATACCGAATCATCGGTGTAAGGCAATACATTTTTTAAACTCTGATTTCCTAAATTGATTGTTTTATGGGTTAAAGTATTATATTGGACTGCACTGAAAGTCATTCCGAATATAATGGTGTTTCCTTTCGAAAACAGGGCTTTAGTCTCAATTTTGCTGTTTTTTTCAAAAGTAAGATCTGTTATGGTATTGGAGTTTAGAATACCACTTTTGGCCTCATTATAACCTAGAATTATATTGTTGCCGTTTCTTGCAATAGCGGTAATATAAGATGAATTGTTTTTTACAGGTAAATGAATGTAATTGTTGAAAAACTTATCGGTAATAAAATAAACACCATTGTTTCTTGTTGAAAACCAGACATTATTATCCCGGTCTATCATAACATGGTTCATCACGAAACCTTCCATAAGTTTAAGTGGATTAGAAAGTTTTTGATTATCCAGTAAGGACTGCTTAAAATATAAAACTCCACCTTTATCTAAACAAAGCCATATCCTGTAATTTCTGTCTATTACAAGATAATTAATCTTTTCATTGACGGAAAGTGACTGGATTTTTCTGAAATAATATTTATTCTCTATCCGATAAATATTAATCTCATTATTGTGTCTTGATATATAAAAGTCACTTTTTCTGTAAATAGCGCTTTTAGGTAAAGATATATTACAAATTGTAGTTTTTTTTGTAAAGATATTATAAGCCAGAATTTTACCATCAGTATCAGTTAAGTAAAGCAAATGATTGTGAACATCAAAAGTAAATACATAACGTGGTTCAGAAGCCTCCTTTTTTTTGTTGAGATATAAAGGGATTGATTTTACTTTCCCATTTCTGTAAACATATATTTCTTTTGGGTCACGGGTATTGTAAATGAAAAGTGAATCTCCACTGGTATAGGCTGCAGAATTATGATTAAACTTAAGTTTTTTAAGCTCTTTATTGTGATCCGAATTAATAATTTTACCCTCTTTTAAATAGACGAAATCACTTAAATAGGGCATTATGAAAATTTCGCCGTTTGGCAGCGGGTTGCACGATAAAATATCAATATTCTTCAGTCCGTTTTTTTTATTATACTGTTTAAATTCCTTCCCGTCAAATCTGAACAGTCCGTTATCACTGCCAATCCAGATAAAACCTTTGCTATCCTGGTTGAGCATGTAAGTATAAGAGCTGTTTAAGCCGTCTTCTTCACTATAATTGACCAGTCCGGGGATCTGTGCAAAAAAAAATGATGAAAAAAACAGAGTGATAGAAAATGAAAAAAAATTAAATAATTTTTTCACATGAATTTGAATAATGCTGTAAATATAGAATTTGATTAATAATAATACAACATAATATGGATAAATATCGATAAAAATGAATTAAAAAAAATCGGATAATTTTGTTCAATTTCGTATTTTTGTATGTTTGCTGAAATAACATATGTCACAAGAAACAAATCCAATCTATTCCGAAGATAATATCAGAACCCTCGACTGGCAGGAGCACATCCGTTTACGCCCCGGTATGTATATCGGGAAACTGGGAGACGGCTCGTCTGCTGATGATGGTATTTATATTTTACTTAAAGAAATTCTTGACAACTCCATCGATGAGTTCAGGATGAAGGCAGGTAAAAGAATTGAAATCAAAGTCGACGACGGTAAAGTTACGATCCGGGATTTCGGTCGTGGAATTCCGCTGGGAAAAGTAGTGGATGCCGTATCCAAAATGAATACCGGTGGAAAGTACGACAGCAAGGCCTTCAAGAAATCTGTGGGTCTGAATGGTGTTGGTACAAAAGCGGTTAATGCACTTTCAGACTATTTCCGGGTAAGATCTTTCCGGGAAGGAAGGATGAAAGTTGCGGAATTCTCACGTGGAATGATTTCGGAAAATCATGAAGAAAAAGAAACTTCAGACAGAAACGGGACAGAAATCTCCTTTATCCCGGATGGGGAAATTTTCCTTCATTTCAAATACCGGAAAGAGTATATCGAAAGAATGCTCCGGAACTATGCATACCTGAATCCGGGATTGAAAATTATTTTCAACGGGGAAACTTATTATTCGGAAAATGGTCTTAAAGATTTATTGGAAGAAGAATTGGAAAGCGAGATTCTTTATCCGATCGTACACTTAAAAGATACTGATATTGAGCTTGCCATTACCCATTCGGATAAATCCCAGACCGAAACATACTTTTCATTCGTAAACGGTCAGAATACAACACAGGGAGGAACGCATCTTAATGCTTTCCGGGAAGCATATGTAAAGACAATCCGTGAGTTTTTCAATAAAAGTTTTGATGCATCGGATATCAGGAAATCGATTATTGCAGCCATCTCTATCAATGTAGAAGAACCTGTTTTTGAATCCCAGACCAAAACAAAGCTTGGCTCTAACGATATGGGACCCAACGGGCCTACTGTAAGGACTTTCATTATTGATTTTCTGAAAAGCAAACTTGATAATTTCCTGCATAAAAACCCTGAAATTGCCGAAGCAATTCAAAGAAAGATCCTCATTTCCGAAAGAGAAAGAAAAGAGCTTTCCGGAATTCAGAAACTGGCAAGAGAAAGGGCAAAAAAAGTATCCCTTCATAATAAAAAACTCCGCGATTGCAGACAGCATTATAACGACCAGAAGGCGGAAAGAAAAGGGGATACACAAATCTTTATTACCGAGGGAGATTCTGCATCCGGATCTATCACAAAATCAAGAGATGTAGAAACACAGGCTGTATTCTCATTAAAAGGTAAGCCGTTGAACTGTTATGGGCTAACCAAAAAAGTGGTGTATGAAAATGAGGAATTCAACTTGCTGCAAGCCGCTTTAAATATCGAAGAAAGCCTTGAAGATTTAAGATACAACCAGGTGATCATTGCTACCGATGCCGATGTTGATGGAATGCACATCCGTCTTTTAATGATTACATTTTTTTTACAGTTTTTCCCTGATCTGATCAAGAACGGACATTTATATATCCTTCAAACACCTTTGTTCAGGGTAAGAAATAAAAAAGAAACCAGGTATTGCTACTCGGAAGCAGAAAGGTTAAAAGCGTTGAATGATTTAGGAAGAAATCCGGAAATTACCCGCTTTAAAGGATTGGGAGAGATTTCACCTGATGAATTTAAGCATTTTATCGGCAAGGATATCCGCCTTGAACCTGTAGTAGTAGGGAAAGACCAGACCATAGACCAGCTTCTGGAATTCTATATGGGGAAAAATACACCGGACAGGCAGGTGTTTATTCTTGAGAACCTCGTAGTAGAAGACCCCGATATTGATAAAAGGGAAATTCTGAATGAAGTAGAAAATTAAATATAAATTAAAACTAAAACTAAGAACCAGTAGTAACCAAAAAACTCAGATAAACCAAACACAGATAAGTATGAGACTAAGTAACCGTAACAAAGCTTCGGTGTACAATTTTATTAATACCTTATTGTTTATGATACTTGCAGGTGGAATCACCGGCTTTTTCTTAGAAGAATCCAGGTTTAATATTTTAGGGCAGGAAAGCTATTTGTTAATTATTATTCCCGTTGTTCTGTTGGGTATTTTTTACCTTAGCGGAAGACAGATTTTTGAATATGATAGTGACGGGGAAGCGCTTAACTTTAAAAACAGGAATATCATACCTTTTCTGGATAGACCTTTAAGTGATGAGTTTCCAAAATACAAACTATTAAAGTATGAAATAGTACAGCTCCTTTTTTTTAAAAGACTGTATATCACAATTTCAAGTAAAAATTCCGGCTCAACAATGTTGAAATACGAAATTTCTTACCTGACCAAGAAAGAAGTAAACGATTTAAAATTCTCATTAAATAAAGTTGTGAAAGCCAATAACGAGAAAAAACTATTGAATAACAAATGATAACAGACGAAAATTCGCATGAAGGGGAAAGCTTAAAAAAAGTATCCGGACTTTACAAAGACTGGTTCCTTGATTATGCTTCTTACGTTATTTTAGACAGGGCAATTCCGTCTGTTTATGATGGCCTTAAACCGGTTCAGCGGAGAATTATGCATTCCATGCGGGAGCTGGAAGACGGCCGGTATAATAAAGTGGCCAATATTGTAGGAAACACCATGAAATATCACCCTCACGGTGATGCTTCCATTACAGATGCAATGGTGCAGATCGGGCAGAAAGAGCTGTTAATAGATACCCAGGGAAACTGGGGAAATGTTTATACCGGAGACTCTGCTGCTGCTGCAAGATATATTGAAGCAAGACTGACCCCCTTTGCTCTGGAGGTTGTTTTCAATCCTAAAACTACAGAGTGGGCAAAATCCTATGACGGAAGAAATAATGAGCCCATCGACTTGCCGGTAAAATTTCCTTTGCTTCTGGCGCAGGGAGTTGAAGGGATTGGGGTCGGACTTTCTACCAAAATACTTCCGCATAATTTTAATGAATTAATCAATGCATCTGTTGCCTATCTGAAAGGCAAAAAGTTTGAATTATTCCCTGATTTCCTTACCGCAGGATACCTGGATGTTTCAGAATACAATGACGGTCAAAGAGGTGGAAAAGTAAGAGCCAGAGCCAGAATAACCCATATGGACAAACATACCCTGGTTATTTCTGAACTGCCTTTTTCCAAAACAACAAGCGACCTGATTGATTCGATCCTGAAAGCCAATGAAAGAGGGAAGATCAAAATCAAAAAAATTGAAGATAATACCTCAGACACTGTTGAAATTCTGATTCACCTTCATAATGACGTTTCACCGGATAAAACCATTGATGCATTATATGCCTTTACAGACTGCCAGGTAACGATTTCACCGAATGCCTGTGTAATTGTAGGAGACAAACCGATGTTCCTGAATGTTTCTGAAATCTTAAGAATGAATACGGATCATACAGTTTCATTATTAAAGAAAGAACTCGAAATTGAACTCCATGAATTACAGGAAAACTGGCATTTTTCATCATTAGAAAGAATCTTTATCGAAAACAGGATCTATCACGATATTGAAGAAGTGGAAACTTGGGAAGAAGTGATAAAGATGATCGATAAAGGATTGAAGCCTCACACCGGACATTTGCTGAGGGCAGTGACGGAAGAGGATATCCTGAGGTTAACTGAGATCAGAATCAAGAGGATTTCAAGATTTGATTTAGATAAGTTTAAAGAAAATATTGCAGCCCTTGAAGGTAAAATAGAACAGGTAAAACATCATCTGGGCAATCTTATTACTTATGCGATTGATTATTATCTGAATATCCAGAAAAAATACGGAAAAGACAGGCAAAGAAAAACTGAGCTCAGAATTTTTGACACGATTGATGCAACCAAAGTGGCTGTTGCGAACGAAAAGTTCTATGCCAATTTTGAAGAAGGCTTCGTAGGGACTTCCCTGAAAAAAGACCAGTATTTATTTGATTGTTCTGATATCGACGATATTATTACTTTCAGAAAAGACGGAAGTATGAAGGTCGTAAAAGTAGAGGCCAAAACATTTATCGGGAAAGATCTCCTGCATGTAGCCGTATGGAAGAAAAATGATAAGAGAACCGTTTACAATATGATCTACCGTGAAGGTAAGGAAGGTCCGTATTATATGAAACGTTTTTCCGTAACCGGAGTAACAAGAAACACTGATTATCCTCTGGCTTCCGATAAAAAGGGCTCCGAAATGCTTTATTTTTCTGCCAATCCGAATGGTGAAGCGGAAACGGTAAGTGTTCTCTTAAAACCCAACCCGAGAATCCGGAAAAATAAAATGGATATCGATTTCTCTGAATTAGCAATTAAAGGCCGTGATTCCAAAGGAAATCTGGTGACCAAATACTCAGTGAAAAAAGTAGACCTGAAAGAAGAAGGAGTTTCCACACTGGCTCCGAGAAGAATCTGGTTTGATGATACTGTGAGAAGACTGAATGCTGATGGCAGAGGAACGTTACTGGGCAATTTCAAGGGAGATGATAAAATTTTAACAATCAATACCCAGGGAGAAGCCAAACTGGTCAGTTTTGATCTTGGAAACCGTTTTGACGATGAATATCTGATCCTTGAAAAATGGAGACCAGATCAGCCCGTAACCTGCATCTATTACGATGGCGAAAAAGAAATTTATTTTATCAAAAGATTCCTGCTGGAAAATAATACCAATCCGCAAACTTTTATGCCTTCGGAACATCCAAAATCATTTATTGAAAATGTACTGGTTGCTGACGGCTCTACTGCAGAAATTATTTTTGCAAAAGACAAAGGAAAAGACCGCGATCCTGAAATGGTAAACATCGATGAATTTATCGCTGTAAAAGGGATAAAAGCCATTGGTAACCAGTTCACGAAATTTAAAGTAAAAGCGATCAATATTACCATTCCTGAGCCTGTAGAAGAAGAACCTGAAGTGTACGAAGATCCGGAACCTTTTGAAGGAACTGATGATGAAGGTGGAGTAATTGGAGACTTATTTGATGGCGGGGAACCTGAAAATTAAAAAAATATGAATGCAGTTGTCTTAATAATTATTGCTGTTACATGTATCATTAGCTACATGGGATTTAATAATACAAGTTTATTTGAAAAATATAAATTTAATGTTGGTGCAATTACTGGCCGAAAGGAGTATATTAGATTGATTAGTTCTGCATTTCTTCATGCAGATTTTATGCATTTGTTTTTCAATATGTTATCTCTTTATTTTTTTCAAGGGGTGGTAATATATTTTTTTGGGAATATTGGTTTTCTGATTATCTATTTCGGATCAATGATTCTTGGAAATTTATTTAGCCTTTTAATTTATAAAAAACAACCATGGTATTCTGCTATTGGAGCATCAGGTGCCGTTTCTGGGATTATTTTTGCCTCAATAGCAATGGCTCCTAATGAAATTAGTGTAAACTTTTTACCAGGATGGATTTTCGGGACCTTATATTTTGGATATTCAGTTTATATGATGTTAAATCCAAAACAATGGGATAATTTAGGACATTCAGCTCATCTGGGGGGGGCATTTTTTGGTTTGGTTTATTCAATTGTCCTGCACCCTCAATTGGCAATAAGTAATTTATACTTTTTAGGAGTTATGTCGCTTCCGCTAATCTATTTAAGTTATCAGATTTTTATACGGAAAAAAATAGGCTAAAAAAGCTATCTTTAACCAAAATATTAAAATCAATGAACACATCAGAGTTAAACCGTTTTATCGTGGTACTTATCTATGGTTCATTGGTTTTGCTTTCTCTGCTGAAACTGGCCAACGCACTCCGGGTAAACCGGAAAGCCAATTTCTGGTTCGGGATGTTCCTGTTTCTGTGGTCATCTTTCTGGCTCGATGAGGTGCTTTCATTGGTCAAAGGTTCTCCTGTGGAAATCCATTCTATCCTTTCCGTTCGGCTGATCCAGTTTTTAACACCGATCCTGTTTTTTTTCAGTGTATTGTTCTACACCAATCCTGCATTTAAGTTTAAGTTGTCAGATCTTAAATACCTGATTCTTCCCGTAATCTTTCTCATTAATCTCTTATTAGAGCGCTTTGGGATCGGGAATAAAAATATTTCCGAACTCATATTCATCGGGTTGATTCTTTTCCAGGCCCTATTTTACACAGGATTGTCATACATTACGATAAGGAAACACCAGAAAAGGATTCAGCAGTTTTCGGCCAATACAGAAGGAATTAACCTGAACTGGCTGGAATATATCATCATCATTATCTTCGTTATTAATATTATATATATTATTTATAATCTTTCTTACAATTCAAACTCGTTAAATGTCTTTATTAATATTGCCTTCTTGCTGGTTATTTACAGTGTTGCTTATTATTCTTTAAAGCAAAAGGAAATTTATCCGGTTGAAGAAAAACAGCGGGAAGAGCTGATCTCCATTAACGAAGATCCCGAAACTGAAGAAGTGAAAAGAAAACTGATTTCCGACGAAGAATTGCTGAGGATTAAAACCGGGCTTGAAAAAATCATGGAATCAGAGAAACCTTATCTCGACAGCGAACTCAATTTAATTAAGCTTTCAGAATTGCTTTCCGTATCTACCCATCATTTATCCTATGTGATCAATTCCGGGTTTCAGAAAAACTTTTTCCAGTTTGTCAATGAATACAGGATTCTGCATGCGAAGATATTATTAAAAGATAATAGCAACAATAAGCTTTCAATTTTGGGCATTGCTTACGAATCAGGATTCAATTCCAAAACTTCCTTTAATACCACGTTCAAAAAATTGACGGGTAAGACTCCTTCTGAGTTCAAAAAATAAGTTCAGGTTTATAAAATTTAACTTTTTTTAATTGTAAGTTACTGATTTGTATTATTTTGTGGGTTCTTTTCAAATGTGTTCACTCATATAATCCGGAACATTAAAAGAGCTTTCACGGGATAATTTTGTACCATAAAATTTGTGTTATGGATACTAAAGAATCATATGCAGTCGTTACAGGAGCAAGTCAGGGACTTGGAAAAGCATTTGCCGAAAGCCTGGCTAAAAAGAATATCAATGTAATCCTGATAAGTCTTCCCAATCAAAACCTGAAAATGATAAGTGAAGAAATTGCAGAAACTTATCAGGTGAAAACCCATTACTATGAAGTTGATCTTTCCGTAAATGAAAATGTTTTAAAACTAACAGATTGGTTGAATTCATCATTTAAAATTCATATTTTAATTAATAATGCAGGATTGGGAGGAACAAGAAAATTTGTGGAGGCAAGCCCGGATTATATCAATACAATTTTACAGGTTAATGTAACTGCTACTTCATTGATTACTCATCAGCTGCTACCGAACCTTTTGGAACAGCCTCAGGCTTATATTCTCAATGTTTCCAGTATGGCAGCCTTTTCGCCGATCGGTTTTAAAACGGTTTATCCGGCCTCAAAAACTTTTATTCATTCTTTTTCAAGAGGATTGCATGAAGAATTAAAACACACCAGTGTATTTGTAAGCGTAGTAAATCCGGGAGCCATGAAAACCAATACGGATGTCTGTAAAAGAATTGAAAAACAAGGTTTTTTAGGTAAATTAACGCTCTTGGATCCGAATAAAGTAGCCCATTATTGCATCAATCAGTTATTCAAAAAAGATTCGGTGATCATGGTAAACCCGATAAGCTGGCTCGTTATGAAAGTCTTACCCATATGGATTAAGCTTCCGCTGATGACCAATGCGATAAAAAAAGAAATAGAAGCATGAAAAAAATTTTTGTGACCGGAATTACAGGACTTCTGGGCGCTAATGTTGTTATAAAATTATTAAAAGATGATTATTTTGTTATTGCTCTGGTGCGCAAGAAAAACGGCTATCTGGGTGAAGAAAATGAACACCTCCGGCTGATTGAAGGAGATTTGCTTTCTGATTTCTCATCTCATCTAAAAGAAGTGGACTGTGTCATTCACATCGCTGCGGAAACGCGTCAGAACCTTCTTTCCTATGATGACTACAAAAAGATAAATTACGAAGCCTCTATCCAACTTTTTTCACAGGCTGTATCTTCCGGAGTCAGAAAATTTTTATTTGTGAGTACAGCCAATACATTAGGATTTGGCAGTATGAAGGAACCGGGAAACGAAAGTATGCCTCAGCAATATCCTTTTACACAATCTTTTTATGCCAGGACTAAGCTTGAAACAGAAAATTACCTTTTACAAAACAACAAAACAACAGAAGTTACTATTCTAAATCCGACTTTTATGATCGGGCCTTTTGATTATAAGCCCAGTTCCGGAAAAATTATTTTCTGGGTCTGGAAAAAGAAGTTTGTTTTTTACCCGAAGGGCGGAAAGAATTTCGTTCACGTAGAAGACGCAGCCAATGGAATAATAAATGCAATGGAAAAAGGAAAGAATGGTGAAAAATACCTCCTGGCTAATGAAAATCTAACCTATAAACAGTTTTTCAAAAAGGTCAATGAAATTACTGGCCAAAGCCCGGTATTGATTCCGATCCCTGGTTTTGGATTGGTTCTTCTGGGGTGGGTAGGTGATTTTTTGAGAGTATTAAAGATTAAAAGCGGTATGAGCTCCGTCAATATGAAAGCTTTGAGAATTGAGAACTTTTATTCTAACCGGAAGTCAATGAATGAATTAGATGTCCAATATAAGCCTATTGAAAAAGCAATACAGGATGCCGTGGATTTTTTTGAAAACAGATGATAAATCTATACGGATAAGCTTTCCAGAGCTTTTTCTGTGGTCTCAACAAAATTAATATGCCGGGCTTTATTACTTTCAAAAACAAAATCTCTGATACTTTTGCTTTGGTATTTACTGAAATCCCCGACAATAGCCAAACGTACCCGGTAGTTAGAGAATTTCTGAAGAATCTCACCGGCCAGTTTGGTTTTCAGGTCAAAAAATTCAGGGGTTATATTTTTCTCATGAATGATGACCCTGTCAAAACCCTGATAATAAGCATTGCCCAGAAGATCCAGGGCATCCTGGGCAGATTGGATAATCAGGTGGTCAGAAACAGCTTCGGCGATATTGATGCTGTTGATGATGTGGGCTTTAATTTCCATTTGAAAATAAAATTTTATTTGATTCCGAAAATAAACCTGTCATTTTCAGATAAATCTTTGATCAGCTGTGCTTCTGAAAAATGCCCGGTGTATAACTCCAAAGTTTCAGGACCTAGTTTTTGATTGATCTCTAAGAATAAAAATCCGTTTTCATTGAGATGCTTTTTAGAGTCTTCTGCAATTTTTCTGTAAAATATCAAAGCATCGGAAGTAGGAGAGAAGAGTGCCATTTTAGGTTCAAATTCCTTTACAGAATCTGCAATTTCAGCTTCTTCTTCAATCCCGATATAGGGTGGATTTGAAATAATAATATCATAATTTTCGGTCAATTCAGAATTCAGATAGTCCCTATGAATAAAATGAATATCCAGCTGATGAAAATCTGCATTCCTTTTTGCCGTTTCCAGGGCTTTTTCAGAAAAATCAATAGATGAAACCTCAGCTTCAGGAAAATGTTTTTTTAAAACCAAAGGAATTACACCGCTTCCGGTTCCGATGTCAAGAATTTTTAAGCTTTCGTGGGTAAGCCTTAATCTTTGAATCTTTTTGATGGCTATTTCCAACAGTTCTTCCGTTTCCGGCCTTGGAATCAATACATTTTCATCTACGAAAAATTTCATTCCGTAAAAGTCGGTTTCCCCTAAAATATGCTGATAAGGCTTGTTGGTTTTTAATTCTAAAATCACTTGCTGAAGACGGCTTTCATCATCGATCAGTAATTCCTGATCAGCAAATCTTCTCTGATAAAAGGCATCCAAACCTACAATTTTTTGTATAAAGACAGAATATAAAAAAGAGCTTTCCGATTCTGTATAGATTTCGGAAAGTGCTGTTTTGAAATATTGTTTAAATTCTGAAATCGTCATTTATCTTGTAAAAACCAGTTTTGTATCAGTAGATTTTTCTTCATCAATCCGATAGCCTTCATAGTTGAATGCTTTTACATCATCTAAAGTTTGTGCATTGGTTTCTGCACAAAATCTCACGACTAAACCTCTGGCATGCTTGGTATAGACTACAATGGTTTTTAATTTCCCGTCTTTCAGTTCATAGAAATCAAAATCAATTACCTTATGCCTGAGTTTCTTACGGTCGATTACTTTTCCGTATTCATTGCTTGCCAGATGAAGAAGGATTTCGTTTTTTTTCATCTCGGAATTTAATTGCTCTGTGATTTTTTCTCTCCAGAACTCATAAAGGTTTTTATATTGGTCAAATTCAAAATGCCGGCCCATTTCCAGTCTGTAAAGCATTACTTTATCTGATGGTTTCAGGAGGCCATATAACCCGGAAAGCATTCTGTAGTTTTTCTGTAAATAGTCCACAGCACTTTTATCCAGTGTTTTTGCATCCAGTCCTCTGTAAACTTCGCCGGTAAAAGCAAACATAGCAGGTGCCGATTCCTTTGTGCCCGGTTTTGATTTCCATTTTTGATTTCTTTCCCAGTTTTCATCCGCCAGTTTAGGCGAAATTTCCATTAATTCGGAAAGATATTTCGGAGATTTATGTTTTAAATGAGATTGTATAAATGCAGCCTCTTCAATGAATTTTGGAGTGGTAGATCTCAACAGATCGGTTGAGTTTTCCACATTCATTAATTTAGCCGGAGATGTTATTATTTTCATAAAAATTAAAATTGATAAAATGTGATGTTTAAATTAAACTGTTCACTTATAGAATTGACGGTAGATCTTTCACTGTTGGCATTTAAACTATTCCTTTTCCCTGTCTGATCACTTCCGGTTCTCCCGAACTAAGATCAACAATGGTAGAGGCAATATTGTCTCCATATCCTGAGTCGATCACAATATCTACCAGATGCTCATATTTTTCAGCAATAAGTTCCGGATCTGTAGAATATTCGATGATCTCGTCATCATCTTTAATGGAGGTTGAAGCGATCGGATGTCCGAGTTTTTCAACGATCAGTTGCGGAATCGGATGGTCAGGAACACGGATACCAATTGTTTTATGCCCTTTATATGCCAAAGGCACATTTTTATTGGCTTCAAGAATAAATGTAAAGGGACCGGGAAGATGGCTTTTCAGAAACCTGAACACCGAAGTATCGATGGGTCTTGTAAAATCTGAAAGATGGCTGAGATCATTACAGATTATAGAAAACTGAGCCTTTTCCAACTTGATTTTTTTCATCTGAGCCAGTTTTTCCATAGCCCGGATGTCAAAAATATTACAACCTAAAGCATATACTGTATCAGACGGGTAGATGATGAGCCCACCGTTATTTAAAGTTTTAATGACTTCATTGATAAGGTTTTCCTGTGGATTTTCCGGATAAATTCTTAATATCTTTGCCATAAAACAAAGATACAAATAATAAGATAGTTTTCATAAAAGTCCTTTATTTAAAAGAAAAATTAGGAATTATAAAAAATAGTTGTATATTTGCAATCCAATATCGCGGGATGGAGCAGTAGGTAGCTCGTCGGGCTCATAACCCGAAGGTCATCGGTTCGAGTCCGGTTCCCGCTACTAAAGCAAAAAGAGAATCACATTGTGGTTCTCTTTTTTTATTTTGCTGCATTAATCTGATCAGAAAAAATTGTCCTCAATCAAAACTTTAAAATCTAATTAATATTTTCACTTAAAAAAATATTTAATTTTTCGGGAGAAATATCTTTTTTAATAATTTTCCCCGAAGAATCTAAGAGGAAATTACTGGGAAACTTATTTATCATATAATGTTTTGCTTTTATTCCATTTTCATCTAAATAATGAACCCAGTTCAACTGCTGTTCCTGAATAACCTTCTTCCATTTTCCCAGATCTTTTGTTCTGTCTGTAGAGATGTTTACAATTTCAAATCCTCTATATTTATATTGTGAATAGATTTCTCTATATGCAGGCATTTGTTCTAAACAAGGAGCACAGTAAGAAAACCAAAAATCAATGAGAGTATAGCTTTTTCCTAAAGTTGAAAGTATTTTTTTATTTTGAAAATTTAAATTGGGAAATGTATTTCCTAAAGCAGTTTTTTTTGCTTTTTTGAGATCGTTCTCAAAAATTAATCCAACAGAAGATTTTTTTATTGTAGGGTGTAAGTTATTGAAAATATTAAGATACTCTTGTTTAAATCCTTTCGATTCAAATTTCCCAACTATTTTCCAGAATAAAACGTAAGATTTTGGGATTTTATTTGCCATATTTAATAATAAGGAATCCTCATGCCGGTCAAGAACTGCATAAAGCTCCTGCAAGCTGTCGATTGTAGGTTGCCCAACTTTATAATCTCTTTTATAAATATTATTCTGTATACTGTCTATCTTATTTTTCTTAAATAAATAGGAGGACAGATAGGTATTGTAATCATTTATCTCATGATAAGAACTATCATTTTTATCAAGAATGATTTTTTTAGTTTCCGAGTCAAATTTTATAATATTTGTGTGGTGTGAAATGTAAAAAAGCTCTGAAATGTCAAATACTTTATTTCTTTCAGTTTTAAATAAGAAGCGAAAAGGTAAAGGAATACTTTTACCATAACCCGGAATATTAAAGATATATTGTCCGCTATTTATTGTTGAAGAATCTCCGGCAAAATTTTTATAATACTTTTCATTATATAGACTTATTAATCTCAATGTTTTCTGATACTTATCATTAATATCTTTTCCAATGACTTTTCCTTGAGAAAAAGTATTTAAAGAAATTAAAATACTAAATAGTAAAAAGAAATTTCGTTTCATTCAAAAGTTTTAAATAAAGTTACAAAGAAAGACTGTTGAATCTAACAGCCTCCCTTATTTTCTGAAATGTTATTAGCAAAATCTTAGCTCATAACCCTCGTCACAGGCTCCTGCTCCTCCACATGGTCCGCAAGTGCCGGTTGTTTTATTACAGCAATGCCATGAATCTCCATTTCCAATTCCATTACCGGGATAAATTTTGCCGGTAGATTGACCATCTGCTCCAATTATAGTTTTCAAATTTTTTCGCAATAATTTTTTTAGATTTTTCATAGTAAATAAATTTTAAATTAATAATTATTTGTGATTGCAATCAGTAGTAAGTATACAAAATAATTTTATTCACCATAAAAGGAATTTTTGTTTTCTAAAACTTCGTAAATGTGTAGGATATGAGTAGAAAAAGGTGGTTGTTTATATTATAATATTTTCAGGGAAGCTTTAATTGGTTATTAATTTTAATCCGATCTTTTTGGATCGATTCCTTTTTCTTCAATCAATTTTGCAATTTTGAAAGCCCAACACTTAGATTTTTGTTAATGTTAAAATGATTTTGTTATTTTTTATCTCAAATGAAGTTGTATTCAGAAATTCCAAATAAAAAAAGAGAATCACATTGTGGTTCTCTTTTTTATTAAATCAATTCTAACTTTTAGAAAAACTATCCGAACATTCCCACCTGGTAATCTCCCGGAACCTGTTGGAAGGCAATATTGAAACGGTTCCAGACGTTAATGGCATTCACCACTAAAGTAAGGTCAATGATCTCTTCTTCGGAAAACTGTTTTTTTGCATTTTCATAAGCTGTATCCGGAACATGGAGACTGTTCACTGCTTCTGCCCATTCCAGAGCTGCTCTTTCCCTGTCTGTATAATATGGAGTTTCTCTCCATGCACTCAGCCCGTAAAGACGCTGTTCTGTTTCGCCCATAGCACGAAGTTCTTTAGAATGCATATCAAGGCAGTACGCACACTGGTTGATCTGGGATACCCTGAAATCAATAAGCTCCATCAGCTTTCTGTCAATAGTGGAATGCTTCAAATACTGAGTAATTCCAAAGATCGGAGTAATCGCTTTTTTCCCTTTTTCGAATAAATTAATTCTTGGTTCCATAAGATTTTAATTTTGGTTGTTATACCTTAATGACAAACGAATTTTAAATTCTGGACAAAAAATGTTATATTTTTTTATGTTTTTTTGTAGATGAGAGGAAATCTGAAAGTTAATGGCCTTATGTATTGATTTTTATGCCATCTTTATTGTAAAGTTTAAAATATGGAAACAATCATAATTTCGGAAAGAAAGAAATCAGTAATAACGGATGCGGTTCTTATGGTTATCTTCTGTATAGTTCCATTATTTTTCTTTATTAAATGGTGGTTTGCTGTTCGTGAAGACCATATATTTATTGTCTTTTTGATATTGTTGACGCTGGTTTTTCCCATGGTTATGGTTTCAGGCTATCTCTGGGACATTAAAAAGAAAATCATTTTATCCAAAGCCGGTATGAAGATACGTTATGGAAGAAATATTGTTGATATTTTACATGGTGAAGGGACCTTCAATATACTTCCTGACCTTGATGTTTCATGGAATAAGATCTCAGGATTTTTTATTGATCGTTGCGAACGTAAAGAACCAACTGAAGGTGGCGGCTATTCTACAGTAACAAAGTACAGCCTTCTTATTAAAATTAGAGATAGAGAAAAAGCATTGTATAATTTTAAAGAGACCGGAGAGAATTATTATTCTGTCGGACTGGGTAAATTTAGTGAATCTCCTGGTGAGATTTTGGAGATCTGTGAAAGATTTCAGCAGAATATAAATGAAAGAAATAACAGTTGAAATTTTCACGGATGTGGGCTTCTATAAAAGAAAAATCCTGCTTCAAAAAGCAGGATTTTATATCTGTAAACTTATGATCGATCATAAGTTATCATTCATTATCTACGGGGCAAGTTCTGCGTAAGGTCTAAGTTTAATATCCTCCGCCATGGTCTGGCCTAAGAATTCAGTTTTCTGATTTCCTTTCATTCTTCCTGCGGCAGCATTGGCATTGAAATAAGCTTCACTTAATTTAGTAGCAATTTCAGCAGGGTTGAAATCTATTTTTGTATCACCTTCAACACCTAAATACCCATTTTTTCTCGTGAGATAAGTGATATAGTTTTTATAATTGATCAGTGTATTTCTTAAATAGGTCGTATGGTATTCCATACATTTTTTTGCTTTTTTAGAAGAGTTGTTCAGAATACAGTTATTCATATTCCCTCTGTACAAACGCCATTCGGATTCCAAAATACCGTATTCTTTTCCTAAAGCGACTTTTCCGTTGGTAAGGATGTTATTATCACCTTCTTTTGTAGCAATGGTTTGCAGGTGCCCGATTACAAGCGGAACGGTGTTTTCAATTTTGGTTTTCGTTTCTTTTAAAGAGCTGAAATCTGCAGCCGGAGAATTTTTCTTTTGAGCAGTTGTTACGTTAAAAATCAATAGTAATAGTACAATCAATAAATTATATCTTTTCATGAGAAATTTTTAAAGCACTAAAATAAATATATTTTCTCATTTTAAGCACATTCATTTTAGTTTTATTTAATAAAAATTAACAAGTTTTAAGAATTTACTGTCAAATTAAGTATTTTAATATTGATTATTCAGGCTATAAATTTTCTTCATTAAAAATTTAACATATTTTAATAAAAAATAAATAACTGATTATCAATTATTTGTGTCTGTTTTCATTTTATCACTAAAAAAATAGTTGTTTGGTTCGGATTTATTTCTACATTTGTATAACTAATTTCTTAGTGATATAGAAACGACAATGTTTTTATATCTGATAATGATAAATGAAACAGGATATGAAAATTCAGACTTTAACAAAAGCAGAAGAACAGGTAATGCAGTATTTATGGAAACTGGAAAAAGGGTTTCTTAAAGATATCCTTGATTTATTTCCTGATCCGAAACCACATACCAATACTGTTTCTACTATTTTAAAAGTATTAAAGGATAAAGAATTTGTAGAATATAGTGTCTACGGAAGACAGCATGAGTATTTTCCGTTGATTTCAAAGGAACAGTATTCAGGAAAAACGATGAAAAGTCTTGTGAAGAATTATTTTAAAGGTTCTTACAAAAGTGCAGTTTCATTTCTGGTAGAAAAAAATGAAATGACTGTAGAAGATCTTGAAATGTTATTAAACGAACTCAAAAAGAAAAACTAATATGGAAGCCATATTTCTGTACTTTGGGAAAGTAATTGTATGCTCAGGTGTAACGTTTTTGTATTATCAGTTGTCTTTAAAGGACAAGACATTTCATCATTATAACAGATTTTATCTTTTATCAGCCATGTTACTGTCATTATTGCTGCCACTGATCAGGGTAGATGATTTTACAATAGAGGTAAGCAATGAAGTATATGTATTAATAAATAAGGTACAGAATTTTAATTCAGATAAAACAATAAACAATGACCACATTTATTTTAGAATTATTTTTTCAGCTTTGGGATTGGTTTCTCTCTATTTTTTAGGGAAATTTATGTATGGGATTTTTAGAATTCAACAACTTAAGCACCAATTTCAAAAAGAAAGTTTTGACGGGATCAATTTTTACCGTACAAACCTTACCGAAGCTCCGTTTTCTTACTTTAAAAACCTGTTCTGGAAAAATACCATTGTATTGAATTCAGACATCGGAAAGCAGATTTTAAAGCATGAAATGGTACATATTGAGCAGAAACATTCACTGGATAAAATTTTTATTCAGATCATTACCTCTGTTTTCTGGTTCAATCCGTTCTTTCATATCATCAAAAAAGAACTCAATCTAATCCACGAATATCTGGCTGATAAGAAAGCCGTAAAACAATCGGACACAAAAGCATTTGCGCAGATGCTTTTAGCAAGTCACTTTTCCGGAACACAGTTACCTGCAACCAGTCCGTTTTTAAGTTCAAATTTAAAAAAACGACTCAAAATGTTACAAAAACCCAAAACCAAATTCGGATATGCGCGAAGAATTTTTGCATTGCCGGTTTTATTTTCAGTAGCCTTTGCTTATATGGTAAATGCCAAGAATAAAGAAATCAAAGAAACGAATATAGCAATCGAACAGGCCGTTTCTCAAATTAAAAAAGACACGGTAAAAAATGAAAGGATCAATACCATCGATATTGTTCAGCAAAAACAATTAAGAAAAAGAGAAACTGAAAAGTTAACCGATCTTGGAAAGAAGATTCAGGAAAAAAGCAAAGCATTAAAAGAGCTGAAACCTGAGAGTAAAGAATTTCAGAAGAACGTTGATGAGCTGAGCTCACTTTCAGAAGAAATGGGGAAAATTACCAGCTCAGACGATTTCAGAATGGCCTATACCATCAATGGAAATGAAGTAAGAAAAATTAATGATTACTTCAAATCAGATGAATGGAAAAATAAAATGAAAGAGCTTAAGAAGATGGAAATTGAAATCCCTGAAATACCGGAAATCAATTTTGAATATCCTGATGTTCCACTACCACCGAATGCTCCTGATGCACCAAGAGTTAATATGTATAGCTTTAAAGATCTGCAGGATATAAAATGGAGCGCTGAAGATAAAGCTAAAGCTGCTGCAAATGCCAAAAATGCTATGGAAACTGTTACAAAACGGGCTAAAATTGACAGAAAGAGAGCCAAACTGAATGAAAAACGGGCTAAGCTGGATATGGAAAGAGCCAAGCTTGATGCTGAAAGAAGAGCTTTGGACGGAAATAACAGAAAAGTATACATTTATGGTACCACAAGTTTTAATGATTCAAAGAATCCGGTAACTATAAGACTGAGCTCTGACTTTAAAAAAAATGCTGACGCTTTTACCGTTTCAAAAATAACAAATCTTAATTCGACCTATGATAATATGAAATTTTATATCAACGGTATTGAAGTAAGCAAGAAAGATATTGATGCTTTAAAACCTGACCAGATCAAAAGTATGAATGTAAATAAACGTACCAAAGATGGAGAGCCTTCAGGAGAAATAAGAATTCAGACAAAATAATAAAGTCCCGAATTAGCTTTGTCAATATAAATTGGCAAAGCTTTTTTATATATCAACCTATGAAAAACAATATTTTACTTTTTTTATTTTTTAGCATATTCACTAATGCACAGATCAACAGATTCTTCTATGAATATAAGTTTATTCCGGATTCTAATGATAAAGCCGATGTAAAAAAGGAGATGATGCTTCTGGATATTGATAAAAACGGTTCCAGCTATTACAGCAGAGATAAGTTTGTCGCAGATTCCACTTCACAGGCCGATCTGGAAAAACAGATCAAAGGCGGATCAGGAAATATAAACATCAATAGAAGCGAAAGACCGGGACAGGTTTCTTATAAAGTAACCAAGCAGTATCCTGATTTTAAGACATATCTGTTTACAAGAGTTTCTACCGACCAGTACAAAGTGAAAGAAGATGCAAAACCGGAATGGAAAATTCTTTCTGATAAACAGAAAATAGGGGAGTATAATGCCCAAAAAGCAACAACCAGTTTTGGCGGAAGAGAATGGACCGCATGGTTTACTACTGATATTCCTTTTCAGGATGGACCCTACAAATTCTATGGTTTGCCGGGATTAATTGTAAAAATTGAAGATTCTACGGGATCACATATCATGACCCTGGTGGGCAACAAAACAATTCAGTCTCCCGCAGCAGCCGAAAAACAAATAGAAATGCCTCAAAATGTAAGGGTACTCGGAATGGGCGGAAAAGAAATTGAAGTTACAAAAGATCAGTACAAAAAAGTATGGAAAGCTTATGTGAATGATCCCTCCAAAAATATGCGGGAAATGATGATGAGAAACAGTGGGGATTCAAACACGAAAGTAGCTTTTAAAGTAAGAACTTCTGATGGAAAAGAGATCTCAGACCCTAATCAGGTGTTCAGGGAAATGGAAAAGCGTACCAAAGAAAGTTTAAAAAAGAATAACAATCCTATCGAACCTGATCTGGTGAATTAACAAAACATATTTTTCTAATCAAAACAGGGTAATTAATTGAGTTATCCTGTTTTTTTGTTTTATTATTTTTAAATCAAATTCCACTCCTGTGACTGAAAAAATGCGAAATACAGGGAATAATAATCTTCACGTTCGAGCTGCTTAAATAAAGAATCCCGGAACGAGTTCCGGGATTCTTTATTGTGTATTCTTTATTGTGTATTCTTTTATGATTAAGCTAATTTCTGAGAGTCAGAAATAAACTGGGCAAGTCCGCTGTCTGTTAACGGGTGTTTTAATAAGCTCAAGATCGGAGGCAGTGGAGAAGTGATCACATCCGCACCGATTTTAGCACAGTCGATAATATGCATTGAATGACGGATAGATGCCGCTAAAATTTCAGTATCATACATATAGTTATCAAAAATTAAACGGATCTCCTGAATAAGATTTAATCCGTCTGTAGAAATATCATCCAGCCTTCCTAAGAAAGGAGAAACATAAGTAGCACCGGCCTTTGCAGCTAAAAGAGCCTGTCCAGCTGAAAAAATTAAAGTACAGTTGGTTTTGATTCCTTTATCTGAAAAATATTTTAATGCTTTGATCCCGTCTTTGATCATCGGGATCTTTACCACGATATTCGGGTGGATAGCTGCCAATTCTTCTCCTTCTTTGATCATTTCCTCATAAGTTGTAGAAAGCACTTCAGCAGAAATATCACCGTCTACAATCTCGCAGATTGTTTTATAGTGATTTTTGATCGCTTCAGCACCCTGAATTCCTTCTTTGGCCATTAATGAAGGGTTGGTCGTTACACCATCTAAGATCCCAAGGTCTTTAGCTTCTTTGATTTGCTCTAAATTGGCAGTGTCAATAAAAAATTTCATTTGATTTATAGATTTATTTTTGCAAAGATAAACATTCCTTTGCGAGTGGGAAATTTTAATTTTTTAGGAATTAGCTTTTTAATAAAGCTCAAAATTCCCCTTCCCTGAAGAGGTGGATTTTTGCAGAGAAAAAAGATGGGGTAGTTTAAACTCACAGACGATCTATTCTTACCCTAAGCTTCAAATAAAAACATTTTTCTAAATTTGCTTGTTATGGAAAAAAACAGGTTTACAGCAAAACTTGAAATCATTGGGATCAATCCTTTCGTATTTGTTCCTGAAGAAGTTTTACATCTTATTTTTGACTCTTCCGGAAGAATCAAAAGCCCGATTCCGGTGAAAGGTACCGTAAATGGTAAAGAATTCAGGCAAAATCTGATGAAATATTTGGGTGAATGGCGGTTATACATTAATCTGACAATGCTCAAAAATTCCCCTAAAAGAATTGGTGAAGTGATCGAAGTTTTTGTTGAATTTGACGATTCAGACAGGGCGATTCCCATTCATCCGCAATTAGAAAAAGCAATCAAAGAAAGCGAGGTTGCATTAAAGAATTTCGAAAGTCTGATCCCTTCAAGAAAATTAGAACTGATTCGATATATCAACAATCTGAAAACTGAAGCAAGCATCAATCGAAATATTGAAAAAATCATCCGGCATTTGCAGGGGGAAACAGACTTTTTCGGAAAGAAAATCAATTAAATAGAGCGATGAATCCATAAAGACAATAAAAAATATCCGGAAAACATTTCCGGATATTTTTTTATGAATTTAAAACCTTGTTAAGCTTTATCGCATCTTGGTTGGTAGGATCATACTGTAAGGATTTAGCAATATGTTCTTTCGCCTTGGCAGGATCATTTTTCTGTTCCGCAAAAGCAAGATAGAAGTAAGCGTAAGCCAGATTTTTCTTATTTTGTTCCACTTCTTCCGGTTTTACAGTAGCAATATATTTTTCATAAGCAATTTTTGCATTGGCATCATCTTTAGCAGACTGATAGGCGTACGCCTGGCTGTAATATGATGGAGCCCAATCCGGTAGCAAAGCAGATATTTTTTTCCATGTCTCCACTGCATTGGTCCAATCTGAAGCTTCCTGATAAGCTGCAGCCAGTTTTGCTAATGATTCTGTATCTTTCGGATTGGCTTCAATTTGTTTTTTAAGGCTGTCAATAGTAGGATTGCTTCCTGTCTGGCCTGTAGCAGCCGTATTATTTGTGCTGTCTGTTTTAGTCGTTTGAGCATTCACAAAACTTACACTTCCTACCAATATTAAACCTAAAAAAAGGTTTTTAATATCAATTTTAATCATTTTCATAATCTTATATTTTTCAAATTGTAAATGCTAAAATTCAATAATAATTCCACAAAAAGTTAAATTTTAGAACCTTTAAGTTTTTTTTGAAAATATTAACGGGATTAATGTTTTTTTATCTAAATTTTTGATTCGTGGCGGTTTCGATTATCTTTGTATGTTACCATTTTAATCTATATAATTTTTGTATGAATATCATATTAGCCTCAACTTCCACTCTTTTCGGGGGAGCATATTTAGAATATCTGAGAGAAGAATTGATTGAACTGTATAAAGGGATCGACGAAATAATTTTTGTACCCTTTGCCCGGCCGGGCGGAATTTCCCATGAAGATTATACCGAAAAAGCACGTTCATTTTTTGAAACAATCAATATCAGAGTAAAAGGCCTGCAGGAATATGAAGATAAAACCGAAGCTTTAAATAAGGCTGAAGGTTATTTTACGGGAGGTGGAAATACTTTTTTACTGGTTAAAACATTACATGAAGAAGGCTTAATGTCTCTTTTGAAAAAAAATGTGGAAACCGGAAAGCCTTACCTTGGATGCAGTGCAGGAAGTAATATTGGCGGTCAGAATATGAAAACAACGAATGATATGCCGATTGTGTACCCGCCAAGTTTTGAATGTATGGGATTGGTACCTTTTAATCTAAATCCACATTATCTGGATCCTAATCCTGAGTTAAAGCATAACGGAGAAACCAGAGAAACAAGGATTAAAGAATTCCTGACCCAAAATGACCTTAAAGTAGTAGGACTTCGTGAAGGAAACTGGATCAGAAGGGTCGGAGATACCATTACCGTAGAAGGCAATGAACTGACCAGAATTTTTGAAAAAGGGAAAGAACCTTACGAAATAGAGGGCGGAAGTACATTATAATTTATTAAACACTTGCTTATTTTATTATCTTTGATTAAGAATTGAAGTGTTTTTCAGCTTTAAACAAGTTAAAATACCCAGCCATATCAAAATATTCAAATAAAGTTTTATAATAGAAAATGAAAAAAACGTTTGCCGTTCTTACGCTTTCAACACAGATATTTTTTGCTCAGGATATTCCCCAGAAGCTTGATGCTGCTACCAAAGATCTGATGAATTCTTCAGCAGCAGTTGCATCCGGTTTATCTTTTTATGTTTCGGATGAGAATGGCAATTTTGTTTATGAGTACCAGGGAAGCAAAGGGCTTTCCACTGCTTCAACTCAGAAAATATTCACAGCCGGAGCTGTTCTGGAAACCCTGGGCAAGAATTATACCTATAAAACAACATCAGGTTATTCCGGAAGTATTTCAGGAAATGTTCTGAACGGGAACCTTTATATTTCTTCCAACGGAGATCCTACATTGGGAAGCTGGCGATATGAATCCTGTAAACCCGATACTTTTAAAAAGAAATTGATTGAAGCCGTTAAAACCTCAGGAATTGCAAAAATATCAGGCGACCTGATTGTTGATGATTCTTATTTTGACCATCAGACGATACCGGGAGGATGGCCATGGGATGATCTTGGAAATTATTACGGAGCGGGAGTCTGGGGTGTAAACTGGAGGGAAAATCAGTTTGATATTAATATTAACGGGAAAGATTTTAAAAGTTTTTCCTATCCTCTGGAAGGCGTGAAGTGGCTTAATGATCTTAAAACCGGCGGAAACTCAGATCAAAGTCTGATTTTCACAGCACCTCATTCTGATATTGCATTAATCAACGGAACTTTACCGGCAGGAAAAATGGTCACTGTTTCCGGATCAGTTCCCAATCCTCCACTGCAACTGGGAATGGAAGTAAAACAATGGCTGAAAGAATCGGGAATTGATTTTTCAGGAAAAGTGCTTACCTCTTCACAATTGGAAATAGAAGACGGAAAATGGGAAGCCCCGAAAAATAATATTATATTTACTTTTGAGTCACCTACTTTAGATAAGATCGTTTACTGGTTTTTAAGAAAAAGCATCAACCTTTATGGGGAAACTTTCATCAAAACTTTAGGTAAAGAGAAGAAAGGAGATCCGAGCTTTAAAAGCGGAGTTGCCTATCTGAAGGAATTCTGGAAATCAAAAGGCATAAATCCCCATATGATCAATTTTGCAGACGGAAGCGGGCTTTCACCACAGAATTATGTTTCTGCTAAAGCGGAAGTTCAGGCTTTGCTGTATGCCAAAAAACAATCCTGGTTTGAGGCTTATTATGACGGTTTTCCGACCCAGGATAACGGGATGAAAATGAAAAGCGGAACCATGCGGGATACAAAATCCTTTGCCGGTTTTCATACGTCAAAAGAAGGCCGGAAATATGTGTTTTCCATTATTATCAACAATTACCAGGGAAACGGAAATGAAGAGCTGCAAAAGATTCTGAATGTTTTAAAATAAATTTTAATGAAAAATCGTCCGTTTTTATCAAGGATAAATAATTGGTTTGTATTTACATTACTTACTGTAATTGTGGCAGCTCTGATTGTTTCATCCAATATTCTCATTAAAAACTTAAGACAGAAAGAAGCCGAAAGAATAAAAGTCTTTGCTACAGCAATCAAAATTTTACAGGATAACCAGCAGAAAAGCTCTGAAACCCAGGATTTATTGTTTGCCATCCTTACAGAGAATGACCAGATTCCGTCGATTTTAACGGATGAAAATAAACAGCCTTTTATATTTGACGGAAGCTCACGTAATATTTCACAGGAAATATTGAATAATCCTCTGGAGCTGAGAAAATTAATCACTAAAATGGAAAGCAATTATGAGCCGTTTGAAATTGAAGTGGCTAATGGAAAAAAACAGCTTGTTTTTTATGATAACTCAGCATTGCTCAATAACTTAAGATACTATCCTTATTTTTTAGGCTTACTTGTTTTTTCGTACTTTCTATTTTCATTCTGGTTTTTAAGAACGATCAAAAAAACGGATGAAGGTTATTTATGGGCCGGTCTGGCCAAGGAAACTGCCCATCAGATCGGAACACCTTTGTCTTCAATGATCGGCTGGATGGAAATCATGAAGCTGGAAAATCCGGATTCTGAAGGCGTACATGAAATTGAAAAAGATATTGAAAGATTAAGAACCATTTCCGAAAGATTTTCAAAAATAGGCTCTGTTCCTGAACTGAACGATATGAATTTCAATGAAACCATTCAGGAGAATTACAATTATTTAAAGACCAGGATTTCAAGGAAAATAAATTTCAGCTTACATCTCCCTACCTATGATATTCTGGTTCCACACAACAGGATCCTGATGAGCTGGGTGATTGAAAACCTGGTTAAAAATGCTGTAGATGCCATGAAAGGAGAAGGGATATTGCAAATGTATGTTTTCGAAAGGAATAAAAATATCCTGATCGAAGTAAAAGATACCGGAAGCGGAATGACCAAACAACAGTCAAGGAATGCGTTTAAGCCAGGTTATTCCACTAAAAAGCGGGGTTGGGGTCTGGGGCTTTCTCTTGCCAAAAGAGTGATACAGGAATACCATAACGGAGATATAAAAATTTCACAGACCGAAATAGGAAAGGGGACAACCTTCAGAATAATTATCAGAAAAGCTTAAAGTCATTGCGAGCGAAGCGAAGCAATGACGTGAAAAGCAAAAAAAGCGAGGGTACTTTCCTCGCTTTTCTTATTTTATTTCTTACCGGTTAGCCACTTGTCCTGCAGCTTTTGTTCTGCCGGAGTTGGATTGGCCTTGTATTGTAGTGTTTCTACAGAAAGCTTATCCAGGATGGCTTTTCCTTTAAGCTCTACTTTGTCCGTTTTGTTGCCATTTTTTCTTAAAACAACAACCGTAACATTTTGCCCGTCCTTAATTGTTTTGGTGTAGTTGATAAATTCCTGAACATTTTGAATATTGATGGTTTTTCCGTCTAATGAAAAGATTTCATCGGTGATTTTAAAGCCAATGCTTTTTGCAAAAGGTGATAAAGCTGAGCTCTCATCAAAAATAAATGTATTGTTCTTATCATTGTATCCTGTTTGATTAGGATCTTTAATAAACCAGAAAATAGGCGGTGTATCCTTCTTAGTCATTTCCACACCTACCTGGTTAAGATATTCTGCGTATGGAGTAGGCTGGTTTCCTGCAATATATTTATTATAGAAATCTTTTACCTGAGGATATCCGGTAACCGTTACCAATTCATCAATAAGCTTATCATCTTTGAAAGGCTTGTTTTCCCCGAATCTCTGAGACAGTTTTCTGATCATATCCCTGTAACCCATTTCACCGTTGGAAAGTTTTCTTAATTCAATATCCAGGCACATGGCAAGAAGGGCTCCCTTTTCGTAAACGTTTCTGTACTGGTCTTTATATTGATCAAGCAAAACATTTTTACTCATCACCGTAAACGGCATGGTATCATCATAGTTTTTGGAGTTGGTAATTTTTTCGTTGATTCTTTTTAAGAACTCATTTTTGTCAATTAAACCTTCCTGGATCTGAAATAGATTGGCAAAATACTCTGTTCCGCCTTCATACATCCAAAGATGTTGTGACATCTTGGGATCTGCATAATCAAAATAATGGATCTCCTCAGAATGGGTTTTCAAAGGATTAACCGTATGGAAAAACTCATGTGAAACTACATCTGTTATTGTTTTGTCGATAGCTTCTTTAGGCATCATTTCCGGTAAAACCACACTGGTGGATTCGTGGTGCTCCAGAGCTCCGAAACCTTTGATCCTTGGCCCGTCTGCACCTGCAAGATAAAGCATGATTGCATATTTCTTGTTGGTATTCATATCACCCAGGAATTTCTTCTGGGCAACCACCATTTTTTCCAGATTATCTTTAAAATCGGCAGCTTTATATTTTCCGGACGGCGAATATACTCCTAAAACCAGATCCATACCTCCTGCATTGAATGTGATATAATCAGGCTTGGTATACATCAGCGGAGAATCCGTTACTTTAGCATAATTAGCCAAAGTATAAGTATCTGTTGACTCAGATTTGTCCTGATCTACAAGTGCGGTAGTTCCATAAAAACCAGTTGGTTTCTGAATGATCAACTGGTAAGGGACATCCTGCATATTATCAATATATCCGATGAAACCGTGGGTATTGATTAAATAAATCTTACCCGCTTCAATATCAGTTCCTGATGGGGAAAATACAGCTTTATGCTTGTCATTATCCATTTCATCATCAAAACTGTCGTTCACCAGATAGGTAATTTTAGTCAGATCTTTAGCATTCTTAAGAGAATAAGAATTGTCATTGATCTTCGTGAAAGCTAATTCTTTCCCTTTATTATCAAGAAATTTTATGCCTTCTACAAATCTCCCGTAATCATCTACAGAATAAGTTCCGGGAACTGTCTTTGGAAAATGGAACTTTATATCACCGGATTTCATTTTTGGGAATTCCATGGTAACAGCAACTTTATCGTCTTTTACATTCACCAGATCAATATTGGTTTTAATAGACTGCGCATGAATAAAAGCAGCTGTTAAAATCCCTAAGCTTAGTGTTATTTTTTTCATTGAGTTTGATTTATATAAATAGTTGTCATAAAAATCATTTTGTTACGAAGAAATGTATTAAACTTTTCTTAAAATTAAAATAAGGATAATTGTGAAACTTTATAAAAAGTAAAACGGCAAAGCCGTTAAAGGGTAAATGGCATCATAAAACCAAAATATAAATCTTTTTTATATTTTTATCTTAATTTTCCGGCAATTCTACGTTTCAGCAATTTTACAGTTTCATAGTTTCGCAATTTGCGATTCAGCCTTTCAGCTTTTTCGCCTATTTACTGTACCTTCTTATAATTGATATAATAATTTTTATTAAACGTTGCAGGGTTTCCTTTCTTCAGTTTTACCGTTTGCCAGCTTTCAGTTGGATTAATGGTTTCCTCGTTGTCTATCCTGATCGGAAGTTTAAAGTTTTTAACCACATTGGTATATCTGTATTGTAAAGTTTCTCCTTTTTGAGAATACTCCAGTGTTGGAATCTTAGTGGTTCTTAAATACTGGTTGAATAAACTTGAAAAGTCGATTCCTGATTTTGAGGAAATATAATTTTCAACCTGTTCTGTTGTTACGGTCTGATGGTAGAAATCTTTATTAAGCCCTCTTAAAATCTGTCTGAATTTATCGTCATTGTTGATCACCTGTCTGATGGTATGAAGCATGCTTGCCCCTTTAGTGTACATATCACCACTTCCTTCGTTTCTTACGCCGTATTTTCCGATAATGGGAATATCGTTGCTGATGTTGCGATGGATTCCTTGTGCATAAATATCTGCAGATTTTTTATCCATATATTTTTCCGTAAAAAGAACCTCAGAATACATCGTGAAGCCTTCGTGAACCCACATATCTGCCTGGTCTTTTGCTGTGATATTATTGGCAAACCATTCATGTCCGCTTTCGTGGATGATGATGTAATCCCAGTTTAAGCCGATTCCCGTTCCTGAAAGATCGGAACCGAGATATCCGTTCATATATTTGTTTCCGTACGCTACGTTGCTTTGATGCTCCATTCCTAAATAAGGGGAATCTACAAGCTTATAAGAGTCTTCATAAAAAGGATAAGGGCCAAACCAATATTCAAATGCAGAAAGCATTGGTTTTACCTGCTGGAACTGTTTTTTAGCCTTATCTAAATTATAATCCAGAACCCAGTAATCTAAATCCAGATTTCCTTTTTCCCCTTTAAAAGTATCCTTGAAATTCACATATTTTCCGATATTCGGAATGATAGAGTAGGCATTGATCGGGTTTTTAACCTGCCATGTGAAAATATTTTTATCATTTTCCGTTTTCTTGTCGATCAGCTTTCCGTTTCCTACGCCCACAAGGTCTTTTGGAGTAATGATTTTCATGATAATGCCATTATCGGGCTCATCGCTCCAGATATCTTTTGTCGGAAGCCATATAGATGCTCCGATTCCTTCATCAGCAACACTCATCCACGGATTTCCGTTATCATCTTTTGTGAAAACCCAGCCTCCGTCCCAGGGCGCACGTTTGGCAATAACAGGGTTCCCGGAATAAGCGACATCAATCGTATGCTTTTCTCCTTTTTTGAAGGCTTTTTTTGCTGTAATAAAAATGAAATCACCATCTTGTTTATATTCGGCGATCGGGAAACTGCCTTCTACCTTATCTGCTCTCATCGGTTTTTGCAGGTCGATCTGGAAAACAGGATTGGTAATATCTTTTATAATTTCAAAGCTGATGGTGTTATTTCCTTTTATACTTTTCTGTTCAAAATTCGGTTCTACAGACAGTTCATATTTTTTTACATCCCAGAAATTCCGGAATTTGGTATTGGAGCCTTTTAAAGTATCCTGCTTGGTAAAAGCCTGAGGTTTTTCAAAGAATTGCCCGAAAACAAGTCCCGATGCAAACAGAAGGGTATAGGTCAGTTTTTTCATTTGAAATTAAATTAATCTATCCAAAAATAGAAAATTTAACAGCAATACGTTTATTTAATTACAAATTTGTTTAATCATTTGAAATATATCATCCAGAACACAGTGCTTATGTATAGCCAGAGGAAAGAAAAAAACAGATGCATAACTGTTTCGAAGGTCTTACCTTTCCATAGTTCTGATGAATAACCGAAAAATTGAACGATCAACCGGATAGTCCAGAAAATACCTAACCCCAATGATATTTTTTTGCCAAGAGAGGTTTCTGTTAATTCATTGGAAGATGTTATACAAAGCAGGCCCATAAGAAATACCGTTAAAGCAATAAAAATAGTATGAACAATCATCATTTGTCTGTTGATCAGGCTCAATGACCTGAGTTCTTTTTCCCAGTTAAAATATTTTGGGAAAATAATATGAACTAATGCTAAAATAATTAAAAGTCCGCCGGTTATTTTTAAATGCAACTCCATTTTGACTGAATTTAAAGTGAATAAATGAAAATAGACATAAAAGGGGTAAATTTTACCTCCTTACATGATGTGAAACCTGCATTTTCAAAAGCATTTTTCCATGTAGTTTTTGAAAAAAAATGAGTAAACCCAACCGAGAATGCTAAAAAATTAGGAAAATCCCGTAAATGTTCCACCATAATTATTTTTCCATGAGTTTTGCATACCCGATGGCATTCTTTTAAAAAAAGAATTTTTTCTTCATGTGACCTTATCTCATGAGCTGCTGAAAGCAGAAAAATCAGATCAGCCGATTGCTCATTTATAGGTATTGAATCTGTTACTATCTGTTGGGTATCAGGGTACATAAGGCTCACTTTCCGGGCTCTTATTATTGCCGGCTCAGTATGCCGTTTTGCATCATAGAAATCAAACACCTTTAAATCAGCTTGTGGAAAGTTATCTTTAATAATATAGCTTGTTTCGTCAAAACCTGCATTAATGTTTAGAATTTGTTTTACATTTTCTTTATCAATTGAACAATTTTTCAACCAGTGAAATGTGTAATATCCTGAGAAATCATAGACATATGCTGATATTATTAAAGGCATTATAAGCCCATAAAGAAATGCTGCGATAATGGTCATGTATAAAAGATCCGACCATTCAAATATCTGATGACTAATGATAATGAATGCCAGAATTCCTATTCCTGCTATATAAAAATGGCGGTTAAAACTTAAAATATTTAAAACGCCCTGAAATTTTCTTCTCCTTACTTCCATTGTTCTGTTTTTCCTTTTTTCCAGTAATATGGAATATTGTTAATAATAAAAGCATTGGCTAAAATAGGGTTTTCGAGTTTCAGCGTGTTTAAAAAATCAAAATGATACCCAACCACTTTTACAGGCTTAGGGATCCAGTTCTGCCTTACCCCTTCAATCATAAGAACTTCTTTGGTTTTTTTGTTATAGGTGAATGTAAACGGTAATGGGCCTGCAAATCTTCTTGCTTCTTTCCAGTCTGCAAATGGTGAGCCCTGAGGTAAAGGAATGTTTTCTTCTGCTGTACTGAAGACAATTTTAAACTTTGACTTAATTGATTGTATTTCTTTTAGATTTTCTTTTTCAGTTTGCTGAATATCTGTTGTAGAGTAATTATAATGGGTAAATAAGTTTCCCCGGAATTCCATTTTCTTTTTATTGGTTTCAGATTTCAGGATGTATAAGCCACGTAATTTTTTTCCTGTATTGTTTGTGTATCGTACAAATACACGATAACCTATCAGAAAAAAATCATTTCCCATAAATTTTGGAAATCCTTTTGGGCGCAGGTCTTTTGTTTGTACCATTGCCACTGCAACAAAAGCCCATTTATCTTGAAATGTGTCGAGCTCCAGACATTCGGGAATAAGGTTTTGTAATTGTTCTTTAGGAACAGTAAACGTCAAAACAAGTGAACTTTCAAAAAAAGCTTCAACGGCAAACGGGTGATTTTTTAAAAATTCAAGCATTATGATGTGGTGTTTTTGGATTTAAATAAAATTCATTGAAGTAAATAAGCAGAATAAATAAAAAAGCAAATAATGAGTTGAATTTACCCCAGAGTAATAGGTCGGGGACTAATATAAATTCAAGGATATTCATTGCTGCAATTGTTGTAATTTGTAAAATGGCATTTAGTTTTGTTTTAACTCCTGTTAAAATCCATAATGCCATAACAATTTCTGATAATCCGATCAGAATGGTTAATATTCTTGAATGATCATTGTTTAAAATTCTTGCAACAATCTGCTCATGACGGGGAACAAAATTGAAAACCTTACAAAACAGCCCATTTATAATCCAGACTGTAGCAATACAGTAATTCAATATGGTATGGATTTTTCTCATTCAGTAAAAGTGATTGGTTCTAATGGTTATAAAATTTCGGGATGTGCGTTTGAAATTTTTACTCCTAAATCTTTTACAAATATATATTATTTTCTGAACTTTCAATAATTATTGAAAATATAATTTAAAAATGATTTCTCTTAAATTTAATGCTGTAACAATCAATGTATTTGGAATCGATGTTTCAGAAACAGGAACTTTATTGTTTTAGCCCGATGAATGCTGAAATCCTATGACAAATATTCTAGTGCTGGGTTAAAATATTTTTGAAGGTATCAAAATCAATAGTTGCGGGATTACTGATGTCGATAAAAAATTGTAGCTGCCAGTTTTGGGTTTTTTCAGCCTGTTTGCTTTCAGGTTCATCCCATGGAGTATAAACCCGGAATCCCCGTTTACCTTCCTTCTGGCTGTTTGTCAGAATTTGTTTTTCAGTCAATATGTTTCCGGGAAATATGAAAAATCCGGAATTATTATTTTGTTCGGCAGCAATGATATAAAAATCAAAATGATCGGATGCATCAAAAGGTTCTGTTTTTCCGGCTGAATTTCTTCTCCATAATGTTACAAACTGCCCGTTCTTTGTGGGAGTGATTTTTGATTTCCTGAATTTGATGCTTAAATGATCCAGTGAAAAATTATATCCGGAATAGTCTTCAGATTCCGGCTCGACTTTAATATCCGATAACTTTAACTGCAAAGCCTTGAAGACAGAATTTTCAATCCGGCTTAATATTCCAACCATTCCTTTATTCTTTAATTTTTCCCTTCTTATCGGCTTTTTAGCCTTTTTTCCCTTCTATGGTGGCTATTTCTGAACTACCGGAAGATTTCCGTCTCTTTTCTGAACTTTTTTATAAGTGTAAGAGCACATGATAATACTGAACTCATACAATAAAAGCAATGGCAAGGCAGCCATCATCATACTCAAAACATCTGCAGGAGTAATAATTGCGGCTACTACCATGATCAATACGATGGCATGACGACGGTAAGTCCTCATAAATGTAGGGGTCAGAATTCCGATACTGGTAAGGAAATAAATAAGGATAGGAAATAGAAAAATAACACCCATACCTAAAATAACCTGTAAAAATAAAGTAGTATAATCACTGAGGTCATACAAAGGAACGATAATATCTGAAATTTTGAAAATTACGCCGAAGTTGACTGCAAATGGAAGAATTAAAAAATATCCGCACAAAACCCCGGTCATAAAAAGGATCCAGACTGCATTAATGATAAAAATTGAATTCTTTCTTTCTCTAGGATGCAAAGCCGGGCTGATAAAACGCCATAACTCCCAGACAATATACGGAAATGCCGCAATAACTCCTCCAAAGATAGAAACAGACATCATGACATTGAACTGCTGGTAAAGTCTTTGTACACGCACCGGGAAATCTTTGGGAAGATGAATGCTGTCCTCTCCTAAAAGCATTCTGGAAAAGTGATTGACAATTTTAAATGTTGGAAAATCGTTTCTTGTAGGACCAAAGAAAATGTGATCCATGATCCAGTTGATATTAAAACCGACTGCGAAAGCGGCAATTACAATAGCAATAATTGAGCGTACGAGGTGACCTCTTAATTCTCCAATATGCCCAAGAAAGGACATTTCTTTACCTTCACTCACAGAATAATTTTTTAAAGTTCCAAATTTATGAAATATTTAAAGAAGTTAGAGGTTAGAAACTGGCTTTATAAACAGATTGAATATTTACTGATTTTTAACCTCTGTTTTTTATTTCTGAATTAATTAATTCCTTCGTCTAGCAATTTATGCAAATCAATAATCCCGAAATATTTTCCGTTTTCCGTAACGATAAGCTGGCCGATGTTGTTTTCTTTAAGAATTTTCATGGCTTCTTTTGCCAGGATATTTCTTTCGATGGTTTTAGGATGGGCAGACATAATGTCTTTGGCTAAAACCTTAGAGACATCTTCACCTTTCATCAGCATTCTTCTCAGATCTCCGTCGGTAATTACACCAATGATCTGGTCTTTATCCGTCACAACAGTAATTCCGTGTCTGGATGCACTGATTGAGATAATAACATCCCTTACCGGAGCATCTTCCGTCACCTGAGGTTTTTGTGAAGAAAGAAAATCATCAACTTTTGAAACCAGGTTTTTCCCTAAACTTCCTCCCGGATGGAATTTTGCGAAATCATTTTCTTTAAAATCATTCAGTTCCATTAAGCAGATAGCCAGCGCATCTCCAAGCGCCATTTGTATCGTTGTAGAACTTGTGGGGGCCAGTTTATTCGGGCAGGCCTCAAGATCTACATGAGTATCCAGGACAATCTCAGAGAATTCTGCAAGTTTACTGTTTTTATTTCCTGTCATTCCGATCAGTGCGGAAGAATAGTCTTTTAAATAAGGAACAAGATTCGCTATTTCAGGTGAATTTCCTGAATTTGAAATACACAAAACAACATCCTGCTTCTGAATAACTCCCAAATCTCCGTGAATGGCTTCGGAAGCATGAAGGAATTGTGATGGCGTTCCTGTAGAGTTTAAGGTTGCTACAATCTTATTGCCGACGTGGGCCGATTTTCCGATTCCCACTACAATTAATTTCCCTTTTGCCGAATGAATGACTTCCACAGCTTTCACAAACTGGTCATCAATCCTGTTTTTTAATTTTTCAAGTTCTGAAATTTCTATTTCTAAAGTGCTCTTTGCGATTGAGATGATGTCGGTCTTTTCCATTTTTATTTTATAGGTATACAAAAAATCTCTTAAAAAATGTTATATTTAAAAAAGAATATTTAATATAAATTTTATTTTTTATAAATTCGTTCGCTTTTATTTTAAGCAAAAAATTTATAACTTTGGATAAGATGCAAATTTAGCAATAGAAAATTAGATGAGCGCAAAAAAAGCCAATTTATCAGGCGAATTGAAAAAGTATTTCGGGTTTTCTACTTTTAAGGGTCAACAAGAACAAATTATAGAAAACCTGTTAGATGGAAAAGATATATTTGTTTTGATGCCGACAGGAGGGGGAAAATCATTATGTTACCAGCTTCCTGCTCTTATTTCTGAAGGAACGGCAATCGTAGTTTCACCCCTAATCGCATTAATGAAGAATCAGGTAGATGCTGTAAATGGTCTTTCATCTGATGACGGGGTCGCACACGTTTTAAATTCTTCATTAAATAAAACCCAGACCAAACAGGTTTTTGATGACATTAAAAGCGGTAAGACAAAACTTTTATATGTAGCTCCGGAATCGTTAATTAAAGAAGATTATCTTGATTTCCTTAAAGAAGTTACTATTTCTTTCTTTGCTATTGACGAAGCGCACTGTATTTCAGAATGGGGACATGATTTCAGACCTGAATACAGAAATTTGAAACTTATTATTGACAAGATTGCTAATGTTCCGGTGATTGCCCTTACCGCTACAGCAACCCCTAAAGTACAGGATGATATCCAGAAAACTTTGGGAATGGCGAATGCTTTGGTATTTAAAGAAAGTTTCAACCGTCCTAATCTATACTATGAAGTTCGCCCAAAGGTGAATGTAGATAAGGAGATCGTTAAATTTATCAACCAACATAAAGGTAAGTCCGGAATTGTATACTGTTTGAGCCGGAGAAAAGTTGAAGAATTTGCCCAGCTTTTACAGGTAAACGGGATCAATGCCTTACCTTATCATGCCGGGCTGGATCAGAAGGTGAGAGTAGCCAATCAGGACAAATTCCTGATGGAAGAAGTGGATGTAATCGTAGCTACTATTGCATTCGGAATGGGAATTGACAAGCCGGACGTACGTTTCGTTATTCACTATGATTTTCCGAAATCCCTGGAAAGCTATTATCAGGAAACGGGAAGAGCGGGAAGAGATGGCGGAGAGGGCTATTGTCTTGCATTCTATGATCCTAAAGATATTGAAAAATTAGAAAAATTCTTAGCTCAGAAACCTGTTTCGGAAAGAGAGATCGGATTACAGCTTTTAAATGAGGTGGTGGGATATGCCGAAACCTCAATGAGCAGAAGGCAGTATATTTTATATTACTTTGGAGAAATATTTGATCCTGTGACCGGAGAAGGAGCTAAAATGTGCGACAATGCATCAGATCCTCCAAAACTGAAAGACGCAACTGATGATCTCAAAAAAGTACTGGAGCTCATTAAAGATACCGGAGAAAAATTCAAATCCAAAGACCTGATTTCCGTTATTGCAGGAAAAGAGAATGCGGTTACCAAGTCTTATAAACTGGAACAGAGTTCCCATTTCGGCTTCGGAAAAGAAGAAAAGGATAATTACTGGAAAACCATTTTAAGGCAGGCTACTGTTCAGAATTTTCTGCAAAAAGATATTGAGACCTATGGCGTTTTAAAAATTGCGGAAAAAGGGCAATTGGTCCTTAAAGGTGAACTGGAACATTCGTTTTTAATTGCTGAAGACAGGGAATTTGATTTAACACAGGCAAAAGCTGAAAGTGATCAGATTCAGATGCAGTCTGGTGGTGGTTTGGATCAGAATTTATTTGGTCAGCTTAAAGAATTAAGAAAAAAAGTAGCTAAAAAATACGGGATTCCGCCTTATACGGTTTTTATGGATCCGAGTCTGGAAGATATGACAGTTCAGTATCCGATTACCGTAGAAGAAATAGCTAAAATTTATGGAGTAGGTGAAGGAAAAGCCAAAAAATACGGTAAAGAATTTGCAGACTTTATAAAAACCTATGTCGAAGACCATAATATTGAGCGTACCCAGGATATGGTTCTGAAGCAGGTTGCCAACAAATCCAGCCACAAAGTTTTCATTATCCAGAGCACAGATAAAAAAATTGACCTTGAAGATATTGCAAGAGCCAAAAACCTGAGCATGAATGAATTGCTGAAGGAAATGGAAAGTATTGTCTACCAGGGCACGAAACTCAATATCGATTATTATATCGAAGATAATTTTGATGAAGATATCGTAGACGGGTTCATGGAATTTATGAATGAATCTGAAAGTGACAGCATGAAAGTCTTATTGGATGAATTCGGGGATGAGCTTTCTGACGAAGAAGTGAGAATGCTGAGGATAAAATTCATCAGTGACGTTGCCAATTAAAAGTTAATTTACCTTAGTATAAACACAATAAAAGAAATTCTTCAAAAGAGAGTTTCTTTTTTTATGAATGAGCTTTATTTTACCGCAAAGCAAAACAAAGAATAGTAAACAAGCTTTAAATTAAAGATAAACAAAGCCGTGTTGCCTATTGGTGAAATACAAGGAACGGTATAGTTTTACTTTAAATCATTAAGATGGTATAGGTTTTATGAATATTAAGTATTGCTTTACTGCTATCTAAAATGCAGAAAATTTGTATTACCTTAATAAGTTTACGCCTTTGTTTATCTTTAAAATATTCCTCTTTAAAAAATCTTTGTTTTCCTTTGCGTTAATATAAAAATATTGGTCAAAACTTAATTTTTTATTCTTAATAACTTAATATTCTTAATGGCAAAAAATGAAGATTGAAGCTTCTGTTTCCCAATATTTGAAACTTACCCAAACTTTTTACTAAATTTACATTGATGAAAAAGATTTCTGTTATATTTATTCTGCCGGATTTGGAAACCGGAGGCGCAGAAAGAATTGTTACCACCATTGCGAATCATCTCTCAAGAGATCGGTTTGAGCCCAAGATTTTGCTGTTGCGTAAGCAAGGCGGATATCTTAATCTTGTTAAAAAAGATGTTGAAATTATTGATCTGAATACCGAAAGGATCAGGCATTCGTTAAAACCTATTCTAGCGGAAATCTACCGGAGAAAGCCGGATATTGTATTTTCCGGGTTTGGGGAAGTGAATGCTTATTTATCATTATTTATCAAACTTTTTCCAAGGACCAAATTTATTGCCAGAGAAACCAATGTTGTGAGCCAGCATGTTACAAGAAAAGAAATCAGGTTTTTCTATAATTTCTATAATAATTATCAGAAGATCATTGCTCAGAGCGATGATATGATGAAAGATCTGATGAAGAATTTCAGGGTTAATTCCAATAAAATTGTCAAAATAAACAACCCTGTGGATTTTGATTTTATTGATGAAAAGCTGAGAAACTCTGTCAAGCCGGAAAGTTTCAAATATAATTTTAAAAATGTAGTAGCTATTGGAAACCTATCTTCAAGAAAAGGGTTTGATAACCTGTTGAAGGTATTTTCAAGGCTTAAAAACGAGAATATCCTGCTGCATATTTTAGGAGACGGAAAAGACAGGGAAATCCTGCATCAGATGAAAGATTTTCTTGGATTGAAGCATGTTGTTTTTCATGGCAGACAGGACAATCCGTATCAGTTTCTGAAATATGCCGATCTGTTCGTCCTTTCTTCAAGATATGAAGGTTTTCCGAACGTTTTACTGGAAGCCGGAGCCTGCGGAACATATTCATTGGCCAACAATTGCCCGGGCGGAATTAATGAGATCATTCAGAACCGTGTGAACGGCGAAATTTCAGACATTGACAATCATGAAGATTTTTCGCAGAAAATAATGAGCATCCTTCATCAGTCTTACGATAAAGGTGCTATTAAAAACTCTATCCGGTCACGGTTTTCAAAGGATATTATTCTGGATAAATATGAAAAAGTGCTTCTTGATTTAGCAAATAAATAATCCAATATTTTTAATTTTTCCTTAATCCGGAAAATGCAATCCATATATTGAAAATATAGAATGGTATCTGTACAGTAGATCTTATTTTTCCAGCAGCGGTATATCCGAACAGGGAAAAGTACATATGGATTTATAAAAACAATCTGTGGATTTAAAAAATCGATTTTAAAATTGATAAAACTCACTTTGGTGCTTGGCAATTTATCTGTAAATTTGTGAGAATTAAGAAAGATAATAATAAACAAATTCATAAAATAACATGAGTCAATTTGATGTTACCGTAATAGGTTCTGGTCCTGGTGGTTATGTTGCTGCAATCCGTGCAGCGCAATTAGGCTTCAAAACAGCAATTATTGAAAAATACCCAACTTTGGGCGGAACTTGCCTTAACGTTGGATGTATTCCGTCAAAAGCGCTTCTAGACAGTTCTGAACATTTTGAAAATGCGAAACATAATTTTGCTGGCCACGGGATCATTATCAATGAGCCGCAAGCTGATATCGCAAGAATGATTGAGCGTAAAAACGAAGTGGTAAAGCAGAATACAGATGGTATCAATTACCTGATGAATAAAAATGCAATCACTGTTTTTGAAGGAGTGGGAAGTTTTGAATCAGCTACCCAGATCAAAGTAACTAAAAATGACGGTTCATCAGAAATAATCGAATCTAAATATACCATTATTGCTACCGGTTCTAAACCCTCTTCCTTACCTTTTATCAGCATTGATAAAGAAAGAGTGATTACATCTACAGAAGCATTAAACCTTAAAGAAATCCCTAAGCATTTAGTGGTAATCGGCGGTGGGGTGATCGGTCTTGAGCTTGGTTCTGTTTACTTAAGATTAGGAGCTCAGGTTACCGTTGTTGAATTTATGGATAAGATCATTCCTGGAATGGACGGAGCTTTAAGTAAAGAATTAACAAAGGTTCTTAAAAAACAGGGAATGAAGTTTATGCTTTCTACGGCGGTTTCAGCTGTTGAAAGAAACGGAGATTCTGTGAAAATTACCGCTAAAGATAAAAAAGGAGAAGAAGTAGTTGTAGAAGGGGATTATTGCTTGGTTTCTGTAGGAAGAAGACCTTACACAGATGGTCTTGCTCTTGAAAAAGCAGGAGTGGAACTTGACGAAAGAGGAAGAGTAAAAACAAATGATCATTTACAAACCAATGTTGCCAATATTTATGCAATCGGTGACGTAATCAAAGGAGCAATGTTAGCTCATAAAGCCGAAGAAGAAGGAGTTTTGGTTGCTGAAATTTTGGCCGGACAGAAACCACATATCAATTATAATTTAATTCCTGGCGTTGTTTACACATGGCCGGAGGTTGCCGGAGTTGGTAAAACTGAAGAGCAGCTGAAAGAAGAAGGAGTAGCTTACAAAGTAGGTTCTTTCCCGATGAGGGCTTTAGGTAGAAGCCGTGCAAGCGGTGATGTAGATGGTCTGGTGAAAATTATTGCAGACGAAAAAACCGATGAGGTTTTAGGGATGCACATCGTAGGCGCAAGAGCTGCAGATCTTATTGCAGAAGGTGTTATCGCAATGGAATTCCGTGCAAGTGCTGAGGATATTGCAAGAAGTTCACACGCTCACCCAACGTATGCAGAAGCTATTAAAGAAGCTGCATTGGATGCTACGGCGAAAAGGCCTATCCATATGTAATGCCTGATGGAACATTTAAAAATTTAAAATAAAAAAGAGAAGCCAGCGCTTCTCTTTTTTTTGGCATAAAAATGGGGATTGATTTTGTAAATTGTAATTATGAAAAATATTTTTATTAGTTTGATGTTTTTTGTAGGAATTAATTCATTTGCCCAGGAAGCAGGAAAAGCGGGTGAGCTTTTAAAAAATGAAGCTTCCACAACAGAGATGAAATCTTCCGGAAATGCAAAATCCAATAATAAAGTTTTTGATCAGTCAAAATACCGAAATACAGAAAGTCAAAATACCAGATCAAAAAATCCCAATTATCAGTGGAACAGAAACTATGGCTATGCAGAAGTCTTTCTGCGTATTCCCGAGCAAGGCTTTTTCACTGTTGAAGTTGATGATCAGACGATTTCAAACGGTTCCGGGAAATATCGTTTTTTTGATTTATCATCCGGCAGGGTTCCGATCTCCATCTATGATAATGGATTTTTAATTTACAGAACAACATTAATGCTTCGGAATAACAATAGAATGGTGCTGGATTTCTTCACCAGTGAAGGCTTATATTTATTGGATTCATATCCTGTTCAGGGACAATATTCAGGCTTCAGCGACTGGAATGATGTCTGGAACAGCCCTTATGGAAGCCAGTCTGGAAACTGGAATAATTGGGAGAATGTAATGGAAGATGCTGCCTTCAGCAGGTTTTTTGAAATGTTGGAGAGAAATGAAAAATTTGATGACGGTAAAATGGCAATGATCAATCAGCAGATGCGAAGCACAATGTTCACTTCTTACCAGATAAAAAGCCTGGTGAAATCTTTAAGCTTTGATAGGAACAAATTGGATCTGGCTAAGTCTATGTACCGGAAATGTGCCGATAAAAACAAATACTTTTTAGTTTACGATGCGTTCGATTATGAAAGCAGCAAACGGGAGCTCATGGAATTTATAACAAAATCATAAAGTAAACGTTTCTCTTTTTATTGGCAGATTGTATTCATGGGAAGGCTGTCTTAAAATTCCTGCCTGATGACAACTTTTATCATTTAAAAGGTTCTCAGAGCAATTTCTTACCATTAATCTGTATCGAATTTCAGAGACCAGTCATAATTATTAATCCTGAAAAGAGTAATAAACAAATGAGTAATTCCCGAAACCAATAATTTCGGGAATTATTCTTAATAGCCCTGTTAAAATTGGTAGCTGTAAAATAAATTGTATTCACTGCCGAATTTAATTCATCTTTTGTTGGATGCTGCTGTAAAGTGGTCAAAAAGATTTTCAATCCTTACTTCTGATAGCTGTATGGAAGTCGTTGGGGTTCCATAGGGAATTAATCTGTCGATAAGATTTTCGAGATGGGAGCTGTCTTTCAGAATACATTCTGTAATTAAGCAAAATTCGCCAGTTATCCTTTTGCAAGTCATTACTTCAGGAAATTTAGGTAAGTCAGCAATAAATTTTCTGAAATCATCATTTTTAAATTTTAAACTGATCAGAACTTTTAATCCATATCCCAATTTCTCAAAGTCAATACCTATACTGAAATTTTTTATTACCTCAAGATCAATTAAATTCAAAATTCTTTCTTTTGTAGCCGACTGCGACAGCGAAATCTTTCTTCCTATCTCCGCATAGCTTAATCTTGAGTTGTTGCATAAAATCTTGAGAATCTTATAGTCAAATTCATCTAAAACTATTTTAATTGCTAAACTGTATTTTAAAAATTAAATTAGTTAAAAATAGTAAAATATACGGTTGAATCCGCTTTTTTCGACAGACTATTTTATCCGAAATTTGATAAACAAAATCTAAAGATATGACAAGAATAAAATTATCAGAAAATGGAAAAACAGCCTTTGAAAAGCTGATCGGGCACAATACTGAAATCTTGAAAAAATGGAACGAATTAGAGGTAGCGCTATGGAATAATAGCTCTTTGGACAAAAACTTGTTGGAACAGATCCGAAGAACAACTGCTTTTGAAAACGGCTGTGAATATTGTATGGTAAAAGGAGGAAAACCGGATTTTGACCAAACACAAATTAGAATATCATTAACAACCGCATTTGCTGCATTATTTTGCAAAGATCATCGTTCCATTTTCGAAGGGCATTTTGATATGTTGAAAGAACATTTCTCTGAGGAAGAAATTTCGGAGCTATGTACATTTATCTCATTTGTGAATGCTTCACAGAAATTAGGAAAAGTATTTAATCTGACAGAAGATCTGCAGACAGATGCGGCTGCAAAATTAAAAGATATTCTGTAAATATTGCATTGACAAAAAAGTGGTCTCAAAAGTATGACAGTCCGTTTTCATTTTAAGAAGTTTATCCAATAGCTTTATCCCAAAATCTAAATCAATGTTTTAAAGTTTTTACATCATTTTGAGATGATCATAAAATTGAGATGATTTTACCGGTGCAATATTGAACTGTATTCCGAAAGTGATTCCCTTAAAATATTTTTCTTTATGTATTGGCAGGGCATATCCTGTATTAAGATACATCAGATTGAAAAGAGAGAAACCGAGCCTGGGTTCTACAGAATAAGGGTTTAGTGATACTCCAAATAACTGTCCTTTGATATTGGTATAATGAAAACTAACTTCAGGAAGAAATTTATTTTCCCTGTTTATTCTGGTATAAAGAAACGAAGCTCCGGCTATTAAAGACTGTGCACTGGAATCATTGGTTTTAAATTCCAGCCCTGCTTGCAGAACATTGCGGCCGGTATAACGGTAAGCCAGATTAATGGACGTTTTATTTAAAACCTGAGCAGTGACCGGGAAGTTAAAAAGCAAGAGGAATAAAAAACTGTAAAGCTTCATGATAAGAGTTTTATTGATTGTCAAATGTAAGTTTTATTTGATAACTATTTTATTTTCTGTCGAGCGTCATGAAGAGAAAAAAAAAATTCTGCTTAATTATCCGTAACTTTGCAGACTAATTTGATCATTAATGCTACTCGGAAAAACTCAGACTTTAAAAATTTCAGAAAAAATAAGTTCAGGATGGATACTCACTGACGAATCTGGTGAAAAGGCTTTTTTACCCAAAATTTTCATGCCGGAAGAAAAAGAAATCGATGAAGAAGTTGAGGTTTTCGTATACCAGGATGATAATAAACTGAAAGCAACGACTGAAATTCCGTTGGCGGAAGTTGGGGAATTTGCCGTAATGAACTGTGTACAGAGCCTTCCTAGTGGAGCGTTTATGGATTGGGGAATCATCAAAGATTTATTCATTCCCTACAAACAGCAGAAATCTAAAATCATTGAAGGGAAAAGATATCTGGTCAATATTTATGTGGATGAAGACCTTGATCTGATCACAGGAACGACTAAATTCAAAAGGAACCCGCAATATGATAACCTGCCTTTTCAGAAAGGAGATAAGGTAGACCTGATTTTAATGAATGAAAGTGAGCTGGGCTGGAATGTGGTGATCAACAAAAAATATATCGGATTGATTTATGCATCTGATGTATACAAGAAACTGTATCCGCTATCTGAAGAAACAGGCTATATAAAAGCGATTCGTGAAGATGGTAAAATTGATGTTTCCCTGCAGCCGGAAGGATTTGAAAATATTGATGAATTCAAACAGAAAATTCTTGATAAATTAGAGGAAAACTACGGTCTTCTGTACCTTTCCGATAAATCTTCGCCGGAAGAGATCAAAGATGAGATTCAGATGAGTAAAAAGAATTTCAAAAAGGCAATCGGCGGGCTTTATAAAGATAAAATTATAGACATTCTGGAAGACAGGATAAAATTATTATAAAAACAAAACGGGCAGAAATTTCTGCCCGTTTTTTATTTAGTTTCTGTTTTTAATCAGTAGCCATCCGTTGTATATTCTACCGTCAATAACTTTGATAATATACCAGTAATTGCCTGTTGGTAATGGTATTGAATTGTATTTTCCGTCCCATTCGAAAGCTTTTTTGTTGATTGTTTCCTTGAAAACAGGAGTTCCCCGTCTGTCAAAACACTCATTTCAGTTCCGGTTGATTCTCTGCAAAGAAAAAAATACTTTACGGGGATTAACAGTACTTAATTTGGAATACCATTCTGTAAACCTGATGTATGTCATATAATTTTGTTTATTTTTTTTGTTTAACAATTTTGTCAAAACGTTTGTTTGGTTTATATTTGCACAAATTTGTTTAACAAAAATGTCAAATCAAGCAAAAAAAGACCAAACACAAGAATTGATCAAAGAGACAACGAAGAATTTATTCTTTGTGAAAGGGAAGTTTGACGCTACCACTCAGGAAATTGCTGATGCAGCTGGAGTCAACAGAACGCTTATCAACTACTACTTCCGCTCGAGAGATAATCTTATCCAGATTATTTTTGATGAAGCTCAGAAGGTTGAGAAGGAAAAATCTGAAATCATCATGAACTCTGATTTGCCTTTTAAAGAAAAGATGAGCCAGTTTATTGAAGGAAGTCTGGCTACAAGTCTTCAATATCCATATCTGGAAACTTATATTGTTTCACAGATCAACAAAGGAAACTGTCATAAAAAAGATATCGAGGAAGACGAACTGAAAAAACTGTACAAGGATATTGAAGGCGAAATGAAATTGGGAAATATTGCTACGATGAAGCCTATCCAGTTTCTTTTAAATATGGTTTCTCTTTTGGTTTTCCCAAGTGCGATACGCCCGCTTCTGATGGAAAATCTGATGATTGATGATAAAGAATTTGACCTGATTATTTCAGAACGAAAAGAGATTATTCTGAATATGTTATTTAAAAATTAAGAATGTTAAAGTATTTTTAAATATGATTCGTTCTTTAAAAATAAATACCTGATAAAAACAATATTAAAAAAATAAACGAAGTATAAAATTATGAAAAGAAAACGTATAACTGCACAAAAGCTAAAAATTGGGATAGCGGCTGCATTTATGATTTTCGGCTTTTCATCAGTGTCTGCTCAACAGCAGGTTTCCCTGCAGGAAGCTATTAAACAGGCACTTCAGAACAAAGCAGAAGCTAAGAAGGCTGCTTTACAGATCAAAAAAGCTGAATACAAAATTGATGAAGCCAGAGCCGGAGCTTTACCACAGGTGAGTGCTACAGCGGGTTTAACTTATAATCCTATTATTCAGGAGTCATTGCTTGAATTTGGAGGGGAAAGAATAAGAGCTCAGTTAGGACAGCCATGGAGTTCTACTGCTTCTGTACAGGTTCAGCAGGCTATTTTTGATCAAAGAGTCTTTACAGGCCTTAAGGCAGCGAAATCAACAAGAGAATTCTACATTCTGAATGCTCAGCTGACTAATGAACAAATCATCGAAAATGTTGCAACAGCCTATTATCAGGTATTTGTACAGGAAGAAAATCTGAAAACGGTAGAAGCAAGCTATGCCAATACGGAAAGAGTAAGGAATGTGATCAAAAGTTTAGTTGATAATGGTTTGGCAAAGGCAATTGATCTGGATAGAACGAATGTTCAGTTAACCAATATTGGTTCAAACAAACAGACGTTGATTAATTCGGTAGAGCTTTCAAAAAATGCTTTGAAATTTTATATGGGGGTTCCTATCAGTACAGATATTGCACTTGAAGAAAAAACAATCGAGCCAAAACCGGAACTGATTGCCAGTAATGTAAACCTTGACGACCGTACGGAGATCAAAGTTTTAAATAAAAACAGAGAGCTTCTTGTATATAATAAGAAAGCAACGGAAGCTTATCTGTATCCTACCGTAAACCTGGTAGCAAATTACGCCTGGGGTGGACAAGGAGGAAAATTCCCTCTTACAAATGGGATCAACAAAGGAGTTCTCTGGAGTGATTATTCAGCGATTGGTTTAAATATAAACATTCCGATTTTCACCGGTGGAGCTACAAAAGCTAAGATCAATCAGGCGGAAATTGATATTCAGGATTTAGACCAGGATATTCAGAATACCCAGCTAAACTTAAGTTTGGATTATAAAAATGCAGTTACCAATATGGAAAATGCATTGATCAATATCGAAAGTATGAAAGATAATGTGGGTCTGGCAGAAAGGGTTCAGAAAAACACGCAGTCAAATTATCAGTATGGTCTGGCAACATTGACGGAAGTTCTGGATGCTGAAAATGCTTTGACACAGGCAAAACAGAACTATTCAAACGCATTATTGGATTACAAGCAGGCTGAGATCAAATTAATAAAAGCTAAAGGAGAATTAAGCACATTACAAAACCCATAATAAACTATAATGAAAAAAACTTTAATATATATCATCGTAGCAGCTGTACTGGTAGGTTTAGCCGCTTATAAGATTGCCGGGAATAAAGAAAAGCAGACCAAGGAAGTTACCGAGGTTGCCAAGCAGGTAGATAAAATCAACGTAAATGTTGTCACTGTAAAAAGAGAAAATATTGATACAGATTATTCTGCAAACGGAACTTTCCTTCCGAAACAGGAAATGGAGCAGTCTTCTGAAATCGCAGGGCGTATTGTAAGCGTTTTGGTGAAAGAAGGATCAAGAGTTTCAGCAGGTCAGACATTGGCAATCATCAAAAAAGATGCGATTGAAGTGGATGTTTCGCAGGCTCAGAATAATTTACAGAATGCCATTATTGATAATCAGCGTTATGAAAATGCTTTTAAAACAGGTGGAGTTACCAAACAGCAGGTAGACAACTCAAGATTACAGCTGAAGAATGCGCAGGCCGCCCTTCGTGCACAGGGAGTCAGAGTAAATGATACAAGCATCCGTGCAGGGATCAGCGGGATGATCAATAAAAAAATGATTGAACCGGGAACTGTAGTTTCAGTAGGTAGTTCGATGTTTGAGATCGTTAATATCAACAGTCTTAAACTTTCTGTATTGGTTGATGAAAGCCAGATCGGAAAAATTCAGTTAGGTCAGGAAGTTCCGATCAAGGTCAATGTTTTACCTGAAGATTCTTTCAGCGGAAGAATTACATTTATTGCTCCTAAAAGTGATGCATCTTTAAATTTCCCGGTTGAAATTGAAGTACAGAACAGAGGTAATTTAAAAGCAGGGATGTATGCCACTGCTATATTTAAAACCAATAATGGAGCTGAAACCCAGAATATGCTGACGGTTCCTGCAGAAGCATTCGTAAATGGGGTAAGTTCAGGTCAGTTATTTATCGTTCAAAACGGAACTGCTAAACTGATTACCGTTACAATTGGTAAGGTTTATGGAGATAAAGTACAGGTTTTAAGTGGTCTTAACGGCGGTGAGCAGGTTATTACCAGCGGACAGATCAATCTTGATAACGGATCTAAAATCAATATTATAAAGTAGAGGATTTATGAAGTTAGCAGAAATATCGATTAAAAGACCTTCGTTAGTTATTGTACTGTTTACAATTCTTACGTTGGGAGGTATCCTGAGTTACACGCTCATGGGATACGAATTGATTCCGAAGTTTGAAACCAATATGGTTACCATTTCTACGGTTTATCCGGGAGCATCACCTGCTGAGGTGGAAACTTCCGTGACCCGGAAGATTGAAGATGCCGTTGGTTCTTTGGAAAATGTGAAAAAAGTAGAATCCTCATCTTACGAGAGTTTATCTGTAATTATGGTTCAGCTGAATGACGGAGCAGATGTAGATTATGCTTTGAATGATGCTCAGAGAAAGGTGAATGCTATTCTGGCAGATCTTCCGGATGATGTGGACGCACCGTCTTTGAATAAGTTCTCTCTGGATGATTTACCCATTATCACAATGAGTATTTCATCAGATAAACTGAACAGTAAAGACCTGTATGACCTTTTAGATAAAAAAATAGAACCTATTTTCTCCCGTGTAAACGGAGTAGCGCAGGTTGATCTTGTGGGCGGACAGGAAAGAGAGATCCAGGTGAATCTTGATGAGAAAAAACTACAGGGTTACGGGCTTTCAATCGGAGATGTACAGCAGTCTATCCTTTCATCAAACCTTGACTTCCCGACAGGTAGCTTGAAAACAAGAACTACAAAATCTACGATCAGATTATCAGGAAAGTATAAATCGGTAGCAGAAATGAACAATCTTGTTGTTTCCAGTAAAAATGGAGCTCAGGTTCGTCTGTCTGATATTGCAACGGTTTTTGATGCTCAGAAAGATGTTGAAAAAGTAGCGAGATTCAATCAGTTTCCGACGATTTTAATGCAGGTTAAAAAACAATCTGATGCGAATGCGGTAGCGGTATCTGAAAGTGTACAGAAAACCATTGAAACTGTTCAGAAAAACTATTCAGCACAGGGAGTTAAAGTTAAAATTGTAAATGACACGACCGACTTTACCCTGGAATCTGCCAACCACGTTATTTTTGACCTGTTCTTAGCGATTATTCTTGTGGCAATTGTGATGCTATTATTCCTTCACAGTATCAGAAATGCATTTATCGTAATGGTTTCTATTCCGGCTTCATTGATTGCAACGTTCATCGGGATGAATTTAATGGGATACACCTTAAACTTAATGAGTTTATTAGGACTATCGCTCGTGGTAGGTATTCTTGTGGATGACGCGATCGTTGTACTGGAAAACATTTACCGTCACATGGAAATGGGGAAAAGCAAGATCAGGGCGGCATATGACGGAGCTTCAGAGATTGGGTTTACCGTAGCTGCCATTACATTGGTAATTGTGGTGGTATTCTTACCGATTGCGATGAGTTCAGGGCTTGTAGCAAATATCCTCGGTCAGTTCTGTGTCACGGTGGTTATCGCAACGATGTTGTCATTGCTGGCCTCATTCACCATTATTCCTTGGTTATCATCAAGATTTGGTAAGCTGGAACATTTAACAGGTAAAAACTGGTTTCAGAAATTCATCCTTTGGTTTGAAGATTTAATTGACAAATTCACCCACTGGATCACAGGAATCCTTGAATGGTGTCTGAAAACAACTTTAAGAAGAATATCAACAGTAGTGATCACTTTTATTGTTTTGATTTCCTCATTTATGCTGGTGGCGTTCGGATTCATCGGTGGTGAATTCTTCCCTCCGATAGACCGTGGTCAGTTCCTTGTTCAGATGGAATTATCAAAAGATGCAACAATTGAAAAAACAAACCAGCTGACATTAGATGTTGAGAAATTCTTAAGAAATGATAAAGATGTTGTGGACCTGATTACCACAGTGGGGCAGCAGTCTACAGGTTTCGGCGGTGCTCAGGCAACAACATACCAGTCTGAAGTTCAGGTAAACCTGACAGATAAGTCTGAACGCCCTGAAAGTACTAATATTAAAGCGGCAAAAGTAAAAAGAGCTTTAGAAGAAAAATTCACCGGAGTTGAGTTTAAAACTGCTCCAATCGGTATTCTGGGTGCTGAAAATGCGCCGATCGAAATGGTAGTAACGGCACCGGATAATGCAATAGCAGTAAAAGAAGCGACAAGAATTTTAGAGCTTTTGAAAAAAGTTCCGGGCGCAGTAGATGCCGAATTGTCAACAGACACGGGTAATCCAGAGGTTCAGGTGAATATCGACAGGGATAAAATGGCTTCATTAGGCTTAAACCTTTCAAGTGTAGGACAGACTATGCAGACCGCATTCAACGGAAATACAGACGGGAAGTTCAGAGCCGGAGAATATGAATATGACATCAATATCCGTTTCGCAGATAACAGCAGAAAATCAATTGATGATGTTAAAAACCTGATGTTTACCAATCCTCAGGGAGAGCAGATCCGTTTAAGCCAGTTTGCTGATGTAAATATGGGATCAGGACCGAGCTTGCTTGAGCGTAGAGATAAATCACCTTCCGTGAAAGTAAGAGCTAAAGCTGTTGGTAGACCGGTAGGTGACGTAGCAAACGAATGGGCTGCACAGTTTATGGATAATAAGAACAAGCCTGTAGGAGTAGATTACATCTGGAGCGGGGATATGGAAAACCAGCAGGAAGGTTTCGGTACGTTAGGAATTGCTTTGTTGGCGGCTATCGTATTGGTATACCTGGTAATGGTTTCATTGTACGACAGTTTTGTATATCCGTTCGTAGTATTGTTCTCCATTCCGTTGGCGATGATCGGGGTAATGGTGATCCTTGCCTTAACTGCCAATTCATTGAACATCTTTACGATGTTGGGAATGATCATGTTGATCGGTCTGGTTGCGAAGAACGCGATTTTGATTGTCGACTTTACGAATGCAAGAAAAGCCGCGGGCGCAAATACGCATGATGCTTTAGTACAGGCAAACCATGCACGTCTTCGTCCGATCCTGATGACAACGATTGCGATGATCTTCGGTATGTTACCGATTGCCCTCGCAACAGGAGCGGGAGCGGAGTTTAACAAGGGGCTTGCATGGGTAGTTATCGGTGGTTTGACATCGTCTCTCTTCCTTACTTTGATTATCGTACCGGTAGTGTACTCCCTGTTTGATTCTGTTCTGAGAAGAATGGGTAAACATGAAAAAGTAGATTACGAGGCTGAGATCAAAGCTGATTACGTACACAAAGAACTAAGTGATGACGGGTACACTCCTAAACACATAGACTAAATATATAATAACCTTAATTAACCGAAAACCGTATCAATTTTGATACGGTTTTTTGTTTTAAATTATTTTTTCAATTTACTATTTATGATTTTAATGACTCTTCCTGTTCCAATCAATTGTGAACTTTCATAAAATTTGAAGCCCATTCCTGCTTTTAATTTTCCATAAAAATATTCCTGAGATAGTATGTCTACTTCTGCATTAACAATATCTCCTGGAAAAGCATAATTAGTATCAATATAAATCTGGCGATGAGATGTTTGGTAATCGTCAAAATTGAAAACCAATTGTGATCTGTAATCACTTTTAACGTGATGCGTTCTTCCACCTTCATTTTCTTTATTGAAATAAATTTGAGCAATAAAATCACATTTTGAATTTTCAGTTTCTAATTTATTTTCATGGAAATATTCATATGCATGGCCTTCCAAATCTCCACCCTCAGAAATTAAATTATTTTCTTCATCATAAATTTTAAAAACTTCTTGTGAATTTCCAATACTTGCAGAACCATCTAAGCCAAGTAAAATTGTATAAAAAGTATCTGTTAAAAGGTTAGAAATTGTTTGCTTTAATTTTTCAGTTTTAATCTCATCAAGATTTAAGTCTTTAATTTTTGTTTTAAAATCTGAATCTAAAATGTTTTGTTTTTCAATGTAAAAGTTTTTTACGAATTCTTCAGTGGTCATTTGTTTAATTAATATTTCTTTTTTTATGTTTTCCGTTATAATCTTCGTTGCTGACATAAACATCTCTGGCGCTGAAATATACTTAATTTTATACATTTCGCATTCTTATTATATAGAATTAAAATAAGATTCATTATTCATATTTAAAAAAACAACGAACGAAATGTCCATATCAACAAGAAGATAGTGTCATTCGTTTATTTTTTAGCCATAAAAAAAGCTTCCAGAATAAACCGGAAGCCTTTGCTTATTTTTATAAGGAAATTAATCTGCCATGGCCTCACCAGACTTTCTGTAGATGAAACTTCCATAAATGTGTCTTCTTGCAAAACGGCTCGGAGAATCGGCATTGACCATTTTTATATAAGTATTTCTCGGAACACCAATATATTCATACATTTTTCCATTCAAATGCTGAACAGTCAGGATCTGTTTTTCAAAATAGAAATCCTGAATGTTAGATTTTGTTGTGGTTTCAGTATATTCTTCTTTATATTTTTCCTGAGTTTCCGGGTTGATGCTCACCAAAAAATGATAAGCTTCAATCACAGATTTGCTTTTTTCTTCAGCCTCCAGTTTCCCGGCTTCGTCGTTAACAAATTTATCAGGATGCGAATCTTTCATCGTATTTCTGTAAATTGTTTTTAATTCTTTTAAAGTAACGGTTTTATCGACCCCAAGAAGCTTTCTGTGTTCACCGACTCTTTTCATATGTAGATATTTATTGATTTTTAAGGTCATATGCAGTCAATATTTTCGTAGGTACTTGCTTGTACAGTATTTTATAGACAAGTTTACATCTGAATCCTTATTTCGGGGTGCAAAATTAGGGAATTAAATTCTAAAAATCATAAGTTATTCATTATTAATTTATTTGAAAATGTATTGTGATCTATTTGTGAGCATTAGTGTGAAAAATTAGTGGCATTTGTGTTTAAGCTTAATCAAGATAACTCACATCCATGATTCCTCTTTTTAAGGTCACGATAATGGTATCATTAGTTTTAAGTTCAAAAACAGACTTTAAATTTTTCTTAATTCGGTAGTTGTTAATCTTATCAATCTCATTATCAGAATGAATAAAGGTTTTACTTTTTAGCCAGAAAACTTGTTGCTCTTTGTGGTTTATTACTTCATATATTCTTACAACCTTTTCTTTTTCTGTTTGAGTGTTAACATATAACAGAAATTTGTCAATAAGACCACGGAGGCCAAAACACCCAAGTGTCAAAAATAGAATGACAAGTGGTAAATTTGAGAAATCCTTTCTTTTAGATTTAATGATTAGGAATAGATAAACAATCAAAAGAAAGATAAATGGAATAATTGTATACTTCCAGGAATCATCTTTAAAGGTGCTAAGATCAGAATCCAGATATTTTTCCTTGATTGTTGGTTCGAACAGAAAAATGAACACACAAAAAAACAGCCCTGTAATAATTAAAAATATTACCTGGCTCTTTAATATTTTTGGCATTAGTTTATTTGTTGTATTCAACTTATATAATATTCTTAAGCCTTACATACTGCAACAGCATAATCGTTTTGGCATCTTTAATTTCACCCGTGTCAATCATAGTAAGGGCATCGTTAATAGAAAATTCCAGAACCTCAATATCTTCACCTTCTTCCTCAAGTCCGCCGCCATCTGCGGTTTTCATTTCTTTGGAATATTCAGCGATAAAAAAATGAATGATTTCAGTAACTGAGCCGGGCGACATATAAGATTCAAAAACCTTTTCAACTTTTGAGATTTTATAGCCGGTTTCTTCCTCAGTTTCCCGTTTTATACATTTCTCGGGGTTATCATTGTCGAGTAATCCGGCACAGGTTTCAATCAGCATCCCTGTTGAATTGCCATTAATATAGGTAGGTAGCCTGAATTGTCTGGTTAAAATAACAGTGCTTAAATTTTTATTGTAGAGCAGGATAGTGGCTCCATTTCCTCTGTCATAGGCTTCCCTGTTTTGGATCTCAGTAGAGCCATCCTTTTTAGTTTTTTCATAGGTAACTTTATTTAAGATGTACCAGTTATCTGATAAAATTTCTGTTTTTACAATTTTTATATTACTATTTTGCATATGGAATATCTTCTATGTTAAAATAAATTTTCAAACCTTTTTCTTTAGCAAGTCTTACATCTTCATCTGCTCCTTTTGAAGCTCCTTCCAAGCGCAAGACAGCATCACATTTTTCCAGAATGCGATGAGCAATAGGATATTGTATTTCCTGCCATGCCTTATCACCGGGGTGAGTTGAGCCTGCAAGATTAATTAATGGTAATGCAAGCCACTCTCCAATCATGGGAATATGCCCTTTTCTGAAAATAGGCAGCGCTGCTGATTCAAGATTGTTCATATTCTGTTGTATTAACTCAGGATCATCATTTGTCCCGCTTCGGTATGGTCCGGCAATAAGTATAAGCATAATTTTTTTTGAGTAAAATAACAGAATTTAAGATATAGAAAAAATAAGATAGTTTAAGAGATACTACTTTTTATGCTTATTTGTTTTAATATTACTTAAGAATTCAGGAGTGATTCCCAGATAGGATGCAATTTGTTTTTGTGTGATTCTTTCCGAAGCCAAAGGGTATTTTTGCAAAAAAGTATAATACCGTTCTTCGGCCGTCTGTGAGAGATTTTCAATAATTCTAAGCTGTTCTCTGATATACGCATTTTGCATCATTATCCTGAAAAACCTTTCAAATTTTGGGATTTTTGAATAGAGTTTATCCAAATCATCTTTCTGTAATTGCAAGACAGTGCTTCCTTCCAATGCTTCAATATTCAGCATTGCAGGTTTCTTATTGATAAAGCAAAACATATCGGTAATCCACCAGTCTGGAAGTGCAAACATGATTGTAGATTCTTTTCCCGCGGCATCCATATAAAAAGCTCTTAAAATACCCGACTGAACAAAGCTGATTTCTTTACAGATTTGTTGTTGCTTAAGAATAAGTTCTTTTTTTTGAATATTTCTTTCTTTTAGTAGAGAAATAAAATAGCAAGCCTCCTCATTATTGAGTGAAACATGCTTAGAGATATTCTTCAAAATTAAATTGTCATTCATGGGTATTTACATCATCATTTATCAGAATTGGTGCTGTTAAAAAGTTCTTTGCAGTAAAAATGTCAGTTTTGAACCTTTGATAAAATCTTCCATAGAAGTATCTTTTGTTGCATTTTTATTGGTCAGTTCTATTAGATACTGTATCGACCCCGGAAGCTTATTGTCTTTACAGATAAGGTTGAATTTTTTTGTCTTGGGATCTGAATCCAGGAAAGAAAGATAATGGGAGCCTTCTATTTTCATATTGCTGACATCAAAAGAAGCACGTGGATCTTTCTGAAGTTTTAAAAATCTTTTTTGTGTTTTGTCTGTCGTTTCATCAAGGAATTTTTCCATCAGATAATCGGTCAGCAATTGAGGATAAATAAGACCTTCCTGTAAAATTAATTTTGTATTCTGGTTCTTTTTATCGTAAAAGATAACTTTGTCATCAAACCTAACCTGAAGATCTGTGACAATTATTTTTCCGGTAAATTTTTTGTAATTTTTCTTCTGATAGTCTTTTTTAAACTGTTCGGCAATAATTTTATCCTTTGTACTCAGCGTTTCTTTTTTCTGGGCAAAGGCATTTACTGACAATGATAAACAAAGACCTAATGAAATTAACAGTTTCATATATTTCATAATTTTATTTATTTCTAGCTATAATAATTAAGGAAAATCTATTTTTTGCTACTATTTATATATAGTATTTCGGGGTTCTTGCCATCAAGATCCCTTTTTGATCTTCCGAATATTCCGATTTCAATATCGTTAGGCGTTTTATTTTCAATTTCTGAAGGGTTTACATAGGTATACATGCCATACCCATGTCCCGAAACAATCCATCCATCAGTTTTGGTTAAATGAATTGTATTGAAATCACCAGCAGGACCACCCGCAAATACAGGTCCAAACTCTTTCATCTGTTTTATTGCTTCATCATTGACTGCTTTTATCGTATCTACATTATCAAAAATAATATAAGTTCCATTTTTGAATAAAACCCAATCTTGAAATTTAGGATTAATCGCAAGTTTTACATTTTCAATTAAATCTGAATTGTTCATTTTTTTTATATTTGAATTTAAAATCTGCTTTTCTCTTAAGTTTTGAGTGCAGCTTATTAAGCATATTATAAATGTTGCAACAATAGATAATGTCTTCTTCATATATGAAATTAAATTAATCTTTATTTTTGAAGTAGATCTTCCAAAGCTCTCTTTAAATCAGGGAACTTAAACTGAAATCCTTCACTCCCTATTTTCCCGGAAGATACTCTTGAACCTTCAAGCAAAGCATCTGCCAGCTCTCCGAATAATAATTTTAAAACAAATGCAGGAACATTTGGCATAAACACTGGCTTTTTTAAAACTTCTGCAATCTTTTTTGTAAAGTTTTCATTAGTGGTATGCTGTGGTGAGGATGCATTGTACGCCCCTGTTACGTGGGGGTTTTTTAAAGCAAATTCATAAACAGAACAAATGTCATCAACATGAATCCAGGGCATATATTGCTTTCCTGTTCCAAGAGGTGACCCGATACCCAATTGTACAGTTGGCAACATCTTTTTTAAAGCTCCTTCTTTTTCAGAAAGAACAACAGCCGTTCGTACTTTAACCACTCTTTCAGTTAGGTTTTCCTCAAGAAACCGGTCGGCTGCCTGCTCCCAGAAAATCACTACTTTACTGAGAAAGTCACTGCCTTTTTCATCATCTTCTTTATAAATGTTTTCCGTTGTCTGGGTTCCGTAAACATTGATCCCGGATGCGGAAATAAAAGATTTAAGCTTAATATTTTTCTTTTTTAAAGTATCCAGAATCAGTTTTGCAGAATCTATACGGCTGGAAATCAGTTCTTTTTTTCGATCTTCAGTCCATCGTTGCTCAGAAATATTGGCTCCTGCAAGATGGATAATATGGTCAACATTTTCAAAAGCCGATTCATTAATGATCCCTTTTTGTACATTCCATTCATAATCATTATCGCGCTTTTTTTTCCGGGTTAAAAACCTGACCGTATAATCTTTTTCTATTTTCTTCGATAGTTCCTGTGCAATCATGCCACCGGCGCCTGTAATCAAAACAACTTCTTTCATAAATAATTTATTTCGGTTAGAGTGATTATACCTGATTTTTGACAATCAGAATAAAGTCGTCTTCCAGAAATTTATAACCGTAATCATAAATAAACTGATATTCGGAACCGTTCTTATAAACCTTTATATTGGTAAAATAATCAAAATCAAAACCCAAGCCATCAAGTTTTGATCTTGAAATTTTTGTTTTCCCTTCGGTGTTGATTTCTCTGAGGATACGGTAATTTTTACGGAGCTTATTATTGATATTCCGCATCAGGTTACTCGAGTCCTTGTTCTGCTTATTATTATAGGCGTTTCGGCAGGCATCATTGCAGAACTTTTTATCTGACCGGCCGATAATTTTTTCGCCACATTCGAGGCAATTCATAGGATTTATTTTTTCATTTTGTGGGTGTGTTTTTTCTTTTTCAGCAATCTCATAAACCTGATATGGGTAGGATAACTTCTGTTGGTGGTAATATTATTAAAAAATAAAGCCACCAGCAATAAGATAATACATCCTGATAAAACAGGGGAGATGACGTACCAGTATCCCAGTTCAGGAATTTTCCCGGTAGAACTCACAGCAATCAGAGCTGTTGCTCCACCCGGTGGATGCAGGGTTTTAGTATATTGCATCAGTACAATAGAAAAGGCTACCGCCAATGGTGCAGACAGCCAGATAATATCCGGAAATATTTTATAAACCGTAACACCTGCCAATGCCGAAATCACGTGCCCACCTACAAGATTTCTGGGCTGTGCGAGTGGACTTTGAATTGCTCCGTAAATCAGTACACTTGACGCTCCGAAAGAACCAATCAGAAATATGTTTTCAGCCTGTAATAACGAGTGTGACTGGATGAATGCAATAATTCCAATGCCAAAAAATGCTCCCAGAAATGACCAGAAATGCTCTTTATAATCGACAAGCGTTTCTTTATAAATTACATATTTTGAAACCCTGAATGTTCTTTTTATGGTCTTCTTCATTTATTCTTCTTAATTATTGATCAACGGAATTAAATTTTCTATAAAAGTTTTGGTATAATAGCCTTCTTCATCATAATCGGGATCTAAAATAGTAATTTCAATTCCGAAACACCGGTCATTATTAATAAGAGGTTTCAGAATTTCTTTAAGATTTTCATAATCAATTCCGTCTTCCATTCTGCTGTCAACGGCAGGCATAATTTCATCTTTCAAAACGTCAACATCAAGATGGATAAAGAAGCCATCCAGATTTTGGGCAATTACTAATTGTAAAAAATCTTCAGATGTTTTTCTGAAACCATTTTTCCTGAGGCTTTCAATATCAAAATAATGGATCTCAGAATTTAGGATCTGTTCCACATATTCATCATCATCTGTCTCTGCATTTCCGACGCAGAATATATTTTCCTCATAGAAATAAGGTTTGAGATGATGGATATCGGTGAGCTTTTCATGCCCTATTCCGGAGACGATCGCCAGATCCATTCCTGCTACACCACCACTTGGAGAAAGCCCTGGTGGAATGAAATCGGTATGCCCGTCCAGATAAAAAAGTCCGAAATTTCCAAGCTGTTTCAGGGCAATTGCATTTCCTATTAAAATACTGCAATCACCTCCCAGAATAATATTGAATGTGCTTTTATCGTAATTCCTAAGAACAAGTTCTGCTTGCTTCTTAGCATACTCAATAATTTTGTCAGAATTTTTAACACCGGTTTCTTCATCAAAATCCATTGAATATTCCGGTGAATCCAGTCTGAAAATATTTTTAGGATCAATTCTTTTATGAAAATCAAATCTTCTGAGCCAATCCGGAAGCTTTTTTACGCCGGGCTCAATTTCGTGTTCTTTTTTCGTAAGTCCCAAATTGAGGGGAAACTCAAAAATATTGATATCCCTTTTCATAAATTGATATTTAGTCAAAGATACAGAATTATCCGTTTTCAAACGGTTGAGAATTTGTTAATCTTTCCGTATAAATCTTTTGTATACAGTTTTAAAATTATTCGGTGAATTTTAAATAATTGATCAGCAAAGCAGATTGGAGGATATCAATATTTTTACCCGTTTACAAACGACTACAAATGAACTTAAATAGTTTTATACCGGCTTTAGTTTGAGAGTTATGCAATCTTTGCAACAGAGATTAGAGAAAACAGTGAACGTCTCTGATCTGAATAATTAATCTTTAAAAATTTTATAGTTATGTCACTAAGAAACAAAGTAACATTAATTGGTTACACAGGAAAAGAAGTTGAAATTGTAAACTTCGATAACGGAAATGTAAAAGCAGGTGTGTCTTTGGCAACAAGCGATCATTACACCAATGCGAAAGGTGAAAAAGTGGAAGAAACACAATGGCACAATCTCGTAGCTTTTGGAAAAGTAGCGGAAATTTTTCAGAAATATGTTCCGAAAGGGAAAGAAATTGCTATTGAAGGAAAACTTACGTACAGATCTTATGATGATAAAGATGGGGTAAAGAAATATATTACCGAGATCAGAGTCGATGAGATTCTTCTTTTAGGAGGAAAATAATACTAATCAAAAAAACGCAGATGATGAAAATAAAAGTTTTTACCATAAGATTGGGCAAAGAATTTTTACATAAAGATCAAAAATCACTGGATCATTTTCTTGCCAGTCATGAGATTATAAAAGTGGAAACAGCTTTTGTAAATAACGAAAATTACTGGTCGGTAGTACTGTATTTTGAAGAACTTAAGCCCATGTCGGCCAGCAGTGTTAAAGAATCTAAAACGATCAAATATTCAGCGGAAAATGATATTCTGAGTTTTGATGAAGAAAAGATTCTGAGTGCCTTAAAACTATGGCGGTCTGAAAAAGCCAAAGAACAAAACCTGCCTACTTACTTTATAGCCAGTAATAAGGAACTGATGTCTGTTGCTAAATATAAACCGGCTAAAAAAGAAGAATTATTGGATATTAAAGGTTTCGGAAAGCACAAAATAGAAAATTACGGCGAGGAGATATTAGAAATCCTTGAAAATGTCTGAGTTTAAAAAGAATGGCTCTAAGGCACAAATGATGAGACCATTCAGATGGGCCGGAGAAAATTATTTCTCCGGTTTTTATGTTGTAAGTTAAAAGTCCTTTCAATTCCTTATTTTTGCAAATACTTATCATTATCAATTATAAAATGAAGCCAAGTTTAGCAAAAGGGACGAGAGATTTTACAGCACAGGAAGTTTCAAGAAGGAAGTATATCATTAATATTTTACAGAATAATTTTGAATTATTCGGATTTCAGCCGCTGGAAACACCAAGCTTTGAAAATCTTTCAACATTAACAGGGAAATACGGAGAAGAAGGCGATCGCCTTATTTTTAAAATTTTAAATTCGGGAGATTATACTTCTAAAGTGCATCAGGCAGACTGGGAAAATAAAAGCCATCAGAAATTAACTTCCCAGATTTCAGACAAAGCTCTTCGCTATGACCTTACCGTACCTTTTGCAAGATTTGTTGCTATGAATCATGGGAAATTAACCTTTCCCTATAAGCGATACCAGATTCAACCGGTTTGGAGAGCAGACCGTCCTCAGAAAGGAAGGTTCAGAGAATTCTATCAGTGTGATGCAGATGTTGTAGGAAGCGAAAGCCTTTTACAGGAAGTAGAACTGGTTCAGCTGTATTTAAAATCGTTTTCAGATCTGAAAGTTCCGGTTACTATTCATGTGAACAACAGAAAAATTCTTTCCGGTCTGGCAGAATATGCAGGAATTACCGATAAGCTGATAGATTTTACCGTAGCTCTTGATAAATTAGATAAAATCGGTAAAGAAGGCGTTGTTAATGAATTATTGGAAAGAGGAATTGTTCAGGAATCTATTGATAAGCTGGATTTCTTGTTTACCCAATCTGATGATGCTTTGGAAAACCTTCTTCAGCTGAAAGAAAAATTTGCAGGAAATGGAATCGGATTAAAAGGTGTTGAAGAATTGGAATTTGTATTGACACAATCTTTAAGCCTTGGCGTGAATATTGAGAATTTGGTTTTTGATATCACTCTGGCTAGAGGACTGGATTATTATACAGGAGCTATTTTCGAGGTAAAAGCAGATGAAGTACAGATGGGTTCTATCGGAGGGGGAGGAAGATACGATAACCTTACGGAAGTTTTCGGAGTGAAAAATATCCCGGGAATCGGAATTTCCTTTGGATTAGACAGAATTTACCTGGTGCTGGAAGAATTAGGCCTTTTCCCTGAAGAAGCTTCATCCAATGTAGAATATCTGTTTGCTAATTTCGGTGGCGACGAAACTCTGGAAGCTTTAAAACTGATTATGCAGCTGAGAGCAAAAGGAATTTCTGCAGAACTTTATCCTGAAAATGCAAAGCTGAACAAACAGTTCACTTATGCAGAAAAGAAAGGAATAAGAAACCTTGTCTTCTTAGGCGAAGAGGAGATTAAAAATAAAAGAGTAACCTTTAAAAATCTTGAAGCCGGGGAACAGAAAACGATTTCCCTGGAAGAGTTTTTAAGTTAAAAATAAAAAGCATTGTCTATTTTGATAATGCTTTTGTTTTGATGGTTACGTAAATGACTCTGATGAAAAATGAAAGAAAAAATTTCTTCGGATATTCTGGAAAAATGGCTCAAAGGTTGGACCCTGTCAAGAAATAAGCCTTTGCCGGTTAAATATAAATCAGGATTTAAAGTTGAGGTTGGAGATCCTGAACAAAAATCCCGTTATGTATTTGCTGAACCCAATGAGGACTTCATCCAATTGGCAAAATCGGTTGATGAGCCCTGGGTTTTTCTGAAAGTCTGTACTTCTTCCGATAGATTCAAAAATAATATACCTGATAAATGGAAGACTCAGCCACAAGGCTATATGATGTCATGCTTTCAACCCATGCATACTCCCAATATTGATCTGCATGAGGATTATCTATTGGAATATGACCATTACAATTCAACATCTGTTGTCAAAATACTGAGTAAAACAGGAGAATTAGCTTCAATAGGCCGTGTTGTTATCGTCGATGATCTCGCTATCTATGACAGGATCTCTACTGAAAGCAACCACAGAAGAAAAGGGCTTGCTTCTTTCCTGATGAAAGAACTTGAAAAAATGGCTCTGTCAAAAAACATTTTAGATAATTTTCTGGTGGCAACAGAAAAAGGCAGGTCTTTATACGAATCATTAGGCTGGGAATTTTACAGTTCTTATACTTCAATCGTGATTCCCGGGAGGGCTTAAATTTTTGATCTGCATGAAATGATATTCGTAAAGAAGTAGTAATTTAGGCCTCATAAACTATTACTATGAGCGAGCGATCAAGATTTGACGAAATAAAAGACGAACTGGAAAAATTAGATGTCAATCCTACATTTTTTGCAAGAAAAGAGATTCGTGAGTTACCCAACGTTCTTTCAACGGACGAAAGAATCGTTTATCTGGTTGAAGGCCGGAATAAAACCACCAAGCATCACATTATTTTAGTAGCTACAGACAGAAGACTGATTTTTGTTGATAAAGAAATGCTGTACGGATTAAAGGTGGAAGACTTTTCGTATGATAAAGTCACCTCAATACAGTATGAGAAAGAGTTGATGCTGGCTTCAATAGATATTAAAGTTTCAGGAGATATTGTTGAGATTGATGGAGTAGGCAAGTATGAGGCAGAATTGTTCTGCGAGAAAACAAGAGATTTTATGTCGCGTCCGAAAGAGTATTTTCAACCTAAAACAAAACCTTCAGTATTAGATCAACTGGAACAATTGGGAAAACTTAAAGAAAATGGAGTTTTAACAGAGGAGGAATTCTTGGAACAAAAGGCTAAACTTCTTGAAAAATTGTAATATCCGAAAATAAAGCCTGAAAAGGTAATTAAAAGGTTACCAAATAATTTTAAATAAATTTCTGATATATGAAAGTGTATCACAAATAATAAAAAACTAATGGAAAACTATCTTGAAATCAATAAAAATTCATGGAATGCCAAAGTCGAGCCCCATCTGAAATCAGACTTCTACTTTGTGAAAGAGTTTTTAAATGGAAAAAGCTCATTGAATTCAATTGAGCTGGATCTTTTGGGAAATATTGAAGGAAAGACGATTCTTCATCTGCAGTGCCACTTTGGGCAGGATTCTATTTCCTTATCAAGGTTAGGAGCAAAAGTTACCGGAATAGATTTGTCAGACAAAGCGATTGAAACAGCAAAAGATCTGGCTAAAAAATGCGGAACTGACACAGAGTTTATCTGTTCGGATGTCTACAACCTTCCGAATGTTCTAGATCAGAAATATGACATTGTTTTTACAAGCTACGGGACCATCGGCTGGCTTCCCGATCTAAACCAATGGGCAAATGTGATTCAGCATTTTCTAAAACCCGGCGGGCAATTTGTAATGGCAGAATTTCATCCTGTAATCTGGATGTTTGATGATGATTTCGAAAGAGTGGGTTATAACTATTTTAATGAAAAGCCAATTGTAGAAACCTATGAAGGAACGTATGCCGACCGTTCTGCAGATCTTGTTCAGGAATATGTGATGTGGAACCATTCCCTGGCAGAAGTTCTTCAGAATTTAATTAAAAATAACCTGGAGATAGAAAAATTCCAGGAATTTGACTGGTCACCTTATCCCTGCTTTAAACATATAACAGAGTTTGAAAAAGGAAAATGGCGGATAGAAAAATTCGGGAATAAGGTACCGATAGTTTATGGAATCTCAGCACAAAAAAAGTCATCGTAATATTAAACTACGATGACTTTCTATATATGAATGTTAAAAAAACTAGTCTTAATTTAAAGAATCTTCAGCTTTTGTTTTTACTTCGTCAACCTTAGACTGAACCTGGGAAGCTACATCATTTGCCTTATTCTTAAGATCATTTCCCCATTTGTTAAGATTATCCTTAGCATTGTTAATTTTATCCTTTACCGCTTGTTGCTGTTCCGGAGTTGATTTTTTATATTTCCAATATGCCAAAGCACCTAAACCTAATAAAGCCAGTAAGCCATTTGTTTTATTTCCCATGATTTCTATTTTTTTAAGTTAATATAAGATTTGTTATATAAATAAACATGTAAAATACGTGCCAAAAAAATAGATTGAATGATAAAATAATGTTAAATTAATTGAAAACTTCAAAATTTTCTCCATCAAAACTTGCAAAAACCATAGTGGGGTAAGAATCCTGATGAAAAATATTTCCGTTTTTATCAATAGCAATGGCGCCTGCAAACCCATCAATTATTTTAAGCTCTTCAAAAGTTTTGCTGAAAGCATTTTCAAGGCTCATTCCGTCGGTTACCCTTGTTACAATTTTTGTGGCGGTAGCATTGCTTACAATGTCTTCTCCTACACCTGTACAGCTTACCGCACAATATGAATTGGCATAATTTCCTGCCACAGTGGCAGAGTCAGAAATTCTTCCCGGAATTTCAAAACCTTTTCCCCCGGTGGAAGTAGCTACTGCCAGTTTGCCATCTCTATCAATAGCAACACAGCCTACGGTTCCTTTTCCACCGTTGCCCAGTTTTGCTTCATATTCCCTTCTTCTTTGAGGAATTTCAGTAGAAAAATTTTCAAAACCATGTTCTGAAGCATACCTTTTTGCTCCGTTTCCCCCTAAAACCCTGTCATCCTCCTTCATTAATTCTTTTGCAATGAAAACCGGGTTTTTTACATTCTGGATATTGATTACACCGCTTAGTTTCTGAGTTTCACCATTCATAATGGCTGCGCTCATACGGATGATCCCATCGCTTTGAATCTGGGAACCAATTCCTGCATTAAACAGTTCATCATCTTCCAGAAGAGAAACAGCATAGGCTACCGTATCGAAAGAAGAATGTGACTGAAGATATTCAAAAGCCTTTTGGGCTATATTTTTTAAGGAATTTTGTTTGGCTGTCTTTACTTCGTGACTTTGATCGCTTTCAGAAAAGAAACCACCGTGAATGATTATTTTCATATTGTATTTATATAGTCAATTATGAATCGTCAGTTTTTAAAGCTTAATATAAAAATAGGTGCTGATAAAATTTACCGTTCACCATTACCAATTCACTTCTTTATTTGTCTTGTGGGATCGGGTTAAACTGCGAATTTTCTATCGTAAGCGTTTTGGTTGTAAGATCATAGTGATCATTCATCGACATGACATGTACCGTTAAATTATCAATAGAAATGGGCTCACCCAGATTGATATTGGTGAGGTTGGTATCTTTGATAAACCTTCCGTCTACAATAATAACAAGGCCTGAACCTACTGCTGTCATCACATCATTATAGATAAAAAGTCCGGTATCTTCACCTAGGCCAATACCCAGTGTTCTTGGATTGTTGACCACGGCCTGGAAAAGACGTCCGATTCTTCCCCGCTGTACAAAATGAGTATCGATAATAACGTTATCAATAAGCCCCAATCCTTGTGTTGTTTTGATTTCTCCTTTTAACAGTGCTTCAGAACTGCTTCCCTGGTAGATCATGTTTTCTGATGCAGCAGCAGCTCCGGCAGAAGTTCCCGAATAAATAAAATCCTGTTCCTGATATTTCAGTAAAATGGTATCGTGAAATCTTGTTCCACCGAGAATAGAAGTCAATCTTAGCTGGTCTCCACCGGTAAACATGACTACGTCTGCTGCACTGGCTCTTGCGACCATTGCATCAGAATTGGCTTCTTCACGGTTGTGGATATCAAGAATATTTACGTTTTTAGCCCCCAGAAACTCAAACGCTTTTTTATATTCTGTTCCTACGATTTGAGGAATTTGTGAAGCTGTGGTGATAATTTCTATTACAGAATTTTCTTTATGCTTAGATTCATTGATTATCTTTCGTAAAATACCTCTTTCAAAAAAGTTAAGGTTTTTCTCTATATTTTGATCAAAATCGGTTTCTGCAAAGCTTCCTTTATTTACAGCACCTCCGATAACAATTAATTTTCCAACGGGTTTCATCATAGGATGCAAAGTTAAAAAATAATTAATATTTAACGAAATATCAGTAGCATTTAAATTGATTTTGAGGATTTTAAAATTACTAATATTATTTAACTTTTTTTTGATAAATCTTTAAGTATGCTATGGTTTTGTTTATGCTTTTACATTATCTTTGATTTTAGAAGAAGTTATTGTTAACTAAGAAAATGCAAATTGACTATGAAAATTGAGAAGATACAGGCGTTGCGTGGTCCTAATATCTGGAGCATAAGAAGGAAGAAACTGATACAGATGAGGTTGGATCTTGAAGAAATGGAAAATTTCCCCACCAATAAAATTGAAGGATTCAGAGAAAGAATAGAAAAACTCATTCCATCACTGATCACGCACAGGTGTTCGGAAGGGGTAGAAGGCGGTTTTTTCCACCGGGTAGAAACAGGAACCTGGATGGGGCATGTTATTGAACATATTGCACTGGAAATCCAGACACTGGCAGGAATGGACGTAGGCTTCGGAAGAACCCGTGAAACAAAATCGCCGGGAATTTATAATGTTGTATTTAATTATATTGAAGAAAATGCAGGAATCTATGCTGCTGAAGAAGCCGTAAAAATTGCTGAAGCTTTGATTGAAGACAGAGAATATGATTTAAACACCTGCATCCATACATTAAAAGAAATCAGGGAACGTGTTCGTTTGGGCCCTTCAACCGGAAGTATTGTTGAAGAAGCAGTTTCCCGGAGAATCCCGTGGATCAGATTGGGAACCAATTCTTTAGTACAGCTCGGATATGGAGTTAATCAGCAGAGGTTTCAGGCAACGATTACCGGAAAAACAAGTTCAATTGCGGTAGATATTGCATGCAATAAAGAGCTGACGAAAAAAATGCTTCACGATGCAGCTATTCCTGTTCCGATCGGGGATCTGGTGGTCGATGAAGAAGATCTGGAAAAAGTCATTAAAAAAATAAATTATCCCGTTGTTTTAAAGCCTTTGGACGGAAACCACGGAAAAGGCTCATCCATCAATGTAAATGATTGGGAAACGGCAAAAACAGGGTTGGAACATGCTCAGAAATATTCCAGGAAAGTAATTGTAGAAAAATACATTACCGGATATGATTTCAGGGTTTTGGTGATCGATAATAAAATGGTTGCTGCCGCAAGAAGAGTTCCTGCTCATATTGTGGGTGATGGTGAGCATAATCTTCAGCAATTAATTGACAAAGAAAATAAGGATCCGAGAAGAGGATATGGTCATGAAAATGTACTGACGGAAATAGAAATAGATAAAGATACCCTCGAGCTTCTGGATAAACTTCAGTATACCCTTGAAACTGTTCCTCAAAAAGGAGAAATCGTTTATCTGAAATCTACAGCAAATCTTTCTACCGGCGGAACATCAATTGATGTCACTGATATGGTTCATCCGGAAAATATCACAATGGCAGAAAGGATCTCTAAAATTATTGGCCTTGATGTTTGTGGAATTGATATTATGGCTGAAAATCTTACACAACCCCTTAAAGAAAGCGGTGGTGCCATTATAGAAGTAAATGCTGCACCCGGGTTCAGAATGCACCTGGCCCCAAGTGAAGGGCTTCCGAGAAATGTAGCAGCTCCTGTTGTAGATATGCTTTATCCTGCGGGAAAACCTTTTACCATCCCGATTATTGCAGTAACAGGAACAAACGGCAAAACCACCACGACAAGATTAATTTCCCATATCGTTAAAAATAATGGCTACAGAGTAGGTTTTACAACTTCTGATGGAATTTATATTCAAAATACAATGCTGACGAAAGGAGATACCACAGGACCTCTTTCGGCTGAATTTGTCCTGAAGGATCCAACAGTAGAATTTGCCGTTCTGGAAACTGCCAGAGGCGGAATTTTACGTTCAGGCTTGGGCTTTTCTCAATGTGATATCGGAGTTTTAACCAACATCAAAGAAGATCATTTGGGAATGAATGATATTCATAATCTGAAAGACCTGACCAAAGTAAAAAGAGTAGTTCTTGACAGTGTAAAGAAAAACGGTTGGAGTGTAATGAACGCGGATGACGAATATTCCATGAGAATTGTGAATGATCTCGACAGCAGTGTTGCGATCTTCAGTATGGATGAAAATAACCCGCATATCAGAAAGTTTGCAAAAGAAGGAAAGATCACCTGTGTGTATGAGGAAGGGTTTGTAACGATCAAAAAAGGAGACTGGAAAATACGTATCGGAAAAGCAAAAGACTTCCCGATCACGATGGAAGGAAAAGCCAGGTTCATGATTGAAAATGTTTTGGCAGCCAGTTTAGCATCTTATTTATACGGTTTTGGGATTGAAGACATCTCAAATTCTCTGAGGACATTTCTTCCAAGTGCTCAGCTTACTCCCGGCAGGCTGAATATTTTTAAGTTCAAAAGCTTTAAAGTTTTAATTGATTTTGCCCATAATCCGGCCGGATATGAAGCTATTGAAGATTATCTGAAAAATGTGGAGTCTACCAAAAAGATTGGGATTATTTCCGGGGTAGGAGACAGAAGGGATGAAGATATCAAGCTTTGCGGGAAAATCGCAGGAAGGATGTTTGACTATATTATCATCCGAAATGAAAAACACCTTCGCGGAAGAAAAGAAGAAGAAATCAACGGACTGATCATAGACGGGATTCACGAAGCAGGAAAGGATGTGAGCTATGAAATCATCCCGAAAGAAATTGAAGCTTTAAAACATGCGATAGGTATGGCCGAAGAAGGTACATTTATTACTGCATTAAGTGATGTGATCTCCAATGCAATAGATCTGGTTCAGGAATACCAGGCAAGAGAATTGCTGGAAGATGATAAGATTTAATAAAAATGACAGATTGACTAGTCCTGAAAAAGGTTGACTAGTTTAATACATCAAATATACTTAAATCAGA
>NZ_AKJY01000036.1 GCF_000282115.1 Chryseobacterium populi
TTTCCGCTTTTTTCTATAGTAATGTATAATTTCTTATATCGAACTCACGTTAATTATATATTGTAAAGATGAAAAAACTATTCATTTCAATTCTGGTTCTAAGTCTTGTAGCCTGTAAAAAAGAACCGAAAAAGCCTGCTGCCGGCAGTACTGATTCTACAGCTCATATAAAAACAGATACTGCAGCAAATACCCATGAGGTAATCGCTAATAAAGAAGAAGTTCTGAAGAAAACAAATGATGAAATTCTGAAAACCTTAAAAGATAAGGATTATAAAAAGTTTGCTGAATGCATCCATCCAAAGAAAGGAATCAGATTTTCTATGTATGCTTTCGTAGATCCTAAAAATGATAAACAGTTTTCTAAAGAGGCATTTGAAAAATATTATCCCGGTAAAACCCTGTTTACCTGGGGATCCCATGATGGTTCCGGTGATCCGTATAAAGAAACGATCAAAAACTATTTAGGAAAATGGGTGTTCTCAAAAGATTTTACTGTATCCTCTTATTCTCTGAACAAATTTCAGGGCGGCGGGAACTCTCTGAATAATTTACAAGAGATTTATCCAAAGCATGATTTTACCGAAAACTACATAAAAGGGACAGAAAAATACGGTGAAATGGATTGGAAGGCCCTTCGTTTTGTATTCGAGGAATTCCAGGGAACCTATTATCTGATCGCGGTGGTCAATGATCAATGGACTATTTAGTCTAAGATCTCAGCCAGCTTTTTAGTAAGGGTTTTTCTTGAAAACTGTTCAATATTCTGAGTGTTTTCGAGAAGATTCCCGTTTTTCCACAATTTATATTTTTCAAGGATGAACGTTTTTATTGTTTCAGAATCATGATAGCTGAAATGCTTTCCTGCATTGGTTTCTGTTAAAATTTTAGAAACATCGGCCTGATCCGGGCCAAATGAAATAATCTGTTTTCCGGAAGCTAAATATTCAAATATTTTCCCCGGGATAATACCTTTGGATGAGTCATTCGGAAAATTGGTAATCAGCAGCATATCAGAATTTTGCATTTCACCTACCGCCTTGTCGTGAGAAAGATAACCCAGATTGAGAATATGTTTTTTTAAATTTGAATTTTCGATCGTATTCAAAATTTTTTCATCAACTCGCCCCACAAATTTCAGAATGAAATCTTCTGCAAAATCAGGACAGGTTTTTACTAGTTCATTAAGACAATTCCAAAGGTTTTCAGGATTTCTCAACTGCTCTAAAACCCCGATATAACTTAATGTGAAAAGTGGTTGAAGGTTTTCAGTTTTACCTTTTTGATCTTTCGAATCACTATCATCAAATCCATTCGTAATACAAACTGCATGGGCTCCGTTTTTACGGAAGTTTTCAGCATCGGTATAGCTTGTAGCCAAGGTGATGTCTGCATTTTTAAAAACTTCACTTTCCAGCCGGCGGTGTTTTTTGTCTGAGCTTCGGGTAAGCTTTAAATGTTTATAATAAGAAATTTCTGTCCAGGGATCACGGAAATCTGCAACCCATTTCAGGCCGGGAAGTTTCTTTTTAAGACGTAAACCTATCAGATGCAAGGAATGGGGGGGACCCGAAGTGACCACTACATCGATTTTGTTCTCTTTTAAATACTGCTCTAAAAAACTGACAGAAGGTCTTATCCAGAAAACCCGGGCATCGGGAATGAAAAAATTTCCCCTTACCCAGATAGAAAGCTTAGACTTCCAGCTCTGGTTCTGGCCTACATCAAACTGTCCGGCCTTAAATTTCTTATTACTTTTATTAAGTTTTTCAGCCAATTGATAAGGCTCCCGGATTTTGGTTTTTATAATTTCAATATTTTCCGGGACATCTTTTAAAAGGCTTTCATCGAGTAACGGATAGCTGGGATTTTCAGGAGTATAAATCACCGGTTTCCATCCGAAATCAGGCAGGTATTTTGCAAACTTAAGCCATCTCTGAACACCAGGACCTCCCGCTGGAGGCCAGTAATAAGTGATAATGAGAATTTTCTTTTCTACCATTAACTATGAATTCTTTTTTGTCATTCTGAATGACAATCTGTATTTAGGCCTTTTCTTCAACCAGAATTTCTTTCTTTTTATTCTTATTCATCCAGAAAATTCCAAAGGCACTTAAGGCAAGAAATAATCCGAAGCAAAACAGAGAAATCCATTTCCCTTTTTCAATAACTTCGGGCTCGAAAACCATTTTGATCGTATGCTTTCCTGCAGGAACATGCACGGCACGAAGCAGATAATCTGCCTTAATGTACGGGACTTCTTTTTCGTCTATGAACATTTTCCAGCCATGAGGATAATAAATCTCAGAAAATACTGCCAGCTGGGGTGTTTTCGACTGAGATTTGAATTCTAGCTCATTCGGCTGGTATTCCGTTAAATTGATAAACGCTGAAGAATCTGGCTGTACAGGTTTACCCGTGAAATAGGATTTATCCGAAGCTGCAATGACAGCCGTTTTCTTATTATCAATAACACCGATGGATTTTATTTCTTCATTCGGGGTATTTACAAATTTTAGGTCACTTACCAGCCATGCATTTCCGTTTGCTTTTTCATTAGGAACGGCTTGTGGCTGTTCTGGCCCCCCCACTACCCAATATTTGGCATTCAGTAAATTGAGGATATTCGGAACTTTCACAGAATCCATCACCTGAAAATATTCATTGATGACATCATCATATCTTCTCAGCTTTACCGCATGGTAACCTCCGATAGAAGATTTAAAATAAGAAGTATTCGTTTCACTGAATGTTCCTAAAATATTGTTGAAAATCCTATAGTGTGTTTTATCTTTTTCAGCAATGGTTTCAAGGGTTTTATTGACATTGGCGTTGGAAATAATGGGTTCAAGATTCGGATTGCCCTGAACTTTTTCGGCTAATAAATCTGAGCTTTCCGTCTGGAACGGATTTTCAGCAAAGATTTTATCTACATAATTATCATTATTTAAATAGCGTTTGTTGACCGTCCATAAATCAAATAAGCTTACCACTCCAAGAATGATCAGGGCAATGTTCTGGTTAAGCTTTTTCTTCAGCACCATAAACAAAACTGCTGCAGCTATGGCTACGTAGATAAATGCTTTTAAGGCATCAACTTTAAATAGCTTAAATCTCTCGTCAGTAAGATAATCCAGCAAGAATGGCGGTAAGTATAGCTTTTCGTTTTCTGTGGCAAAACCTAGTAAAGATCTCCCGAAAACAAGAAGAATTAGCAGTAATCCTAATGCTCCGCCACTTACATAAAGAAGGATTTTCTTTTTATATTCTTCTGTTAATTTTTCGTCTGTAAAGAATTTATATAATCCGATAATGGCGATTAATGGGAATAATAATTCCACGACGACTAAAATAGACGATGGTGCTCTGAATTTATTGTAAAACGGCACATAATCGATAAAGAAATCCGATAACGGCATAAAGTTGCTTCCCCACGCCAAAAGGATAGTTAAAACGGAAGCGCCCAAAATCCAGTAACGGTATTTTTTAGAGGCAAAAAAGAAACCTAAGACAGCCAGGAAACACACGATGGCTCCCTGATAAGCAGGCCCGGAAGTTCCCGGCTGGTCTCCCCAATATGTCATTCCGCTGAATCCTTTCGAAATCCTGTCCATTTCAGCCTGGCTTGAAACATTTTCCTGAACCATCTCCTGCACCCTGTTCATCATTTCTTTTCCTTCAGGTTCCTGGGTTCCGCCACCCATTAATCTTGGGATAAAAAGGTTTAAAGTCTCCAGTCTTCCATAGCTCCACATCAGCATACTTTGCTTATCCATTCCGGACTTTCCTGAAGTATGGTTTTCGGTATTTAAAATCTGCTTTCCACGCACGGTTTCCTTAATGTATTCGGAATTGGCCATGATTCTCTGGGAATTCATACCGACCCCTATTACACATGAAACAGCAATGATGGCCGAAGAAATAAGGAAATGTTTCACCGGCGTTTTTTTCATGATCACCCTGATTAATTCAGACAGGAATAAAAATCCTAAAGCAATGAACAGGTAATACGTCATCTGCGGGTGGTTTGCTGCAACCTGAAGTCCCATAAAAAAGGTAGTGACAATGAATCCTAAAATATATTTTTTACGGATATATACCAATAAAATTCCAGCTAAAAGAGGTGCGAAGTATTCAATGGTATTTACTTTACCATTATGTCCTGCCGCAATAATAATATAAAAATAGGTGGAAAGCCCGAAGAAAGTGGCTCCTAACAAGGCGTATTTCCAGTTTCTGACAACCACCATTCCCAAAAGGAAAAACCCTGCAAATAGTAAGAACAGATAATTAACAGGTCTTGGGAGAAAATTCAGATTGCTGTCAATTTTTTTGATGATATCACCTTTAAACTGGCTTCCCATCTGATAAGTAGGCATTCCTCCAAACATAGAATCACTCCAGTAGGTTTCTTTTCCTGTGTCTGCCCTGTAATCGAGAAGCTCTTTTGCACCTCCTCTGTACTGAACAATATCATGCTGGAAAAGCTGTTTTCCTGTAAAAACGGGAGTGGAGTATAAAAATGCTAAAACTATAAATACAACTAATGAAATTGCAATATAAATTAAGTTTTTATTTTTAGCCATGTTGGTTACTATCTTTTATTGGGTATTTTACCTGTTATCTTTCGTTTCTTTTATCTCTTCATAGTCCACCGTTTCTGCGTCCCACTTGAGTTTCGGGTTATCCTTATTCGAGTTTTGTATATCCTGCTGTCTATTATTGTTACTGCTATTGTTAAACCTGTAACTATAAAATGTCTTAAAGAAGATCCTCTTCAGGATATTCCAGACAAAGAAAAGAATAATAGCGGTGAGTACCAACTCAAGAATGAACTTCATAATTTTTTATTTTAAAAACTTCAACATTATTTGTTGGAAGGATTTACCATAACAGAAGAATTGGAAACGCTTTTCATAGACTGGGACTGTTTTCCGTCTGAAATGGTTTCTACCTGTGTTGTTTTTACCGTAATATTCTGGTTGGTAATCCATCCTGTACTTTGATCAAATTTCAGGGTCCCGTTTTGTACAAGCTCACTGCTTAAGCTATGAGTGATTGCACCCTGGGTTTTCTTCTCGGTTTTTTTAGGGATGCCTCCAGTTACAGAGATTTCCGCAATACCGTTTCCTACACTTTTTAATACATAATCAGAAGTAACTTTTATCTTACCGTTTGGATCTGCATTTTCAGAATTGGTCCACTTTTGACCTACTTTTACTCCTTTTTTAGGGATAACCGTAAGGTTTTTGCTGAACTGGTCTTTCAAAACTTTTTCATTAAACGACTCTTTAAGACTGGCTACAACACTTTCTTTCTGATTGGCATCTTTAACGATGGTGCCTACAGCATTTAAAACTTTAGTATAAATGGCATCAAAACCTGTAATAGAGATCACATTTCCTTTTGTATCCATTTTCATATTCAGCTTATTGCCTGTCAGGGCTCTGTTGATATTCCAGATCATTTTAAGATCGTCTTCTTTCGGGATCGGTAGTTTTGTATCTACAACAATGGTTTTTCCTTCGGCAGACTGTGAATTTCTCTTTCCGATCAGGTTAAGGGTCATATCATAAACATTTCCTTTAATATCGTTAACCGTGAAAGACATCTCGTCGGTAGCCTCGCTTGTTCCGTTCAGGGTTTTTCCTTGCGGATCGGTCATTGTTTTTACATCTCTCTGATAGGTTGTAAGAGGATATGTTTTTCCTTTTTCCAATTTAAAGCTTTGGGTATAAATACCTGCAGAATCTTTAATAGCCGGATTTTCTGCAACTTTGGCCACAGAATCAGCCGGAACTTCTACCGTAACGGTTTTCCCGGTTTTCGGATCTACTTTTGTTATTTTTGCCGTTTCTTTTTTACAAGATACCAAAGCTATAGATGATATCAGCATTAATGCCGCTATGTTTTTCATTTGAATTTTTTTTAATTTTTACTACTGTTTTTTATTATATTTTCTGCAATATCCTGCAGTTTCCCCTGCGAAGACCTGTCAGATTCGTTTGAAAGTATAATCACACCCATATTTTTTGACGGATAGATCTGAAGCACACTTGAAAAACCAAATGTTCCTCCTGTATGATAAATTATCTGGGTCCCATCTTCACAGGTGTGGATTTTCCAGAACAATCCGATTTGATCACCTTCCCCTTTTACAACCGGAGTATGAGAAAACTGAACATATGTATTGTTTTTATCCAGATGATACTGGATATATTGTACAAGATCTCCTGTAGTTGAATAAATTCCACCGGCAGGAGCCATAATACTTGTTATATTTCTTGGCATTACTCTTCCTTTTTCATTGTAACCGGTCAATAGTTCTGCAGAATCTGTACCAATTATGGTTTGATTCATTTTTAACGGCTTTGTAATGTATTCCGAAATTAATTTTTCATAACTTTTATGATAGACTTTTTCCAGGATATCACCGGCAATCTGGGCTCCTGTATTAGAGTATTTAAACTCAGTTCCAGGAATAAAATCAATTGTAGCCTGATGAAGATCTTCTGAAAATTTTTTTCTTGAATAATCCTTGTAAAAATCTGACAATAAAAATGGAATAGAATCGGCAGGTTGTTTAAAAGTTTCCGATTGGTCCGGTAAAAACTGAGGCAATCCGGATGAATGATTGGTAAGGTTACCAATGGTTATCGGGTGTTTTTCAAATTCGAGATTCGGATAATCTCCGGCTAAATATCGTCGGATATCATCATCCAGTTTGATTTTTTTATCTACCAGAGCATGAGCCAAAAGTGTTCCTGTAAAGGTTTTAGTGATTGATGCAATTTCATAAACACTTTTGGAAGTCGGAAGTCCAGGTTTTCCTTTTTCCGTGGTTCCGTAATTATAAAAATAACTTTTACCGTCTTTGATAATGCCAATCGAAAGTCCTACACGGGCAGGATTTTCCATATAGACAGAAGCTTCCTTCTGAACAATTTTATCCAGTTCAGTGACAAGATGATTGTCTGTAGGAATGTTTTTATTTTGTGCATTCAAAAAAAAGGATGCAAAAAATAAGGGTAAAAGCAATTGGTTTCTCATAGGTTTATAGATTAGGAACTGCAGTCATTTTCTGCCTTACCGCTTCATACAAAATTGCTCCGCAAGCTACAGAAACGTTGAGGGATTGAGTTTTTCCTTCAATAGGTAATTTTATTTTTTCATCAGAATGATGCAGAACTTCTTTAGAAATACCGGTTTCCTCATTTCCCATTACAATAGCACATGGTTCTGTGAAATTTACATCATAGATGAGTTTTTGAGCTTTTTCACTAGCCGCAAAAACAGCAATTCCGCTTTGCTGTAAGAAATCTACCGCGTGTGCCAGATTGGCTTCTTTACAGATTTTAATATTGTAAATGGCCCCGGCAGAGGTTTTTATGGCATCTGAGTTAATGGGTGATGCTCCTTTTTCAGGGATAATAATGGCATCTACTCCCACACATTCGGCAGTTCTGCAGATCGCACCGAAGTTTCTAACATCGGTAAGCCTGTCCAGAATTAATAAAAAAGGAATTTTCCCTTCTTCAAATAATTGCGGAACGATATCTTCCACTTTATGAAACGGAACGTCGGAAATAAAAGCGACAACTCCCTGGTGGTTTTTTCTTGTAAAACGGTTGAGCTTTTCAACCGGAACGTAGTTGGGACGTATCTTATTTTTAGCTAAAACAGCTTTCAGTTCTGCATAAATATCACCCTGCAATGCATTCTGCACGAAGATCTTGTCAATAGTTTTTCCCGCTTCAATAGCTTCAATTACGGGACGAAGCCCGAAAATAAAATCGTCTTTTTTATCTGTCATGTTAATATCTAAATTATTTATTTAAGGTTCAAAGTTTAAAGTTTTATACTTTGTTCCTTTTCAATCTGTAGTGCTCAAATATTTAATAAAAGCACTAATTTTTTTACTTAATATTTCTGTTTGTTGTTTTAAAACTTCAAATTTTTCTTCAGAAATAAAATTTCTATCAAAGACTCTATAGAGTTGAGATCTTGTCTCTCACAAGAAGCTTTTACAATGGAAAGGAACTTAATAAACTCCTTATTTCCATTTCTTTCAAACCCTTCTGCAATATTCCATAATCAATCTGGTTAGAAAGTTTAAAATTATTTTTAAGATTTGTCAATTCAATAATATTTTAAATTTCATGACAAAGTTCCCGGGATAATTTCCAGATTTCTAAATTTTGTAATTGTCGCCATAACAACCTTAAACTTCTAGTATTTTTCTCCTAAAATTGCTCTTTTTTGCGACATGGCATATCCATAATGCAGGCTTTCATGCATGTTGTTGAAAATGATTGCATCCTGAATGCTTTTCAGATCCAATCCGAAACTTGTAGTGTACGGAGTATAGTCAGAAAAGAAATCACTGTCATAATCTTTCATTAAAATCTTCGAAGTTTCAGTCAGTAGAAATTCAAGATCTTCCACTTCGGATTTTTGAACATTTAAATTGGGCAGCGTTCCTTTTTTGTAGGTTTCAATCCAATATTTATCAATTCTGAAAGGATTTCCGCTTAAGTAATAATGCAAAAGCTGTTGTGTAGCAACGGTATGTGCAATATTCCAGTAAATGTTGTTGTTGAAGCCATCCGGGATATGCAAAAGATCTTCGTGAGATGTGTTTTGCAGAATATCCAGGAGATTTCTTCTTACCTGTCTGTGGGCTTGAAAATGATAATTCATTTTACAAAATTTTAATCACCAAAAATAGTTTAATAAACTGAAAATGACAATTTTTTGGATAAAGGATTAAGGTAAAAGTTCTTAAGTATTGAAATAATGCCCTATTTATTATTTCTTTTAATGAAAAAGCGCCGAAAAAATAAATTCGATGTGGTCTTTCAATAAAAACTCCTCTGAAAAAGATTCAAAGGAGGAATTGTATGCGTTTCAAATTTACGTGATTTGAATTCTTAAAAAGATGATCCGTCTTATTTTCTGATGATTTTATGTTTAAAGGTTATTCCGTTTTTCAGGACAATATTCAAAAAATAAACACCTGTACTGTAAGATGAAAGATCTATTTTATTTGTCTTGTAGGTTTCAGCTAATTTTTTCCCGTCAGCACTGAAAACAGCTGCCGAAACGACCTCTGTTTCCGATTTTATATTAACGAAATCAGAAGTAGGGTTAGGGTATATATTTACATCTATTGTCTTAACATCCTTTATTCCTAAAGTAGAATTGCTTTTCCCCTGCATATAAACAGATAAATAAACATCGCCCTGCTGCTGATTAAATACAGCTGTTGGGATGGTATGTTTCAGGGTATGGCTTCCGGCGGTCATGCTGGCTAATGTAAATCCTCTGATAGGAACAGAATTACCCGGGCACCAGTTGTTCCATGAAGTCCATTCCGCAAATGATCTTGGGGTACCTCCATAAATTCCGTTACCCTGTGTGTTGTATACCCTGTAGGGTTCACAGGAAATTCCTCCGGGAGTATAGGTAAGCATTTGTACACCATCAATATAAGTATAGTTTTGTCTTCTTACATATTCTTCACCGCCGCTGTTGGCGCCATGGGGAGTAGATATGACAAAGAAACGGGCATTGGTCACGGCATTGGTAAGGTTAAAATTGACAATTCTAACGGTTTCACCGGTAACGTCAGTACTATTGTAATTATTGAGCCTGCTGTAGCTTAATATAGGCACAAGGCTATTGTAGTCTGTGGCAGTTGCCCCTGTATCTGTTGAGAAAAAAGTCAGAGTCCCGGAAAATACGTCAGTTCTGCCTGAGCATCCCGCAACCTCATTCTGCGCTGCATAGGGGACACCGAAAACATCCAGTTCCATATACATATCATAAGTACTGCGTAATACGACATCATGAAATACATTATATAAATTGCTTAAGTCATAGGTATAAGGAACTTCCTGGGGAGACCGGTTTTTATTCATAAAGGGAGTGATATACCTGGCTACTTCAATTCTTTTAACATTAACATCATTGATTGTATAAGTAGGCTGGTTTTTGGGAACCATTGCTAAATAAACACTTCCCAGACGGTCATAATTATCACACAGCGCACCTATAGTTACTCTCATGGCAATCTTTGCTTTAAAGGAATCCAGCTCTGTATCTGTAAGTTTTCGTGCATATTTCGCATTGGACAATCTTATGAGACCGGGAGGAACGGGATCGGATACCGTAGCTGCATAACCATCATAATAAACTGCCTGTGAAATTACGTTCATCACCGGAGTTGTCTGGGCCTGAAAAAAGCCTGAGAAGAAAAGACTTAAAAAAAATATATTTTTATACATACCATTGGTATTTTATACAAATATATTAAAATATGTACTTGAATTGAGGCTGCTTAATTATATTTTTAAAATAAATGCTTATTTATTGTTGATTGTGTAAGATTTAATATTTGAATTGAGGATTTTCGCTTTAAATATTGATAAATGTGAATATTTAATGATGTTATAGTGTTGTTTGGTGTTTTTATTATTAAATTAGCGTCATAATTAATAAAAATCATTATTAATGGTGAAGAGGAATTTACTTTTATTTTTATTATTGACGGCATTGATGCTGAATGCCCAGATAAATATAAACATAGGAAGCACAAGTGTAGGGACTGCGCCGATAAGTAGTTTTTTTTCTTATTCTTATGTGCAGCAGATTTATCCTAAACAGGAAGTTAATGCTAATGCGGCAGGAAATATTACAGGCCTTAAATTTTACATGGATCCTTCAGCAGGCATTGCGGATTCCTCAAACTGGACTGTTTATCTCGGGCATACTTCAAAGACTGCATTCACGTCCGGCACAGACTGGATTCCTTCTTCGCAGCTGACTCAGGTATTTGCAGGTGCTGTAACCAATAATAATGGAGTAGTGGAAGTTGTTTTTACAACACCGTTTTCCTATAATAATACAGATAATTTAGTCATTGCAGCAAAAGAAAATGCTCCGAGCATTGATATCAATAATTTTGATGAGGTCTTTCATGTTTACCCGCATTTTCCAAATTCTACCCTTTATTATAAGGGAGACCATGCAGTTATTAACCCTTCATCTCCACCCGGCGGAATAAGAGCCGATTATAAATCGGCAATAACGATTTCAGGACTGGCACCCAGCCCCAACCCGGCTTGTCCTTTCGTGCTCTATCCCGTAAATAATGCCCAATCTGTTTCTTTATCTCCCAATATCAGTTGGTACCCTGTTTCCGGGGCAGATTCCTATAAAATATCAATAGGAACCACTCCGGGAGGTACAAATGTTGTTAATCAGCAGACAGTGACTACCAATAGTTTTTCTCCGTCAGCTGCACTTAATCCGGATACCAATTATTATCTGAAAGTTACAGCTGTTTCGGCTGGTGCTGAATCTTCCGGCTGTACGGATATTGCTTTTAAAACCATTCCACCGATACCGGTAAATGATGCGTGTTCAGCAGCTTTGCTGGCATCTGCTTTTCCTTATAACTATACACAGAGTGATGCCGTATCAGCCACTAACAATGGTGGATTTATAGGGATTTGTCCTGATGCGATGAATGATGGGACCTGGTTTAAAATAAACGGAGATGGCAGCCAGTATACCATTAAAGTGTCAATGCCTGGGGGCAGCACTTTCGATCCTCAGATAGGAATATACAGTGGCAGCTGTGGTAATTTTACATGTGTAGGAACAAGGGACAACGGAGGTAATGGCACCGCGGAAACGATTACAATCACAACAACGGCAGGTACCGGGTATTATATCAACGTAGGAGAGTACAATGAAACAGTAGATCTGCCGGAAAGCACATTCACCATTACCATTACTAAACTTTAATAACGTCATTTTTTACTTATAATTTTAAAGTTCATATAGCCGGACTATATGGACTTTATTTTTTTGTTATTTCCGTCTTCAAATACCTTTTAGATTCGTATCTTTCTGATTTAATAAGTAATTAATATCAATAAGTTTTGCCGTTAGAGCTAATTTTATCCATGAAAAACTCACATTATATTGTTGCAATGGGCTGTCAATCCCGGAATATTTAACAAACTTTAACTCAAAAATGGCATTAATTGTGTTGATTAATGCGAGTATTTATTAGAAATTTACCAATTATTTTTAAATTAAGATATGTCAGATACACATCAAGCCGAAGACATTCGTCAGCTAACGGAAAAAGTAAAAGAACAGAATTACTTATTTTCACTTCTGAGACAGGAAATCAACAAGGTTATTATTGGGCAGGAATATATGATAGACCGTCTTTTGATAGGTCTTTTGGGAAATGGCCATGTCCTGCTGGAAGGAGTTCCGGGATTGGCTAAGACGCTGGCCATAAAAACATTGGCAGAGGCTGTTCATGGTGAGTTTTCAAGAATTCAGTTTACCCCGGATTTGCTGCCTGCAGATGTGGTGGGAACTATGATCTATAATGTTAAGGATAACGATTTCTCTATCAAAAGAGGGCCTGTTTTTGCTAATTTCGTGCTTGCTGATGAGATCAACCGTGCTCCTGCAAAGGTGCAATCGGCTCTTCTGGAAGTCATGCAGGAAAAACAGGTGACGATTGGAGATGAAACCATGAAACTTCCGAAACCATTTCTGGTACTGGCTACTCAGAACCCGATCGACCAGGAAGGGACCTATCTTTTACCCGAAGCTCAGAGCGACCGTTTTATGCTGAAATGTACGATAGATTATCCTAAATTTGAAGATGAAAGAACGGTGATGAGAATGGTTTCTACCTCGCATCAGCCCGAAGTAAAACCGGTGATCTCTTTACAGAATATTGTAGATGCCAAATCTTTGATCAACCAGATCTACCTGGATGAAAAAATTGAAAAATATATTCTGGATATGGTTTTTGCAACACGTTATCCTGAAAACTACGGGCTTTCCGATCTTAAAAATTATATCAGTTTCGGGGCTTCTCCGAGGGCATCAATCAATTTAGCCATTGCTTCAAGAGCCTATGCATTTTTGAAAGGAAGGGCATTTGTGATTCCTGAAGATGTAAAAGAGCTGGCTAAAGATGTACTGAGACACAGGATTGGCCTGAGCTTCGAAGCGGAAGCTGAAGAAATCTCAACAGAAGAAATTATCAATAGAATTTTAGCGAAAATTCAGGCACCATAAATTGTTTTGATGAAAGAGGTAATAATCAGAAGAGCGGTTCAGGAAGATTGTGCTCCCATGTTGGAGCTGATCAGAGAGCTTGCCGAATATGAAAAAGCTTTGCACGAAGTTACAGTAACTTTAGAGCAGTTTACTGAAGACGGATTTGGGCAATCACCAGTTTGGGGAGCATTTGTAGCCGAAGTGGATCATAAAATTACAGGGATCTCATTGTTTTATGACAGATATTCTACATGGAAGGGAAGAAGACTCTATCTTGAAGATCTGGTAGTAACTGAAAAAATGAGAGGAATGCAGATCGGGAAGAAATTATTTGATGCTACCCTGGAATATGGAAAATCAAATCGGTACAGCGGAATGGTTTTTCAGGTATTAAACTGGAATGAACCGGCCATTAATTTCTATAAAAAATACAGTCCGAAATTTGATGATGAATGGTTTAATGTTTCGATTGAGTTTGAAGAATAAGGCAGGAAGATGGAAGTAATATCAGTCAAAGCATTAACCCTAAACATAAAACTTTAAATCCAAAACGATCAACTCTCAACTTTAAACCCTCAACGAACGAATACATGCAGATAAAAGATATTGTAAAAAAAGTAAAGCAGATAGAAATCCGGACCCGAAAGAAGACGGAAGCTACTTTAATGGGACAATATCACAGCGCTTTCAAAGGGCAGGGTATGACCTTCTCTGAAGTACGTCCGTATCAGTTTGGTGATGAGATCAGGAGAATCGACTGGAATAAAACCGCACGTTTCCGTGAGCCGTTTGTAAAAGTAATGGAGGAGGAGAGGGAATTAACCATGATGCTCATGGTGGATATTTCTGCTTCAATGGATTATGGAACAAAAAAACAGCTCAAAAGGGAATATGTTGCAGAAATTGCAGCAAGCTTAGGATTTTCGGCAGCCGGGAATAATGATAAAGTAGGGTTGATTTTATTTGCAGACAAGGTATATAAGGTAATTCCGCCTCAGAAAGGAAGGAAACATATTCTTTCAATTATCAGCACGATTTTGACTGCAGATTATGTTCCTGCTGTTTCTAAAGTGGATAAAGCCCTCGAATATATGATGGGGATCTTTAAAAGAAAGTCCCTACTTTTCCTTTTTTCAGATTTTGAGGATGAATATGATTCCAAAATGTTGAGGGTCGCTTCCAAAAAGCACCAGTTACTGGGAATGAGAATTTATGATGAAAAAGATAATGAAATTCCGGATGTAGGATACACGCTTTTATATGATGCGGAAACCGGAAAGCAGGTCTGGGCAAATACCTCCAGTGCAAGGTGGAGATATAATTTTGCGGAAGCCCAGAAGCAGAAAATAAGAAATCTTGAGGAAGATTTTGCCAACAGCTCGGCCAGCTTTATGAATATTAATACCGGTGCAGATTATTCAAAATTATTGTATAATTATTTTCAGAAAAAATAATTTGATTGATCAAAGAGCATTTAGATTTTATCCAAAATTTATTATTTATTTAAAATTGAAGAAATTACTGTTTATATTATGTATTTTTATCTGTGCGAATGCTTTTTCACAGATCCTCTCTTCTAATCTCGAGAAGCAGACTATTGCTCTGGGAGAGGTGAATCATTTTGTCGTAAAAATCAACAATCTTAATAATCAAAAAGTTTCTTCCGCTGCTAAAAATGAATTGTTACCTTTTCATTTTGAAGCGATCAAAGACAGTATCGGAAGCGATGCCGGTTCCTATGAGCGGAAAATTGAATTTGCAGTGTATGAGGAAGGCAAATTTACCATTCCCGTTCTTGAATTTAAAGTAGGAGATAAAATTTTAAAAACAATTCCTTATGAAGTAGAAGTCGTTAATACGGCACAGAAAGCGGATCAGATTAACGATATTATGAAAAATAAGGAAGTGAAGCTTGAAGTAAAAGATTACTGGGAGCTTTACAAATGGTATGTTTTGGCAGCATTGGGTATTATTGCTTTAATCATTGCCATTATCATGTTTGTGAAATGGGGCAGGAAATCAAAAAACTCATCTGCGGCAGCTACCAACCAGACTTTAAAAGAACTGGATTCACTTAAAAAGAAAAAATATATTGAAGAAGGAAACTATCGGTCATTCTATGTGGAACTGATTGATATTTCAAGGAAGTTCATTACCAAGCAATACCACGTGCCGGCGGATGTTTTACTTACCGATGATCTTATTCAGCGGATGAAAGAAAATATTACCATTTCACTGGAAAACGAAAAAGTGGTGGAAGACGTATTTGTAAGGGGAGATCTGGTAAAATTTGCCAAGACATTCCCCGGTCAGGATACCATGGAAAAAGATTTTACGGATATCAGGGAATTTGTGAAGAGATCATCAAAGGATTTAGAATTTGAAAATTTAAGAAAAGATGTTTAATTTCGAATTTTATAGTCCGTGGTTTTTATTGCTGTTTCTGCTGTTTATCCCTCTTTTATTCAGGGATATAAGCAAGCAGAAACGAAAGGGGATAAAAGTTCCCACAGTAAAGAATATGGGCGAAAGCAACGGGATTCTTGCTGTGCTTTTCCTCCTTAAAATATCAAAGTATATCATCCTTTCTGCGCTTATTATCGCCATGGCGAGACCCAGAACCTTTACGATCTCCCAGGACAGAGACGATACAAAAGGAATTGATATTATGCTTTCCGTAGATGTTTCTTTAAGTATGCTGGCGAAAGACCTTACTCCGGATCGTCTGACAGCTCTTAAAAATATTGCAGTGAAATTTGTGCAGAAGCGTCCCAATGACCGGATAGGCCTTGTGAATTATTCAGGAGAAGCCTTTACAAAAGTACCCGTAACTTCCGATCACCAGGTGGTGGTGGACGAATTACAGAATCTTAATCCATTGGAATTACAACCTGGAACTGCTATCGGAGAAGGGCTCTCCATAGCTGTTAATCATTTAAAAAACAGCAAAGCAAAAAGTAGGATCATTATTTTAATGACAGACGGAGTCAATACGATTGAAAATGCCATGCCACCACAAATTGCTGCGGAGCTGGCGAAAAATAACAATATAAAAGTATATTCCATTGGGATTGGAACGAATGGATATGCTTTAATGCCCACACAGACAGATATCTTCGGTGATCTGGTTTTCACGGAAACGGAAGTGAAGATTGATGAACCTGTTTTAAAAGAAATTGCCCAGATGACAGGAGGAAAATACTTCAGAGCAACTTCAAACAGCAGTCTTGAAGAAGTCTATGATGAAATCAATCAGCTGGAAAAATCTGATGTAAAGGTTTCCAAGCTGTACAATTACCAGGAGTATTTTAAAATTTTCCTTTGGATTGCTTTAGGGATGCTGGTTATGGATGCACTGTTGAGATGGGTACTTTATAAATTTTTAAGCTGATGGATTGGTATTTAGGAAATTACTGGTATCTGTTGTTGCTGTTGCTTTTGCCGCTGCTGGCTTATGTTCTGATTCGTTTTTTTAAATGGAAAAATAAAAAGAAAGCAGTATTTGCAGATGCACAGTTTCATGAAGTGCTATTTGATAAGAAATCAGGGTTTACCAGGTTGTTTCCGACTTTATATCTTTTGGGAACCTTATTCTTGATCTTTTCGATTATTGATTTGTTAAACGGATCGGAAGAAATAAAAACCAACCAGAGACTGAATAATGTGATTTTTATGCTGGATGTTTCCAATTCGATGAATGCAGAAGATATTAGCCCAAGCCGTCTGAATGAAGCAAAAAACCTGATGGTAAATGTGATGCAGAAGATGAGAAGCGATAAAGTAGGTATTGTAATTTTTGCGGGGCAGGCTACTTCTATCATGCCTTTGACAACAGATTATAATTCTGCTGAAATGTATATTAATGCTATTGAAACCAATTCTATGCAGATCCAGGGAACCGATTTTTTAAAGGGAATGCAGGTTGCTGTTGATAAATTTAAGAATGTGAGCAAAGGATCCAGGAAAGTAGTTTTATTAAGCGATGGAGAAGATAACGAAGGTAACGACAATGCTGCGATAAGATTGGCCAGCAAAGAAGGAATTATGGTTACTTCAGTGGGCATAGGTTCTGACGAAGGAGCGCCGGTTCCTGAATATGTTTTCGGACAGCTGATGGGCTATAAATCTGATAGAAGCGGTGAAACTGTTATCTCCAAAAGACAGACTGAAGCATTGAAAAAGCTGGCCCGGTCAACAGGTGGTGCCTATATCGACGGGAATAATATCAACGAAGCCCCGGAAAGAATTATTGAGGCTTTAAGTAAAAAAGCATCTTCCTCTGAAACGCTTGTAAAATCCCAGAATGCCAATCATTATTATCAGTACTTTTTAGCAGTTTCGATATTATTTTTCTTTTTGATTTATATTTTTAATCCGAAAAGAGATTTTAATGTGTAATTGATGACGCTTTTCATAATATTTTTACCGGTTACTTTAACCGAATTTTAACAAATAAAACTCTGTTTATTAACATATAAAGGAATAATTTTGCAGTTGATGGATACTAAAATCATTTTTTTATCGTTTGTATTTGCTTTTTTATCTTCAGGCTCCCTGTCTGGGCAGGAAAGCTACAGGACTTTGGTGTATGAAGGTAACCAGAAATTTAACGGTAAAAACTATGATGGAGCATCTTCCCGGTATATGGAAGCTATTAAAACCAATCAAAAAGATTTTACAGCTCATTACAATTTAGGAAATGCTTTGTATAAAAATAAAAAATATGAAGAGGCTAGAGCTGAGTTTGAAAAAGCACAGAAACTTTCTCAGACACTTCCGGATAAAGCTGCTGCCCTGCACAATTTAGGAAATACCTATATGCAGATGAACCAGCCGGAAAAAGCAGCAGATTTTTATAAGCAATCTTTAAAGCAGGATCCTTACAATGAGGCAACAAGAAAAAATTATGAAATTGCCAAACTGAAAGAAAAACAGAACCAGCAAAAGAAAAACCAACAGAACAATTCAGGAAAAGGAGGCGGTGGTAAAGACCAACAACAAAATGATGATCAAAAAGGCAATCCGAAAGATCAAAAGCAGGATCAGGGAAAAGGCCAGCAAAATCAGGGTGAAAGTCAACAGGGAAATAATCCGGACCAGAACCAGAATAATGAAGGTAAAATACCCAAAGATCTTGAAAACGCAATATTAAATAAAGCAAGCGATAAAGAAAAAGAAACCGCCAGAAGAATTTTAAATAAAGATTCTTATTCGATGCCTGAAAGCAACGAGAAAGATTGGTGATGCAGCACAGACTGATTTACATATTACTCCTTTTTACATCCGTAATTTCTTACGGACAGATCAACTTTTCCATTACTCCGGATAAAACGGATTACACCAGCAAGGATGTCATCAACCTTACAATTATTCTTGAATTAAACGGAAGCGAATACAATCAGCAGACTCCACTCCGTTTGCCGGATCTTTCCAAGTTTAATATGATCGGAAGCGGTTCCGTGAGCAGTGGTTACATGGATCCGGAAACCAATACGGTGATTACCCAATATGTAACGAGAGTGGCTCTTGAGCCTAAGCAAAAAGGAAAGGTGAAAATCGGGTCGGTTCTTGTTACCATTAACAACAAAATTTATAAGACAGAGCCTTTTGACGTCTTCATCAAAGAAGTGGACAAAAAATCGGTGGCCAACAATGCTTCCAATGATGTCTACCTGAATATGGAGATCGAAGACAGGGAAGTATATCAGGATCAGCCGACAATTGCTGTATTGAAAGTATATTCCAGAAATATGGATAATTTCAGGAAAGTAAAAAATATCCATCTTCCGGAGCAGGAAAACATCAATGTACATCCGATCAACTACAAAAAATCTGAAATAGACCCTTCTTCAGGATATGGAAATATGGCTTCCCAGGTTTTGGCGATGTTTATGGTATTTCCTAATGAAGCAGGCTATGTAGAAGTTCCGCCTGTATCGGCTTCTGTAAATACTTACAACAATAAAAATAAAATACTTTCCAATAAAGTAAAGCTTAACGTAAAAAAGCTGCCGGAAGGCTCTCCTGAAAGTTTTAAAAATGCAGTCGGGAAATTTAATATCAATGTTTATAACGCTTCAAAAGAAAAAGTTGAAGTAAAAAAACCTGTCAGCGTTATTGTAAAGGTTTCCGGAGAAGGCAATTTAACCGATATGGTTCTGCCAAAAATTGCAGCATCACCCGATTATGAAATTTTTGCCCCTAAAATCACTTCAAAAGTGGCCCCCGGAACTGTGGGGATAAAAGGAGAGATTTTAGCAAATTATATTATCATTCCGAATAAAGCCGGACCTATTTCCATTAAAACGGAAGAGTTCGCATTTTTTGATCCTGCAAGTAAAGAATATGTTGATCTAGGCCAGGAAACCTTAGCACTGAATGCATTTTCCCATGAGCAGATTGCAGAATCACGTACAACGGTTGAAAAAGTAAATGAATATACCAATACCTTTTTGGAAACAGTAAACAGCCCGGTATTGAAAACCACTTCGTTTAAAGTTAAAGAAAAGAGCAAATTTCACTGGAATATTCTTTTGACCAACATTGCTATCCTGCTGGGTTTGTTTATTACCTATCTTTTATTTAAGACTTGGCAAAAAAAACGTAAATTAATTAAAGAAACCGTACCGCCAAAACCTTTGGGATCTGTTGCAGAAACGGAAAAAGAAATTAGAGAAAGACTGAAAACCGATGTCAATGATTATTTCGGGTATCTTGAAAATCTTAAGGATAGTGGTGACTATCTGAAATTTTTCCATATTGTGGAGGAATTGGATGCTGATGTGAGAAATCAGTATTTTCAAAGCTCTGCAGAAGATTTCAGAAAATTTTTAGAAAGCTATAAAGGGAGTGCTGTTGCTGAAGAGTATAGAAACCTTTCCCAGAGAATTCAGATGGAGAAGTATTCTCCTGTGAAATCTTCAGAAGGGATCGATGAACTTTTAAAGGCGATTGTTAATTTGTATTCTCAAATTAGCAAATAGTTAATTTTTTTTCATATTTTTGCGAAATTTTTAATTACAAAAAATGGAAATTTTTGATCATTTTTCTTTTAAGGAAATACTTACCAGTTTCATGGTTCTTTTTGCTGTTATTGATATTATCGGTTCGGTTCCCATTGTGGTAAGTTTACAGCAGAAATTCGGTCAGGTAGAAGCCGGGAGAGCATCCATTACGGCAGGATTAATCATGATCGTTTTCTTATTTGTAGGAAACAAGATTCTGAAATTCATCGGAGTAGATGTCAATTCCTTTGCCATTGCCGGGGCATTCGTTATTTTTATCATTGCACTGGAAATGATTTTGGGAATTGAAATTAATAAGACAACGGAAGCCAAATCAGCCTCTATTGTTCCTATCGCTTTTCCTTTAGTGGCTGGAGCGGGAACTTTAACCACTACATTATCCCTCAGAGCTGAATTTCACGATATTAATATCATTTGTGGGATTATTCTCAATACAATTTTCGTATATTTGGTGCTGAAATCAGCTAAATGGCTGGAAAAGAAAATGGGCGAAGCCACGCTGGCTATTTTGCAGAAAGTCTTCGGGATCATCCTTTTAGCAATTTCTATTAAATTATTTACCGCAAACTTTGCCCAATTGGTGCAGAATTATATTAATTTTTAAGATCATGCAGAAGTTTTATAAAGTATTTTTAGTACTATTCATCGTATTTATCGCCGTTAATCTTTATGCATTAGACTGGCAGTCGGAAATTTTATCTGAAGATAACCTGAAGTTTGTATTCTCAATTGCTTCGGCTGTTATCGGATTAATTTTACTTTTTGTATTGGATACATGGAGTAAAATTGGAGTAAAGAAATAACTATTCATTATTATAAAAATTAAAATCCCACTGTATTTTTCAGTGGGATTTTAATTTTTTGTAACCAATTTTGAGTTTGTCTAAATCAATAAAAAGCTTCTAAATTTCGTTATTAACAATATTAAAAATAAGCCTTAAAATTGTAGTGGAATATTTCACGGCAATCCCCAGAAATATAAAAACGAATAAAAATATTACAATCTTTCTTATAGTAGCTTCGCTAATTCTTTTTAACATCTGCCGTAATTTTAATAATTAATAATCAGTTTTCCGGCATTTCTACTTTTGAATTCAAGGGAAGTAGCTCCCATAACTATTAAATTTTTAAATTCCATATTCGTGTTTTTTAATTAATACTATTTTATTGGGCCATAACGATAACATTCTTCAGCCATAAAGAAATAATCATCATCGGTTTTGTGACTTAAATCATTTGAAAAGAATGAAAGGTTTTGCGGCAGTATGGATTAACAAATTTCTTGCCATAAATGGAGATTAATTTTTTATTTATTTGTGTTTTGCAGGACGATGAGAAAATATAGAATTGCAAAGGTTTGTATTTTGTTGTGAATTGGAGTTATATAATTAATTGAAAATTAATTATATAATTTAAATATTGAGTGTTGCAGAGTTAATATTTGAATCCTGATATAATGTAATAAAATAGTTAAAAATGGTTAACCAAGAACCAGGTTTTTCAAAACAGCCTGAGACTTCAGTTCCGTTTCAATCCATTCTTTTTCAGGATTACTTTGAGCTGTAATTCCGCCACCCACGAATAAGTGAACTGAATTCCGGTAGAGTTTTGCACAACGCAGATTAACGAAATAATATATAGTATCCTCTGTTTCGATTTTTATATAGCCGGCATACAATTCGCGGGGGAATTTTTCAAACTTCTGGATATTTTCTTTGCAGAAGTCTTTTGGGATTCCACAAACAGCCGGAGTGGGATGTAATTCCTGAATGATTTTATCCACTTCTTCAGGCTTTATTTCTGCTTTGAAATCTGTTCGCAGATGTTTGATATTTCCTGAAATATGATCATAAGTATCAGATTCCTCAATATGCACGGCATAATTTTTCAGAATATTTTTGATATATCCGGAAACGGGTTTCTGTTCTTCAATTTCTTTTTCAGACCAGCTTTCAGAGACAGGCAGAGTTCCCGCCAGGCTCATCGTTTCAAATTGATGGGTAATTTTATTAAACTTTCCCAGGACTTCGGAAAAAGCTCCCATCCAGGCATTTTCATCATCAATAAACATGTATCTGAAGGCGTTCGGATAAGAAGTGCACAGGTTTTTAAAACCTTGCTTTAAGTCAATGTTGGAAAAATCAGTGAAGATTTTCCTTCTCGAAAGCACCAGCTTTGGAAGCTCATTTTCTTTAATCACTTCAATAACTTTTTCCAGTTTCTGAAGGTATTCGGTCTTGGTTTCAGCAGTAAAATGATCTTTATTATCAGGCAATGACTCGTTTGTTATAGATGCTTTTTCAAACTCTTCCGGACTCAATTCAACAATATTCCCCGGGAAATTGAGCTGTTGGGCATTATCAAAAGAATAAAAACAAACGGAATCTGTATTTAAATGATGATCTGTTGTGTACAGGTTTTCATCAAAAGGAAGTTTGAAATAAATCATGGGTTTGTGGCTTTTAGAAAATCTGCTTTGAAATACTATAAGATAATCCGAGGTTTAATTTTCTTTCTGCAAAGGTATTATTAGTCTTAAATATGTCAAAATCAAATGAGCTGTTTTTTGTGATTTAATAGGCAATAAAAAAAGGCTCAAAAAATTGAGCCTTTATATTTTTAATAATTCTGATTATCTGTTGATAATATTATTGGTCATGGTTGTATGATTGATCAGCTGTCCTTTTTCATCCCGGATTTCTATTTCAGAAACGTGCATGGTTTTTCCTTTTCTGATGAAGCGGGCAGTTGCGGTAACGATTCCGTCTTTTTTACTTTTTAAATGGTTTGAGTTAATATTCGTTCCTACACCATAATATTTGGTTCCATCGATGAAAATATTAGACAGGCTTGAACCTAATGTTTCGGCTAAGACACAACTTGCTCCACCATGCAGAATTCCGAAAGGCTGATGTACTCTGGGCAGAACAGGCATGGTTGCTGTAAGGGTTTCATTTTCAATATCTACATCGATGAATTTTATCTCCAGTGTTTTGGCCAGAGTTACGTCTCCCCAATTATTAATAAATTCTAACAGCTCTTCTTTAGTTTGACCTTTCATATTTTAAATAATAAATTATAATTGATGAAGAATAATTGATCAGGAATTTTGCTGATTCCTGGCCTCTTGCTCATTAACCGGTCCCATAATATTTGGGTTCCAGTTGGCCGGAACTTTTGGGACGATATCATTTTTAATGTAATAATTTTGAATTTCTTCCATTATTTCAGAAAAGGGCACGGAAACGATTCTTTCATAGGGAATGGTATAGCCCAGATAAACGATTTTTCTTTTAAAATCTCCGGCTGCCAGAACAATCGGAACTTTTGCGGCCAAAGCCATATGATAAAATCCTTTTCTCCATTTCGGAACCCAGCTTCTGGTGCCTTCAGGGGTAATCACCAAACTGAAATCTTCTTTAGCAAACTGGCCGGCAACAAAATTCACCAGGTCATTTTTCTGGCTCCTGTCTATCCCGATTCCGCCGAGTCCTTTTACAGCAGCCCCATACCAGGCTTTGGTATGAGCATCTTTAATAATAACCTTTAACGGTTTTTCCAAAGACCAATAGGCAAAATTTCCCAGAATATATTCCATATTGTGAGTGTGCGGAGCTACTACAAGAATACATCTGTTCAGATTGTTTACATCGCCTTGCAGAACGACTTTCCAACCCATCAGTTTTAGCATCAGTTTGCCGATTAGTTTTTTCATATACAGCTTATTAAAACAAAAAAAAGTATAACCAAACAGGTTATACTTTACAAATATATTGAAATATTATCGCTCTTAAAACAAACCGCTGATTAAATCTACGATTTTCATTACAATCTCTAATGCTATTTGTACCATGGTTGAGGTGTTTTTAATTGATTTGGTTGTATTTAATTACTCTACGAAGGTATGATAAATTTTTAATATAAAAAACTAAATATTATTGTTTTTTTAATCAATTTGAGAGAAGAAGAGTGTGAATTTCAAACTGTTGTTTTCCATTCACACCTTCTGCCACTCTCTGCAGTTTATTATTTAGTTTTTATGGAAATTTCATTTTTACCGTCGTTCACTTTGATATCTACATCACCATTCATTTTTTTGATTTTTGATGTTGTTGAATCAATAATTTTATCAGCTTGCTTTGCCGGAACTTTTTTCCCGTTGATGATAATACTGTCTTTATCATTGGAACTGTATTCGAAGGTAGACCCGTTTACGGAAATTTTATTTTTTTCAATTCTTATTGTCCCGTTTTCGTTGTCTTCATCCTGATCCTGGTCATCATCATTAGTTCCGTCAGCGTTTAAGTCTCCGTCGAAATCAATTCCGTCTTTTTTTACAGGAATTACCACTGTATTTTGAGGAACTACAAGCTCATAATCAATGCTGTAATCTCTGAAACGGTGCTCATAAGGATATTTGATATAATTAGGAAGAATAATCTTATTATTAATTACATCTACCGGAACATTTACATTAAGCGGAATATTGTATCCTTTTGCTTCTTTTTTAATGATCAGATAAGGTGTTTTTATATCAGATTTTCTTGTTACATCAACATGGATCCAGTCTTTCTCAAAAACAGATACCTTGTCTGAATAAAGATCATCTTCATAACCTGTGAAGTTCTGAGGGATAACGATTTGTTTCAGGTCAACATAAAGACTGTCTGATGCTGTGTTGATAGAAACTTCTTCTGTATCTTCCTTATGACCTTTTAAGAACATATCTTTTTTCGCCATGCTCACTCCGAAATAAGTGGATACTGCAATCAATCCAAGAACCAATGCTCCCAAAACCCAACCTGTATTCCTTAATTTTGTTTTTGGTGAAATCAGTTTGATACTTAATAAGGCGAACAACATGGCAGGAATCAGACTTCCCAGAATAATCATTGCCATGATGATGTATTTCATCCCTTCATTATCGAAATAAAAGTTCATTTGGCTGATGGGTGGGAAGTCATTATTTCCCATGAATCCGAAGATTACAAATACACCGATCAGACAAGAGAAAGCCATTAATCCGAAGATTCCACCTAAGATATATCTTACTACATTCCAGATTCCGCTCCCGGCATTGTTGATGTAAGGTTTGCTTTCGTTATACATTTCTCCGACCCTCTGTGTAGATTCGTTGGCAAACTGAACCAGCTTGTTGGATTCGTTTTTCAGATTATCGAAGTTCATAGGCTTTCCCTTCATTTTCAAAAAATCTGCTGCGGTTTCTGCTTTTGGAAGTACAATCCAAAGAATGATGTAAAGCAATGCAATTAATGAAGAAGAAATTGCTGCTGTAAATATTCCAAGGATGAAAATTCCCAGCCAGATTGCTCTCATGGCAGTAATATCCATTCCTACGTAGTGAGCAAGCCCTGCACAAACACCGGCTATTTTTTGTCTTTCAGGGTCACGGAACAACTGTTTTTTATCGGTGTATTCAGTTCCTGAAGTAAAGGTTTTTTTAGAATTTTTCTCAGAATAGTAAGCTTCTTCCTGTTCTTCAATTTTTTCAGGGCTTCCGATCTGAGCAATTACTCTTTCTACATCAGAGTCATTTACTACTTCACGTTTTCCTAAAGAATCCCTGAAAATTTCAACCATTCTTATTTCTATGTCATGCATTACCTCATCTGCTTCTGAAGCATCTAAAGAGCTTCTCAGTGCATTAAGATAATCGCTAAGCTTTATATATGCGTGTTCTTCTATGGTAAAAGAAAAACCTGCGAGTCCTATTGAGAGTGTCTTGTTCATAGCTTTGTTTTTAATTTTGTTGAGTGATTTGATTTACAGAATCTGTTAGTTCTTTCCAGGTATTTAGAAGTTCGTCCAAAAATAACTTGCCCTTTTCTGTTATTTGGTAATATTTTCTGGGTGGTCCTCCTGTGGATTCTTCCCATCTGTAAGAAAGGAACTCGCCGTTTTTTAATCTTGTTAAAAGAGGGTAGAGTGTGCCTTCCACAACATCCAGTTTTCCTTTTTTCAGTTCATCTATAAGGTCGGAAACATACATTTCGCGATGATTGATGAGACTTAAAATACAGAATTCCAGAATTCCTTTTCGCATTTGCGCTTTGGTATTTTCAGTATTCATCTCAATTAAGTTTTTAATTAGTTATTTTTTTAGAATGGTGCTCCTAGCTAGATGAGCGTATTCTAATTTTACATTACAAAGATATGTAAATAAAATGGTATTATGCAATACAAAGTAGTAAAATTTTTATATGAAATATTTAACATGTTGATAATCAGGTTTATAATTTTTAGTTGAATTCTGATGAATATAAAATTAATTTAAAATAAAAGGCAAAAAATTTAAAATCTGAGTCACTATTCCTATTTTTGTAAGATGAAAATTCAAAAGGAAATCGATTTTATTTTAGCAGTTGATGCTTTAAAAAATGTACAGAGAAGAAATTATAATGCAGATGATTCAAGAAGAGAAAATACTGCAGAACATTCCTGGCAGATTGTTATTCTGGCTCAGATTCTTTATCCTTATGCCAAAAACAGGGCAGATATTGATTTATTAAGAGTGATAAGAATGCTTTCTATTCATGATCTTGTGGAAATAGAAGCAGGCGACACTTTCCTGTTTGATGAAAAGGCCATGATCGGCAAGTTTGAAAGGGAAAAAATTTCAGCTCAGAATATTTTCGGGATATTGGATGAGCCTTTAAGTACTGAGTTTTTTAACCTCTGGCTGGAGTTTGAGGAAGAAAAAACGCCGGATGCTATTTTTGCCTGTGCTATAGACCGTATCATGCCCTTTATTCTAAATTCCCATACTTCAGGAAAAAGCTGGACCGAGGCCGGAGTTACGGAAAAACAGATCCGGAATATGCTTGAAAATGCGATCACAAGAGCTTCGGATGAAATGGGTGAAGCGTTTCAACTGTTGTTAGACCGAAGTCTGGAAACGGAGAAGGTCTTAAGATAATGATCTGTAATAATGATTTAATTATCGCAAAGATAGATTAACGTTTTTGCAATTGTTGATCTGTAAAGTCAGACAAAGGCACTTTGCTTATCAAAGTAATACTATTGAGGTTGTATTGTGAGGACTGAAAGGAGAATAGGTTTCGGGGCGGCCGAAGGCCGCCCCG
>NZ_AKJY01000037.1 GCF_000282115.1 Chryseobacterium populi
TGTATTCTGTTGACAAATCAAGTTTCTCAATATTGTCATTCTCTTTTTTCAATTTACAGAAAAGGCTGTGTTTACCGGTGAATTTTTCGACTCCTTATCTTCCTCTCAAAATACCTTTTCCCAAAAATTCAATAACTTATTGCAAGCGGTATCAACTAAAGTAAAACTGTTGGGAATTTCGTCCCATTTACTCCAATAAGTAACCAGTTTCGTTCCAATAGGTGTTGCGTCAAGCTGTTCCCTCACATACGACGAATAATCGTAATATAAATCTCTATCATGAATAATTGTATCATCAATGGAGCAAGAAGTATCTATATTTTCATAAAAAGAATTAAAAAAATAGAATGCTTCGTACTCTAAAAAAGAGATTTCTTTTATATTTACATTAATAAAATCAACATTATTTATATTGTGTTTATCAGCTATTTTTTTTGATATTTTAGTTAGAGATGCTCTTTGCTCAATTCCATAAAATATACCATCTGTAGAAGCTGCTCCCACAAGACAAAATTTACCCGCTCCGGATCCAATATCCAAGACTCTTCTATTGGTATCATCAACTAAATATTTAGCAGCCATCTTAGCAACAGCAACAGGAGTCCAATGACGTTGTGACAAAGCTTTTATATGTTCAGGATATATTTCATTAAAAGCATTGTCATCAATATCTATATTTAATTTAAGGTATTCAAAAATCATTCTATCATTCAATTATATGCCTCCCAGATTAAGAAATTATTTTACCAATCACGAGTAAAATAAGCAAGATCCAACCATTTGAAAAATTGATATTATAAGAGGCAAGCTATTTTACATTAATAAATGGAAGAGCCACAATTATTGCTTTAGTTGGTTTATTTCTAATATTAATAAAAATTTCATTTCCTACAGCCGAATTTTCAACGGAGATGTATCCCATTCCAATCGCTTTTTTAAGGGTCGGTGACATAGTTCCGGAAGTAACGGCTCCTATAATTTCATGATTCCCATTCCAAATTTCATAGCCATGACGGGGAATTCCCTTATCTTCAATTTCAAACCCTACTAACTTTTTGGATACTCCTTTTTCTTTTTGAATTTTTAAGAATCCTCTATGAACAAAGTCTTTATTAAATTTAGTAATCCAGCCTAGCCCAGCTTCTAAAGGAGAAGTATAATCATCAATATCATTCCCATACAAACAGTAGCCCATTTCCAACCGTAATGTATCTCTGGCTCCTAAACCAATGGGTTCTATTCCTTCTTCTTTTCCAGCTTCAAAAAGAGCTTCCCATATGTGTGCTGCATATCTGTTTTCCACATATATTTCAAATCCTCCTGCCCCAGTATATCCAGTGGCAGACAGTAAAGCATTAGGAATATGCGCTAATTCACCGATAGTAAACGTATAATATTCCATATCTTTCAAACTGATATCTGTTAATTTTTGTAAGACCTGTTCTGCTTTGGGTCCCTGAACCGCTAATAATGAAATAAAATCTGAAATATTACTAACTTGCGCATCAAAGGAATTCTGTCCCTGGATCCAGCTTAAGTCTTTTTCTATATTTGATGCATTGACGACCAATAAATAATCGTCCTGACCGATCATATACACTAAAAGATCATCAACTATTCCTCCGGTATCATTAGGCATACAGCTGTATTGTACCTTTCCCGGAAAAAGTTTTGAAGCATCATTGGACGTAATCTTCTGAATTAATGATAAGGCTTCTTTTCCCTGTATTAGAATTTCTCCCATATGAGAAACATCAAATACCCCCACCTTATTTCTTACAATTTCATGTTCATGGTTTATACCCTTGTATTGAACAGGCATTTCATAGCCGCCAAAATCGACCATTTTCGCTCCCAAAAGATGATGGATTGCATTAAATGGCGTTTTCTTGATTTTTACTGTTTCCATACTATGATAACCCTATTAACGACGTGTATGACTTGGCGGTCAAAAGTCCTTCAGTGTCTGCTAGATTATTGACTTTCATTTTAATCATCCATCCTTCTCCATAAGGATCAGAATTGACTAATTCAGGATTTGATTCCAACTTCGGATTGATTTCCATTACTTCACCGGCAATCGGCAAGAAAAGATCGGATACTGTTTTCACTGCTTCAACGGTTCCAAATACGTCATGCTGCTGCAACTTTTCTCCAAGCGTTTCGATTTCAACATATACAATATCACCCAATTCATGTTGTGCAAAATCTGTGATTCCAATATATGCCATATCATTTTCTATTTTCACCCATTCATGGTCTTCTGTATACAAAAGATTTTCAGGAATTTCCATTTCTATTTGTTCTTTATTTTGATTTATTTATTTTTTTGGACAGGACCTCCCTCTATAATTTCATTATTAGCAAAAGACTCAAACTCTTTAAAATTCTCCATAAACTGAGTAGCAAGATGGATAGCCTTTTGATCATATTGAGAAGAGTCTGTCCAAGTATTTTTTGGATGTAAGATTTCAGAAGGAACTCCTTCACACTGTACCGGCATTTGAAGTCCAAAGACATCATCACTGATGAAATCAACATTTTCTAATTTATTTTCTAATACTGCAGTGATCATAGCTCTCGTGTATGACAGCTTTATACGTTCCCCTACTCCATAAGAGCCTCCAGACCAACCTGTATTAATAAGCCACACGTTTACTTTATTCTCATTTAGCTTTTTTCCTAAAAGTTCAGCATATTTTGTAGGATGAAGGGGAAGAAAAGGTTTTCCGAAGCATGCGGAAAACGTGGTCTGTGGTTCAGTAATCCCCGCTTCGGTTCCAGCTACTTTTGCCGTATATCCAGAAATAAAATGATACATCGCCTGGCCTGTTGTTAATTTTGAAATCGGAGGCAATACACCAAAAGCATCGCACGTCAAAAAAAAGATATTATTGGGAACACCGCCAACAGAAGGATGGATAGCGTTATCTATAAAATCGATCGGATAAGCAGCCCTTGTGTTTTCAGTTACGGAAGTATCATCATAATTAACAATATCTGTTCCCTCAAAAAAACGTACATTTTCAAGCAAGGTACCCTGACGAATTGCCGAAAAAATCTGAGGCTCTTTCTCTTGGCTTAAATTCACACATTTAGCGTAACATCCCCCTTCAAAATTAAAAACATTTTCATGATCCCATCCATGCTCATCATCCCCAATTAATTTTCTGGACGGATCCGCTGAAAGTGTCGTTTTCCCCGTTCCTGAGAGCCCGAAAAACACGGAGGTATCTCCATTCTCGCCAATATTGGCAGAACAGTGCATAGATAGGATCTCTTTCTCATGGGGAAGAATATAATTCAATACCGTAAAAATGCCTTTTTTAATTTCACCCGTATAAGCACTTCCTCCAATAAGAATGATTTTTTTTGTAAAGTTGATAATGGTAAAGTTATGCTGACGGGTCTTATCAGTTTCCGGAACAGCCTTGAAACTTGGGGCAGTAAGAATAAGCCATTCGTGCTTAAATGATTCAAGCTCTTTTTCATTCAGTCTTAAAAACAAGTTATTGGCAAATAAGCTTTGCCATGGGTTTTCCGTGACAACTCTTATATTTAAACGATATTCAGATTTTGCACACGCATAAACATCTTTAACATAAAGATCACTTTGTGAAAGGTGTTCCACTACACGATTGTATAATCTATCAAAATCTTCAGGCAAAAAAGAATGGTTTATATCCCCCCACCAAACGGAATCCTGAGTCTTATCATCCAAGACTACATATTTATCTTTTGGGGAACGTCCCGTAAACTCACCGGTATCACAAGCCAGTGCTCCTGAGTCTGTTATAATACCCTGTCCTTTCCTTAAGGTTTGTGAAATTAACTGTGCTTCTGATAGATTCCAAAAAATCTCTTTTGCAGATAGAATTCCAACCTCCTTTAAACTTTCTAAATGATTCATTTCAAGATCAGTTTTTTACTTTCGAGCAAAAGTACCCTCTTTATCAATAAATTTTTATGATCTATCTCTTTGTAAAATTTGATTTAAGTCAAACTTTTGGGTAATCAAAATAACTTACTTTAATAAAAATTTTTCATTATTTTAATCCCGAATCAATATCGATGATACATATACAAAAAGAACTTACTAAAACAGGATTCAGTATTAATCCGTTAAGCTATATTATCAAAAAAACAAGGAAAATCAGATTTTAATACATTAAAATATTTTTGTATTTTGTTTACACTTGATGACCTAACCATTACTCTTGAAGATCAGACTTATTACATAAAAGGAAACAGCGTTGTGTTTATGGGACCCATAAGAAGTTCTCATTTAATGATTATAAAAAACAGGAAATATATATGTTCTCTTTTTCCTCCCTTTTCAATGAACACCGTTCTAATAATTCTACTTGTCTATATTCGATCTTATTTTCTAATTCAAGAAGGAATATTTTTGTTTTCCCTTATGTTCATGTAACCAAAAATATGATAAGGCATTCGTTGATAGACCAATTCTATAGCTTTCAAAGTAAAAATAAAAAACTTTTTATTTCTGCGGCTTATACAACAATTGAATCCCTAATTCTTGATACATCATTAGCTCTCAATAATAGAACAAACAATACGGCTGAGATCTCAGAGACCAGTACTGATATATTAACATCTTTCAATATGAAAATTAGCCAGAACCAGCTTTCACAGAAATATACATTTAATTTTTGCAAACAGATTAATTCATCTTAATTTTCTTTTCAATACATAATATTTATATAATAACCTATCATACCAGATCACAAAGAAAAGTATTCCGACAGAAAACAATAATGTCTTTATATGAAAAACTTCATAAGTAAAGCCGCCTATTACCCCTCCAGAAAAAAAACATAATACAATTACAATTTTTAACATAATGCTTTTTTTAAGCTGGCTGTACGAAATCGCGTTTCCGTAAAAAAATAATTTGGACATTTCTATTCCCAAGTCAGTAAAGATTCCTGTTAAATGTGTTGTTCTTACAACGGACTGAGATACTCTTGTTACTAAAGAATTCTGTAGCCCCATTGCAAAAAGTAAAAGGCAGGCAATCATATTGGGACTGATTATTATTTTAAAATCGGCAGATAGTCCTATGAAACCCAAAATAAAAATTTCTATTAATAAGGGAATAAAATGAGATTGGAATTTTCTGAAACGGGATATAAATTCTACCAGAAGGCTGGAACTGAAAGCTCCCCCTAAAAAACATCCGATAAATAAAAGGTAGAGTGCTGCATCATAATAATCCTTCAATACTACTTCCTCGGAAAAAAAAGCAAAATGCCCTGTAATGTTTGTAGTTAATATTTTAATTGATAATACCCCTACAATATTGACTGTCCCTGCAACAAAGGAAAGAAGTGATGCTAATTTAATATTATGAAAATAAGTCCTGTTTTTTCCTCTATGTCTAAACATATCTACCCTATTTCGACTGTTACAATAGATACCTCCATATCTGTTACACGATTTTCCTTTTATTTAATTAATTATAATTGGAAAAATTCATCGTAATTATGAACACTGTTGTTGATAAAACCCTGTTTTGCCATCCATTTGTCACTGTACACTTTGGTAATGTATCTTGATCCATGATCCGGATATATTAGAACCACGATATCGTTTTCAGAAAACTCGTGAGATTGTGCATATTGCATCAATGCCTGAGTAACTGCTCCTGTAGTATACCCACCCATAATAGCTTCTTTTAAAGCTATTTCTCGGGTTCTGTAAGCAGACATCTCGTCATTTACCCTTACAAATTCATCTATTTTGTCAAAAAGAAGGGCGGAAGGAATTAAGTTTTTTCCCATTCCTTCGATCTGATAAGGGTGAACATCTTCTTTTTGAATTTCACCGGTTTCATGATAACTTTTAAGAATAGAGCCATCGGCATCTACACCTATCACTTTGATATCAGGATTTTTTTCATTTAAAAATTTTGCTGATCCCGATAAAGTTCCACCCGTTCCAGTGCAGGCAAAAAGGTGAGTAATTTTACCTTCTGTCTGTTCCCAAATTTCAGGTCCTGTGGTTTGGTAGTGTGCATCAATATTTAATTCATTAAAATACTGATTGATGTAAACTGAATTTGGTGTCTCTGAAGCGATTCTTTTAGCAACTTCATAGTAAGATCTGGGATCATCTGCAGGTACATTGGCAGGGCATATGTAAACTGTAGCTCCAAGTGCTTTCAGATAAGCTATTTTTTCCGGCTTAGTCTTGTCACTTACAGCAAGTATACATTTATATCCTTTAAGGATACAAACCATTGCAATAGAAAATCCGGTGTTACCGGAAGTAGTTTCTACAACTACAGAATCTTCTTTTAATAAACCTTTTTTTTCGGCGTTATCTATAATATGAAGTGCAATTCTATCTTTAGTGGAATGTCCAGGATTATATGATTCTAGCTTGGCATAAACGGTTGCAGGAATATCTTTTGTAACAGTATTTAGCTTCACCATAGGAGTGTTTCCTATCAGGCCAAGGATATTATCGTAAACATTACTCATTATTTGTTATTTTCAATAAAAAATAACTGGATAAATAAAAGGTAAAAAATTTAGCTATATCAATATGTATATGAAGGGTACATATTTTTATTTATCCAGTATACTTAAAAATTCGTTATATAATAATTTATCTCTAACTTCTCTTCATTACATTCAGTTCATCTCTTAAAAAGACTTTCTTTCACATTTCAAGAGCAATTTTCTTACTTTTGCAAAAATAATCTGTTTAGAAAGATAACTTGGTGATTTATGTAGGCTTAAAATGTGATTTAAGTTAAATTTTGAGTTCTTTTTCAATATTTAAGAAGTAAAAATTATGGTTTCAAAATTTATTTTTAATAATCAATATCTTTTTAACGAGCTTCCTGAGTATGATAAAAACTTACTCATTACTGCAATGAAAAGTAAAAATTACCGTAATCATGAAGCTATATTTACAGACGGTACAAAGCCCACCGGTATTTACTATTTAAACGAAGGTAAAATAAAAAAGTACAAGGTAGACAATGATGGAAGAGAGCAAATCATTTACATTTACAGTTCGGGTGAATTTTTCGGATACTCTGCTATTTTGAGTAATGAGACTTATGGAGATACCACATTAACCCTTGAAAATTCTGTCATCTCATTTATTTCAAAAGATGATTTTTTAAATATCCTTAATCAGTCACCAGTTTTTTCAAGACTCTTATTAAAATCCCTTAGTCACGAGTTTAGTGTCATGGCTAATCTCATGGCGGTCTTATCACATAGAACCGTTAGAGAACGAGCCGCTCTCAGCTTATTGATCCTTCATGATAAATATGCATCTAACGAGTCCAAAGAAAATGTTTTTATCACATTATCCCGAATTGATCTGGCCAATATGGTGGGGACCGCAAGAGAAACCTTAGCCCGTATTCTCAATGATTTTAAACAAGATAATTTTATCAAAATTGAAGGACGCAAAATACAATTAATCAACATTGAACAATTGGGTCGTATTGCTAATTTTTAAAATCACTGGGAAGACGAATTTTAAGTTTTTCTATTCGTCTCATAAAATCACTAGAACAAAAACTAAGTTCTTTTACATATCTAAAAAATTTGGAAATAATTAAATATAATCTTTAGTTTCATATTCTTTATTTTCTATCTCAAATTTTTCAAGCAAGGGAAAAAAATATAAAATTATGTCAATCAGAATAATATAGAGAATCACTATGTATATTCAGGTACGAAGCATTCATACTAAGGTTAATATGCAAGTAGGTGATTTTAGGAACTATGACGGGGCAATTCATTTTTATACCGAAAAATAATATTTTCCAGAAGAGAAACTGATTTTAACTTTAGGCAGAAAAATGATTTTAAAATAAAAATCAAATCACTGAAATTATTTAAAATCAATAAATTTGTATTTACAGATGAATGGATCAAGCCGACCAGTTCTTTTTATGTCTCAAAATCTTTGATTAATGAGTGTTTCGAAAGATATTTTTACCACCCGATTTAATAACATACTGTAAAATAACAAATAAACTGGATCTTTGAATTGTATAGTCCAATATCCGGATCTCACTATTTCACCCTTAAGTTTTCCAGCTTTATCGATTTGTTTTAGTATCGGTTTTAATATTTTACTTTCTTTGTATGAATGATCAAGAACGAGAGAAAAATATATATTTACAGTGCTCTGCTAATCACACTTGTCGTCAATTCAGCAAAACTGATGGCTCTTAATAGCGATGGGATTATTGCCCGTTACTGGCAGTTCAATATTTGGGAGTATGGTTTTCAGTTTATCTACAATCTGATGTTCTGTCTCGTCTTGTTTTATCTTAATCTTTCTAATGGTAAATTTTTTAGTGGGTTTAGAGAAAATAAACGATATTGGAAATTTTACACATTTAATACTGTAGTGGTTGTAGCAGCTATTATATTGGGAAGCCTAATCCATTCTGTGTGGTTTGGCATTCTCCAGTTTCCGGGAGGCAGAATAAGGGGATATTTTGCCCGGTTTTTGCTCAGCAGTATCATGATTGCCGTAGTAATCCGTCTTATTCTTCTGATGCGTGAAAGCAGAAATAAAGACCTTATCAATGAACAGCTTAACAACTCCTACCTTCAGGCTCAACTGCAACTTCTCCAGGAACAACTAAACCCGCATTTTCTTTTCAATACATTAAGCAGTCTTTCTGCTATTGTCAGAGAAAATCCGCCTTTAGCCCAAAATTATATTCATCATCTTTCCAAAATTTTCAGATATACCCTGCTCCGTTCAGGAAATGATCTGGTAACTCTTGAGAAAGAGCTTGAGCAATTAAAATCCTATATTCAGCTGGTAAAAATGCGGTTGGAAAATACCTTTCAGATGCAGATTACTATTAACGAAAAGAATTTAAACAAAGAGCTTCTTCATTTATCGCTGCAACCTCTGGTGGAAAATGCTATTAAACATAACAAAGCTACAGATTCATCTCCTTTAATAGTAGAAATTTATGAAGAAAATAAATGGCTTGTTATCAGAAACAACCTCCAGCTTACCATGAATGAGGCAGAAGGAACCGGGCTTGGTCTTGTCAACCTGAATGAAAGATACAGGCTGCAATTTCGTCAGGAAATAGAAATCCTTCAAACGGAGCAATATTTCACAGTAAAACTTCCTTTATTATGACACAGAATTTACATATCGTAATTATTGAAGATGAAGCTGCTACTGCAAGAAATCTGGAATATATTCTACAAGAGATCAATCCTGAGGTTAAGATTATTATAACATTACAGAGTATAGCTGAAGCAGTAGACTGGTTCGAAACGAACAATAATACTTATGATCTGATATTTTCAGATATCCGGCTTTCAGATGGGCTATCATTTGAAATCTTCAGCAGAACGAAAATCTCAAAACCTGTCATTTTTGTAACCGCCTATAATGATTATGCTATGGACGCCTTTCGGAACAATGGCATTGATTATGTTTTAAAACCTTTTGACAGGGAAGAAATACTACGGACTTTACTCAAATACAATACTCTTATTGCTGCTGAAGTAAAAAACGAACAGTCTAAAACAAAGTCTTTGCTGCATGAGCTTCAGCATGCTACAAAACAATATAAAAAATCATTTCTGATCCATTATTGTGGAAGACTTATCCCGATAGAAACGGCTAAAATCAATTGGTTTTACACGGCTAATGAAATAGTGTATGCATATCTGGCTGATGGCAGGCAATATGTAGTGGAATTTACACTGGAACAGCTGGAACGTGAACTTAATCCTTCCTTCTTTTTCAGGGCAAACCGCCAATTCATTATCAATAAAACGGCTGTAGATACCGTAGAATATTTTTTTAACGGAAGACTGCTTGTGAAAATACATCCGTTACCGCAGGAGCAGATAATTATCAGCAAAGCAAAAGCCATGGATTTTAGAAAGTGGCTGGATCAGTGATTTCACCTTTAAATTTAGCCGGTTCACCTTTTTTTCTATTAAAGTAAATAGTGGGTATTGCTACATTTGTTTCATTAAAAATTAAAATTTTCCAAGATGCTTTTAAAACAAAAAAAACACTGGCCGTTTTTTGTAATGGCATTTCTATGCATGCCATTTATAAATGTATCGGCACAGGCAAAAAAATTAAAGGACAATACTCCGGAACAGCGTGCAAAGATGCAGACGGAATGGATGACAACTAAACTGGCTCTGAATACTTCACAAATTCAGCAGGTTTCTGAGCTTAACCTTCAATATGCCAAAAAAAATGAACCTATTATTCAGAGTAATAAAGATAAGCTCTCTAAATTCAAAAAACTGAAAGCCTTACAGAAAGAAAAATCTGATGCCCTCAGCCAAATTCTTGATACGGAACAATACAAAAAGTATCAGGAGATTAAAGATCAGATGGTTCAAAATTTAAAAGAAAAAAGAAAATGAAAAAACTATTATATCCATGGGCGATGATTATTTTTATTACTACTTCAGCATGTTTTCAGAGTACCAGCGATAATGAGGACACCCCTACACCTAGCGTTAGTGGTACTTTTCAGGGACCTATACAAAAACCAGTATCTGGATATGGTGCAGATGGAAGCTATGAAGTGGCTGAAATTGATTTTAATAATCCACAGTACGCTGGAACACAGGTTTCTGTTTTCTATCCTAAAGGAATTACTTCTCCCAGACCTACTATATTCTTTTCACACCCGTTTGGCGGTGAGGATAAAGATTATAATATAGAGTTGTATAACTTTATCGCAAAGAAGGGTTATGTTGTAGTATTTGTACCTTACCGTACAATCGATATCAGTATTGATCATCGTTACCAAACCCTTTGGGAAGGCTTCGTAAAAGCGGCCACAGATTATCCCAATATTATTGATACTCAGAAAGTAGGATTCATGGGACATTCTTTTGGCGGCGGAGCAACCATTGATCTTGCCTATAAAGCGTTTACGGAAAAAGGTTGGGGGCAAAACGGACGTTTTCTTTTCACTATGGCTCCATGGTATTCTTTTAACTGGAACAGTTCATTAGCTACTCAACAGCAATTACAGAGTTTTCCTGCCAATACCAAAATGATTACCCAGGTTTATGATGAAGATGATGTAAACGATCACAGGATAGCAATAGATATCTTTAAAAATATTAATATTTCTAATACTGAAAAAGATTTTATCTACTTTAAATCATCTACTGTTAACGGATACAATTACGTAACTGATCACGTTTTGCCAAGTTCACGTAAAGCTTTTGATGCATTGGACTATTATGGGGTATATCGTCTTTTGGATGCCATGATGGATTACAGCTTTAACGGCAATGCCAATGCTAAAAATGTGGCTTTAGGCAACGGTTCCGCTGCGCAAATTACCATGCCTTCCTATAACGGACAATCAATGGCTCCATTGGAAGTCACGGATAATCCCACTCCTAAATATCTGCAAGTCAAATATCAGTTTCCATGCGGAAGTAGTACAAACCCAAGAATTTCCTACTGTAACTAACAGCTTTCTTTGAAAAAAATGTACTGTAAATAAGAATTAAAAAGACTTTCCAGTTATTTGAAAAGTCTTTTTTAATTCTCAAAGATTATCTATTTCAGTGAGCCGGGTTTCATACAAAAAATATGATCAATTAATAGTATACTGTATTGAAAAACAAATTAGCAATGTCTGTCAAAGATAATATTGAAAATCAAACAAAAAAAATTAAAAAATTCTTTGGTCTTCTAGGTCCCGGACTAACAACGGGGCTGCTGATGACGATCCTTCGGGTATTGCTACCTATTCTCAAACAGGAGCTCAGTTTGGTTATGGTCAATTATGGACAGCTCTTTATATGCTTCCATTTATGATTGCCGTACAGGAAGCCTGTGCAAGAATAGGAATGGTTACGGGTAAAGGGCTTACAGGAGCTATCAAAGAACATTACAGCAAAAAAAATACTCTATAGCTCTGTAGGATTAGGATTGGTTGTCATTGCTAATACGATCAATATTGGAGCGGATATCGGAGCTATGGCAGCTGCTACACAATTAATTATTCCTTCTGATATTATTACACTAATGCTGTTTTTTACTGTTAGTATACTTACTTTAGAGATTTTTACCAGTTATCGGGTGTATTCAAAAGTTCTTAAATGTTGGCATTATCTCTTCTTGCCTACCCTCTTACAGCTTTCATTATTGACCAGCCATGGAAAGAAATACTAAATTCCTCATCTTGAATTTTCTTTCAATTTTCTTTCCATAATCACCGGAGTTTTTGGGACAACTATTACACCTTATATGTTTTTTTGGCAGGCATCTCAGGAAGTGGAAGAAGAAAATAAAAGAGGTCTGATGCACGATGGAAGACCCAGCATCGGGTGGTGTCATATTCATGCAATGAGAAAAGATAATAATATAGGCATGATTATCTCTGAATTTACAACATGGTGTATTTTATATTGGTTGGAGGAACCGTTCTGCATAGTGCTCATATAACGGATATTAATACTGCGGCTGATGCAGCAAAGGCTTTAGGGCCTTTAGTACAGTCATTTCCAAATTCAGAGCTGATATCAAAAATCATATTTGCCAATGGAATCATTGGGCCAGGATTGCTTGCAGTGCTAGTTATTTCAGGATCAGCATCTTATACTGTTCCAGAAGCTCTCAACTGGAATTCCAGTTTAGATCTGAAATTTACAAAAGCAAAAGGCTTTTATATGGTAATTATTATTTCCACACTTATTGGCCTGTGTATGAATTTTATTGGGATAACCCCTTGAAAGCCCTTGTTTACACCGCAGTTCTCAATGGTATAGCAGCAGTCCCCCTCTTGTTTCTGATTATCCGGATATCTGCAAGTGAACGTATTATGGGAGAATTCAAAAGCAGGTGGCTTTCAAAAAGTTTATTATAGGCAACTTTTTTCTTTATGGCTACAGCATCGATTGCTATGTTTTTTACGATCTAAAATAAATCTGCAAATAATAATGTTGGCGGCATATTAACTTCCATGGAATAAATTTTAGATTAATTAAACAATATCATCTCTATCTCAACACACCACTTCCATATCTTTTATCAAAATTTTAACCGGTATTTTCAAATCTGTCTGGATTTTTACCCGTAATGCTTCCAATGCGGAGGGCTCACCATGAACCAGCATGATCTGCTGAGGCGGATTCTTATATTTTTTTATCCATTCTATCAGTTCAGATTGGTCAGCATGGGCAGAGAGCCCTGTTAATTCAACAATATTTGCCTTCACTGGATAATATTTTCCGTGAATTTTTAATTCGTACGATTCATTAAGCAAGGCCCTTCCGCGAGTACCTTCTGCCTGAAATCCAACAATCAACACTGTATTCCGGCTGTTTCCTATATCATGTTTTAAATATTCAAGTACACGTCCTCCTGTCAACATACCACTTCCTGCAATAATTATTTTACTTTGTTTATCATAAACGATTTCCGCAGTATTTGCATATTCTCTGTTAATATGAATAGTCTCAATAATCTCCAGCCACTTTTCTTTATCGACAGTAGTATATTCAGCATATTCAACCATAATATCAGTGGCTGAAGCTGCCATAGGGCTATCCATTATTATCGGAAGGGTACGGGGTATTCTGTTTTGTTCCTTGAGCCGATAAAGAATATAAATAAGCTCCTGTGCTCTGCCAACAGCAAAACTCGGAATAATTACATTTCCGTGGTTTTTAACAGTAATATTGATCCAATGCTCTAAACTATCATACAAATTGGTATTATCATGAAGCCTGTCTCCGTAAGTTGATTCCATCACCAAAAAATCAGCTTTGGTGAAAAAATCAGGTGGTGGAAGAATAGCACTGTGGCTACGCCCTATATCTCCTGAAAAAATTATTGTTTTATCAAAACATACAATTTCTACTGAACAAGCTCCAATGATATGACCACAGGGCTGAAATCTGCACTCTATGTTATTACTTAATTGTATGCAGGTATTTTCCTTAACAGTAAAAAATTGTTTAAAAGATTTTTCAGTATCATTTATCGTGTATAGGGGTTTTGCAGGATTATGCTTACTGTAATGATGATAGTTTGCTTTTTCTGCATCCTCTTCCTGTAATTTTGCACTGTCAAGTAAGATTAATTTGGCCAGTTCCTTCGTGGGTTCAGTCATGTAAACTTTACCTTTAAATCCGTTTTTTACAAGAAGAGGAATATACCCGCAATGATCCAGATGGGCGTGGGTAAGAATGACAATATCTATTTCTGCTAAATCGATACTTAAAGATTCCCAGTTTTGTTCACGAAGCGCCTTTACCCCTTGAAACAACCCACAATCAATTAATATGGTAAGCTCCGAGGTTTTTAGCAAATGCTTAGATCCGGTAACTGTCCCCGCTCCTCCAAGGGATTTTATAATCATAGTATTCATCTCTTTATTTTTATCCTGTTGCTCATTTGAGAACGGTCTTGACCATAAGACATTAGATTACATTTTTCAATTGAACAACAGGTTTTATAAATTAATAGTGAAAAAAATCAACGTATTTTAATCTCTTTTACCTCTCTTTTATCCAGATTAGTTTTACTGATTGTAATATTTAATAATCCGTTTTTATAATTGGATTTTATATGCCCTAAAGTAATGTTTTCCGGTAAACGGAAACTGCGGGAAAATGAGAAAGCAGAAAATTCTTTTCTTACAAAATTTTCCTTTTCTTCTTTTTTCTCTATACTTTTTTCAGCACTGATAATAAGTGATCCGTCCTCCACAGCTACCTTAAAATCTTTTTTCTTAAAGCCCGGAGCTGATACTTTGATCTTATAGACACCATTCCTGTCAATGATATTAATGGAAGGCTCCATTTTCATTGATTCATCTAAAAATCCATCCTTATTCCAGAACTCTTCTATTACACGAGCCGTTGGAGATTGACTGGTTTTTTCTAAAGTTTTCATAATAAAATTATTTTAGTTTAATACTCCAAAGGTATTATGTGAACAGCATTCAGCCCATGATTTCAGTTAGAATTTCACATGATCCTGGTCACTATTTCCCCAATTATCTAAGGTTTCAATAATCAGGGAAGCAGCAAGTCTTGGATCTGAGCATTTAATAATTTTGTATTGTATTCCAGAATTTTTAATAATGGATAAATCAATAAAAAACTCTTCCATCGATTTTAAAATGAGGTATGGTATTCCCAATGAAATAAGTTTCAGGATAAAACTATGTGAAAGTTGATTTTCCTGATTGATGGTAATGACAGCATCTTTTGCCTCTGCAAAATGAACTGTAGTTTCATTCAAAGGATCTGTTATGATGGTAATCTTGTGTGTTTTACGATTAGCCAACGCAAGAATCTCTTTTTCTTTCTGATTTATATTATAAACTATCACTTTCATAATGCCTTTTGAATAATCAAATGTATAGAACCCAATAGAACTATTCAATGTATAAAATCATTATAAAAAGTGACAGATATTAGTTTTTTAATTTTTGAAGACGTGAAACGTCCAGTATCGTAATCCTGCCCGCATTTCTATCTATTAAATTTTCTTCTTTAAAATCACTTAGAATTCTGCTTACCGTTTCAATAGCCATTCCTGCCATGGAAGCAAGGTTTTCCCTTGAGATCTCAAAATTTTCAGTATCCCTATATTTACCATGCAGTTTAAGCAGTACCTCTGCCATTCTTTTTCTTACTGAAAAATAGGCAAGCTGCAATAGCTGCTCCTCATGGCTGATAACATTTCCGGCAAGAATTTTAATAAATTTTTCTGCTACATCAGGATATTTGTAAAACAATTGGTCGATAACCTCTCTGGGAACTGAGCATAGGGTGGCCTCTTCCAGAACTTCTGCAGTTTCTTTGTATTCCTTTCCAGCAAATAATGAAGTAATGCCAAAATAATCTTCAGCGCCATATACTCCTGTCATAAATTCCTTCCCATCTTCTGTCATTTTTGTTGTTTTTACAGAACCGGATATCATTAAATATACCGTGCTTGCTGCATCTCCTTCATAATATATCACCTGCTTTTTTTTATAAGACTTAATTTTCCTTTCATTAAACGCTTTCTGCAATTCTTCAAGTCCATGTGATGCCTGAAATAAATTGGTGATTTGAGTAAGATTGGAACTATACATATTTCTCTGTCGTTCCCTTTTTTTCAGACGGCTTTCTATGGCATTCAAAAGTTCTATATCATCATAAGGTTTGGTAAGATAATCATCTGCCCCCATTTCTATCCCTTTCCTTATTTCAATCCTGTCTGCTTTTGCCGTTATGAAAATAAAAGGAATAAGCGCAGTATCTTCTCTTTTACTCAGAAGATGCAGTACACCATAGCCGTCAAGCTCCGGCATCATGATATCACACAGTATGATATCCGGAATATATTTTATGGCCAGATCTATGCCCTGTTTACCGTTAGAAGCCTGATATACTTCGTAGTTGGCAAGTTCAAGGATCTCAGAAGTACTTTCACGAATGTCCTTATTATCCTCTATGATCAGTATCTGTATTTTTTTCATCTCAACTCAATTGGAATATTATTATAAATTTTTAGGAAATGATAAAGTAAACTCAGTTCCTTTACCGAATATGCTTTCAAAATGTATTTTCCCATCCATAAGACCGACATAGCGTTGCACAATATTCAAACCTAAGCCGGTTCCGGGAATATTTCCGGTATTATGAGCGCGGAAAAATGGCTGAAAAAGAGCAGAATGATCATCTTCAGGTATCCCTATTCCATTGTCCTTTACTGAAAATATGTATTGATTTTCTTTTATTTCTGTGGAAAATTCAATCAATGTATGTTCTCCGGAATATTTTATAGCATTACTCATCAGGTTCATCAGACAATTCTTCAATAAATTTTGATCTAAATTTATTTCACTTTCTGATCCTGTGTGTTGGTAAATTATGATTTGGTCTTCTTTGGTGATAAGCTGCATTTCTTCCGTAAGTTCTTCTGAAAACTTGATAACATCAAATAGGCAGTGATTGGGATGTACAATCCCTGCTTCCAGCTTTTCCAATGAAAGAAAATCATTGAGAATGCCGTTCAGACTCCCAATAGCTGTCTTTATTTTATGAAGGTGCTTTACAATCTGGAGACTGTCCGAAACCTGAAGGTATTTCTCTATCAAAATAACAGACAGCTGCATAGAACTTAAGGGAGTACGAAATTCATGAGATGCCATAGATACGAAACGGCTTTTCATACGGTTCAGCTCTTTTTCTTTTTCCAGAGATACATTCGCCTCTTCCTTCGCTTCTTCCAACTCACGAAGCATTTTTTTTAACGATTTTGTACGGTTTTCGACTAATTCTTCCAGCTCCAAAGTATAATTTTTAAGAAACTCTTCCGCTTCTTTTTCTTTGGAAAGATCATGGATAAATCCTGTGTAAATAATTCTTTCCTGGAACTGAACCTCACTTACTGCAAGCCTGAAAGGAAATTGTGTACCATTTTTTCTTAATCCTTTTACTTCTCTTCCTTTTCCAATGATTTTTTTTTCGCCGGTATTCTGATAATTGAGTAAATAACTATCATGCCGGCTCCTGTCTGGTTCCGGCATTAATACTGAAATATTTTTTCCGATTAATTCTTCTTCTTTGTAGCCAAATATTTTTAGTGCAGAAGGATTCAGGCTTGCTATTATCCCTGTGTCATCAATGGTTATAATACCGTCAATAGCCGTTTCAATAATGGCTTGTAACAGTTTGGCACTTTCCATAGTTATCGTATTATGCAGCTATATAAAGTTATAAATTTTAGCATAAAAAACATACACGAACTATGAAAAACATTCGCATATTCAACATTCACTGTATTTTAGACAGCTTTTTTAACAATTAATTTCAAATATTCAAAAATGAACATGACCATTTTCAGGAATGGTTAATAATGGAATTTCTAATTCGGAAGCCTGTCTCGTGGCATGACTACCAAGAAATAGTCTTTTGAAAAAACTTTTGTCATGATGTCCCATCACAAGCATATCGACGTCTTTATGTTTTAATATTTCCAAACCATAATCTATATTTTCACTGTATATGCAGTTGTAGCAAATTTTACCATTCAGGTTCTTTAGAAACACCTCTTTTTTATGCTCATAATCAACATCCTGGATCACATCATTATCACTCTGGATAATATGGGTAATTAAAAGCTCAGCATCAAAGTATTTGGCAAATTCAATTAATAATTGAGCTGTTTTTATATCTTTTTTATTAAGATCTGTGGCAAAAGCTATTTTGTTCAATCCATTATATTTATGGTTTTGGGGAATTAAAAGGAGTGGATATTGGGTGTTATCAATCATTTTAAGACTGTTACTTCCAAAAAAGAAACGTGTAAGCACCCCTGCTCCCTTCATGCCCATAACAATCAGTAGCGGCTTTTTATCGGCTGCCATATTGTTGATCACATGAACGGCGTCTCCTCCCTCACATTCATAATATATTGAAGGATGAAATGGAAAGACCTCATTTCCCCATACAACTTTTTCTCTGTCTTCCAGCACCTTTGCCAACTTTTTAAGTTCCTTTGTATTTTCTTCCTGTAAAGCCGGGTATTCATACAGTGACCAGGCAGTCTGCCCAAGCATAGGACTTTCAATAGGTAATCCAAAGGCATGACATAAATCAATATTGGACTTCAGGGCATTGGCCAAATGCAGTGCATAAAAAGCGGCATTCCTCGCTGGCTTTGAGTAGTCTGTGGCAACTAAAATCGTTCTCATAATCTGATTATTTGTTTTGGTTAAACATATTTTCTAATGAATCATCTAAATGATAGATATCTTTATATAATACAGGCTTTCCATCCATTATAAGACAGGTCAGATAGGTTATAATAATCGGAACAGGTTGCTTTAGAACGAAATCTTTCCTTTTATACTCTGACATTGCATTTTCCAAAACAGGAATCCTGTTTGCAGAATCATCGTTTTTTAACATGAGAGCTGCGAGCTCTTTAGCATTCTCAACACGAATGCACCCGTGACTTAAAGCTCTTTCATCTTTATTGAACAATTGTTTCTGAGAAGTATCATGGAGATATATTCCATAAGAGTTTTCAAATCTAAAAACCACCGCTCCCAATGCATTATCACAACCGGATGACTGTCTTACACTATATCGATAGGGATTTTGACGGATCTCTTTTAGTTTCGATGAACTTATTTCAACTTGACTCCCGTTTTTATCATAAACTGAATAATGATGGTTCTCTAAATATTGAGGACTTTTTAAGATTTTAGGCAGCATCTCTTTTACAAAAATACTTTGAGGGACCTTCCAGTCAGGCGCAGTTGTAAAATAATTAATACTGCTCCTCAAAACTGGTGTTTTAGTGGTTGGCTTTCCTATAATCACTTTAAAATCAAACACATCATCCCGGTGATAAAGTTTCAATGTATAGGAAGGAATATTTACCAGAATATAGGAAGTATCATTCGTATCAATCCATCGTAAACGCTCCATATTGATGATGATTTTTTCAGATTCCCTTTGTGGAGCTATACAGTCATCTTCCTCATAGAGTGTATTTAAATAGCTCTGGAAGTCCGTGTATTCTTTTATTTTAGGCTGAACCTTAAGGATTGTCTTAAGAAAATCTGTCTGCTGTCTTGCATTCAGCAGTATATCGTCGGATCGAAATCCATTAATATCATTGGAATCAATATATGATGATTTGTATAAAGGGTTGTATTTTCCTAAATGCATGTTATTGATGAAGGTGATAAGAGCGTCCGTCATCAGAATATCGAACTCAGCTTTCTCCCTTTGATTCTCTTCAACAGAAGTACCCCGCAACTTTCTTAATTTCTGAAGAGAAATGGCATCCCAATGATAATCAGATAAAGACAGACCAAATCGATAGGAATATTCCAACAGTAACATTGCAGTTTCAGACTGATCTGATTTCTCTGCGGTTATCCACGCATATTCATAATTATTTCCGGCATAAAATCTAATAACCGATTGGGGATAATGCAGCTTTGAGAGAGTAACATTGTCTTTAAGTAAAGAAGTAATCTCGTTCGTTGTTTTCAAATCCTGAGCTTGTGTGATTAATGTAAAGCAAAGAATAATGGTGAATGTTAAAAAAGCTTTCATAACCTGAAGTTTATGCCACAAATTTCCAAATTAACATACTGTCAAATAATGACTGCCATCACTAAAAAAAATGATATCGCTATACTTTAATCTATTTTTTATCAAAGCTCTCCAAATGCTTACTATAAGTAAATCGAGTTCAAATTTTATGCATTCAAAAGGTTGAATTGATGAACTGATCAGGATCATTTTTCGCAGTGATACCTGTCATATTATTTCTCATGCAGGTTAGTGACCTTTGGGATGAATTAATATAAAGCATTGCCATGAAAAAATACAATATAACAAGCTTATCATTTTTACATCATTTATATGCGCAGTATTTTTCAATGCCTGCAGTTCCACTTATATAGCAAGCAGTTGGCAGGAATAGGCTTTGAGCAACAGAATTAAAAAGGATGGTTTTGATGCTGCGATATAATGAGGCTTATTGATGTTGCTTAGACTGTTATCAAACTTGCACATCAGAATAAAATCGCCTGAAAATCAATTAATTAAAAAATGATATAAGAATTTGATGTAATTATAAAATTCTTCCAATTAGCAAACTTTAAACAATTTATTAATCCAAAAAGATTGAAATGAAAACAAATGCAGAATTACAAAAAGATGTTCAGGATGCCATTCTATGGGAGCCTTTGCTGCATTCAGCAGAAATTGGTGTTATTGTAAATAACGGAATCGTTTCCCTTACAGGTAACGTGGACTGTTATGCAAAAAAACTCCAGGCTGAGCATGCCGCAAAAAATGTTTTAGGGGTAAAGGTTTTGGTAGAAGATATCGAAGTCAGATTACCGGATCCCCGGTCAAAAACCGATGTCGAAATCGCCAGTGAAATTATAGCTGCATTTAATGCAAACTCATTTATTCCACAAGAAAAAATAACAGTAAAAGTAGAAGATGGATGGATAGATCTGGATGGTGAAGTATCTTGGGAGTACTTAAGGGAAATTACAGAAAATGCCGTCAAGTATCTTCCCGGCGTCAAAGGTATTTACAATAATATTATCATTAACCCCGAAATCCGGAACACTGTTGAAAAGAGTGATATTGAAAGGGCACTTGACAGAAGTTCGATCGATAATAGTGAAATTAGCGTATCCGTATCCGGAACAACTGCCACATTAACAGGGACGGTACACACCTGGCATCAAAAGGAGGAAGCTGGCCGTATTGCCTGGAAAACGCCTGGTATACAGGATGTAAAAAATAAGTTAGAAGTAGATTATGAGTATGATTTATAGCTATTAGGTCTGTGCCCATTTTCTAAGCATTGCAAGCCACCGGTTTTGTCGATCGGCTCAATCATATTGATCATAAACAAAAGACACTGGAATATTTTAAATGCAACATCGTGAAAACCTATTTTAAAAATTACCTTAGCATCGCAGGCAATACAGTTTTATTCTCCCTGCACTTTTTTAAAGAAATTTTCAAACCGGGATTTGAGTTTAAAGAGTTTATACGGCAGTGTTTTGTTGTTGGTTACCAGTCATTGCCATTAGTAACGATAACAGCTTTTATCATGGGATTGGTCCTTACTATACAGTCACGTCCGGCTATGGCAAGGTTCGGTGCAGAATCTATGATACCCGGTATGGTTTCACTGTCATTAATAAGGGAAATTGCACCGGTAATTACGGCTTTGATTTGTGCAGGAAGAGTTTCGTCAGGAATTGGAGCAGAACTGGGTTCTATGAAAGTCACAGAACAAATTGATGCCATGGAGGTTTCAGCCATCAATCCTTATCGGTATCTGGTAGTAACCAGAACTCTTGCTACAACATTAATGATTCCTGTTTTAGTACTATATGCCGATCTGATTGGGATTATGGGCGGCTTTGTCGGCATCAATATGCATAGTGAAAGCAATATTGAACATTATTTCTCCCATGTATTTCAATCGCTAGAATATGAAGACATTTTACCGGCTGTCATTAAAACGTTCTTTTTCGGATTTTTTATTGGAATTATTGGTTGTTATGAAGGATTTAATGCTTCGGGGGGAACTAAAAGTGTAGGAAAAGCGGCAAATTCAGCCGTAGTTTCAGCATCATTGATCATTTTTATCATTGATCTTATTGCAGTACAGATAACCGACTTATTTTTTGAATTATAATGGAAAATAGGGAAAAATTTACAGCCAAGCATAATGAATTACAAAACTGCAAAAAATTGATAGAATTTAAAAATGTTTACAAATCATATGGCAGTAATAAGGTACTGAATGGCATCAGCTTTACCATTAAAAGAGGAGAAAACCTGGTCATTTTAGGAAAATCGGGCTCAGGGAAGTCTGTTACTGTTAAATGTCTTGTAGGTCTCACCAAAGTTGATAAAGGAGAAATATTTATATCAGGAAAGGATATAACAAAATTGGATGAGGAAGGACTCAACCGGATCCGAATGAAAATTGGTTTTTTATTCCAAAATGGGGCATTATATGATTCAATGACGGTCAGGGAAAATTTAGTTTTTACATTGCAGCACAATAATAAAATGCTTACCGAACAGGAAATAGAAACAGCTGTTAAAGAAGCGTTACAAAACGTAGGACTGGAGGAAGCGATTGACCTATTGCCGGCAGAACTCTCAGGAGGAATGAGAAAGAGAATCGGGCTGGCAAGAGCACTAATCATTAAACCGGAAATTATCATATATGATGAGCCGACCGGAGGCCTTGATACCATCACAGCTCGTGAAATTATCGGGCTCATTCGAAATATCAAACTAAAATACAATACCTCATCCATTATTATAACACACGATTTAACCTGCGCAAAATATACCGGTGACAGAGTCATCGTCCTTAAGGACGGTCTAATTAAAGCTGAAGGCAGCTATAAAGGCATAGAGAATAATGCCGACAATTGGGTAAGATCTTTTTTTGAGAAATAAATAATTCAGTCATGAACAACGAGTCATCAAACAACTGGAAATTGGGAATTTTTGTCACCGCTGGCATCCTTCTTTTCATAGCAACCATCTACTTTATTGGTGTCAACAGAAATTTATTTGGCTCTAATTTCGTTCTTCGCTCAGAATTTAAAAACGTCAGCGGATTAAAGCAAGGCAGTAATGTCCGACTTTCCGGAATCAACATAGGAACGGTCAGCAAAATAGATTTTATTTCAGATTCATTGGTTTTGGTAAAGTTATTAATCAGAAAGGATGTTCAGAAATACATTAAAACTGACGCAGTTGCCAGCATTGCATCAGACGGATTAATGGGTGATAAAATCCTTATTATTACTCCCGGCCCCCAATCTAACATCATAGTGAAGGATAATGACATAATTACCTCTTATAGAACAATTGAGATAGATGATATACTCTCGAGTGTAAAACAAAGCACCGACAACGCCAAAGCAATTACTGACGAGCTCGTTGAATTCAGCGGTAATATGAATAACAAGAATAGCTTATTGACAAAAATAATGGCCAATAAAGATTTCGCCTCGAGAATTGACAGAACCATAGAAAATTTGCAATTAAGCTCTCAAGAACTGGTAAAATTCACATCCGTTCTGAATAATAAAAATGGAACTGCATCAAAAATATTTACCGATAAGAAATGGTCAGATAATATTGAAAGCAGCATTTCTAATCTGCGGAACAGCTCCCATGAAATCAGTATGTTCACAAAAAAACTAAATGATAAAAACAATGTGTTTTCTCAATTATCTTCCAACGATTCTTTAGCTCTTTCAATAGAAAAGACACTGATCAATCTTGAAAAAAGCTCTGATGATCTTACTCAATTTACTTCGAAAATAAATAATGATGAGAATGTATTATCGAAACTTACAAACAATTCTAAACTCGGGAATTCTGTAGATTCTATAATCATTAATATTGAAAAAGGTGTCGGTGAATTGAGGGAAATAGAATCTGCGGCTAAGAATAATTTTTTACTGAGAGGTTATTTTAATAAAAAGAAAAAAGAAACCGAAAAACAAAAAAAATGATTGCTACTCATCCATTCAAAAGTATGATTCATTTATTCTTACACAATGCCGATGTATTACTAAGATACACAGAAAAGAACCCAGTTAAATATTTTGTTTGATTTCTTTGATATATATCATTAAACTTTCTTCAATACAAGTGAAAGCTTCTTTCTTATTTTTGAAACCAAATACCTGTACTGTTTTCCCTTCTAATTTTTTATATTCTTCAAAAAAATTCTGAATCTCATTAATGGTATAAGCCGGCAGATCTTCAATATCATGGATATGCAGCAGAGAAGAATCATTTTCAGCCACCGCTATTATTTTAACGTGAGTTCGATATAAGAAATTATACATTACTATAGAAAAAAGCGGAAAAA
>NZ_AKJY01000038.1 GCF_000282115.1 Chryseobacterium populi
TGATTTAAGTATATTTGATGTATTAAACTAGTCAACCTTTTTCAGGACTAGTCAGTGTATCCTATCGTGGTTCCTGTACTGTTTTTTACCCTTACGCCTAAATAATCATTAATAACACTGTAGGAAGTGGCTACATTTTTATCTTTTTTATACCAAGGTGTCATCCCAAAGTCTTTGCCCGATACAATGGCAACTCCGGACACATCAGGAATCCTCCAGCCGGCCGGGCATGGATCAAACGGAGATTTTTTATCACCTCTGCCCCATCTGTCGGCAGCTAAATTTGGCTCGGTTGATAACCAGTCGGTGCCATTCGTATAACTTGGCGTTGAACCATTAAAGGCCGCAAAAGTATTGGGAACCATGTATACCAGAGGATGTTCTACGGAATAGGATAAAACTTTAGCAATTCTGTCTGAAATTTTATTGCCCGCCAGAATATTGGCATTGGCAGCGCCGGTATAAGTATTATATGGAATAATATAGCTTCCTGAGGTATTGTTGTATGTGGCGGCAGAAAGTGTTGTATATGTTACAGAACCATTAGCTGCCACATTTCCTAAAAACACATTATAAGAAGTCCTGTTATCGGCATTCTGAAAAACAGGAATGGGATCTTTCCTTCCCCATTGATAATGCAAACCTGTGGAAGCTCTTATTTTCGCCAGCTCAACAGCAGTAGGCATATATGGATTGACTGGTACAGGAAAAGCACCTGTAGCACCTAAATTCCTATCCATGAATTCGGTCTGCAATATGATATCTGCTTTATCAGTATAATTGATATAATTAGTCACATTTCCTGCGGGGAGTTCAGTAGTATAGCCATAAGAATTGACAGGCGTATCTGTTACCCATATATGCCAGCTCCAATAAACCGGATTGGTAATGCTTCCATTATGCAGAGTAACGACAGCGTTTCCACTCTGGTTAGCATTTACCGTTACAAGAATTTTAGAGTCCGCAATACCATCCAATGTGGAAGGCGCAGGATTGGCCATTAAAATTTTATTGATCAGGCTGGTGTTGGTCGTCCAGAGTACATTTGCTTTCAGGTTATTAAAATTCGACGGATTCAGGATATCCTGATTATTGAGTAATTGGCTCTGAACCGAAAATGCTTTACTTACCGGGATTTCAATTGTTGCTGCAGAAGGGCTTTTCACAACCTGATAAGTGTTTGGCTGATCAATACCTGCCCTGTATTCAACATCAGCGTTAAAAAATTCAGTAGGAAAGTCATAGTTATCTACGATATATAAAGGGTCTTTTATACATCGGCAGCCGTTAGCATCTGAAGTATTCATTCCTGCCAAAGGCATATATTGAAATCTTCCTTTTACAGCAGGGAAATTAGCATCCGGAATATCCGTCTGTCCTTTATCAGGAAGCATAAATAATGTTCTGGCCGTAGTAGCTGGTGTAGTATCAAACATTCTGGCCATAGTAGCCGTCC
>NZ_AKJY01000039.1 GCF_000282115.1 Chryseobacterium populi
CCCAGTTCTGTAATATAGCCTGCCATACTCGCATTCAGTAAAATAATTTTTTTGAAAGGAAAAGCTCCCGATTTAAAATCATAAGCAAAATTTCCTGATTTTAATTGCAGGACATTATTGTGTTCTTTATATTTAAGCCTGTGCGAGATGGAAGTCCATTCTGCAGATGAAATTTTTTGTTCTCTTTTACAGGAAATTAGCGTGCAAAACGCGATTAATAATAAAATTTTCAGTTTCATATTTCAAAGAAAAGAAAAAAGTGTTATATTTGCAAACCTTTAACAAAGGCCTCGTGGCGCAACTGAATAGCGCATCTGATTACGGCTCAGAAGGTTACAGGTTTGAATCCTGTCGAGGTCACAAACAGCCAAATGGCGCCACTTTAATACAAGTGGCGCCTTTTTTTATTCTATCAAAAACTTTATTTACGATAAAATATCAAATATTTTAATTTACTAAGAATTAAATTTGTATTTCTCTTAAAAACAATGGACAAATACAACTTTTTACAACTCGCTTCCTCTATTGGGATTTTCATGGTACTTTTGCTTGCCCTGTTTTTGATTACCGTAAAAACTAAACACAGACTTTCAAATTGGCTTCTTGCGTTTTTTCTTTTTACAAATGCCGTAGATGCGTTGAAATTTTCAATGCAAGAATTCCCCATTAATCATATCAACCTCGAGGCATTCCGTTGGAGTATTGTTTATTTGGTTCCAGCATCGTTTTATCTCTATGTATTGTCCGTTTGTTACTCTAATTTTCGTTTAAAACCGAAACATTTACTGCATACAATTCCGTTTGTTGCTTACAGTTTATATTTAATGTGGGGAATTTATTTTGTAGATAGAGCCTCGAAAGTACATTTTATAAATAGCATGAATGAAATGCCTTTAATGCAATTTTTTCAATTTCTTTTCGAATTTTTGTTTCAGGTTTATTTTATTGCGTCATTTCTGGTTATTAGAAAATCCAAAACGGTCTATCTTGAGAATTACACAAACCCCAATATTTCTGTCCTTAACGCACTATCCAAAATAACAATTCTATATTATGTCTTACATTTTATAGTTCTTCTAAGATGGCTGGTTACTTTTATTTTTGGGCGGGGCGATATCCGAACTTGGATTGTAACTCTTGACGGGTTTGCATTTTTATTTTGTACATGTTGGTATCTATTGACTGCATTAAACAATCCTGAATTTTTCAGAGGAGTGAATTCCTATTTGAAACCTATTACAGAAGTAATTCCTAAACAAAAAACCAGTCCTTTAATCGTTGAAGAAAAAAATAAGGAAATCCAATTCTTAAAGGATTTTATGGTGGAAAAAGAACCTTACTTGGATTCATCATTAACCATTCAGGATTTATCAGAGCAAATAAAAATGCCAGTCAAAGATTTATCTACTTTGATTAATTTGTATATGGATAAACACTTTTTCGATTTCGTAAATGAATACAGAATTGAAAAAGCAATGCAAATCCTTAAAAATCCTTCACAAAAAGAATTAACCGTTTTGGAAATCTTATACGAAGTTGGTTTTAATTCCAAATCTTCTTTCAATACTTCTTTCAAAAAATATACTGGGAAAACGCCAACTGATTTTAGAAAAAATTCAATTTAATATTTTTTAGTGGACAAATGCGTTCGACTTTTTTTAATCGGTCGTGTATCTACGTCTCCTAAAGCATCTTTGCAGAGAATTTTAAAAATCAATCTTATATGAAACATATTTTGTTTGCGTATTTTCTGCTTATATCAATTGGAGGTTTTTGCCAGCAGAACGCTTTGAAATCTAAACAGGAAAAAGCAAAAAAAATCGATTTGATAATCGAAAAATATCATCAATTTGACCTTTTTAACGGAAGTGCCCTGATTGTCCAAAACGGTGAAATTATACTGCAGAAAAATTATGGACAAGCAGACAAAAACTGGAATATCGACGCAACATCGGATACAAAATTCAGAATTGGTTCCGTAACCAAACAGTTTACCGGAATGCTGATAATGCAGTTGAAACAAGAAGGAAAAATTAAACTTGATGATAAAATAAGCGATTATCTGCCTTGGATTAGCAAAACAATTGGTAATAAAATAACCATCCATCAGTTATTGACGCACACTTCAGGGTTACCAAATTATACAGATTTTCCCGATTTTAAAACTAAAATGGTTTTCGAAAATTTGTCTCCAAAAGAATTTGCGGTCAAATACTTCAAAGATAATCTGGGATTCGAACCTGGAACTAAACAGAACTATTGTAATACAGGCTATTATTTATTGGGTTTGATTATCGAAGAAATTACCGGAAAGCCTTATGAAGAAGTTCTCAAGAAAAAAATATTTGATGTGATTGGAATGAAAAATACAGGTATCGAAAATCCAAAAGAAATCATATCAAATTACGCACAAGGTTATGATTTTGATTACGATGGCTACCAAAAAACAGATTACATCAATATGAAAACTGCCGTATTTTCTGCCGGCGCAATGTACAGCACGGCTAATGATATGAAAAAATGGGACGATGCATTGTACACCAATATTTTACTAAATGAGGAGAACAAGAAGATATATTTCACACCTCACACTGGTAATTATGCTTATGGCTTGAATATTCAGAAAAATCAAAATTTTTTAGGGTCGGGGAAAGATATTACGACAATGGCTCATAGTGGCGGAATCAATGGATTTTCCTGCAATATTGCGAGAATTCCGGAAGATAAAATCTATATAATTCTGCTTGATAATACAAGAGCCGGAAAAAGAGGTGGACAGCTGGAAGCTATTATTGATAATATTTTCGGGGTTTTATATAATCACAAAGTTGATTTACCGAAACCGTTAATCATCTTCGAAGTATATAAAAAAATGAAGGCAACTTCTGTAGAAGAAGGAATTGTTTATTTGAAAGACCTCAGGAAAAATAAATTTGATTCTTATAATTTCAATGGTTTTGAAAATGAACTTAATAGGTTGACATATAAATTTCTAGGCGACAAAAAGATTGAAGATGCATTGAAAATCATTGATTATGCCATTTCAGAATTTCCAAATTCTTCCAATCTTTATGACACACGTGGCGAAGTTTATTTCACTAAAAAAGATTATAATGCTTCCAAAAAAGATTATCAGAAAACGGTAGAGCTTAATCCTAATAATGACAATGCGAAGGAAATGCTTTTGAAAATTGAAAAAGAAATTGAAAAAGAAATTGAAAAAGAAATTGAAAAATAATATGTTTTTGGAGGTAACAAATTTATTTCTGAGCTGTCTTATTAATTAGAAATTAATTACAAAAAATGAAGAAACTATTATCAATCATATTTCTCATTTCTGGATTTTCAGCTTTTGCTCAGAAAACCATAACAGAAAAGCAAATTTATGCTTCGATGAATGCTCAAGCTGAAAAATTCCTAAAAGAAACGAAAGCAAATTCGTTCTCCATCGGAATAGTGAAAGACGGGAAAACCTACACCAGACATTATGGAGAAATCGACAAAGGAAAAGGAAACAAAGCCAATAATTCTACATTATTTGAAATTGCTTCTATCACCAAATTATTTACAGGAGCATTAATTGCAAAAGCCGTTTTGGACGGGAAAATTAAATTGAATGATGATATAAGAAAATATATTACAGGTTCTTATCCGAATCTTGAATTCAAAGGAATCTCTGTAACTATTAAAGATTTGGTTTCATTGAAATCTGGTTTCAATAAAGACTTACCCGACAGAAGTGAGCTTTTTCAAAATAGAAATGATAGTATTGCTTTCAAAATTGAAAAATTGGAAAAATCTTATACGAAAGAGCAATTTTTCAATGATTTGAAAGCAATTAAAGTGGAAACTGTGCCCGGTACAGTTTATAATTATAATAACGGAACTTTGCAACTGTCAGCTCATATTCTTGAAAATGTTTATGGGAAAAGTTATGAGACATTATTGAAGGAAAATTTAATTTCTCCTTTAAAATTAGCTCATACTAAACTTCATATCAATCAAAATGAAACCATCGCCAATGGTTATGATGAAAATGGAGTTATGATGCCATTTTTACCATACTCACTTTGGGGTGCTCAGGGTTATTTGAAATCAACGTTAACTGATTTGACTACATTTTTAAAATTTGAATTGGATAAAAAAAGTCCACTCGTTCAGGAATCACAACGAGATCTACTCAATAATAAAAACTATTGGAACGCTTATTTTTGGGATGAAGTGACCATCAATCACAACGGTCGAAATGCCAGAAAACACGGCGGTGCTTTCGGAACGCAAAATTTATTTTGGGTTTTTCCGGATTATGATATGGGAATTTCTGTTATTACTAATCAAAGTGGAGATAATACTTATGGAAATTTATACAATTCAGTTCAATATCTTGTAGATGATTTAAAACCTTTTGGACAGAAATTAATTGGAAGAGAAATCGAGAGAAAATGTTTTGAAAACATCGATACCGGAATTGCCTATTATAAAGATTTGAAGAAAAACAAACCCGATTCTTACAACTTTTCTGATGAATCTGAACTCAATAGTTTAGGTTATAAATTGATGAGGAGTGGAAAAATCACATCATCTATCAAACTATTTCAGCTTTATGTTTCCGAATTTCCCGATTCAGGAAATTCTTACGACAGCTTAGCTGAAGCTTATTTTAACAATAAGGAATTTGCCCTTTCAAAACAAAATTACCAGAAATCTTTGGAACTAAACCCTGAAAATACGAACGCAAAAGATATGCTTGCAAAAATTGAAAAGGAAGTTGAAAAATAAATAATATCACAATTTTTAGATTCGGTGCATTCAAATATATTTTCCAATCTAATTATCTACTAATATCCTACTTTTCATTAATTAAATCTTTATTCAAAAGTAAAAGACATTTGAAGCCAACTAATGTCCCATTATATCTGTCTTGATTGTTCTATATGCGAAAGATTATATTGCAACAGGCTTTATAACTATAAGAATTTAAATGCAACATTTAACATAGCCAAATCCTATTTAATTTGGCTCAGGCGAATCAAATCATCGATAAAAGTGTTTGAAGATACGCTCGTTGAGGTCACCAGCAGCCAAATAACGACACTTAAAGTCAAGTGTCGTTTATTTTTTTGACTACTACCAGTTATCAAATAACTTTACCAATTTTTCAAATACTTTTTAATTTACAATAATAATCTTTGATACAAAATCAAAATTTTAGACAAAAATCCCGGATTAACGGGATTTTAATTTCTTATATTTAAATTTATTTTATCTCTACAGGAACTGAGATTTTATCCCAATCCATTGTGAATCCATTGTTGTTTATTTTATAAACTAAATTTTCCTGTGTTGCCGGTAAAGCTTTTGTTTTAACATCAACACGTAAAGCATCTTTAGCTTGTTCGTATTTATAGGCGCCCCATTGTTTTGGCTCTTTGTTAAAAATTGCAGTCCAGGTTCCGGATGCCTTAGGGATTAAGAAAAAGCTGTATTTACCTGCAGGCAGTGATTTACCCTGAACGGTAATGTCTTTATCTGTTTCAAAAGTAGTTGCTTCATTGGCACCTGCACGCCAAACTTTATCATAAGCTTCCAAACCACCCCAGATGGTACGCCCTTTAACAGAAGGACTGCTATAGGCAATTGTAATGGTTGCATCTTTAATTTTTCCCGTAGCAGTAGCCGGAGGGCTGGCTGGTTTTTTAGTTTCCTGAGCATATGCATTCACTGAAATTGTCATTGCAGCAAAAAGCACGGTAGCAGATTTGATCATTGTTTTCATAATATTCTTTTTGTTTGGTTGTTTTTGTTTGTTCGTTTACGAATTTACTGCTTTTGGTTTATAAAACAATAAACCGATTGCCGAAAATATAATTACCGCCGCTGCCCCGATTACGTTAAGCCAAAGAAAAGAAACGATATCGAACTGATAAACGGCAATAACCGCAATTTCTGATAATATTGCAGAAATAAATACATTGGAACCGGTGATTTTTTTATAGTAAAATGCCACAAGAAAAATTCCCAGTATCGGGCCATAGAAAAGAGAACCCAATACATTAACCGCTTCAATAAGGGAACCCATCTGAGTGGCAAACATGGCTACTCCGATTGAGAAAATACCCCAGGCCAAAGTGTGTAGGCGGCTATACTTTAATCCGGTTGCATCATCAGGAATTTCTTTTGTAAAAATTAAATGAACATCTTTTAATGAGCAGGCAGCAAGGGAATTCAGCGCTGCAGAAATTGAACCCCAGCTGGCCAGAAAGATTACGGCAAACAGTAAACCGATCATCCCTGCAGGCAAGGTATTTTTTACGAAATACAGGAAAATGTAATTCGTATCCGTTTTCTCCGCATTATAATTTGAATTGTTGATCGCTTCCTCTACCCTGCTGTGAAGTGCTTTTACCTGAGTTTGCGTATTTTTAAAATCCTGAATTGTTTTTTTGAGTTGGGGAGAATGAGTTTCTTTCAATTTTAGAATTTCTTTCGATTCTGCATTAAATTTTATTTGCAAATCCTGATGCTCTTTTTCAAAAACCGCAGCCTGTTCAGGTTGTGTTTCCTTTAAATATTGATAAGATCGTTCGTTAAAATAAATCGGAGCCGGTTTTAGAGAAAAGAAAGCAAAAAGCAAAGCACCGATCAGGAGAATAGCAAACTGCATCGGAATTTTAACCAATCCGTTCAACAGCAAGCCCATTTTTGCATTGGTATTGTCCTTCGCAGTAATATACCTCCCGACCTGACTCTGATCCGTACCGAAGTAAGAAAGTGCCAGAAAAAAACCGCCAATCAGCCCGCTCCAGATATTGTATTTATCTTTCCAATCGAATTCTGTAGTGATTACATTGAGCTTTCCGGATTTTCCCGCCAGATAAAGCGCATCCTTAAAACCAATTCCATCCGGCATATTCTGAATAAGCAGATAACCTGCAAAAGCCATTGTTCCCAGAATAATGAGAAACTGTAATTTTTGGGTGTGAGCAATCGCTTTTGCACCGCCAACATAGGTGTAGATCAACAGAATACCACCTGTTAAAACATTGGTTAAATAAATATTCCAGTTTAAAACGCTTGACAAGATGATACTCGGGGCATAAATGCTGATTCCTGTTGATAAACCTCTTGAAAAAAGAAATAGCAGTGAAGTAAGTACCCTAGTTTTTTTATCAAAACGGTTTTCTAAATATTCATAGGCGGTGTAAACATTTAAGCGCTGAAAAATCGGGATGAAAGTGATACAGATCACAATCATCGCCAAAGGCAGACCAAAATAATACTGAACGAAACGCATGCCGTCTGTATAAGCCTGGCCCGGTGCTGAAAGGAATGTAATGGCACTTGCCTGCGTAGCCATAATGCCCAAAAGCACAATGTACCAGGGCATTTTATTATCTGCTTTCAGGTAGGATTCATTGCTTTTCTGGCCACGGCCAATGAATACACCATAAACCACCACTACCACAAGGGTAAAAATCAAAACTGTCCAATCTATAGTGCTCATGCCCAGAATTTAGTAAACCAATAATAAAATGCGATCTGCAACACTAATGCAGCTGCTAATAATATATACCAGGTATTCCAGTTTTTAAGTTGTTTGTTCATCAGTTTTTCTGTACAGATAAAAAGTTTAAAAATAAACGTGCAGCCCCAACATTTCCGGCAGGCAGCTGTCTGAAAAATGCCAGCGGGGTATAAATAAAATTACCTTTCCCGTATTGAGCATATAAAGTTGATCCCTGCAGGGGCTCTTCACCAGTATCGTGCATTTCAAAAAGCGGTTCATAAGCCTCATCCCATTGAACAGGGAAATAGGCACCACGCTCCTGTACCCAGCCTTTAAAATCATCCGAAGTAATTTTGTTCGGAAAGTTCAGTAATTTATGATTGGGATTTAAAAATTTAACCTCAGCATTTTCTTCGGTAACCCGCTTATTGGCAATGCTGAAATTATACATCCCCAATTTTTCAATGGTTGTATCCTGATTAGTGTTGTACTGCATCACCAAATTACCGCCGGCTTTTGCATAAGACCATAAAAAAGGCATCCAGCGACCCAGCTTTTTCTCTGTGTTATTCGCACGAACCCCAAGTACGATGGCATCATATTGCGACAGCTTGTTCTGACTGCCGTTTCCGCCGGATTCATCTGAGTTCCCATAAAAATCTCCGTCTTTCAGGACATCTACCTGAACACCTGCAATGCGCAGAAACTCAGGAATGAAATCACCCGCACCTTCTATGTAACCCACTTTTTTAACCTTCGCCTGAATATCACCTTTCATTACGGTTACCGTTGCAGGCGCAAAATATTGTAAGGAGGGTAAATGCGGATACTGAATTAATACTTGTTTTTTATTGTAAGTTACTCCATCTGCAACAAAATTGGCATCCAATTGCAAACGAGATGAATTGATTAAGGCAAGCTTAGTTTTTGGAATAACATAATCGATGGTAGTATCTTTTCCATTGACCGAACTTAAATCAGCGCCGCCTAATCGCTCTCCGTTATACATCAGGTTTAGAATACCGTTTCTGTACTGTTTGTTTGAATTAACCTTAAAATTTAAACTCAAATGTAAATCTTCATTTTCTTTGACCAGGTAAAGCGGTTGTGTAAATTTCAGTTCCAATGCAGGAACAATGCGCAAGGCTTCGACCACATCACCACGCACCGGGTCTAATTTTTTGAAAGATAATGGCAGTTTAACCTCAAACTTTTCCGAACCGATTCTTAAACTGAGCAAAACATTCAGTGGTGATTCTGTCTCAGGTAAACCGACTAAAGTATCATTTGGAACAGAGAAAGTTGCCGCGTTCGTGGCTGGTTTTGCTAACCAGTAAGGTTCTGTGAGTGTTGCATCAGCAGGAATCTGAATTTTATGTTCAATGGTAATTAAAGAATCTTTTGATAGTTTTCTATTCAAACTTTCTGACTGACCTATCCATTTTACATTTTCTAAAACGACAGGATTTACAGCTCTTGAGATCAGATTTAACCTGAAATTGTAATGATCTCCGGCAACAGCTTCAGCCTGATTGGTCACGACCTCACCCATAAACCCCGCACAGCTCAAAATGATATTGTCGAGTGCTGTAATTTTATCCTTTTTTACGTCGGAATCTTTTATTGCCATCACCTTTTTTCTTAAAGCAAGCAAAGCAGGCAAGCTAAGGTCCGGATTATTGAAATTGAAAGCAGAAATAATTTTATCTAAAGATTGATCAATATCAGCGTTTCCTTGTGAAGTCCAGGTTTTCACTACTCCGTCAAAAAGTGTTTCTTTTGCAGGTTCACCAATAACGTGGGCAAAATATTCAGTTCTGATCCCGGCTACAGACTGTGTTCCCGCACCCTGGCTTTTATGTAAACTTCTGCTTAATCCTGCCAGTTCACCATAGCCCATTCCCAATTGCGCATCATATTGCCCAACGGTAACTTTCAGTTGATTTTCAGCTGTTGTATTGATCCCACCAAACCGGAAAGTATTCCACAAGACGCGTTTTGGCTGCCATACATTTACATATTTAAGTTGATCCGGAAAAGCAGTTTTATCGCCTGCCAGCTTAAAAGCTTTTTCCGCAACCACAGCCGAGGCTGCATGCTGTCCGTGTCCTGCCGCAGCAGTAGGAGGAAAACGACAAATGATAACATCAGGACGGAATTTACGGATTACCCAAACTGCATCAGCGATAATGCTGTTTTCGTCCCATTGTTTAAAGGTATCGGTCGTATTTTTAGAGAACCCGAAATCAATCGCCCGGGTAAAAAACTGTTGGGCACCGTCTAACTTTCTTGCCTCTAAAAGCTCATGCGTTCTGATTAGACCCAATGCAGCCCCCTGCTCTATACCTAATAAATTCTGACCACCATCCCCTCTGGTTAAAGATAAATAGCCCGTTTCTACATTCTGGTCGTTGATTAACCAGGAGAGTAATCCTGTATTTTCATCATCGGGATGAGCAGCAAGATATAAAACTTTAGGCAGGTGTTTAAGTGTTTTGAGCTCACGGTAAATCTCAGATGATTTGGAAGGCCGAACCTGTTGGGCCGACCAAAAAACCGTATAAAAGCCAAGGATAAATACAATGATTTCTTTTTTGAACATTTGAATTTGCTTTGCAGGGCAAATATAAGTAAATCATCTTTCTTTCAGCTTTCAAAAGAAAAAGCAATGAGCAATTTCAAATTTTCTATGATATTCTTTGTAAAATTTTGGTGTGAAGGTAAAAATGTAAAATCCATCACTTTAACTTCACTACTACTTTCCCTTTCGTTCTGCCACTTTCCACATACTCTAAAGCTTGGTTCATCTCTTCAAAAGGAAAAATTTTATCAATTACCGGACGAATGGTTCCTGATTCTACAAGCGATGCAATTTCTGATAGCTGCTTCCCATTGGCAGCCATAAAAAGAAATGAATAATCTACTTTTTGCTTTTTGGCCTTGTTCCTGATTTTTCTGCTCAGCAATTTTGTGGCAAATTTTATATACCAAGGCAGATTAAATTCTTGAGCAAATTCCGGAGTCGGCGGTCCCGAAATAGAAATTGCTTTTCCTTCGATTTTTAGAATGTTCAATGATTTTTCCAGCGTTTTTTCATCCTGACTATTGAGAACTACATCATAATCTATCAGAACATTTTCAAAATCTTCATTTTTGTAATCAATAATGATATCTGCTCCTAAACTTTTAACTAAATCAGAATTTTTTGCACTTGTCGTCGTCGCAATTGTTGCTCCTAAATGTTTCGCCAATTGAATAGCAATTGTTCCGACACCACCCGAACCGGCCTGAATAAAAATCTTTTGTCCATTTTTTAATTTTGCTTTTTCCAGTAAAAGCTGATAAGCCGTTAAAGACACCAACGGAAGTGAAGCAGCTTCTTCCATTGTTATATTTTTTGGCTTTAAAGCAATATCACTTTCATTAATGGCAATGTATTCAGCAAATGCCCCAATATGGAAATCCGATGGACGGGAAAAAATTTCATCGCCGACTTTAAAACCCTTCACTTTCGATCCCGTTTTTATGACTACTCCGGCAACATCGTGTCCCAAAACCAAAGGAAATTTATACGGCAAAATCAACTTGAACTCACCGTTTTTCAATTTACTATCCAATTGATTGATGCTTGTGGCATGAATCTGCACCAAAACTTCATTTTCTTTCAAATCAGGTTCAGGGAATTCCACCAGCTTAAGTTTGTCGGTTTTGCTGTAACGATTAATGACAAATGCTTTCATAGTAATTATTTTATTTGGTTATAAGAATTTTTTGGATTTACCAGACTAAAAGCCAGTTTAGGAAATCACCTGCTGATGAGACACAATGTTGCCACTTTGTAAATCCGGATGAGAATAGGTGCCTGTGTGCCAAAGCTGAGCAAAAATTTTTCCACCTTCCTGATGAACAGCATCGGTTGACAATTTCCAAACTTCGATTTGCTTTTCTGAATAGATTCCCGGAACATTGATTACTCCAACCGCTTCTTTGCTCACAAATGTTCCTTCGGTGATGATTAATCCTGCGGTTGCTCTTTGTTGGTAATAAAGTGCGGTCAGTTCTGTTGCTGAATGTTCTGGATTGTTGGAACGGCTTCTTGTCATTGGCGCCATTATGATTCGGTTGGATAATTCTAATTTTTCTGTTTTATAAACCTCAAAAATTTTGATATTGTTCATAATGGAAATGTTAAATTATATTTTTATAGTCTATTCTCAACTAATAATATACTATTTAGTCTATTTTATTTTAAAAAAAATCATACTGAATATTGTTCTAATTCTGATTTTAAACTTTTTATCAAACTCTGCATTGGTTTGATGGTATTCATCACTCTGCACATTACTATTCCGCCTTCTACGGAAGCGATCAATTTGAATGCAAAAACCACTGGATCAAGCTTATCTGTAAACTCTCCGGATTTTATACCTTCATTTAAAAAATTAACTAAACTTTCCTGTCCGCTTCTGAAAACAGCAGCTACTTTTTCTTTGATTAACGGATGATTATCATCTGCTTCAACAGCTGTGTTAAAAATCGGACAACCACCGGAAATGAATGTATCAATGGGGTTTTTATAAAAATCTAAGAGATAAAAGATTTTAGATTTAACTGTTTTTCCTTTTGAAACTTCTAAGTTTATTTTGTCAGTTACTCTTTTTAATAACAAATCAACAACTTGTTCGGTCAATGCCTCTTTGTTCTCAAAATGGTTGTAAAGGCAACCTTTGGTAAGTTTGGTCGCAGCAAGAACATCGTCAACATTCACTCCTGAAATCCCTTTTTCATTGTACAAAGGTGCGGCTGTATCTAATATAAATTGCTTGGTTCGTTCTGCTTTTGTTAACATAATCTCTTAATTGACTGTACAAATATACTAAAAAGTATATTTTTTTTAAATAAAAAAACTTATTAGATTTTGTAAATTAGAAATAGTTCAGTTTTTACCAATCGATGTCCAAGAAATTTTTTACCTCGAAATCTTCTCCCAAAATTCTTCGCTATTTGTTAGAAAAAAATTTAAAAATCTGTAATAAAGTTTGTAGTAATTTACTTTAAAAGAAATTACGCGACAAATAAGAAGCTTGTAATTCTTGCTTAATTTAGCTCAATCGAACCAAACCATCTATAAAAGTATTTGAAGATACTCGTTTTGGTCACAAGACCGACATTGAAGTTTTCACTTTCTTGTGTCAGTTTTTTTATTCCTAACCCACTGTTATATTGACAAATATTGTCACATAGTTAAGTTTTTAGTGTTTTTGTTAAAAAGGTATTTCGCGGTAAGGACTACTTACCGCGAAAAGGTGTAAGTGACCTGGAAAATAAAGTCACGTTTATTTGCATCTTTCTAAGGCGTCTAGTTCATCGCTATAAATTTGAACTTGAACAATTGACAGGATGTACCGTAATAATCCCAAAGGTGTAAGTTCGAATTGCCATCCATGGTACAGTTGGGCACATCCCAGCCACGGGAGGCATCCACCTTTGATAGAATTTTGTAGTAGCCATTGGCTACAGCCACTACCTGCCAGGCCTGGGCATCATTACCGTAGCTCTGCCAGAGCCGGATTGAAGTTCCCAGTGTATTACTGTTACTGGCCAGATCAATGCAGCGATTTGTTGCGCTGGCTTTGGACACAAAACGCCAGTAGCCATTACCGGCATCAATGGCTATCCACTGCTGCGCCGTAGCACCATTTCTCGTCCATGGTCTTAACACTGTGCCGTTGGCGTCCACGCCAGATTTTAGATCAAGTACTTTATTGGCATCAGTCTGGAACTCGATCTCGTAAATACCATTATTAACCAGACTGGTTACGTTGCAGTTTGCAACAGGATAGTTGGAAGCCGCATATTGCTGAAACCACTGTTTACTTGGGGCAGCGCAAGCCTCCCAATCGTTGTTAAAAGCTGTTCCTGCATTAGGATCTCCTTTGTGGAGCAGATCATCCGGGGCAAGGAGATTCCAGCTTACATTGCCGGATTGATCCGCGATATATTTTAGATTCGCGCCAAATCCGTTTCCGCCTGCCGTACCGGTTGTACCAATACCAAAGGTGCCATATCCCTGCGGTGCCCAGTCGGTCTCGGTAATGGCGATCGGTGCAATGTCCGCAATAGGTTTAACATTGGTATTCCATGCATTTTGAAAGGATTGATAGTTGTTAACACCACCCCAGTAGCCTGGGTAGATGTGAACAGCATAGCCAATATTACCACCTGTGATCGGGTTATTGACATAGCCTTGATAATGCGATTGCCAGCCCGTACCTGGTATCCAGCAAACATTATTGGCCCCGTTGTTGCGAATGATGTTGACCAATGGTTGAAAAAAGTTTTTGAGTGCTGCAAAGTGCTCATTCCCCGTTGTTCCCCATACACCGTTTGTCCCTAGAATCTCAACGGGTTCGTTGGCCAATTCGAACATCACGTTGTCAGCATTCTTCAATCCGGGGTGCTGCGAGAGAAAAGTCCAGACGGTCTTGAGATAGCTATGGTACGCATCATTGACTGCAATACGATGCGGGCATACACCGGGAGGACGAAGGATCACATACATTCCCCGGCTCCGTGCGTGGTCGATCAAAGGAATAATGACTTGATTGGTATAGGTAACCAAGCGGTTATAATTAAACCTCGATATATTATCTTCAGGAATAGGGGAACCTGGGTCATTAGTCCAATACGGATCGATGTGAAGGCGAATGTAATTGAGATACCAGCCATCGGCTGTGCTGCTGAGCTTGTCTATGACTGCTTTGTTATAGTTCAAAGCTCCTTGTACATTGTAATTGTCCCAGGTACAATAGCCGGAATTGCTGCCATATTGACAACCATTAAACCAGGGGCTGGGTGTTATGGCAACCCCATGTAAGACAACATTATTTCCACAGGGATCTTTGAGGTTCCTGCCGCCGACATGCAGGGTCGGTGTCACCGCCAATGCATCTGCACCAGCTAGGTTTCTTTCAGATTCTTCTGGTAAAGTTTTTTCTTCCATCCGGGAGCAGTTGGAAAGAATAGTTAACAGAAAAACCAGAAGTAACCACATTTTGTTTGTTCTCATAATTTAAATATTAAAGGGTGATTAATAATCTTATTTTTTAGCCATCAATGCCTCGGCTCCCTATCCTGAGCAGGAGTGTTAGACAGATAAGTGAATTTTTTTTAATCTTAATTGGATTGTTGTCATTTTACCTGGTTTAGAAAATCCAGGGTGGGATTTGACGTCTTTCTTCAAGGTTACTTTCTGAGCAGATGTACTTAAAAATAAATGTAAGCATGATATTGTGAAAATTCGGACTTCCATCAATAATAATTATTAGTTTTTTATAAAAATATGTAAATTATTAAATATAAAATAATTTTTTATTAAAATTTAACATAAAAAAATAATATCATAAATAAAATAATTAACAAATAGCTACAACCCTATATCTAGTAGGAAAAACAAAAGGATCTTATCATAAATTTCATTAAGATGTTAATTACAAAAAGGCGAAATAACTATTTACTTTACTTAAAATTTCACTCATTAGCTCAAAAAAAATCTCGCAAAAAACGAGATTTTATAATTTATCTTAAAGTCATAGATGTTATAGTAGATGTGGAAAGTTTACAGACATTGATGTAATAAATGATCTGCGCAATATCGAAACCTTTGTTGCTGCAGATCCTTACTCCTGAAATCTGTTTTTATTTTCCTTTTTCCGAAAATCCAACTTTTCTTAATACAAGCTCTAGAAAAAGATGGTAAAATATGTTTTCAAATTTTTAGAGCAACATTGATGGAATCAATCAGGGGATGTTGACAAAATGCCTTCGAAAACTGAAAAGAGACGGATTGGTTTCAAAAAGAGGTTTGTAATTCTTGTTTAATTTAGCTCAATCGAACCAAATTACCTGTAAAAATGTTTGAAAATATGCTTTCTATTTCTAAATCCCTCAACTTAAAAAAAGATTTTTTTGGGTAGCACAAACTTCGGACTACTAAATTGAATTCTTAAGTTACTAAACGCAAAGACAAGATTCAGTTCATTTATAATTGTCAACAGTATACAACTAGAAAGATCAGCCTCCCTAATCTCCGAAACCTTTCGACTTTAGACCATATTTTAATAATTACTTTTATTTTACGGCTCAAAGTCAGAAGACTTTGCACCACAGAAGTTTCAAAAAAACAGGATCTTTCAAAAGAAACTCCTAAATATTCCGTTTAATTCTTAAATTTGGCTTATGCGAAAGAACCTTTATCTCATCATTATATTATTTTCTCTTACCAGTTGCTATACTTATCAGGTAAAGAAACAAGCTGATATAGCAACCGACAATAAGCAGGAATCTAAAAAGAATACAACTCTTGCTAATACTGCGTCTCCGCAAATGAATAGTACAGCAGCTGCATCCAAAAGCCTGAACTCACCACAAATGCCTGTTCCGGTCAATATTCAGGAGAAGCTTGCTCCGAATAAAAATGTAAAAATTGACGTTGATGGCAGGAGCTATAAAATAATAGTTGACCGATGGGAAAGCGACAGTCTGGTTGCCCACCCGGTGCATAATCTTAAAAAAACACTGAAATTCCATAAAAATCAGATCAATGGTGAGAAAATTGCAGAAAAACGCTTCTCACAACCTATCGCTGATATTATTACGGTTATCGCTTATGCCTCAATTGGTGTTGGAATCTATCTTCTTGTCCGCTAATTTTTAGACCTTTACAGTAATTATAGAAACATTTAGACATCCCGTACAAAAGTGTATAAAACCATAGAATAATTAATGCTAAAAGTATTGTTGAAAAAATTCACTTATTCCAAATGAGATTTTATGAGTTAAGTTCAGCTAAGCGGATTGCCATTTTCCAAATAATTCTTTTTAAACATTGATATTAATCCGAAAAGAGAGAAAAAAGCAGTAATAACGGTAAAAAGCAGAGAGGCAGATACAGAGACCGATGCATTAAAATCAAAATATTTTGAAGCCTGAAGAAACAAAAATTCCCTTACTCCTATTCCTGCGAAAGATAATAAACTTAAAATTGAGCTTCCTAAAAATGTAATGATATAAACTGTGAAATTTTCATTGATCCCTAAACTTTTCAGTAAACATAAAAAACAGGTAATCTGCAAAATCTGGATTAAAACAGAGATCAAAAACGTTTTTATGAAAATTGTCCCATACACGGAAAACAGTTTCTTAATGATAAAATAAGTCAATGAAATGCCTGTAATAATCATTATTATTGGCAGAAAAACCCATTTTACGGGTAACAGAAATATTGAAAAGCTCAGGATTAAAACAGAAATTGCCAGTAACCCGCTCAACCGGTCATTGAATATGGCAGAAGTGAGTTTTTTTAAGCTCCAATCCAATTTTTTATTTAAAATATAAATTTTGTAAGCATCACCTCCTATTCCGCCGGGAATAAAGAAATTGTAGAACATCCCTAAAAAATAAAGTTCAAGATTGCTTTTGAAGCTTAATTTAAAATCATTTGCCAATAAGTAAAATTCCAGTCTTTTTGTTGATAAAACCTGTGATGCAAGGAATAAAACAGCAGCTAAGACTACATATAAAACATTGAGCGCTGACCAGATTTCTGTAACATCCTGAAAAGGAATTTTCCTGAAAACGAAATATAACAAAACAATACTGACAAATATCTTCAGAATATTAGTAAATATTTTTTTCGTATTCTTTTTTTCCAAAACTGGTAATTTTTCTGATGTTGAAAGGACGTTTGCTTTGAGATTCATAATATGTTTTCATCAGCATATCAATGATAATTCCGGTGGTGAAGAACTGAATTCCGATAAAAATCAAAGGAATTCCCAAAACCAGCAAAGGCCTTCCGCCAATATCATGTCCCAGTAATTTTTCGGCTAAAAGATAAACATTAATAAACATTCCAAGTGTAAAAGCAATCAATCCGATATTCCCGAAAAGATAGATCGGTTTTGTGAGATATTTTTGATTAAATAAAATCAATAGCAAGTCATTGATCACCTTAAAAGTTCTGTTGATCTTATACTTGGAAACACCAAATTGCCGGGCATGGTGCTTTACGGGAATTTCAGCAATGCTTGCCCCGTTCAGATGGGCCATCAGACTGATAAACCGATGATTTTCGCCGTACAGATTAAGATCTTTTGCCGTTTCATATCTGAAAACTTTCAGCGCACAACCCTGATCAGAAATATTAAGTTTTGTTGTACTCTTAATGATAATATTTGCGATTTTTGAAGGGATCGTTTTAAGCGAAGAATCTTGTCTGTTCTGACGTTTTCCCACAACCAGATCATAATTTCCCTGCTCAAGCAAATTAACCATGGCAGGAATATCGCCTGGATCATTCTGTAAATCCCCATCCAGCGTAATAATATAATCTCCTGAGGCATAGTCGAATCCGGCCATCATTGCAGAGCTCTGACCATAGTTTCTTTTCAACTGAATGAGCACTACATTCGGGTCGTTTTTCTCTATAATTTCTTTTACAGTCCTGTCTTTTGAATTGTCATCTACAAGAATCAGCTCATAGAGATAACCATTCATCGTTTCCATAATACAGTCGATAATAAGTCCGGCATTCCCTTCCTCATTATACATCGGAATTACTATTGAATAAAATTTTTTATAATCCATTATTTTAAAAAGGATTTTTTAAATTTGCTTTGCGAGCTTTAGTAAAATTATTAAAAACTTTATTCTTTAATATGAACAAGATGTTACTATTATCGCCCCGCCAATTATTATTTCTTTATATTGGTTTTTCTCTGGTTTATATCTCCGGTCTGTTTATTCCACTTATGGAAAACGATTCTGCACAACACGCATCAATGGCTATGAGAATGGTTTTAAACAACGATTTTTTCAATATTTACAAAGGAGAAAATCCTTATCTGGATAAACCCCATCTCCATTTCTGGCTCGCTGCCATTTCAATGAAATTATTCGGAATTAATCATATTGCGTACAGAATTCCTGCTTTGCTGGTATTGGTTTTAGGAGCTTTTTCAACAAAAAAACTGACAGATCTGTTATATGAAAATGAAAATACCAGCTATATTGCCTCCCTGATTTTTCTTTCGGCACAGACTATCATTCTCTCTGCTCATGATGTAAGAACTGATGCTGTTTTGACAGGTTTCATTATTTTTTCAGTCTGGCAGTTTGTCCGGCTTATTAAATATCAGAATAATCTAAGTGCAGTTCTTGCCGGGTTGGGAGCAGCCATGGCTTTCTCTTCAAAAGGATTAATGGCCATTGTCATTATCGGGTTTTGTATTTTTTCCTACCTGTTATATTCCAGAGAATGGAAGAAATTTTTTAATGTAAAAATAATTTTTGCTGCAATAAGTTTTGCTGTTGGGATCATACCGGTTCTGTATGCCTATCATCATCAGTTTGGAGAAGAAGGTATTCAATTTATTTTATTTAATCAAAGTATGAACCGGCTGACTGCGAACGGCTTTAATGAAACAAGCCCCGATTATTTCTTCTTTTTCCATACCTTATTGTGGGCTTTTTTACCATTTTCTCTGGCTTTTTACTTTGGAGCTTTTGAGAAAACATCTTTTTTCATCAAAAATAAATTCAGGAAAACTGAAGGTATTGAATTTCTGACTTTAGGAGGCTTTTGGCTAGTGATGCTTCTTTTTTCAGTTTCTAAATTCAAGCTTCCTCATTATTTAAACGGATTGATTGCCATTCTTTCTGTTTTGACTTCTGCCTATTTATTTGATATTTATAAAAGAGACTGTATCAAAAAGATTAAAGTTTTATATATCATTCAATTGGTGATTGTGTTTTTAGCAATTCCTGGCTTGGGTTTATTAACTTATTATTTTACCGGAATTCAGAACCTATTTTTTTTCATTTTATGCTCCATCATTTATACCTATCTTTTGATTTACATTTTTAAGAAAGAGAATGTTTTCAAGAAATACGTTTTTATTTCCTTAATTTTTTCAATAGCTGTTAATATTTACCTGAATACTCAGTTCTATCCTGTTTTAACGCAGTATCAGGGAAGCTTAAAAATGGCAGAATTTGTCAATAAAAATAAAATTGAAAAAGAAAGAATCTTTATGTTGAAAGGATCCGAACCCTGGGCTTTCGATTTTTACACCCGCAGGAATACACCAAGGATTGAGGAAAACAGGCTAAATAAAGGAAATTATCTAGTCATTTATGATGAAGATCTGCCCAACTTAAAAAGAAGCTATAGATTTATTGACAAAGAAAATCATTATCGAATCACAAGATTATCATTAAAATTTTTAAATCCGAAAACCCGTTCTGCCCAGTATAATACAATTTATTTGGTTGAAATCACCAATTAATGATCCGTAATTGTCTGTATAGTGGCTCTAAGGATAAAGAAATAAAAACAATTACTGATGCAGAGTAAAAATTTACACTATTAAATCTTAATTTCAAACAAACTGACTTCAGCATTATGATAGTGACCGGGAAGGCCACTTGTATCATTAAGCTGTACCAGCCCAAGGAAATCAAACCCGCATTTTTGATAGTGATTGATCAGTTCAGTATTTTCTCCAACAGTATCCATTCTTATGAACTGCTTGTTATTTTCCTGTGCATATTTTTTTACCCATTCGACAATCCTGGCAACCAGATTCCGGCCCCTGAATTTCGGATTGGTTGCAATGCGGTGAATATATACCGCAGGATCAGCATTTCTTTCGCCCCAGATTTGAGGATCGCTGAAAGCAGTAGCCCAGATACAGGCAATTTCATCATCAATTATAATTTTCCATTGCCTTTTTTCATTAATTTCAGTTTCTATGAGACTTTTCTCAAATTCCGGCCAGAGTACAATTTTTTTGGTTCTCTGAAAATCAGTGGCCAACCTGTATAATCTGAAAATTTCTTCGATATCATTGCTATTACTGTTTCCTATGATCATTGTGATTTGAGTCTTATCTGAACAAAAATAAATATAAAAAATGAGTTTTCCATCAGGAATGGCCTCTGAAATCATCTGATACAGCAACAGAGAAGCTTCTTTTTTATTTACCTTTGTCACCATTCAAATAACAAAATTTAATGAAAAAAATAGGATTGGTGGGCGGAATAAGCTGGGTATCAACGTTAGATTACTACAAATTTATCAATGAGGGTGTAAATGCCAGACTGGGCGGACTCAATTCTGCCGAATGCATTATCTATTCTTTAAACTTTGGAGATGTACAGTCCAAAAGCTGGGAGCATTCTTTCGGACTGCTGTTAAATGCCTGCGAAAATCTGAAAAAAAGCGGTGCAGACGGCATTGTTCTTTGTGCCAATACCGCTCATCTTTTTGCAGATCAGCTTCAGGAAACGATCAAACTGCCGATCATTCATATTGGTGCGGAAACAGCAAAAGCGATCAATAAAGAAGGGTATAAAAAAGTGGGACTTCTGGGAACTAAGTTTACCATGGAAATGGATTTTTACAAGAACAAACTTGAAGAATACAATCTTGAGGTACTGATCCCTGAAAAACAGGAAACCAGGGATTACATCCAGTACACGGTAAAGGAAGAATTGGGAATCGGGTATATCAATCCTGAAACCAAGACCAACTATATTTCCATTGTCAACGATCTTATTAACCAGGGAGCAGAATGTATTATTTTAGGCTGTACGGAAATCCCTATGCTGATCAGTCAGGATGATTTTACAATACCGGTTTTTGATACCACAAAAATACATTCCCAGGCCATTATAGATTATATTGTGTCGTAAATAATGTTAAAAAAATGAAATAAATCTATGATCTTTATGGTCATGAGATTTCTCTTTTATGATTTTATGACCTGCTTCAATATCAAGAAATCATTAATTTTTATCCGGAAGTTTATTTTTTCAGATGGTCACCAATAGTTTTGTATTGAAATAAAATGAGTGAAATTTTAAAAGTTTTTATAGAATGAAATCTACAATAAAAACAAAAAATCTCTCTGATCCACAATATCTTAACCAAAACAATCGGATTAGCTGCATTGTTCTCTTTTTCTGTTCTGAAATTCTCTAAAATGTATAAGATATTACTAATTAACAGATTAAGCCATCCACACATCTTATGATCCACATAACATCAATAGATTACGGCGTATTGATATAAAAAAAAAGTATTACTTTTGTTTCATAATAAAGTTTTTAGCATTTTTTATTATAGTTTTAAACACACCAATTTATAAAACATTAAAATTTCATTCAAATGAGAAAAATAATTCTACTATTTACTTGCATGTTCAGTATTTCGGTTTTCTCACAGATTAAAGTGCTGAAAAACGAATCTTTAGTGGAAGTTGGTAAGGATAACTCTGTGGGTTTATATAAAAAAGAAGATAAGTTTACGATCAATTATCAGGATCTTAATACCAGTAATCTAAATACGATCAGGTCTTTTTCTTTCCAGAACCTCAACGGGGATGTTTCGGGACTGTATAAATTAATTACAGACGGGTTTATTTCCCAGCCTGACAGCAATATTACCCTTGAGCTTCCTAATGATATTATTGAGCTCAATTACGAAAAAAACTATGGCCAGCCAACCGTTCAGTTTATCCAATATATCAATAAGAACAGAAAGTATGTCGGAAAATCGCAGTTCTTAAATAAAAAACAGATTGATAAAATATTCGGAAAAAGTACCGGAAAATCTGCGATGTATGAAAAGCCTGGCACAATGAATAATATCCGTTCAAAAGAGGGTTCCAATACTGCATCTTCAGGATCATCTTCTTCAAGCAATAAGAATAAGAAATCAAGAAAATAATTATATTTTTTTAATATAACTCAACTCATTCGGACAGAATGAGTTTTTTATTTTTATTTTTGCAAAAAGATCATTACATATTATGTCTCTTCAAATAATCAATCTGACCAAAAAATTTGGTGAACAAACTGCACTCGATACCATCAATATTTCAATTGAAAAAAATGAAATCATAGGTCTTCTTGGTCCCAATGGAGCAGGAAAGTCTACTTTGATGAAATCTATAGTCGGTGCCTTGAAAATAGATGAAGGACAAATTATCTTCAATGGTAAAAACATTTCCGGCTTCGAGATTGAAAGTAAAAAAAACATCGGGTTTCTTCCGGAAAACAATCCTTTATACCTGGAAATGTATGTAAAGGAATACCTTCAGTTTGTCGCTAATATTCACAAAATCCCCGAAACAAGGGTGGATAAAGTTATTGAACTTGTAGGAATCACTCCTGAAAAGACAAAGAAAATCGGTCAGCTTTCCAAGGGCTATAAGCAAAGAGTGGGCCTCGCGCAGGCCATCATTCATCAGCCTGATCTGCTGATTTTGGATGAACCTACAAATGGCCTCGATCCTAACCAGATTATTGAAATCAGAAATGTGGTGAAGGAAATCGGAAAAGAAAAAACAGTTTTGCTTTCCACTCACATCATGCAGGAAGTGGAGGCCCTGTGCTCCCGTGTAATCCTTATCCATAAAGGGAATATCCTTCAGGATTGCCCTATTGATGAGTTTAAAGGGAAGTTTGACAGCCTGGAGGAAGCTTTTGCAAGCTATACACAAACAGAAAACTTATCTTAATTTAAAAAGTATGTATTATAAGATAATAATTCCATTTTTCAATGGGATTATTTTTATATTTATGTTCCCGACTGTTTCAGTTCAGTAAAAAAATTACTTTCTGTAAAGCTTTCTCTGGCTGCATTATATCCTATATTGAATATTTCTTCCAGACGGTCTTTCCTTCTCTCAAAAGTTCCGTAATTGGATAAGTCCTGAGAGGAAATAAACCAGTCACAATGATCAAATTTCACCCTTTCAATCCTGTAGGAAAGGAGATCGTACGAACGTGAAACAATGGCTTTAATAGATTTTAAATCTTTAATATCGATATCATGGGGTGGAGAAACGAAAACCCCGATCAGCTTGTCACATTCATCCCGGATAATATCTGCCGGAAAATTATTTAGAACGCCACCGTCACAATACATTTCATCATCGATGATATAAGGTGTGGTAACTCCGGGAATGGAACAGGACGCAATAATCGCATCCGTCACTTTGAAATTCTCGTCAAAAATCTTCTGGGTTCCGGAAACCAGGGCTGTAGCCACAATTTTCACCTCTTTATCCAGATCTCCTAATTTTAAATCATGAAAAATAGGATTCAGATAATTTCTGAAAATAACCGAAGACACCAATCCCGGCTGGTTGAAGGTAAAATGTTTCCAATTGAAAAAATACACCGAGTTGAAGAATTCCAGGATTTCTTCAGGGGTTTTTCCTACAGCATGCAGACATCCTACTATCGATCCTGCACTACAGCAGGAAAGAACATCCACATCTATATTTTTTTCGCTCAAGAATTTTAAAACTCCTGCATGGGCAATACCTTTGGTACCACCTCCTGATAAAACAAGCCCTACTTTATCAAAATTCATAGATTAAAATTAATAAAACAAGGTGAGAAAACCAGATTAATTTTTCTAAATGTATTGATTTTAAAATTATTTAATAAATATACCTCTCCTATCCCTAAACTGAAAATTTATATCTGTTGATCAAACCGGCAACAATAAGATTAGGAATCCAGCACAGCCAGGCAACTACAAGGTAAGCGTTACCGGGATCTCCTATCCAGGATTTCAACAACGGATACCATAATCTTAAGGTCACTGCCGCAAAAGCACATGCATAGCTATAAACCATCAGGCGCTGATGCATTTGAATATTACCATTTTTAATTTTTAAAACAGCTAAAGCGGTGGTGTAAAACCAGATCACCCCTAAACAGATAAATCCTAAGGAAGAAATCAACCCTCCATTGGCATAAAATCCTAAATAAATACCGGATATTGAGCTGATAACCGCAGAGAAGACATATATCTTTCCTATCACTTTATGAACAGCGGGTCTTTTATTCCGAAACTTATTTCCAAACTGCCTCCACCCGATAAACAATGCCAATCCACCAAAAATAATATGGAAAAAGAATGATATTCTCCAGGTCATATTGTGTAAAACTTCCGGAATTTTGGAACTCAAAAAAGTATGTTGATGCTCAACGAAAACATAGATCAGCGGATATGCCCCAATAATTAAAGCGAATATGCAGATGATCATAAATAAAAATTTCTTCATGATATTAACCCGTTAAAAATTTCACCAAAAGTGAGAAATAGATGAAGTACGAATGTTCCAGAATGAAAGTTGGAACAAATTTTAACGGTACTTTCATAAAAAAACCACAGACAAAATCTGTGGTTTAATTGTATATGGTATTCTGATCTTAGATGTGAATCACTTCTCCATAAGCAGCTGCTGCAGCTTCCATGATCGCTTCCGAAACCGTCGGGTGCGGGTGGATTGACTTAATGATCTCGTGACCTGTAGTTTCCAGTTTTCTGGCTACAACAGCTTCAGCAACCATGTCGGTTACGCCTTCACCAATCATGTGGCATCCTAACCATTCACCGTATTTAGCATCGAAAATTACTTTGATGAAACCGTCTGTATTTCCGTTTGCAGTGGCTTTACCACTTGCAGAAAGAGGGAATTTACCAACTTTGATTTCATATCCTTTTTCTTTAGCCTGCTTTTCTGTAAGACCTACAGAAGCAACTTCAGGGTGGCAGTATGTACATCCCGGGATATTGCCATAGTCGATTTTCTCAACATGCATTCCCTTGATTTTTTCAACACAGGTGATTCCTTCTGCAGAAGCAACGTGAGCCAAAGCCTGTGTAGGAATGATATCTCCGATTGCATAATAGCCCGGAACTGAAGTTTCGTACCATTCGTTTACTAAAACTCTTCCTTTATCTGTCTGGATTCCTACTTCTTCTAAACCGATGTTTTCAATGTTGGCAGCAATACCTACCGCAGAAAGTACGATATCAGCTTCAAGCGTAATGTTTCCTTTTGCAGTTTTTACATTAGCTTTTACTCCTTCTCCGCTTGTATCCAGGCTTTCTACAGAAGCATTGGTCATAATTTCAATTCCTGATTTTTTCAGAGATTTTTCTAAGTGTTTAGAAATTTCTTCATCTTCTACAGGAACGATGTTCGGCATAAATTCAACAACAGTTACTTTAGTTCCCATTGTATTGTAGAAATCAGCAAATTCTACCCCGATAGCTCCGGAACCTACAACAATCATAGATTTCGGCTGCTCAGGAAGAGATAATGCCTGTCTGTATCCGATTACTTTTTTACCATCCTGTGGCAGGTTCGGTAATTCTCTTGAACGTGCACCTGTTGCAATGATGATATGGCTTCCTGAATATTCAGTAGTCTTACCGTCGTTATCAGTAACAGAAACTTTTTTGTCTTTTAAAATTTTAGCTGTACCAAGAATTACATCAATCTTATTCTTTTTCATCAGGAACTCAATCCCTTTGCTCATTTTGTTGGCAACTCCGCGGCTTCTTTGAATTACATTCGGAAATTCAAAACTTCCTTCCACTTTATTCAAACCATAATCTTCAGCGTGGTTGATATAATGAAAAACCTGAGCAGACTTCAATAAAGCTTTAGTTGGAATACATCCCCAGTTAAGGCAGATCCCTCCTAAATTTTCTTTCTCGATAATTGCGGTTTTGAAACCCAACTGTGCCGCTCTGATAGCTGTAACATATCCACCGGGACCACTTCCGATGACAATAATATCGTAATTCATTAGTTTAAAATTTTTATGCGAATTTAAGGAAAAATATTGGATGTTCCATGTTTCGGGAAATTCATATCACAATGCATCATTAATACAATTTTCCTATATTTTTAAACAAAAAAAGAGAATACAAAAAGCATTCTCTCTAATAAATTTTATTTTAAGTTAAAAATTTCATAAAACCGGAGATATAGAATTAAACTATATCAATTTTAATAATTTCTAAAAAAATGATGTTATTACATTTTTTTAAGCAATTTTTTCTGGCTTCGGTATTTTTCATTTAAAGCCTTTAATTGATCTTGTTTCATTTTTTTAGTAGCAAGCGGATGGTTCAGGATCGCTTTTTTTTCTGCATTATATCTTTTATCCAATTCCCGTGATTTCATATTGATCAGTTCGCTTTTAGAAGGATGAGGCGATAGTGAAGGATGTTTCTGTGCTGAAATATTCATCGATAAACCTAATAATAAAACAGTTGATATAAATAGCTTTTCCATGACATCTACTTTTTGAATGATCTTAATCAAATAATGATTATTAAATTAAATTCATTCGATTCTGAAGTAAATATTACACATATCATACCAAAATTCTGTACATCCCTTTTTCTACAATCCCATTATTTATTCAGTTTAAACCTAGTGTTATTATTTTCGGAATAAAACAATTTAAATTTTGTCTTTCTCTCTTTTCAAAAGTTCTTTCCGGGATTTTTTTTCGTTTTTACTTAGGATTTTGTTACCTTCAATCAAGTCCTTTTCTTTTTCATATCTCTTTTCAAGCTTCTCCATCCTGATTTCAACCTATTTTTTTCTTTCTTTAGAGAATCTCAATATTTTGTTTTAAAGGCAGATTTTTTGATGAATTTCCCACCAGAATCCTGTATTTTCCTTTTTCATTGATCCAGTTCATTTTTTCGTCTAAGAACTTCAGTTCTTTTACAGGAATTTCAATGGTCACCTGTTGTGATTCCCCGGGTTTCAAATTTACTTTCCGGAAACCTTTTAATTCAATAACCGGTCTGGAAACAGAAGCCAATAAATCTTTCACATACAACTGAACTACTTCACTTCCTTCTTTTGAGCCTGTGTTTTTAACGTTGACCTTAGCAACAATGGTTTCATTTTCAACGTATGAATTTTTATTCAGTGTAAGATCAGAAATTTCAAAGGTAGTATAGCTTAATCCAAAACCGAACGGATACAAAGGCTCTCCGCTTAAATCATAATAATCATTTCCTCTTCCTGTAGGATGATGGTTGTATGTCAACGGAAGCTGGCCTTCTTCAACAGGAAATGTAACAGGTAATTTTCCTGACGGGTTTTCTGCCCCGAAAAGCACTTTCGCAACAGCATTTCCTCCTTCTTCTCCCGGATACCAGACATCTAAAATTGCCCCAATCTCATCTTTCCAGGCTGTTGTTTTTATGGCGGACCCTCCTACCAGAATAACAGTCACCGGCTTTTTTAATTTTGAAACCTGATGAATAAATTCCTCCTGATTTCCGGGAAGACTTAATGAAGAGCGATCCTGGAATTCCCCCTCATGAATACCTGCTGTCACCATAATATAATCGGCACTTTCAGCCAGCTTTAAAGCATCATTAAAATCTTTTTTACCGTCATTTACTCCATAATCCCAGATCAGCTCAATGTTTGCTTCGCCTCTGTTTTCATGGAACTCAATCACAATATCATATTGCTGATTTTTAACAAAATTCACTTCTATGGTCTGGGTTGAGTAGCTCAGTTTTTCCCATTGGTCAATCATTAATTTACCATTCAGAAACAATCTGAATCCATCATTTCCACGTACTCCAAGTTTGAATTTTCCTGTATCCGGGGCTGTCAGCTTTCCTTTCCAGCGAACACTGTAATTATCCGGCTGAAGCTTTTCAGGATCCGGAGAAAATAATGTCCATTTAAAATTAATCAGGTCGTCCTGTCTTTCAACAGCGGGATTTCCTTTTAAGTTATTGTCTGAAAAATAACTTCCTTTTAATCCTTTTTTATTTTCAAAAGATAAAAATTCGTTGGGAACTGTCTTAAAGCTTTTCAGGTCCCAGTCAATTCCTTTTGAATAAAGGATTTCGATATTCTTATTTTTTGTAAAATTTTTAATTCCGTCCAGAATACTCACCTTCTGATTTCCCGGCCCGGAATAACCGCCTAATCTTGCATCAACAGCATCGGTACCTATCACCAGTATCTTTTTTATTTGATCGGAAACAGGCAGGGTGCTGTTATTATTCTGAAGCAGGACAAAGGATTCAACAGCAGCTTTTTCTGCTAAAGGCTTATGATTGAGTTCTTTTAATTCACTCATTTCTTTTTCAGAAACATACGGATTTTCAAACAATCCCAGTTCAAACTTTGCCCTTAAAACTCTTGCTACCGCATCATCAATTCTTTCCGGCGAAATTCTCCCATCTAAAAACGGTGGAATAAATAACCGGTAATGTTTGTACTCTGTCTGGAAAATCACATCCAGACCTGCATTAACGGCCTGTGCAGAGGCATCACCATAATCTTTTGCAGTAAAATGCAAAACATTGGCACCACCAACTGCACTTGCATCACTAATGACAAAGCCTTTAAAGCTCCATTCCTGCTTTAACTTTTCAGTCAGCAACCAATGATTGGCAGTAGAGGGTCTGCCGTCAAGAAGATTATATGAAGTCATTACCGATCTGCTTTCTCCTTGTGTAAATGCTTTATAAAAAGGGACCAGGTGGGTTTCTTCAAGATATCTTTTGCTCCAGTGAATCGGATATGAGTCTCTTCCACCCTCTCCGACATTAGCTAAAAAATGTTTTGGAGTGGTAATAATCCCCTGGCTTTCAAAAGAGCTTACAAAATTGACTCCCATAACGGAGGCCAGAAACGGATCTTCACCATAAGTTTCCTCTGTTCTTCCCCATCGCACATCATTAGCCAGATTCACTACCGGAGTTAAAATCTGCCGGATACCTCTCAGCCGGGATTCTTTAGCTATTGCTGCAGAAACCTGTTTCATCAGTTCAGGATTGAAAGAAGCCGATAAACCTATTGCCTGAGGAAAAGCGGTTGCCCCTTCACGCATCAATCCGTGTAAAGCCTCATCAAAAGGAATAACCGGAATTCCCAGTCTTGAGTCTTCTACAAAATATTTCTGAATTGCATTGATTTTTTTTGCCAGTCTTTCTGCATCTTCACTGGCATTGTATTTCAGCATCTGTCCGGCAGCTCCGTTTCCCTGGTTTCCGGCACTTACCTGTAATCCAAAAACACCATGGTAGTATTGATTTTCAGGGACATTATCAAGATCTCCGGGAATCATAAAGCATTGCCAGAATTTTTCTTCGGGGGTCATTCTTTTAAGCAAATCCTGAACTCTTATCTCAACAGGCTGTTTCGGGTCTTTATATAAAGGTTTTTTCGTTTGTGCAGAAACAAAAACCGTATTTACAATCAAAGCTATTCCCGTAAGTTTAAAATAATACCATTTCATTATTGTGTTATTTGAATCACGGTCGAATAATTCAGTTTTGTACGCTCTTCAGGAAGCTGAACATGAATCTTATTTCCTTTTTTCTTCCATTTAATTTGAGAAGAAATTCCAAGAACTTTCACCGTTTTCGGGTTAATGTTTTCAGGAATTGAAAAGCTTAATTCTGACGGTGCCTGATAATTTGATTTTTCACTGATATGAAAAACATTAACAATTTTCCCATCTTTGCTCTGTGTATAATAGAAATCGCTTTCATGATAAGGAGCTAAAGCTCTTGTTGTAAAAACAGCAGATTGGTTTTTATCCATCCAGCCGGAGATTTCTTTTAATCTTTCATAAACAACGGCATCATAATCACCGTTGGGCCCCGGTGCAATATTCATCAGATAATTTCCGCCTCTTGAAATGATTCTGATTAAGGTTTCAATGATTTTCTGGGAAGATTTATAATTGTCATTCGGAACATAAGAAAAAGAATCTCCCATCGTGATACAGCTTTCCCACGGGATCGAAAGGGCATGTTCGGGAACAGCCTGCTCAGGGGTAACATAATTTTCCCATTTTCCGGGAACAGTACGATCTACAATGATAATCCCGGGTTGGTTTTTCCGGGCCATGGTTCCGATCTTATCCATATCAATATCCTGCTCTACTTTGATGGTTCTCTGCCATTCTATATTGGGATCTATGGTGTGAAACGGACGTACCCAGCCTCCGTCCAGCCAAAGGATATCGATTTTACCATAGTTGGATGTAATTTCATTAAGCTGATTAAAGGTGAATTTTTTAAAATTTTCCCATCGTGCGGGATATTTTTGAGGGTCATAGTTTACATTCCGGTCTTTGGGTGGAAAATATGACCACCAGTAATCATCGGAGTGCCAGTCCGGCTTGGAGAAATAAGCTCCGATTCTGAAACCGTTATCCCTGAATGTATTGAAGATTTCTTTTGCTACATCCGCTTTCGGATTCTTAGAAAAAGGTGTTTTTGAGGATGTAATTTTATAATCAGACTGTTTTGTATCAAACATTGCAAAACCGTCATGATGCTTTGTTGTAAAAACAACATATTTCATCCCGGCTTTTTTGGTTGCATCAGCCCATTTCTGCGGATTAAACTGAACAGGGTTAAAAGTGGTCTGAAGATTTTCATAGTTCTTTACATATTCATTATAGGATTTACCATGTTCCGGTTTACGTTGGGTCCATGATTCATCTTCAGGGCATAAGCTCCAGCTTTCCACAATTCCCCATTGGCTGTAGGTTCCCCAATGCATAAAAAGCCCAAATTTTAAATCCTGCCACTGCTCGAGGTTTTGTACAACAAGCGGATCTGCAGGCTTCTCATATCCTTCGGAAACATTATGAGCCTGAGAGAAAAAAGCGGATGAAATAAAAAGTGAAGCCAGAAATAAGGTTTTAGTTTTTTGTTTTGCGGGCATACAGTAATACTTTCCGCTAATTTAATCATCCTTGAATGAACCTGCAAACGCTGAAATTTTGTAGAACGGACAGGACTGCATCCTATCTTAGGTTAAATCGCCACTTCGTGGCTCTGAAGTAATTCTGCTGTTTCTTTAATTAGTCTGTTTCTTTCTAACAGAAATTTTTTAAGATAACTGGTGAGAAAGAATGTATTGAAAAGCTTACCGATTATTCCAAAAGGAGATTCAAATTCAAAATGGTCTTTCATTAAAGTATAACCTTCTTTTTGCTTGAACAAATGCTGATGGATCATCGATTTAAAGGCACCTTTCAACATCATATCTGTGAACTGATGGGGTTTTTCCATACTGATTATCTTTGTGGTCAGTCTTTGTGTTATTCCAAGATGCTTTGCCTGCCACACTACCGTTTCATTTTCTTCAATCAATCCGGTCATTCTTCCTGCAATCGCTTTTTCATTTGTTTTTGAAGTGGATTTCTGATGCAGATCAATATCGCGTGCTAAATCAAAAACTTTATCAATATCAGCTTTAATCCATGTTTCTATTTCTATTTTTGACATTTTAAAAAGTCTGTTTTTTATCTAATTCCGGCAGTACTTTATCGATTCTCCGGGCAAGCTCGGGAAGCTTTATCGTGGGAACCGCCGGAAAAAGATGATGTTCCATGTGATAAAACATGCTGAAGGTTAATTTATTTTTCCAGAATCCGCGTTGGGTTCTTGCTATATTGGGATTTTCATGGGTATCATGATGAACTGTCCATACTGCGAAGAATACCATTAAAAATTCTCCCAGAATCATCATCAGCAGGTGATACATCAAAAAATGAATCTGAAAATAAAGTATGATGGACATTACAACAGCCATTGAAGCCAGTTCCAATACCATATTCCGCTTATAATTTTTATTGGCATGTTTAAAAGTGATCCAATGAATCAGAAATATATGTTCAGGACCGTACAGAATAGCCTGATACCATTTCATGGATGCTGATTTCCCTTCATAATCTTCTTCTGAAAGACAGAATTTGTGATGCCGGATGTGATTGAATTTCACGGCATGAATGGAAACCATCATCAGAATGCTGTTGAGATATAATGACAGCCATGTCAGGAATTTTCCGGTTCCCAGCGAATGATGAAACCCATTATGAACCTGCCTGAGTGCCGTAAGAAAATAAAACCCTGAAAACGGAATCGCCCATCCGTAATATCCTTTGTATGCTAAAAATATGGAAATAAAAAGCCAGGGCAGGCTGATATTATTTTCAATCAGCATTTCTTTAACGGAAAGAGCTTTAAGATCTTTCCATTCTACTTTTTTTATTAATTCAAGGTGATTCATCTTATTAGTTTTTAAGAGTAAATACAATAATTATTGATAAAGTGATCAGACCGGATACAAGCCATGAAGCTGCAGGAAGAAAATTTAATTTCAAAATTTTACATCTTCTTATATGTTCCAGAAACATGATGAGAACTACGACTCCAAAGTAGATCATATGAAAAGCCGGATTAAGGTTTATCAGCAAAGCCGGAATTAAAAGCAGCGATCCTATCAGAGAGACTGTCATCATATTTCCCAGGTAATCCCATATTTTTTCTCTTAAATATGATTTTAAAAATACGACCTGCAAGACCGGCAGAGTCACGCAAACCATTAATTCTTGAAGGAAACCCTGTTGTAAATTCAGTCCTGATCTTACAGTGAATAAACTCAGAATATATGTTGAAAACAATACAACAAATATCATGTAGGTCAACCTGTACTTCAAGTTAAAATCAGGGACACAGGATGCATATGTATGTTCTTTCCCGGAAGGAATAATCTGTTTTCTATTGTAAGAAACAAATGAATATATTTTTTTGAAAAACCAATAAAGCGGCTTTATCCTGGCTATTTTCTCTAGTGTTGGAAAGGAATTCCCAATGATGGCAAGCAAACTGTCCAGACCATAGATCACTTCATTTTTATTGTGGTCAACCAATGCAATTTCATTTTTCGCCCGGTCAAAATCTATCAATGTTTTATTATTGACAGATAATTCTGTAAAAGCTTCTCTCCCGTTCTTATCAAGCATTCCACATTTTATAAAACCTTTTGAATAGATATTGCACATGGGACATTCATTGTCATAGATCAGGGTGTGGCTGTTTAATGTTTTCATAATTGATATTTTTAAAGATTGAGGAAATCGCCCCGGGTTCTTTTATTCTGAAATCTGAAAGTAAAATACATCCAGATTTTAAAGAGCAGTGTTTTCATTTTCGATTGAATATTGTTTATTCATGGCGTGTTTACGCCCTTTTAAGAAAAGTAATAGATTCAAAAGCATCATTACTCCGAGATAAATTGAGAATCCACCGATCTTTTTGCTTACGCTTACAACCAGTCTTTCTATGGTTTCTATCTGAAAAAACTCAATGATACAAAGGGCAAAACCAATATTCAAAAGGTAAAATCCGATTTTAAAGAGTGAATTGGTTGCCATTGCAATATCTTCTTTCTGATGAAAAATATCAATCATAAATGTTTTTGAATTTTTAAACAGAAATTGAGAAACCAATATGGTAAGAGTGATTACAATTGGTAAATAAATCATGTACGCTGAGAAATTGTATGTCTGGGTTAAAACTGTTGCGGTCATAATAATTTATTTTAATGTTAGTTTTTTTCTTAGAATATAAAGGGTAAATATGTTTGTAAAATGTAAAAAACAGAGAATCATAATGATATATCCAATACGAACAGAAACCGTTGATAAAACCTGCTCCATATTTGCAATCTGTTCCCAAGAGCTTAAGCTGAATGTGATATAGCCAAGATTCAGAAGATAGTAGCTTCCCAATAGTATCCTGTTCACTTTCAAACAAAAGCCTTTGTCCTTAATCAGATACTCCAGATAAACCTTTCCTGAATTAAAACATCTCCTGCCCACATCAATCGTGATATAAGAACTAATGGAAAGAAAAAGCACATATGACACTATACTGAACATTTTATAAGTATTATATTTTCAATAATTTTTGAAAATAAATTTGAAATAAAAAAGGATACTGAATCCTTTCTATTTTAATAAATTGGTGATCTTCCCGACCAGCCAGTGATCATCACTTTTGATCGCAAGATCCATAATGTTATTAATTTTTCCTGTAACTGAACTGAAATCTTCCATCAGTTTAATGAATTCTTTTGCTTCTGCCGAATCTTTGTCTTCAATATTTTTCAGTTCTTCTAAAAAAGAAATAACAGGTTCTATTTCTCTTTTTCTGCGTTCTTTGGTAATCTGCTTAAACAGGAACCAGACATCTTTCTCGGCCACAAAATACTCTTTCCTGTCTCCTTTTACAAATTCTTTTTTCACAATCCCCCAATCCATTAAGGCACGTAAATTCATGTTGGCATTTCCTCTTGAAATTTCAAGCAGCTCCATTACCTCATCAGTAGAAAGCGGTTTCCCACTTGCCAGAAGCAAAGCATGAACCTGCGCCATCGTCCGGTTGATTCCCCAATTGGTCGCAAAGGTTCCCCAGGTCTGAATGTATTTTTCTTTAGCTTCTGAAAGTTTCATTGTTTCTTTTTTGAATTTCTATTACAAATATAATTATATTTTTTGAATTTTCAATAATTATTGAAAATTAAATTTATTTATTTCAATCCCTTCTTCCAGATATGTTGCTACAATAAAACAGACACTCTTTCGAATGTCTGTTTTAAATTTATTTTTTAATGGCTTTATAGCTTTCAACCAGTCTTATAAATTCAGATCTATAGCCTTCCTCATCTTTATTTTTTCCTTTTTTAGCCAGATCTTCTATGCTATTAAGATCTTTTTTCTCAATTAATTTTGACTCTCTTAGAACCAATCCAAACCATGCAACGGAAGATGCAAATCTGAAATCTGGGCTTGATTGAACAAATGATTCATTAGAGTTCTTCACCACTTCTGTAATTTCTGTACTCTGATCACCATCAGGCTTTTTATACCTGAATTTTATAGTTGCCAGTTCATCTCCAAAGCTTTGGGAAGAAGAGGTTTTTGAATATTTCAGGTCATTTTCTTTAGGTAAAATTGCTGAATTAACATGAGCAGGAATCACTTCATACAAAGCCGTAACAGTATGCCCGCTTCCCAATTCACCGGCATCGATTTTATCATTGGTGAAATCTTCATTTCTCAATTTCCTGTTTTCATACCCGATCAACCGATAAGACTTTACCAACTTCGGATTAAACTCAATCTGGATTTTCACATCTTTTGCAATGGCATACATATTTCCGGCAAATTCTTTCCCCAAAAACTTATTGGCTTCCTGCATATTATCGATATAGGCGTAATTCCCATTGCCTTTATCTGCTAAAGTTTCAAGTCTGTTGTCTTTAAAATTCCCCATTCCGAAACCCAGACAGGTAAGAAAAACCCCGGATTTTCTTTTTTCTTCAATTAAGCTTTCAAGGTTTGAAACAGAAGATACTCCTACATTAAAATCTCCGTCTGTAGCAATGATTACCCTGTTATTTCCATTTTTAATAAAGTTTTCCTGAGCCAGCTTATAGGCAAGTTCAATTCCAGCTCCGCCCGCAGTACTTCCCCCAGCCTGCAGATTGTCTAAAGCCTGCATTATTTTTTCTTTTTCTTTGGCTGAAGTAGGTGATAAAACCATTCCGGCATTCCCTGCATAAACTACAATTCCTACTTTGTCTTCAGGACGTAATTTATCCAGCAAAACTTTGAATGAAGATTTCAGCAACGGCAGTTTATTCGCTTCATCCATCGAGCCTGAAACATCAATTAAAAAAACAAAATTGGAATTTGGCAGCTTATCCATCGGGATGTTTTTTCCCTGAAGCCCTATTTTAAGAAGCTTATGATCCGGATTCCATGGTGCATCGTTGTATTCCGTATTAATTGAAAACGGCTGATTATTTTGCGGCTGCGGATAATCATATTTAAAATAATTGATCATTTCTTCTATTCTTACTGCATTCTTATCCACTTTTTCACCGTTATTAATCATTCTTCTGACATTCGAGTAGGAAGCATTATCTACATCAATAGAGAAGGTAGATAAAGGCTGATTTTTCGTCAGCTCAAACGGGTTCTCAACAAATGCATCGTATTCTTCATCGTTGTATGAAATCGTTTGCTGATTGGTTACTAAATTTTTCTGAAGCCTTTTCAGTTTTCTTTTTTCTTTTCCTGACAGCTTTCTGGTAGTCACCACGATTACTCCATTGCTTGCCTGTGCACCATATAATGCAGTTGCTTCCTGGCCTTTAATAACCCGGATACCACCAATGATTTCAGGAGGTAACTGCTGAAGGACCGATGTATTTGAAACTACTCCATTAATTACAACAAGTGCAGTATTGGTTTCAGAAATTGATTTATTTCCTCTTATAACAATACGTGAATCGGAATTATTTAATTTACCAGCCTGTAAACCGAATGCTCTTTCTATTAATTCTTGTGGAACACCCGGATTCCCTGAATTACCGGCAATCTGATTATTTTTACGTTTGTCTCTTTTGGATGTGATCTGAACTCCAGCCACTTTCCCCTGTAAAGACTGTGTTGAATATCCTGGAGCAATGTTTTCTGTACGCACGGATACTGAACTTGAAGTATAAGCCTGAACTTTTTTATTTGAATAGCCTAAAAGAGCAACTTCTTCCAGCATATGTTCTTTAAAAGTATCATAAACAGTTTTAGGCACTGGTAGGGCAACAGGAACTCCCATATTCTGCTTTTTATAAATATCGACAGGTTTCTTTCTGTTAGCCTTTACATCCTGATAAGCAATAACAGTTGGCTCTTCAATAGGTTTTACAGCTTGTATTTCTTTTTCAATATTGGATTTTACAGTCCGGTTAATTTTTTCAATCTTGCTGTTGCTGTTAATTTTCGGAGAAACCATATTTTTTGTAATAACCGGCTTTGCAGGCCCTGCAACTTCTTTTTTATTTAAAAAATAAAATGCTCCCAAACCGATGATTAAGCTTGCCGCAATTCCGTAAGGAAACCAAACAGGAATGATTCTCTTTTTATCTTCTTTTTTATCCAGCTTTTCTTCGATCTTTTCCCAGACTTTTTCAAAAGCCGGAAAAGTTGCAGGCTCTTCCAGAATCTTGGAAGCTTCGTTGAATTTTTTATCTATATCGTGATTATTTTCCATTGTTGTAAAGTTTAAATGTTCTGACTGATCAAAAGTTCCTGTAGTTTTTTCCTCGCAAAATTGAGCTGGGATTTTGAAGTTCCTTCGCTGATGGAAAGCATCGTTGCAATTTCTTTATGCGGATACCCTTCAATTGCAAAAAGATTAAAAATTGCCCGGCATCCTTCCGGAAGAAAGTTGAGCAGATTCAGGAGATCTTTTTCAAAAGAAAGATTTTCTACGGTTGTATCAGGAGACTGTACAAGATTTTCTTCCAGAGAAATATACAATGCTTTGTTAGCCCTCAGTTTCTGAAGACATTCGTTAACCGCAATTTTTCTGGCCCAGGCTTCAAAAATATCAGGATTTTGCAGCTGGCTGATTTTCGTAAATATTTTGTAAAAAGTATCAGCCAATGCTTCTTCAATATCCTCATCATTTTTTAAATAGCGTCTGCAGACTGCATGCAGCTTGCCCGCCATTTTCTCGTAAACTTTCCGCTGCGCATTGCGGTCGTTACGTTGGCATTCTAATAGTAATTCGTTTTCCATAGTCAGGCTTTATACCAATATAGATGCATAAACTTTCAATAGGGTTGGAAATATATTCATTTTTTCAGGAAATTTGTTGAAAGGTTAAGTTGTGAAACTGTAAAATCGCTAATTTGTAAAGAGACAAAGGGTGAAGAACAGAAGAGCTAAGGAATAGATGGAAAAATTATTCTCAACATCCGGTTATTTACTGTGTACCAACTTTTATTCATTAACTTCCGGTTTAACAATTTCACAGCTTCACAATTTAGCGGTTTTACGATTTAGCCATTCCGCTTTTTTTCATTTTTTTCAAAAAATTTCATTCTAAATTTAACTTTCATTCATGTAACTTATCTTTAATATTACCGACTATTAATGTAAATAATTCTTTTGTAGTAATGAAAAATAGAAAAATCATATCATTACTTTTTGTTTTATCTGCAGGAAGTATGATGTTTGCCCAGGATGACTTAATTAACAAGTTAAAAAACAATCAGTCTCAAAATGCCAATTTTCAGTTCACTACTCTAAAGGACGTGGGTGCTACTTCGGTAAAAAACCAGGGGTCATCAGGAACTTGCTGGAGTTATTCAGGGAACTCCTTCCTTGAATCTGAAATGCAGCGTATGGGTAAAAAGCCTGTAGATTTAGCGGAAATTTTCACGGCAAGAAATTCTTACCATGATAAAGCAAAATTATATGTTTTAAATAATGGGGCCATCAACTGGGGTGATGGCGGTGAACTGCATGATGTCATCAACATGTACAAAAAATATGGTGCAGTACCACAGGATGCCTATTCAGGACTAAAACCCGGACAGGCTACCAATAACTTCTCCGAAATGCAGGGTAAATTAAAGCCTGTTTTAGATAGTTTGGTTCAGGCATCTTCAAAAGGAAAACTTTCAGACAACTGGATGTCTGCAGTAGATGCTATTTTAGATGAATATCTTGGAAAAATCCCTGCCAACTTTACTTATGAAGGAAAAAACTATACACCAAAAACTTTTGCTAAAGAAGTTGTAGGCATTAACGCTGATGATTATGTAGAATTATCTTCATATAAAGATTATGCTTATTATCAGAAATTTGTAGTGCCGATTCCTGATAACTGGAGCCATGACTCAGACTGGAACGTTCCGATGAAAGATATGACCGCTATTATTGATAATGCTTTACATAAAGGCTATTCTATCGGATGGGCAACTGATGTTTCAGAGCCTTATTTTTCTTATAAAAACGGTGTAGCATATGTTCCGGATGTAGATTTGGATCAAACGATTACTCCTGAAGCTAAAAAAGATCTGTTCACAGAGCCTAAAAAGGATAAAACGATTACAGAAGACATCCGTCAGAAAGCACTTAACAACCTTTCTACCACTGATGATCATGGGATGCACATCGTAGGATTAGCCAAAGACCAGACCGGAAAAGAATATTATATGGTAAAGAATTCATGGGGTGTGACGAATGATTTTGAAGGGTATTTATATGTGACAAGACCTTATGTTGAGTATAAATCAACGGCTATCCTTGTTCATAAAAATGCCATTCCGAAAAGTATTTTAAAGCAATTGAAACCAACAAAAAATATTGGTTTATAAGAAATTAATCACTGTTGTCATCTGATATGACAATTTTAGATATTTAATCTGTTAAAAGCCTGCTCTCAGTGACCTGAAGCAGGCTTTATTTTTATAGAACTGACTAGTCCTGAAAAAGGTTGACTAGTTTAATACATCAAATATACTTAAATCA
>NZ_AKJY01000040.1 GCF_000282115.1 Chryseobacterium populi
GAAAGAAAGGCGGAGCAAGCCACCGTAGATACCAAAGCAGCCAACAATGAAGCGAGATCTTCTGCAGTAAGCTTTACACAAAACGCAATGCCTGTATACTACACCAATGCTTCGGCGTATCCCACAGCAATACAGCAGCTATTAAGTGTCAATTATTATGATACCTATCCTACGGGAACTCCGGCAGTTCCTACGCTGATTCTGGATCAAAATGTTTTACCGCAAGATCCCGGAACAGGCGCGGTAAGCACAAAAGGTCTTTCTACAGCATCCTATGTAAAGAATCTGACAGATGATAACTGGACCAAAAATTCCGTCTGGTATGATGCCAAAGCCAGGGTTATCGGGTCGCACTCTTTAAATCATTTAGGCGGCTACACCAGAACGGAAACAAAGCTTGATTTTGCAGGAACCACAATTCAGTCTAAGGTTTATCATAAAAGATTATCTGCGGACACGGAAAAGCTGATCACACAGAATTTTGAGTACGACAGCCGGAACCGGATGCTGGTACACAAGCATAAAGTGGATAACAACACAGAGCAAATACTTGCCCAGAATGAGTACAATGAGCTTTCGCAGTTAAAAAACAAAAAAGTAGGAGCTTCTACCACTACTCCTGCATTACAGAGCATTGATTATGCATACGATGTCAGAGGGGCACTGGTAAAAATCAATAACCCGGCGAATCTTAACGGTAAGCTTTTCGGGTACGAGATAAAATACAGCAATCCGTTGAAAACAACGGCAAAATACAACGGAAGCATTACGGAAGTAGACTGGAAGACAGCTACTGACGGAATCCTAAGAAGGTATTCTTACCAGTATGACACGCTGGGCAGGCTTACAAAAGGAAGCTATTCGGAGCCCAATGCTTCTGTTCCTGAAAACGGTTTTTTTAACGAAACTACAGCCTATGACCTTGGCGGAAATATCACCTCACTGCAAAGGAATGCTAAAAGCCAGGCAGGAATAGCCGAACAGATTGACGACCTCGTTTATACCTATACAGGAAACAGGTTGAATACCGTAACGGATAATAAGCAAAATTATCTGGGCTATCCTGATACTTCAGGAGCTTTCATTACTTATGACAGCAATGGGAATATGAAAGACCATAAGGATAAAGGGGTTTTACAGATCGATTACAATGACCTGAATCTTACCGGTAAGGTAACCTTCGATCAGACCTATGTGTTCAGAAATAAACTGGGTGGCGCTGAAGAGACCAGAAATGTAAATACACAGTATACCTACAGGGCAGACGGGACAAAGCTGGGTAAGGTATATGTATTTGCAGGGTTTGCAGACGGTACAGAGCTTTACAGGGCAACAGATTACCTGGATGGCTTCCAGTATGAAAACCAGACATCTGTACCATCAACCACCCGTGTGTTAAAATTTGTACCCACGGCAGAAGGTTATTATGATTTTGAAAATAATCGGTATATTTACCACTACACAGACCATTTGGGAAATGTGAGATTAAGCTACTTTTATAATGGCAGCAGCGCAGCAGTTCTTGAAGAAAACAACTACTATCCTTTCGGGCTAAAACATGAAGGCTACAATGTTTTAAACGGAAATCCCGCGTACAAATACCAGTATAATGGTAAAGAGCTGCAGCAGGAAACCGGATGGAGCGATTACGGAGCCAGGATGTACATGGCTGATATTGCAAGATGGGGTGTAATAGATCCTTTAGCGGAAACTTCCAGGAGATGGACCACTTATAACTATGCTTTTGATAATCCTGTCAACTTCATCGATCCGGATGGGAAAAGAGCGGTAGGTCCAAGTAGTCCTGCTCAAAATTTTTACGGCCCGGGAGGTATGCTGGATTATTATTCACATGGAGGTTCAGGAAGTAGAGCCAGTATCGCTGCGTGGCTGGGACAAGGAGATCCTTTTACCAATGAAGAAATGATGGGACCCGGAGGCCCCGCTTTTGTGGAAGAACCAAACATTACAGGATCTCCGGAATACCAGGAAGCCATGAATATGATTTATACTCCGGATTTTGGACAGTTTGATTTTTCCCAGTTTGGAAATGACAATGATGAAGAGCCTGTGAACTTTTTTTCAAATATTGAACCAGCAGTTTTTCATAATGTTTATAAAGATGCATCCAAGAAATATAAAAATACTAAAGGGGACGGTATTTTTAGAGTATATGGACATGGAAATGTAGGATTAATACAAGATGAGAGGACTAAAATTTTATCTGCAGATGAATTTGATATACAAATGAATTTAAAAAATAATAACTGGAAAAAGGTTGACACAATGAAAAATAGTACACTTATATTATATACTTGCATGTCTGCCTCAGAACTAAATGGAGAGACGTCTATTGCAAGATTAATTTCTCGAAAGCATACAAAAACATTAGTAATAGGCTTTGACGGATATGCAACTTATGGTAAAGAAAGTATTGCCGGCAGACCAATTATTAAAAGTATTAATCAAGGGTTAGAATTAAAAGATGGAATGGGAACTGTTGTCTTTTATATGAATGGTAAAGAAATTAACAGGATGATGTACTCTACCTTTCAATTATTAAAATATTAACTAATAAAATAAATTATGAGAAATTTAATATTCTTATTTTTATCTGTCCCGTGCATATTAGCATGTTCTGATAAAAATAATGCTAAGAATGAAATAAACAATAATATTACTGATACTGTAAAGGTATTAAAAGAAGGAAATCCCTATTTGGTTAACTATGAAAATAAAGAAAGGATAAAGAAATTACTAGACAATGCTATTAAAAATGGAGATACATTAGCTTATCAGGATGCTTTTAAAGACTTTTCAACATCAGGCCATCTACAAGAATTTTTATATTACTCAGTAAAAATGGCAAAAAATCATAATTATAGTGGCGGATATTTTGACACTTATTATATTCTGAATTTATTAAATAATCAAAATGGATATTTATCAATTAAAGATAAAAATGAGTCATTATTTTACTTATTAAGAGCATACGAAATGGGTAATTCTAATGCTAAATATAAGATTAAAGATTTATTTTTAAAAGAAAATAAAAAAATCCCTACTTCAGAATCAGTTCTAGAAAAATAAAATAATTAAATAGAGCATTGAAATTCAATGCTCTATTTTTAAGTTATTTGCCTGAAACTATGCTTTTGATAACCCTGTCAATTTCATTGATCCGGATGGAAAAAGAGCAGGCCCAAGTAACCCGACTCAAAATTTTTACGGTCCTGGGGGAATGTTAGATTACTATTCTAGGGGAGGAAATGGAAGCAGAGCCAGTATAATGGCATGGATGGGGCAAGATCAGCCTTTTACCAATGAAGAAATGATGGGACCCGGTGGTGGTGTCTTTTCAAAGGGACCGGATATTACAGATTCTCTTGAATACCAGGAAGCCATGAATATGATTTATACTCCGGATTTTGGACAGTTTGATTTTTCCCAGTTTGGAAATGACAATGATGAAGAGCCTGTGAACTTCTTTGGAAAATCAGATGAAAAAGTTTTCCATGAGAAGTTTAAAGAAATGCAGAAGAAATTCGGAATGACTAAAGGAGATGGTATTTTTAGAGTTTTCGGACATGGATATGAAGGAGGAATATGGGATGGGGATAATCTTATGAAAGATGCAGATTCATTTGATAAAGTTATGAGTAGTAAAAATTCTCGTTGGAAAAATGTAGATAAAATGGAAAAATCTATGCTTTTACTTTATTCTTGTTTATCTGGCTATGAAAGTGATGATGTTAAAGAATCAATTGCAAGAAAAATATCACAAAAACATCCAAATACAACTGTTGTTGGTTTTGAAAAATGGATACCCTATAATTCTAATGTGGCAGGATTTCCTATGGTTAACAGATTTAAAAATTCTGAGGACAATTGGGGCTATGTAAGCATTTTTTTGGGAGGAAAATTAATTTCTAAACAATTATATCGGGACTTTATTAAATAATTTATTATGAAAAAGATTATTATATTAAATATACTTTTATTGTTGATAAGTTGTAATAAAAAAGAAAAAACAAAAGAAACAACATCACCATCGAGTATCAAGAATAGTGAAACAACTGATAAATATTTAAACGATGCAATTTTAAAGGGTGACACCATAGCATATATAAGAGCTTATAAAGCCTATTCTATACATGGTCGTGATGAAGAATTTTTATATTATGCTATTAAAATGGCTGAAGAACATCAGTATCCTTTTGCTTATGAAAATGTATATACAATTTTATCAACTATTAGTGACGAGAAAGGTTATAATAAAAAAAGTAAAATTGGTGAATATTACTTATTGAGAGCTTATGAATTAGGAAACGCAATGGCAAAAGAAAGAATTAAATGGAAATATAGTGATGAAAATAAAAAAATTCCTACTTCCAGATCAGTTTTAGAGAATTAATTAAGGCGGCTTCCCCTGCTTTCGCGAGTTTTTAGCTCGGCTAGTAGATAACACAAAAAAACACCGCATTTTAAAATGAGACGGCTTCTTTGTGTGGAATTGCTATCTTTTTTGAGACAAAAAGTTTACACTTTTTTATATTCCTATTTTGGATAATATTGAAAATAATTAGGGTATTGAACTTTCAATACTCTAATTTTATAAAATAAGTTTCGCTAGAAACAGCAGCAGAGGTCATTGAAGAAAACAACTACTATCCTTTCGGGCTAAAACATGAAGGCTACAATGTTTTAAACGGAAATCCCGCGTACAAATATCAGTACAATGGTAAAGAAGCTACAGCAGGAAACAGGATGGAGCGATTACGGAGTCAGGATGTACATGGCTGACATTGGAAGATGGGGCGTGATAGACCCTCTGGCTGAAACCTCCAGAAGGTGGACCACCTATAATTATGCTTTTGATAATCCTGTCAATTTTATAGACCCAGATGGGAAAAGAGCGGTAGCTCCAAGCAGCCCGGCTGAAATTTTTACTGTTCCGGAGGTATGCTGGATTATTATTCACATGGAAGTTCAGGAAGCAGAGCCAGTATAATGGCGTGGATAGGGCAAGGTGAACCATTTACAAATGAAGAAATGATGGGACCCGGTGGCGGTGTCTTTTCAAAGGAACCGGATATAAGGGACTCTCCGGAATACCAGGAAGCCATGAATATGATTTATACTCCGGATTTTGGACAGTTTGATTTTTCCCAGTTTGGAAATGACAATGATGAAGAGCCTGTGAACTTCTTTGGAAAATCAGATGAAAAAGTTTTCCATCAGGTTTATAAGCAAATGTATGAACTTTTTAAAGATACCAAAGGAGATGGTGTTTTTAGAGTATATGCGCATGGAAATTTTGGATATTTGGTTGACGAAAATGGATATGCTGTTGATACAGCTAAAAAATTTGATGTTATTATGAAGTCTAAGAATTCAAACTGGAAGAATGTAGACAAAATGAAAGATCCAATTCTGATTTTATTTGCTTGTTTATCAGGTCAGAGCACTGTTCAAAATGACGCTATTGGTAAACAAATATCTCAGGCCCATCCTAATCTAACGGTTATTGCATTTAATGGTTTTGTAACATATGACCCAAAAGCGAATGGAATTAAAAATGTTAATGCAGCTCAAAATTCTGGTGACGGTCGAGGAGGAATTGTTTTTTATCAAAATGGAGAATATTTGACAGGTTATAGATACAATCAATTTCTTAAAAAATATCCAAATTTTAAATAAATATTTAAACTATATAAAATGAAAAACTTATTATTTGTGATACCATTATTTTTTTTCTTTGAGAGCTGTTCTAAAACAGAGAAAAAAAGGAATAATGATAAAAAAGAGAGCGTTGAGAATAAAAAAGTAGCTACTGATACTAACTCTCTAAATATTAATGATACTAAATTGCAAGAAGATTTAAATAATATGCTTCTTAAAAATGATACTATTATGTATATTAAATCTCGTAGAAAATACATAACAAGTGGTCACTCCAAAGAGTTTTTGTATTATGCAATATTGATGGCTGAAAAGAACAATTATAAAGAAGCTTACAAAGATATAACCAATATTCTTGATTTTACTTTAGAGGATCCACTAGCATATAATAGTCAATATGCTTCGTATTGTTTATTAAAAGCATATGAAATGGGAGATGAAGGAGCAAAATCATCAGTCAACTATATTTATACAGAGAAAGGAAAGAAAATCCCGACATCCTCTTCAGTATATTGCTCGAAATAGGATAATAATCATATTTTATATAGGTCATAGACAAAAAAATATTGCTTACAAAGCTGGAATTATTATCTCATTTAAGATGTATCTATTTCCTAAAGAAAAAATATATTTTTGTAAAAACAGTGCAGAGATTGAAGAAAATAATTATTACCCGTTTGGATTAAAACAGGAAAGTAATATCCTGAATTTTTCCACATACAACTATGGCTACAACGGCAAAGAGCTTCAAACAGAAACCGGCTGGAACGATTATGGGGCAAGGATGTATATGCCTGACATCGCAAGATGGGGAGTAATTGATCCTTTGGCAGAAACATCAAGAAGGTTTAATCCTTACAATTATGCCTTAAACAACCCTATGATGTTCATTGATCCGGATGGTAGAAAAGCGATGGCCCCCAATACCTGGGAATGGAACACCCCTACAGGTGGTGCATTAGGTTATATGCTAGGTGGTGGTGCTTCTACTTTTGGCTCGTTTGCTGAGTTTTTAGGTGAAGAAAATCCTTTAACTAAGTTTAATAATAATGACACTGGCGGTGGGGCTGGAATAGGCTTAGGTACAGAAGCTACCTACGATGAGGTAATGGATTTCCTTGGTTTACCACGGCAACAATACTTTCAGGGAATTGATTTTTCTCAGTTTGGAAATGACAATGATGAAGAGCCTGTGAATTTCTTTGGAAACAATTCACATGATCAGGTTTTTCGTGATAAATTTGAGCAACAGTTTAGTAAGTTTAAAAATACCAAAGGAGATGGTATTTTCAGAGTCTATGGACACGGTGATACAGGTATGATATGGAATGATGAACAAGAGATATGGAATGCGAAAACATTTGATAAAGTCATGGGGGCAAAAAATAAAAATTGGAAAAATATAGATAAATATGAAAATCCAATATTATTTCTTTATTCCTGTCTCTCTGGATTTGAATTTGAAAAAACTGGAAAGTCAAGTGCAATTGCTAGAAAAATTTCAAAACAACACCCAAACCTTACCGTAGTTGGATTTGATTCATATGTGGATTATGGACAAAAAAATTCTGGTATGAGCAAAATAAACTTCTCGCCTAATACAGGAGATGGAAACGGGTATATCGTTATATTTAAAAATGGCGAAATTATTCATAAAGAGCTTTTTAAAAACTATATAAAATAACTGAAATGAAGATTTTTAAATCAATAGTCTTAAGTATTTTTCTATTATCAACTTTTTCATGTAATAAAAAAGAGCACATTATTACAGAACAAAAAAATGAAGATATTGTGAACTCAGAAAATAATAGATTTATTCCTAATGATTCTATTAATACTCTTTTAAAAAATGCTTTGCAAAAAGGAGATACATTATCTTATAATAAAGCATATCATTATTTTGCAATTTATCATTACAAAAAAGAATTTTTATATTATTCAATGACCATGGCGAATAAATATCAATATGGAAAAGCATATTTTGATACTCATTACTTTCTGAGATTTTTAAATCATGAAAATGGGTTGGAAACCAATACAAACTTGATAGATTATTATTTATTACGAGCTTATGAAGTTGGGAATAAAGATGCTAAAGAAGTCGTGAATGAAAAGTATTTAAATAAAGGTCTGAAAGTTCCTACTTCAGAATCAGTTTTAGAAAAATAGCAAAAATAGAGCATTGAAATTCAATGCTCTATTTTTACAATTATACAGACCATTTGGGAAATGTGAGATTGAGCTACTTTTATAATGGTAGCAGCGCAGAAGTTCTTGAAGAAAACAATTATTATCCTTTCGGGTTAAAACATGAAGGCTATAATGCTCTGAACGGAAATCCCGCGTACAAATACCAGTATAATGGTAAAGAGCTGCAGCAGGAAACCGGATGGAGCGATTACGGAGCCAGGATGTACATGGCTGATATTGCAAGATGGGGCGTGATAGACCCTCTGGCTGAAACCTCCAGAAGATGGACCACCTATAATTATGCTTTTGATAATCCTGTCAATTTTATAGATCCGGATGGGAAAAGAGCGGTAGCTCCAAGCAGTACTGTTGAAATATTTTATGCTCCCGGGGGTATGTTGGATTATTATTCGCATGGAGGTACAGGAAGCAGAGCCAGTATCGCCGCGTGGCTGGGACAGGAAGATCCTCTTACCAGTGATGATATGATGACCGGTGGAGGTGTCTTTTCAAAGGAGCCGGATATAAGGGACTCTCCGGAATACCAGGAAGCCATGAATATGATTTATACTCCGGATTTTGGACAGTTTGATTTTTCCCAGTTTGGAAATGACAATGATGAAGAGCCTGTGAACTTCTTTGGAAAATCAGATGAAAAAGTTTTCCATGAGAAGTTTAAAGAAATGCAGAAGAAATTCGGAATGACTAAAGGAGATGGTATTTTTAGAGTTTTCGGACATGGTTTTGAAGGTGGTATATGGGATGGAGATAATTTATTGAGGGATGCTAATTCATTTGACAAAGTAATGGTTAATAAAAATCCCCGTTGGAAAAATGTGGATAAAATGGAAAAATCAATGCTTCTTCTTTACTCTTGTTTGTCTGGATATGATGAAGGAAAAATAGTATCTATTGCACAGCAAATATCATTGAAGCATCCAAAAACAATAGTAGTAGGTTTTGAAAAATGGATACCCTACAATATTAACACTCCTGGGTTCCCTATGATTAATAGACTCAAGGATTCTACAGATAATTGGGGCTGGGTTAAAGTCTACCTTAATGGAAAAATAATACAACATCAACCATACAGAGATTTTATAAAATAAATATTAAGTACAATGAAGATAAATCAAATTATCATAGTTCTTGGCTGCATAATCAGTTTGATATGCTGTAAACAAGAAGGAAAAGAAATTATGGCAGACAAAAACAATATAACGTCTGAACCTGTTTTATTTGATATAAACAATGATACAATTAAAGAAAATTTGAATGATGCCATTAAAAAAGGGGATACAATTGCTTATTTGAAATCACTCAAAATATTTACTACAAACGGTTATGAAAAAGAATTCCTTTACTATGCCATGAAAATGGCGGAAGAACAACATTATCCTCTTGCCTATGAAAATGTTTATACAATTTTATTAAGAATAAGTGATGAGAATGGTTATAGAAAAGATAGCAAAATAGGAGAATATTATTTATTAAAAGCTTATGAATTAGGGAGTAAATCCGCAAAATACAATCTTGAAAATTTCTACAAAAATAAACCGATTCCAACATCTGCATCCGTGTTAAAATAGGGTAGACTTCCCTGTTTTTCAGACAAATTAAAATTATTAAATTTAGTTTGTTAA
>NZ_AKJY01000041.1 GCF_000282115.1 Chryseobacterium populi
CGAATCCCTCACTCTCCGCCATTTGGAGAAACAAATAAAATCAAAAGCCTTTAAATCTTAGTGTTTAAAGGCTTTTTTGTTGTTTTGAAGAATCAAAATAAAGCAAAGAAAAACAAACTGAAAGTGAGTAATTCGGTGAGTAGCTTGAAACTATTTTCCTACTCACCGAATTTACAGTAAACAGCCTGTTCATCGATTGAACATCTTGCAGGTCTAAAGGTTCAAGAATATATTACTAACCTTTAAACATTAAAAGCTATGCAAACCTACAGTTTGCTGTTCTATGCAAAAAAAATGAAGAACAATCCTGAAATGTCAACTATTTATATGCGAATTACAGTTGGTGGTAAACGGAATGAAATTTCAACGGGGCAAATTGTAAAGACTTTACACTGGAATATAAAATTAGGAAAAATATCCGGCAACAATCCCCAATCAAAACAACTAAATGGGTTTCTGGAAGGAGTCTGTGCAAAATTGTTTAAGTGTTACAGAGAGAAAACTTACACTTGTAGAAGTCTTTAAATAAAATCTTTTTTGTAATTACTTGATATAGAGATCAGCAGGACGGGGCAGGATGCTCATTATTGGTTTTGTGGATAGATTAGTTAGCACAAAATTAATATTTATGAAAAATAAATCTTTACTGTTTAAGCCAGCTCTTAAATCTTTATTGTTTTGTGGATTAGCATTATCCACTGTTGATTTTAGTGCTCAGATATTGGCATTCCCGGAAGCAACCGGTTTTGGAAGATATACTACGGGAGCAAGAGGTGCTGCAAATCCTCAGGTTTATCTGGTTACCAATTTAAATGACAGCGGCCCCGGTTCATTCCGTGATGCGGTGAGCCAGCCGGGGCGGTTTGTTATATTTAAAGTGGGAGGTATTGTTAATTTACAGTCAGTTGTTGCTGTGGCAGCTAATACCACGATTGCCGGACAAACTGCGCCCGGAGAAGGGATTGTATTTTTGGGCCCAAGAGTTTCATTTACCGGAGCCAATAACACAATTGCTCGGTATCTTCGTATCCGTTATGGCGGGACATCTCAAAATCAGGATGCATCAGGAATAGCCAACGGGGCTAACATTATTTTAGATCACATGACTTTCACCTGGGGAACGGACGAGGTATTTTCCGTTAACTGGGATAATAACGGGACAAGTCCCGATAATATAACGATTCAGAATTCTATTATAGGACAAGGAATGCACCGTCATAATCATTCTGCGGGAGGATTAATGCAACCTCCGACGGGAGGGAAGATCAGTCTAATCGGAAATCTATATATATGTAATAAAACCCGTAATAACAAAATAAAAGGGATCAATGAGTTTGTCAATAATGTAGTTTACAACTGGGGTAACTATGGAAATACATATGGACACACCCAATCCGGAGAGGCATATATTATGGGCGGTGATTCGGCGGGAAGCTCTTTTGCCAATATCATCAACAATTATTTTATCGGAGGCCCAAATACAAGTAGTACGGTTACCACACCTTTCAGCGTAGGAAATGCCAATTTCAATCTGTACGGTTCCGGGAATTATTTTGATAACAATAAAAACGGAGTATTGGATGGAACTGCAGTCCCTCAAAACTTAACGGGATATCCTGTAGGGGATCCGGCAGCAATAATGGTCGGCCCGTACAATTATCCGATGAAAAGCCCGACACTAACCGCTCAGGAGGCGTACGATAAAATCGTTACAGGTGTAGGAGCATCTTATCCAAGACGTGATCAGGTAGATGGTTTAATGATTTCAGATTTACTGTCAAAAGGTACAACAGCTACTTATGTATATGTACAGACTGATTTAACAACTCAATTTGGATTTACCAATGGTGGTGCAGGACACGTTTATGGTGCGCCGGCTCCTTTGGATACGGATAATGATGGTATGCCGGACGCATGGGAAATAGCTAATGGTCTGAATCCTAGTGGGTTCGATGCTTTGGCAGTAAGCACAACACATGCCCCGTATCTGAATATTGAGGTTTATATTAACAGTTTACCCAATACAACTCCTCCGGATTTTATTATTCCGCCCACAAATGTGAATTTCACCAATGCTGTCACAACAACAGGAGCTTCACCTTCCAGTTCTTTAACGGTCAACTGGAATGACAATGCTACCAATGAAACTAATTATATAGTAGAGCGTTCTACTGATGGAGTTACTTTTTCAGTTATTGCAACACTGGGCGCGAATACAACAAGTTATAATGAAGTTGGTTTAATATCTAATACTCAATATTATTATAGAGTTAAAGCAACAAATGCATCAGAATCTTCGGTTTACACATCAAATACGTCTGTAACGACACCCCCGATTCCGTCAGCTCCTGCAAAAGCAATCAATCCGATTCCTGCAACGGGTAATAACAATGTAGAGTTGAGTGGTGGAAATCTGCTTTTAAAATGGAATGGCAGTTCAAATACAACAACATATTCAGTTTATTTTGGAACAGATCCTTTAAATTTAAGCAATGTTGCTACTGTACCTTATTCTGCTACACCATCATATCAGCTTGCTAATTTAAATCCGGCAACAAATTACTATTGGAGAATTGATGCTGATAATGCTCTTGGTATTACTGCAGGAGATGTGTGGACTTTTCGTACATTGACACCGGGTCTTGTCGGGAACTGGCCATTCGCAGAGGCTCCTTCCACAGGTGCTCAAATTGCAGATATAACGTCTTTTGCAAATCATGGAATATTAGATACAGCCTATGATAATGCCAATGTAAGAGTACCCGGGAAAGAAAATAACGCCCTCGATCTGGCAACTTCACCCAATAATATGTACATAGCCAGTATTCCTCATCAGAACCAGATTTTATTTGATAATCATTCTTTTACCGTGTCCTTCTGGATGAAAGCTCTAACAAGCATGATTCCGTCTTCGTCTACAAGTTTATATGTATTGTGTAAAGGTTCTTTCACTAAAAATACCACAACAGGAGCCACCGGTAAACGTTTCAACGTAGAGATCAAAGGAGGTCAGCTTCGTTACGCTATCGATGATGACGTTACGAAAAAGGAAATTACATCACCTATTGCCAATTATTTTACCGATAACTGGGTACATGTCGTGATTCAGAGAGATATTGCTGCGCATAAAATGAGAATTTACACCAATGGCGCTTTAAGCACCGAAGGAGATGAAGCTGCGGTTACAGGTATTGGTGAAGCAAGTGATCTGATCATCGGGAATATTGGTGAGCTTGAATTTTTATCAGCTTCCAATGCTCCGGCTCCTTATAAAGGTGCATTCGATGAACTTAAGATGTACAATTATGCGTTATCTCCGGCGGAAGTATATGCTTTGTACAATCAGGCCGTGTTGGGCAATGATGAATTCAGTATCAGCAAAAATGTCGGAACAGTATATCCAAATCCTGCAAAGGACCTGATTTCCATTAAGCTTCCGGAATATAAAAAGTCCAGTTTAACAGCAACAATTATCGATCTGACGGGAAAAATTATTGTCAAAGAAAAGATTAATGCTGATGGAAACGGAATCTTTAAACTGAATGTTGCAGACAAAAGAACCTCGGGAAATTATATACTCAATGTTTCAGGGGAAAACCTGAATAGTAATTTTAAAATTACTATTAAATAAGAATTGTCAAAGTTTAATTTCATGTTTTAAAAGATTTTTCTTCTGCAATGAGACAGAAAATTTGAGTGACCGATTGCATTAATTAAAAAATTATTGAAATTTTGTAGGTATTGAAATCATTCAGAGCCGGTCAACATGAAAGAGCAGGATAGTGTAGGCTTTCAAAATGTATATTTTTATGAAAATAAAATGAAAGAATAATTTTCGTTGAACGATTGAAAATTATTTGCTGATTTTTTATGAAAAGAAACGGAATACATTTTATTTAAATGATACTCCTTTATTTTTGTCATTTTTTTGAGTGCTAATTTTATTAATAAAAAATCAGGTTCTACAATAAAAAATAAATTATGAAATCTCAAAATATATCAAAATTTTTTTTATCTCTGTTTGTGCTCCTCTTGTTTTCATCAGGCGTAAAAAGCCAGGATAAGTTCCCTGACGGCACTAAAATTCCCAAGTGGTTTAAAGAAAATAAGCCTACTGACATTAATAAATTAGGAAAAAAATATATTCTTACTGATAATGGGGTGAAAAATGACAGCGCGGTTCTGCAGACAAAACAGGTTCAGGCAGTCATTGACCTGGCGGCTAAAAATGGTGGCGGTGTCATTATTGTGCCAAAAGGAACATTCCTGATCAGTTCTGTTTTCTTTAAGCAGGGAACACATTTGTATTTGGAGAATGGTGCGAAATTAAAAGGAAGCGATGATATCAGCGACTATCCGGTTGTAGAAACAAGAATGGAAGGGCAGACTCTAAAATATTTTCCGGCATTAATCAATGCAGACGGATTGGATGGCTTTACCATTTCAGGAAAAGGAACGCTGGATGGAAACGGATTGCGTTTTTGGAAAGCATTCTGGAAAAGACGCCAGTGGAATCCCAAGTGCACGAATATGGATGAGATGAGACCAAGAATCATCTATATTTCAAATTCTAAAAACGTTCAGATTGAAGGAATTACCGTAAAAAATTCACCTTTCTGGAGTACTCACTATTATAAGAGTGAATTTGTAAAATTATTAAACCTGACAATTTTAGCACCGAAAGAACCGGTGAAAGCACCAAGTACAGATGCTGTTGATATCGATGCCTGCACAAATTTCCTGATTAAAAATTGCTATATGTCAGTGAACGATGATGCCATTGCACTGAAAGGCGGAAAAGGTCCGAAAGCAGATAAAACCTCTGAAAATGGGGAAAACAGAAACATTATCATCGAAGATAACAGCTTTGGATTTTGTCACAGTGTCCTGACTTGTGGCAGCGAATCAATCCACAATTATAACGTAATTCTGCGTAATTCAAAAGTGAAAGATGCTTCGAGACTGTTACATCTTAAAATGAGACCCGATACTCCTCAACACTACGAATATCTTACGGTTGAAAATATTACGGGAAATGTTAAAACTTTCCTGTATGTGAAAGGCTGGAGTCAGTTTTTTGATTTAAAAGGGGAAGAGAGACCTGGAAAATCTTTAGCAAATAACATTCTGATAAAAAATATAGACATCAGTTGTGAAACGGCATTCGATATTGAAAAATCAGACTTGTATGATTTGACAGATTTCACGTTGGAAAACCTAAAGATAAAAGCGTTAAAACCCAAAGAGGAAAATTTGGATGCCATTAAAAATTTGAAAAAAATTAAAGTAAATGTTGCCCAGGCTGCTTCTTTAGACATATCATACGACAAAAAAGATGATTCCGACATTGCCGTAAAATGAGATGTTTTTCCAAAATATTTGTTTTGTTATGTTTATGCTCACAATTATTGCATTCTCAATCTAAGGAGATTCAGTTCCTGAGCGGTACGGATTCTGAGCATACCAAAGAATGGGATTTTTGGATAAGCGGTGGACGAAAATCCGGAAGCTGGAACAAAATTCAGGTTCCTTCACAATGGGAACAGCAGGGATTTGGGTCGTATAATTACGGAAGAGATTATGTGACTTACGGTAAAAATTTTAAATTTAATGATGAAGTGGGCTTATTTAAGCACAAATTTCTAGTTCCGGATTCATGGGAAGGAAAATCGGTCAACATCGTTTTCGAAGGATCAATGACGGATACTGAAGTGAAGATTAACGGACAACTTGCAGGCGAAATTCATCAGGGTGCTTTTTATGAATTTAAATATGATATTTCAGATAAATTAAAATTCGGAAAAGAGAATATTCTCGAAGTCAAAGTTTCCAAAATGTCAGCTGATAAATCCGTTAATAATGCAGAACGTCTTGCAGATTATTGGGTTTTGGGAGGAATTTTCCGTCCGGTTTATCTGGAAGCCAATCCAAAAGAAAATATTTCATGGACAGCCATCGAGGCTAAGGCTGACGGGACTTTTCGTTCAAATATACATTTAAAAGGATGCCAAACTGTCAATAATTTAAAAGTTGAATTATTTGATGCTAAAAATATTCTCGTTGGCGAGTCCCAGATTAGAATTCAAAAAGGAGATACTTTAAAACAAATTCAATTTTTAGTTAAAAATCCAAAACTTTGGACAGCAGAAACGCCGAATTTATACAAAGCGAAATTTAGCTTAAATAAAAACAGAAAAAATATCTGCCAAACCGAAGAGAAATTCGGTTTCCGAACCATTGAAATCCGAAAAGGCGACGGAATCTATATCAACGGAACCAAAATCAAGATGAAAGGCATCAACCGTCATGTCTGGTGGCCTGAAACTGGTCGGGCGGTCAACAAAAATATAGATTTAATGGATGTTCAGCTCATCAAAGAAATGAATATGAACGCCGTTCGATGCTCGCATTATCCACCGAATAAATCATTTTTAAAAATTTGTGATTCTTTAGGTTTGTATGTTTTGGATGAACTGGCCGGCTGGCAAAAAAAATACAGTACTGAGGTTGGTAAAAAGCTCGTCATGGAGATGGTTACAAGAGATGTTAACCATCCTTCAGTCATTTTCTGGAGTAATGGAAATGAAGGTGGACATAATTTTGATCTGGATACAGAATTTGGAAAATATGACTTGTCCAATCGCCCTGTAATTCACGCTCATCATAAGCCTGGAAACGCCTTCAACGGAATCGACTGCAACCATTACGAAGATTATTACAGTACACAAAAAATCCTTGAAGGAGAGAATATCTATATGCCGACCGAATTTTTGCATGCACAGGATGACGGTGGTGGCGGGACTTCTTTAGCTGATTATTGGGAGCTGCACTGGAATTCCAAAAAAGGTGCCGGAGGTTTTATCTGGGCGTTTGCCGATGAAGGTTTAGTGAGAACAGATCTCAGTAATCAAATAGATGTAAATGCCATCAATGCTCCGGATGGAGTTGTGGGCCCGCATCGCGAAAAAGAAGGAAGTTTCTATGCAATTCGCGAAATTTACAGTCCGGTAAAAATTGATCTTAAAACGATTTCAAATGATTTTAATGGAGTCATTTCTGTAGAAAACCAATATTATTTTACCAACTTAAATGAATGTCAGTTTGAATGGAAACTGATGAAATTTAAAACACCTTATTCCTCCGAATCAGGATTTGATGTTCTGCAAAGCGGAAAATTACAGTCTCCGAATATTAAGCCTACAGAAAAAGGAAATATTCATTTAAACCTTCCTCAAAGCTGGAAAAAAAGTCAGGCTTTATTGTTAACTGCAACGGATCCTTTCGGAAAAGAAATTTATACATGGACCTGGAAAATTACTTCTAATGAAAAAATTTCAGAACAATTTTCGAAATCCTTAATCAAAGAATTCCCGGTTTCAGTTGTAGAAAATGATTCTTTATTTATTTTAAAATCAGATGAAAAAGAATTTTCAATTGGAAAAAAAGATGGTTTATTGAAATCAATGGTTATCGATAAAAAAGGTAAAAAAATGACCTTCCGTAACGGGCCGGTTTTCGTTAATGGGAAAATGGAATTATCTTCAATAAAATCATTTGCAGAAGCAAAAAATCAAGTCATAGAAGTCTTATACAATGACGGAAAAAAAATTAACTGGAAGCTCAATTCAAACGGAATTTTAGAACTAAATTATGAATATTCTCTTGTAGGAGATTATCCGTTTGCCGGTGTAAGCTTTGATTATCCTGAAAATTATATCATCAGTGCAAAATGGCTGGGTAAAGGACCATATCACGTTTGGAAAAACCGCTTGCAAGGACAGACCTATAATGTTTGGCAGAATTTGAAAAATTCATCACGAACGGGTTCTTCGCCTTGGATTTATCCTGAATTCAAAGGATATTATGATGATGTTGCCTGGTTACAGTTAGATACTGCAGAAGGGAAAATCACCATCGGAACAAAAGAGGAAAAAATGTTTGTAAGACTCTTTGATTTTTATGGAATTTATGGTGCAGAAGGTTACCCGAAGTTGGCGGCAGGAAATATTTCATTTTTAGATGCAATTCCTCCACTGGGAACTGTTTTGGCGTTTAATATTAATGATAAAACCGAATCTTTAGGACCGGAAAGTGAACAGAATCATCTTAACGGAACATTTAAAAGAACATTGTATTTCTATTTCGGGCTACCGGATTTAGGAGATGAAAAGAAGCAGTTTACAATGCCGGAAGTCAATATTTTAACCGATTGATTATGAGAAATTGGACAGGAATTATAGCAGCTTTTATTTGTTCATCAATGTTTGCACAACAAACCATTTTCAAATTTGATTTTGGTGGAAGCAGAACTCAGGATGGTTTTATTCCCATCACCGAACATTCTGAATTCGACAGGAAAATTGGTTATGGATTTATGAATATTTCCGGCTTAAAATCAATCGACAGGGGAGGAAATGCTTTGACAGAAGATTATATCACCAGTGAAAAACCTTTTTATTTTTCGGTGATAATTCCGGAAGGAAATTATGATATTAAGTTAAATTTAGGTGATTCTAAAGGAACTTCCGAAACAACAGTTCGTGTAGAAAACCGCCGTTTGATGCTTGATGATGTGAAAACAAAAGAGGATGAAATTGTCGAAAAATTAATAACCGTTCACGTTAAAGATAGCATTATTCGTAATCAGGATGGAATTGAAATTGGAATTGTTAAACTTAAACCAAGAGAAAGAAAATATTTACATTGGGACAATTTATTGACAATTGAATTTAATGATAAAACCCCAAAAGTTTGGGCAATAATCATTCAACCCAATAAAATAGCAAAAACAATTTATCTTACAGGAGATTCTACCGTGGTAGATGCACTCTACGAACCTTGGGCGTCGTGGGGACAGATACTGCCTTATTTTTTTGTTCCGAAAGAAGTTGTTGTTGCCAATTATGCCGAAAGCGGGGAAACTTTGAAAGCCTTTGAAGACCGTCACCGAATTGATAAAATCTGGAACAAGATAAAGCCTGGAGATTATCTATTCATCCAGTTTGGACATAATGACCAAAAATATGGGAATAGCACAGCGTCTGGTTATAGAAAAAGATTGCAAAAATGGATTAATAAAGCAAAACAATTGGGCGCAATTCCGGTTTTAGTTACATCAATGAATCGAAGAATTTTTGATGAAAATAATAAGATTGTCAATACTTTGGATGATTTTCCCGATGCAATGCGGGAAATTGCGAAAGAAGAAAATGTATATTTAATCGACCTGAATGCAATGAGTAAAACGCTGTTTGAAGCGCTGGGACCGGAAAATTCTAAAAAAGCATTTGTCTATTATCCTGCAAATTCTTATCCCAATCAGCCGGATGCTTTGGCGGATAACACTCACTTTAATACGTATGGAGCTTATGAACTGGCAAAATGTGTCGTTAAAAGTATTATCGATCAGAAGATACCTTTGAGTAAATTTGTTTCCAAAAATTATAGGGGTTTTGATTTAAATAAACCTGATCCTTTCGAAAAATTCCATTGGCCGGAAAGTGTCTTTATGGAATCTTTAAAACCGGATGGAAACTAAAAAAATAAGAAAAATGAATATTCAATCTATAGTAAAAGTAGGCATATTTTGTTTTGCGTTCGGAAATCTTCCGGCACAAAATCCCTGGCCCAAACCCACTGAAACGACAAAGCCGTGGACACGATGGTGGTGGATGGGAAATGCTGTCGATGAAAAAGGATTGGATAAACAACTGACAACTTTAAATAAAGCCGGTTTCGGAGGCGTAGAAATCGTTCCCATTTATGGAGCTAAAGGCTTTGAAAATCAATATATTGATTATCTTTCTCCGGAATGGATGAAAATGCTTCAGTTTACAACAGCCAAAGCCAAAAGCCTGAATATGGGAGTTGACATGTCAGTCGGGACAGGCTGGCCAATTGGTGGACCGCAGGTTGATGAACAGAAAGCGGCCACAAAAATGATTGTTCAGACGTACACGATTTCATCAGGTGAAGAATTGTCAGAAAAAATTGTCCTGAAGGATGAAAAACAGAAGAATTTAAAAACAATAAAATTAGATATTGTAACCGCTTACAACGAAAAAAACAGAGCGATTGTCTTAACCGATAAAATTACAAACGACGGTTCTCTCAACTGGAAACCGGATTCCGGGAAATGGACAGTTTATGCAGTTTTTACAGGTAAAACTTTACAAAAAGTGAAACGGGCAGCTCCGGGTGGTGAAGGCTTTACCTTAGACCATTTTTCACCTGATGCAACAAAAGATTATCTTAAAACTTTTGATAAAGCTTTTGGAAATTCCAACTATGGAATCCGTTCTTTTTTTAACGACAGTTATGAGGTTTACAACGCCGATTGGACACCGGATTTTAAAAATGAATTTAAGAAAAGACGAGGATATGATTTAAGTCCGTACATCAGATATTTGGGTAGCAATGAGGAAAGTGAAATTGCCGGCAGAGTAAAATCGGATTACAGAGAAACTTTGAGTGAATTGATTTTAAATAATTTTACCAAAGATTTCACGGACTGGGCCCATTCCAAAAACTCAAAAAATACCAATCAGGCGCATGGCTCACCCGGAAATTTACTGGATTTGTACGCTGCAGTTGATATTCCGGAATCTGAAACTTTCGGAAGCTCTATTTTTGAAATTCCTGGGCTGAGAAGAGACAGTGCAGATATTCAGAAATCAGATATTCCTGATTTCAATATGCTGAAATTTGCATCATCAGCAGCCAATGTTACAGGCAAACAATTAATTTCAAACGAAACTTTTACCTGGCTTACGGAACATTTTAAAACATCGTGGTCGCAGGCAAAACCAGAAGTTGAGCAGATTTTTTTATCAGGGATTAATCACGTTTTTTACCACGGTACAACGTATACGCCGGCCGATGTTCCTTTTCCGGGATGGCTGTTTTATGCTTCGGTTAATTTTGTTCCGGAAAACAGTATGTGGCCGCATTTGACCGGATTAAATTCTTATGTTGCACGTACTCAAAGTGTCCTGCAGAGTGGGAAATCTGATAACGAACTGTTGATGTACTGGCCAATTTATGATCAATGGGCCAATCCGAAAGGAAAAGATGTAACCTTTAAAGTTCATAACGTGGAAAAATGGTTGCAGCCAGCTCCGATGTATGAGAATTTAACAAAACTGAGCAAAATGGGCTATTCTCTTGATATGATTTCTGACAAAATGATTGGTGGATCTAAATCTGAGAGTCAGAAAATTCAGACTGCAAAAGGAGGATCTTCCTACCAGGTTTTAATCATTCCTGAATTAACTTATTTGCCGGAAACTACGTTAAATAATATTCTTGAATTGGCCCAAAACGGTGCTTCGGTTATTTTTCAAAATGAGCCAAAAGATATTCCCGGAAATTTTGAAGTTGAAAAAAGAAGAGCAAAACTAAAATCTTTATGGGCTCAGATCCCGTTTCAGAATCAGGGAGAAAATATAAAAATTGTAAGCTTTGGAAAAGGAAAAATTATTTTAAGTTCTGATGTAGAAAAAGGATTAGAATATTTGAAAATACAAAGAGAAAAATTAACGGAAACCGGGCTGAAGTTTGTAAGAAGACAGTTTGACGGTGGAAAATACTATTTCATTGTCAATCATGATTCTAAAGAAATCAATCAATTTATACCCTTAAATTATACAGGAAATCAAACCGTGATCATGGATCCTGAAACCGGAGATTTCGGAGTGGCGGAAACACAGAATAATTCCGTGAGAATTCAGCTGAAATCCGGGGAATCTTTAATTTTAAAAAATTCTGAGACTACAGATTCCTCAATCCCAAAATGGAAATATACTGAGAAGGCAGGTTCCCCTGTCAATTTAAATCAAAATTGGCAACTGACTTTCAAAGAAGGTGGCCCTGAACTTCCAAAATCAAGGAATTTAAAAAAACTAGAGCCCTGGACGAACTTTTCAGAAGATCCTGCAACACAGAGTTTTTCGGGAACCGGCGTTTATACAGCCACATTAAATTTGAAGAATAAAAAAGCAGACGATTATCTTTTAAAATTCGATAAGCTGTATGAAAGTGCAAAAATAATTGTTAACGGTCAGGAAGCGGGGATTGTCTGGAGTATTCCTTTTCAAATCAACATCGGTAAATATCTGGAAAAAGGGAAAAACACCATTCAGATTGAAGTTTGCAATTTGATGGCGAATAGAATCCGTTATATGGACCAGAATAAAATTCAATGGCGTAATTATCACGAGATCAATTTTGTAAATATTGATTATAAAGCTTTTGATGCTTCCAATTGGAAAGTTCAGCCTTCCGGACTGGATGGGCAAATTCAGTTATTTCCATTATATTATTCGAAATAGAATGAAAAATGAAGGGAAGTATATCAAAATAAATTGCGCAATCGATTGAATTATATTAATTTAAGTAATTCTGAATTATGAATATAAAATATAACTTTATTTTAATGACGGTTCTTTTTTCACAGCTCTTTTCAGCACAGAGGAAAATGGAGTATTTGAAAAGGGGAATTGTCGCGATGCCCTCAGAATCAGGGGTTTTTGTGAGCTGGCGTTTGTTGGGGACAGAACCTCAGGATATTCAGTTTGATTTATACCGTATTGAAAATAATAAAAGTAAAAAACTGAACGAAAAACCTTTGCTTAGCGAAACCAGTTTTTTAGATACAACAGCAGATACAACAAAGAATTACACTTATTTCGTGAAATCCAATACCCAATATCAGTACATTGATCAGGATTCTGCGAAATATGTTGCTAATCAAAAACCCTATTTTTCAATTCCTTTAAAAACTCCGGTCGGATATACGCCCAACGATGCTTCTGTTGCCGATCTGGACGGTGATGGCGAGTATGAGATTATCCTTCATCAAACGGGGCAATCTAAGGATAACAGTCAGAAAGGCTTTACGGATGAACCCATTATTCAGGCTTATAAATTAAACGGAAAGTTGTTGTGGGAAATTAACTTAGGAAAAAACATCAGGGAAGGGGCACATTACACACAGTTTTTAGTGTACGATTTAGACCAGGACGGTAAAGCAGAAGTGGTTATGAAAACGGCAGATGGAAGCAGAGACGGTAAAGGAAAATTCATCGGAGACCCTGGAAAAGATTTTAGGAATGAAAACGGATTCATCCTTTCAGGCCCGGAATTCCTGACTGTTTTTGATGGACAAACAGGTGAAGAAATTAATACGGTTAATTATGTTGTCCCAAGATTTCAAGACAGCCTGAACCCGTCTTCCGAACAGCTTATAGAAACCTGGGGTGATGCAAAAGGGAACCGTGTAGACCGGTTTCTGGGTGCAGTTGCCTATCTGGACGGTAAAACTCCCAGTGTCATTATGTCGAGAGGCTATTATACCCGAACGGCAATCGCAGCTTGGGATTATAAAGATAAGAAGCTCAGTTTGAGATGGCTTTTTGATACAGAAAGCCCGGAAGAAAATAAAAAATTCCGTGGTCAGGGAAACCATAATTTGAGTATTGCCGACGTTGATAACGACGGAAAAGATGAAATTATCTTTGGTGCAATGACGGTTGATGATAACGGGAAAGTCTTGAACAGCACAGGCTTTGGTCACGGTGATGCTTTGCATGTCGGTGATCTGGATCCTTCAAATCCCGGACTGGAAATTTTTGATATTCAGGAAAGGTTTGATGATGCGGGTGCGCACTTCAGAGCAGGAGCAACGGGAAAGGTTTTATGGAAATTACCTTCTTTAATTTACAGTAAACAGGGCAAGTTTCAGGGACCGGGAAGAGGATTGTCTTTAAACATCGATCCTCGTTATCAGGGTTCGGAATCCTGGGCCGCAGGAGCCGGGCTGAAAGGCATTTATGATACTAAAGGAAGAAAAATCAGTAATAAAAACCCTGCCTGTAATATGGGAATTTATTGGGATGGAGATTTTTTAAGCGAAATTTTAGACGGAACTTCCGTGTCAAAATGGGATTGGATGAAAGAAAAATCGAATCTAATTTTTGATGCTGAAGATTTTCAATGTGAATCAAACAACGGAACCAAGAAAAACCCTTCTTTGGTTGCCGATTTATTTGGAGACTGGCGGGAAGAATTGATTTACAGAACCTCAGATAATCAGGAGCTTCGGATTTTCAGTTCGACAATTCCGACGAAGCACCGTTTGTACACATTGATGCATAATCCGCAATACCGGCTGAGCATTGTTTGGCAGAATGTAGGCTACAACCAGCCTCCTCATACTGATTATTATCTGGATGAATCTGTTTCAAAGGTTCCTGCTCCAAATATTCATACCGTTAAGCCTTAAATATATCTTAATGGTTTATAATTAAACAAATATTTAAACTAATTATACTGAAAATAAAAAAATAGATATCATTATGAAGAAAGTACTAATGAGAAGCGCTTTTTTTGCGTTGATTTTTGGAGTTTTATCTTCTTGCTCACTTCAAAAACAAGTGAATGCAAAGAATGTGAATCTTCCGGATAAAAAAGAAGTTTTGGAAGTTTCACAGAGGGCAAATCAATATTTCATGAACAAATGGCCGGATGCGGGAAAGGAAATTGTCGGCAAAAAAGTCTGGCCAAGCAATCTGTGGACAAGAGCTGTCTATTATGAAGGCCTGATGGCTTTATATAAGATAGATCCCAAAAAAGAATATTACGATTATGCCATAGACTGGTCTCAAAAACACAACTGGGATATGATGCGTGGAACTTATACCCGTAACGCCGACAATCAGGCTTGCGGACAAACATATCTTGATCTTTATGAAATTGATGGCAAAAAAAATCCGGAGAGAATAAAATTTGTGAAAGCCTCGATGGACAGTATGATTGCATCCAAAAAATCGGATGATTGGTGGTGGATTGATGCACTTCAAATGGGAATGCCGATTTTTACGAAACTAGGCAGAATTACGGGTGAGCAAAAGTATTTCGATAAAAATTATGAAATGTATGCTTTTACAAAATATAAGCATGGAGGAAATGGCTTATACAATCCTAAGGATAAGCTTTGGTGGCGGGATAAAAGCTTCGTTCCTCCTTACACCGAGCCCAACGGAGAAGACTGCTACTGGAGCCGCGGAAACGGATGGGTAGTTGCTGCTTTAGCACGTACGCTGGAAGACACTCCGGAATCCGACCCGCATTATAAAGAATATTTACAGGATTACAAAGACCTGTTATCAGCTTTGCTGCCTGTTCAGAGGGAAGATGGCTTTTGGAATGCAAGTCTGCATGATCCTGGCAATTTCGGAGGCAAAGAAATGACGGGAACCGCTCTGTTTGTATATGGAATGGCGTATGGAATTAACAAAGGTTTGATTGATAAAAAAACTTATTTCCCCGTTGTTGTAAAAGCCTGGAACGCGATTGTAAAAGATTCCGTTCAGCCGAATGGATTTTTGGGCTGGGTTCAGGGAACAGGAAAAGAGCCTAAAGACGGTCAGCCGCTTGCCGTTGATAAACAGCCTGATTTTGAAGATTATGGTTTAGGCTGTCTGTTGCTTGCTGCAAGTGAAGTTTATCAATTAAAATAAACCAATTCAAATATTTAATTTTCACTGATTTAATATCGGCTTAGAAAGCAGGAGCGTTAAGAAAATTCTACTGTTTGAAGCGCGAGACTAATATTGAATCGAAGAACTCATATTGAAATCGCGCAAGTTTTAGAATTTTTAGAGAATAGAATTAATTTTTAACGGATGATTCCAAGTCTTGAATTTTTGATTTTTTTGTTTGACTACATCGAATCTTCGATTTCAAGATAAAAGAATTAATATTACAACATGACACTACAAGATGCGCAATCGATTTCATAGTATTAATTTTCAAATTCAATCCATAAGATAAAATTATGAATGCATTATTAGGAGTTTTTTTTCACTTTTTAGGAGGTTTTTCTTCAGGGAGTTTTTACTTACCCTATAAAAAAGTAAAAGGTTGGTCCTGGGAAACCTATTGGTTAATAGGCGGAATTTTTTCGTGGATCATTGTCCCGCCGCTTGCTGCATTTCTTACCATTCCTGATTTTTGGGGAATTATTCAGAATGAAAGCTCTTCCATATTAGGGCTGACATTTTTGTTTGGTGCTTTGTGGGGAATTGGAGGTTTTACTTATGGTTTGGGGGTTCGGTATTTGGGAGTAGCACTTGGAAGCAGCATTATTTTGGGGCTTTGTATGGTATTTGGCTCGCTCGTTCCTTCTATTTATTATGAATTTTCTCCGCAAACAGGAAAAGACAACATCGGTTTGCTGTTTTCCAGCAGATGGGGACAGTTTGTTTTGCTGGGACTTCTGATTTGTGTTATCGGAATCATCATCAGTGGAAAAGCCGGGATGATGAAGGAAAAAGAGCTGCAAACCGATTCAATAGATCCTCACGGCGCAGAAATAAAAACGGAATATAAATTCGGGCTGGGATTAATTGTTTCCATCATTTCCGGTGTTTTAAGTGCGTGTTTCAACTTCGGACTGGAAGCGGGAAAGCCAATGGCAATCGTAGCCAATGAATTATGGAAAACGGCAAATCCGGGGCAGGGAGAATTCCTTTTTCAAAACAATGTAACATATGTTGTTGTGCTTTGGGGCGGGATGGCAGTCAATCTTGTGGGCTGTCTTTATTTAGCCATTAAAAATAAATCATATACAGATTACACCAAAAGAAATGTACCGGTTGTACGAAACCTGATTTTCTGTGCGCTTGCCGGAACCATGTGGTTCTTACAGTTTTTCTTTTACGGTATGGGCGAAAGTAAAATGGGAAATGGTGCCAGCTCCTGGATTTTACATATGGCATTTATTATTTTTATTGCTAATTTATGGGGAATTATCATTAAAGAATGGAAAGGGGTTTCCAAAAAAACCATTACCACCATTACTGTCGGAATGATTGTAATATTTATTTCTATTCTGATGGTAGGCTACGGAAATTCTTTGAGATAAAGCTTTTTTGTGCTTCATGTAACGATTTCACATTATCCATTCATATAGTTTCAGAGTTAGAATCTAGCTCTTTTAAAGGCACTGATTTTTCAGTGTCTTTTTTTTATGAGAAGTAATTTTACTCTAAAAAAAGAATGTCTATTTAAAATGGGAGTTTTTAATTCACGGTTTAGTTAAATATTTTACTGAATGATTAATGATTTATTAGTATTTTGTTATTTATTTTAGAATATAAATTAAATATTGTAGTTAATTATGATGAATTATGAATATTCCAATACAGGATATTGCAGGATGCCCGAATTTTTGTAACGGTGTATTTTGGTAACATAAAAATTAATATATGTCTTTAATAGTTAAACACAAAAATATAAAGCGAATAGTCTTTCCGGCATTTATGCTTTCAACAAGTTTTATCTGGGGGCAAAAGGCGGTAAATGATACTGTGAAAAACACAAAAGATATTGAGGAAGTAGTCGTTATCGGTTATGGTAAAGTTAAGAAGTCAGACTTAACAGGATCTGTTTCTTCAGTTTCTGCAAAAGATTTAGCGGCTACACCGGCAATGAACGCTTTACAGGCGCTGCAGGGAAGAGCCGCAGGTTTGAATATCGTGACAGCAGGTGGTGCTCCGGGAGCCGGTGCAAACGTTACGATCAGGGGCGGTTCTTCCATTACTCAAAGTTCTGATCCGCTTTATATTGTAGACGGTTTCCAATTGGATAACGCTTTGAATGTGATTAATCCTAATGATATCGAAAGTATCGATGTTTTAAAAGGAGCTTCTGCCATTGCCATTTACGGAGCCCGTGGTTCCAATGGTATTATTGTTATTAAAACTAAAAGTGGGAAAAAAGGAAGAACAGTTATCAACTACAACACCTTCATGTCGTTCGATATGCTTTCTAAGAAGCTGGATATGGTTTCCGATTCGGAACAGTTTGTGAAATATCAATATGAGCTGGCCCAGCTTCAGGGAAAAACAACACAATGGAGTAATGTTTTTGATAATAGCTTAGGAACAGACACACCAGGGTTTTATACAGGAGCATATAACAGAATTGCCAACCGTTACGGATCTGCGTATGCTCTCGACTGGCAGGAAAGAATGTTGGGAGGAACAGGAGTAACCCAAAACCATAATGTGAACGTTTCTGCAGGAAATGATAAAACGCAGGCATTCATCAGTTATAATTACAATAAGCAGGATGGTTTGCTTCAAAATTATAGCGAAACAAGAAATTCATTACGTGCCAATATCACTTCAGAATTGTATAAAGGGGTAAGGGTAGACTTTAATACAATGTTTACAAATAATTCCGTAAACGGGGGAGGTGCTTATTCCGGAATGAAAAAAATCCTTCTTCAGCCTATTAACGGAGGTACATTATTCACAGAAGATCAGTTATTCAATACCCAGACTTTCCCGGATTATTCGGCTCTGGATTCCGGTTTTGATACAGAAAATCCATACATCGAAACTCAGGCCTCAACTTCAAACAAACGTACCAGAACATTCGTAGCCAACGCAGGTATCGAGTTTGATTTCCTGAAAAATTTCACGTGGAGAACTGCCGGACAATATAGCTGGACAAACAGCAAATCAACATCATTTTCAGATCAGAATTCCCGTGCGTTTCTTACAGATCCTATAAACACAGGGATCAACGGAAATATCGCCAATGCGGAAACGTTCCGTTATCAGATCACCAATACTTTAAATTATAATAAAACTTTTGGTGAAAAACATAAGGTAAATGCTTTAATCGGAAACGAAATCTGGTATGAAGAATCCGAAGGAAGCAGCATGAGACTTACAAAATTCCCATATCCTAATTTCGGGTTGGATGATATTGCCAACGCAACGGTAGCTGATAAAAATACAGACAGATCAAGCAACAGCTTACTTTCCTATTTTGCCCGTGTGAATTATAATTATGACAATCGTTATTTAATTACAGGAACAATACGTGCGGATGGTTCCTCAAAATTTGCAGAAGGTTCTCGCTGGGGATATTTTCCATCTGTAGCGGGTGCATGGCGTGTTTCTCAGGAAAATTTCTGGCAGGGTCATAAAATTGATAAAATCGTTAATGATTTTAAATTAAGAATTGAATACGGAGTAACAGGTAACAATGGTGTTGCTAATAACTTATGGAGAACCAATGTTTTACTTACAGATTATCCGATAAACAATACGCAGGGATATCCGGCATATGTTACCAGTACAAACTGGGGAAATCGTGATCTTCAGTGGGAAGAGCTGAGAACAACCAATATTGGTGTGGATTTGGCTTTTTTTAATAGCAGAATTAAATTAACTTCCGAATGGTATAATAATAACGTAAGCAAAATGCTTTTCGAAAGTGTGCTTCCCGTTTCTTCAGGATATTCAAGACAATATCAGAATATCGGTTCTATGAGAAACAGGGGAATGGAATTCACATTAAATACCGTGAATTTAAAATCAGAAAATTTCAGATGGACAACAGACCTTAATATTTCTTTCAACAAATCTAAAGTTCTTTCTCTTGAAAACGGACAACTGAATAAAACATTCAGTGTAGGAGGCAGCAGAACGGGAATGGTGACCTACTATGCAACTGTAGGAGAAGAATTAGGAGATATGTACGGATATATTTATCAGGGAATCTATACTACGGACGATTTTACCCAAAATCCGGACGGATCATTAACCTTAAAGCCGGGCGTTGTAAAACCTGCAACCGGAACTCCTAAACCGGGTGATATGAAATTTGCTGCTGATAATGAAGCAGGAGATCAGTTTACAAGAAGAATGCAGAAGATCGGAAACGGTACGCCGGACTTTATCGGGGGAATCAGTAATAATTTCTCTTACAAAGGCTTTGACCTGGCTGTATTTATGAAATTTAGCGTTGGGAATGATATTTATAATGCTACTAAACAAAGTTTAAGTCCATACGCCATGTTTCAGAATATTCCTTCAGAATTCGGAAACAATTATTATCATCTGATCGATCCTAATACGGGACAGGCAACAACTAATTTAGTAAGATTAAAAGAACTGAATCCAAATGAAGGCTCAAGCCTTTGGAGTTTAAGCAATACAAACACTTCAAATATTGCCTACCCATCATCATACTATGTAGAAGACGGTTCTTATCTGAGAATTGCCCAGGTAACATTAGGATATTCTTTTCCTAAAGAATTTTTAAATAAAGTGATGCTGTCCAATGCCCGTATCTATTTTACCATTAATAATTTGGCGACAATTACAGGCTATTCGGGCTACGACCCTGAAGTTTCTGCAGCAAGCGGGGTGACTGTTACACCCGGGTATGACAGTTCTACATATCCTCGTTCAAGAAGCTATGTACTTGGTCTTAATTTAACTTTCTAATATGTAATATTTAAATCATGAAAAATATATATAATACTCCTGTATTTTTACGAAAATTAGTAGTTCTTCCCTCAATTTTCGTGGCTGTTTTAGTGATGAATTCATGCAGCGATGATTTTCTGGATCAGCCGGCTTACAATTCATTGGATACAGAATCTGTATTTAAAAATATAGATACTGCAGAGATGTTTGTTCTGGGCTGCTACAGAGGTATAGTTCCAACTGAAATGTATTATCAGTTAGGAGCCGGCGATACAGTAACGCACTCTTCAGAAGATGGCTCTACCAATAATTCCAAATATAATATTGCGAACTATCAATATGATGCTTATACTCCGAATACGGTAACAGGGATTTACTCTGCGATGTATGCCGTTATTGAAAGAACAAATATTGCAGTCAGCGGATTAAGCAAAATGGAAGCAAGCTCAAAACGTGATGCCTTATTGGCTGAAGTTAAAGCCATCCGTGCATTTTGTTATTATAATTTAATTCGTGTTTACGGAGACGTTCCTTCTGTTTTTAAACCTCTGGATGAGATGGATCCGAATGACCCGAATACATTATATCCAAAACGTACTTCAAGGGATGAAATTTATGATCGTATCATTGCTGATCTTCAGGAATCTGCAGGGAATATTCCAAATTTTGCTCAAAGTGGATATACTACAACAGAACGGTTAACAAAACAAGGAGTCAATGCCTTATTGGCGAGAATTGCTCTTTATGCAGCAGGGTATTCTCTTCGTTGGGATCTGAATACCGGAAGTGGGGCAATGATGTCGCGTCGTAGTGATAACAATAGAATTCAGCAATTGTACCAGATTGCGGATAATGCCTGTGCCGCGATCATTAATGGAGGAACGAACTCTTTGGTTCAGGCGCAGGGCGGAAAAAGTGGCTTTGAATATTTATGGTACAACTTCTGTCAGAGAAAGTTCTCTGCAACCAATTCGGAAATCCTTTGGCAAATTGCTGAATATGGTGCCAATACAAACTCAGCTTTTGGAGTTTATGCACATCCTGGTTCACGTGCTGGAACTTACGGCTCCCGTAAAGCTCTACAGTTTATATTACCCAGCTATTATTTATCTTTCAATACAGGGGATACGCGCAGAGATGTTTCTTGTACCTCGTATAGTATTTATTTCTTAAATAATGGAAATGCAAGTGACAAATGGGTAGATGTAGGAACAACATACTCATGTATTATGCCGGGTAAATTCAGAATCGGATGGTGTGTGGAGCCACAGGCTGCAGACGGTCGTAATTTAAATATTCCATTGTTAAGATATTCCGATGTTTTATTAATGTATGCTGAAACTCAAAATTACTTGAACGGAGGGCCAACTGCTGCGGGAACTGCTGCCTTAATGCAGGTAAGAAACCGGGCAGGAATCGGAAATGTACCTGTGCCATCTGGTCAGCAGGCATTTGAAACTGCTATTGTTCAGGAGCGTAAATGGGAATTTGCAGGAGAATTTAATCTTCGTACAGATTTGATCAGAATGAACCGTTTGGCAAGCGAAATTGAAGCGACAAGACAGGCGATGAAAAATTTATCAAACCGTACAGGCCAGTTTGTGAATACCCCGGTTTACCGTTTGTATAAATACCATCAGAATGCACAGGTCTACGGAGATCCGTTCTTAGCAGTTACTTATGTTGAATTAACTGCTCCCACGGAAATTGCTGTAGCAACTAATGTTCCTGTAAACGGTACTGCCACTGCTCTACAGGCATATCAGACCGCATTAGCCAATATAGTTACAGCACACGGCCAAACTGTGGCTCCGGATGACAAATGGTATCCAGCCAACATGTTCCAGGCTTATACAAGTACTTTTAACGGAAATGCCAGAAAAGCGGTAGGATTTACAGGAGGGTTTAATGTACTGCAGATCGGTAATATTATCTATACCAAACCAACCGGTTTTGCTGAAAACGGAGGAACATACCCGAACTGGATCGAAGGTGGAGGAGACGGTCTTTTCTACGGATTTGTACCCAATAAAACAGAATTATTGCCTTTTGCAGCGGCTTCTGCCGGTCATCCATTGGTGGATAACCCAAATCTGAGCCAGTTGCCGGGCTATTAATCCCTGCCTTAAACATTGAGAATTTAAACTTAAAAGCATTTAACCTGTTTAAACAATTAAGAATTATCTGCAAAAGCCTGTAAATGGACAAAAATCAGAGATGTTTTAAAAGCTTATGTGTTTTTATTTATAGTTTATTGATGAACTTAAATAATTTATGTATTAATCTTTGTGACTTTTGCAATTTAAAATCAAAGTACAGACGAAGCTCAATATAAAATGTCAGTAAAAAATTCAAACGTTAATTTATCTTTAAATATGGTATTTACCAGTATAGTACGGGATGCTGTAAAAAATATTACGATCTAATTTTGGTTAAAATTTAGAAATATAAGACAAACAATGGAAAAAGTAAAAACATTCAAATACGTAGACTATTTATGGGATGAAAACAAAGCAGCATCTTTGGGAAATGATCAGGTGGCTTTATTTTTATACCGCTCAAACATATTAGGGACAGACCTAAGAATTACCAATTATGGAGGAGGTAACACAAGCTGTAAAACCATCGAAAAAGATCCGCTGACCAACGAAAATGTTGAGGTAATGTGGGTGAAAGGTTCAGGTGGTGACATCGGAACTTTAACAAGAAAAGGGATTGCCGGATTATACACAGAAAGATTAAGAAACTTGAAAAATGTGTACCAGGGTTCAGCAGATGAAGATAGAATGGTAGGCTTATTCAACCACTGTATTTTTGATCTGGACAGCAAAGCACCTTCTATTGACACACCTCTTCATGGTTTACTTCCATTCAAACATATCGATCACCTTCATCCTGATGCTTTAATTGCCGTAGCTGCTGCAAAAGACAGCGAGAAAATAACCAAAGAAATCTGGGGTGATACAATGGGCTGGGTTCCATGGCAGCGCCCGGGCTTTGATTTGGGATTACAATTGGAAAAGTGTTTAAACGATAATCCGGGAATCAGAGGAATTGTTTTAGGAAGCCACGGATTATTTACCTGGGGGGATACTTCTTACGAATGTTACATCAACAGTTTGGAAGTTATCGAAATGGCTTCTGAATATATTGCTAAAAAGATCGAGGAAAACGGACAGGTTTTTGGCGGGCAAAAAATAGAACCTCTCCCAGCTGACGAACGTGAGAATAAAGCAGCTCAGTTGATGCCGTTGCTACGTGGTCTGTCTTCTTCTGAAAACAGAATGGTGGGTCACTTCACAGACAGCGATGTTGTTTTGGAATACATCAACAGCAATGATTTGGAGCGTTTAGCGCCACTTGGAACTTCTTGTCCGGATCACTTTTTAAGAACAAAGATTCAGCCGTTAGTTTTAACTTTAGATAAAAATGAAGATTTAAGTGATTCTAAAGCTATTTTAGAAAAATTAACTCCTCTTTTCCAACAATACAGACAAGAATACAAAGAATATTACGAAACCTGTAAACATCCGAACAGCCCTGCGATGCGTGATCCGAATCCTGTGATCATTATTTATCCGGGAGTAGGAATGTTCAGTTTCTCAAAAGATAAGCAGACGACTCGTGTAGCAAGCGAATTTTACGTCAATGCAATTAACGTAATGCGTGGAGCAGAGGCCATTTCAGAATACACTTCATTACCAAGACAGGAAGCTTTTGATATCGAATACTGGTTGCTTGAAGAAGCTAAACTTCAGAGAATGCCGAAAGAAAAGCCATTATCAAGAAAAATTGCGATCGTAACCGGAGCCGGAGGTGGAATCGGACAGGCAATTGCTGACAGAATGGTTCAGGAAGGTGCAGTCGTTGTTTTTACAGACTTAAATCAGGAAGCTTTAAATTCTGTTATAGAAAAATACAGTAAAGATCAGGCTATAGCGGTTACTTGTGACGTAACTAATGAAGATGCTATTGCTAATGCTTTTAAAGACACAATTCTGGCGTTCGGTGGAGTAGATATCATTGTTCATTCTGCTGGTTTAGCGATCTCCAAATCATTGGAAGATACCACCACAAAAGACTGGGATCTACTGGAAAATGTTTTGGTAAAAGGTCAGTTTTTGATGGTAAAAAATGGTGTGGAAATCATGAAAAAGCAAGGTTTAGGAGGAGATATTGTTAATATTGCCAGTAAAAACGGATTGGTTGCCGGCCCGAATAACGTGGCATACGGAACAGCAAAAGCCGCTCAGCAGCATATGACAAGATTATTGGCGGCAGAATTGGCAACAGATAAAATCCGTGTGAATGTTGTAAATCCTGACGGGGTGATTGTAGGAAGTAAAATCTGGGAAGGGGCCTGGGCAGAAGGCCGTGCAAAAGCAAACGGAATTTCTGTTGAAGAACTCCCTGCATTTTACGCAAAAAGAAACTTATTAAATGAAATTATCCTTCCTGAAGACATCGCAAACGGAGTTTTTGCATGCGTTGCCATCTTAGATAAAACCACAGGAAACATCATCAATGTAGACGGAGGAATGGCAAATGCATTCCCAAGATAAATTAAAAAAGATAATTATTAAATTGCTGATTTAATCTCAAATAAAAAATTAAGCCATTAAAAATAATTCGTGAATGAAGTCATATTAATATGTGCTTCTTAAGAAATTTATTTTTCTTGATTGCCCTTAAAAGCTTAATCAATCTCAATGGTTTAAAGTTTAAAACTTTCAATTTAATATTTTAAAAATCAAATCATGGTTATAGGAAAAGATATCATTGAACAATATAATAAACTAGAAATTGAAAATTTTACTACAGATTTCGATTTTCTACAAAATAAATTAACAAAATCAGGAACCAGTGTTACTGAGATTGTCAACAAAATTGCTGATTTCCAGGTAGCTATCCCGAGCTGGGCTTTAGGAGCGGGAGGAACCCGTTTTGGAAGATTTTCTTACGGTGGCGAACCGGCAACTTTAGAACAAAAATTAGATGATGTGGGATTGATTCACGCATTAACGCACTCTGCAGGAGCTGTTTCATTGCACATTCCATGGGATGTTCCGAGTGATGTGAAAGCCATTAAAGAAAAAGCAGCTTCTCACGGGCTTGTTTTTGATGCGATGAATTCCAACACGTTTCAGGATCAAACAGGAGCTGAACACTCTTACAAATTCGGTTCTTTGAACGCTGTGAATGAAGATTCAAGAGCCTATGCCGTAGAACACAACAAAGAAGTGATCAGGATCGGAAAAGAGTTGGGTTCAAAAAGCTTAACGGTCTGGCTGGCGGACGGAGCAAGTTTTCCGGGACAACTGAATTTTCAGACGGCATTGTCAAACACGGAGAAAAGTTTAAAAGAAATCTATGCAGGAATGCCCGAAGACTGGAAACTTTTTATTGAATATAAGCCTTACGAGCCGAATTTTTATTCAACAACCATTCAGGATTGGGGAACTTCGTTTATGTTGGCCAATGCTTGTGGCGAAAGGGCTTACACTTTGGTAGACTTAGGCCATCATTTACCAAATACCAATATTGAGCAGATTGTTGCAACCTTAATGTACAAAGGAAAATTAGGAGGTTTCCACTTCAACGACAGTAAATATGGAGATGATGATTTGACGGTGGGTTCTATTAAACCTTATGCTTTGTTTTTGATTTTCAATGAATTGGTGTACGGGATGGAAAACAATCCTCAAAACCCTTATCCGGCCTGGATGATCGATGCAAGCCACAACATCAAAGATCCGTTGGAAGATTTGCTGCAGTCTTTAGAAGCTATTTTAATTGCCTATGCTCAGGCACTTCTGGTTGATCAGAAAGCGCTAAAAACCGCACAATTAAGCAATGATGTCGTTGGAGCGCAGGATATTTTGCAGAACGCCTACAGAACAGATGTTCGTCCATTATTAAGAGCTGCAAGATTGCAGGCAGGTGCCGCTTTAGATCCCATCGCAGCTTACAGGAATTTAAGGGTAAGAGAAAATTTAATTTCTGAAAGAGGCTTAGAAACCAAAGCAACGGGGTTATAAAACCCTGTTTTAAAATTGATAATTTCAACTTTTGAGTGCAATCGAAAGTTTTTATTATATGTATCCTTATTTTTTATCATTAAGGTTGAAAGTGTTTGGAGGTAGGGTCTTAGCTTTGCTGCTTAAGAAATGAGTGGATTTTTTCTTAATGCATCTTACCATCTGAACACTCCTTAATGGTGTTTCAATAATTTTAAATTTAATTATTGAAATACGAATAAACACTAATTTTTACACAAATTTCACGAATATAAATTGTGTTATTAGTGAAAATATTAGCGTCATTTGTGTTAAAGAACGGCTTCACTTTGCTGAGTGAAACGCCTTTGCGAATCTAAAAACGTATAGTAGTTAAGAAAAATCTTTGCATACTTTGCGTTTAAAAAAATAAACCAATCAGTGGCATTAGTGAAAACATTAGTGCAATTTGTGTTTAAAAATAAAATAATCATCCAGGAATGTCTAAAAAAAAGAAGGTAACCATAGTATTTGATATTGGAAAGACCAATAAAAAATTCTTTTTATTCGATAAAAATTATAAAGAAGTTGTCCGGGAATATACAGAATTACCGCTCACTACTGATGAGGATGATTATCCTACGGAAGACCTTGCAGCCCTTCAAAACTGGATAAAAGATAATTTTAATGCCATTCTTGATAATGAAGAGTATGAAGTGAAAGCCATCAATTTTTCCACCTATGGAGCGAGTTTTGTGCATCTGGATCAGAAAGGAAATGTTCTGACTCCACTGTACAATTACACTAAACCGATGGATCAGGAAATTCTTGATTTATTTTATGAAAAACATGGAAGCAAACTGAAAATTGCCCGCGAAACAGCATCACCTCAGGCAGGAATGCTTAATTCAGGTCTGCAATTATTCTGGCTGAAATATAAGCATCCGGAAATATTCAGAAAAATCCGTTACAGCCTTCATTTACCTCAGTATTTATCGTATTTGTTTACCGGCATTTGTGTGTCGGAATTTACTTCAATAGGCTGCCATACCAATTTGTGGGATTATGACAAAGCTGATTATCACGACTGGGTGTATGACGAAGAAATAGATGCTTTATTACCTCCAATTGTGCCGACTTCTGCGAGTATCAATACTTCTTACAGAAATAAAAAAATTAAAATCGGTGTTGGGATTCACGACAGCTCTTCAGCATTATTACCTTATATTTTAAGCAAAAAAGAACCGTTTTTACTTCTTTCAACGGGAACCTGGAGTATTTCGTTAAATCCCTTTAATGATGAAAGCCTGACTGATGAAGATATAGAAAATAATTGCCTGAATTATATGCGAATTGATGGGAAACGTGTAAAAGCATCCCGTTTTTTTATGGGAAATGAATACAAAATCCAGGTTGAAAAACTATGTGCTTATTATGGAAAAGAATACGGTTTCCACAGAGAAGTGCAGTTTGATCAGGATCTGTATTTGCGCTTAATGAAAAATAAAAATATCTATTTTCGCTTTGAAGGAATTATTTTAAAACGAAAAATGATCAGTGAAACAGATTTAAAATCATTCGCTACTTTTGAAGAAGCTTACCATCAGTTAATGATAGAACTGATGGATTTACAGATTCATACGATCAAAAATGCAATCGGAAATTCGGATGTCGAAAATATTTATATCGATGGCGGATTCACTGATAATGACGTATTTATGAAGCTTATGTCTCACCATTTTCAGCATTACAATGTGATGTCTACGCATTCTCCGCTGGGTTCTGCATTGGGAGCTTCCATGGTGATTTCGAACAAAAAAATAGATGAAACTTTTTTACAGCAGCATTATCAGATGAAAGTGCTTCAACCGTTAATTCTTAATTTATAAAACATGGCATTTCCATTTGATACCCATTACGCTTCGCTTGAACTTTTAATCGAAAAGGCAAAAAAAAGAATGCCCCGTTTCGCTTTCGAATATCTGGATGGAGGTTGTAATGAAAATATAAACCGGGACAGAAATACAAGCGAACTAAGAGAAGTTCTCCTTCGTCCACGTTACCTGAATAATTACAGCGAAACCAACATGGAAACTGAATTATTCGGAGTAAAATATTCCGCGCCTTTCGGGGTTTCTCCTGTCGGGTTACAGGGACTGATGTGGCCCAATGCTCCCGAAATTTTGGCAAAAGCAGCTTTTAAACATAATATACCTTTCATATTAAGTACCGTTACAACAAGCAGTCTTGAAAGAATTTCTGAATTAACAGAGGGTAAAGCCTGGTATCAGTTATACCATCCGAGAGAAGAATGGCTGCGCGATGATATTCTCGACCGTTGTGAAGCTTCCGGATACGATGTACTTGTGGTTTTGGCTGATGTTCCGACTTTTGGATACAGAGCAAAAGAAATAAGAAACGGCTTATCAATGCCGCCTCAAATTAATTTCAGAAACGTTTCTCAGGCTTTGGTAAAGCCGCAATGGTGTTTAGAGATGCTGAAACATGGTGTTCCGAGTTTTGCAACGATGAATAAGTATATGGATAAAAACATGAATGTGAAACAGCTGGGACAGTTCATGAATTCTACATTTTCCGGTAGATTGAATTCAGACAGAATCAAGGCTATCCGTGACAAATGGAAAGGAAAATTAGTCATTAAAGGTATTGCTTCCGACGAAGATGCCGCAGAGGCAGTTCGTTTAGGTTTCGACGGAATGATTATCTCCAATCATGGCGGAAGACAGCTTGATGCGGGTGAATCTACAATTGCCGTAGTGAAAGAAATCAGCGAAAAATATAAAGGTCAGATTAAAATCATGATGGACAGTGGTGTAAGAACCGGTCCGGATGTTGCCCGCGCTTTAAGTTGTGGTGCAGAATTTACCTTTATGGGAAGGACTTTTATGTATGCAGTAGGAGCTTTAGGTGACAAAGGCGGTGATCATATTATTGAGATGCTTAAAATGCAGTTCAGACAGGTGATGGAACAGGTTTGCTGTGAAAAGCCGGAAGATTTGCAAAACTTCAGAGTGAAATAAAATCTTTAAGGTTATATTAATATTCAATAGGAACGGGCTTTAGCCCGTTTTTCATTGTAGCAGATTCTTATTGACTTTAGTCAAAACGTACAATTCTGTTTGCTTTTTTCGTAAGAATCAATTTATTGATTCCATTCCTTGCTCTAAAAAACATAAACAGTTTCAAAATAAAAATTCGCAAGGTCGTTTTGCGAATTTTGTTTATTATAATTTGAAAATTTATTTCTTCTTCTCCGATTTCACCGCCTGTCTTGCCAGTAGTTTCCAGTCATTTTTCACTTTTGCCCAAACCAATAAGATATCCAGCGTCACATCTCCCGGTGCTTTTCCGGCATCAGCAGTCGCTGCATAAAAATGATGACGGACAATGGCTGTATTTCCAACAATACTTACAGTTTGATTTGTAATATCAATCGTTACAAAATCAGACTTTTTGCTGGCCAATTTTTCAACAAATTCCTTGGCGTCATCAATATGACCTCCTGAATGTCCATAAGTTAATTCCGGTAAGATCAAAGATTCTAAATCAGATTTTTCTCCGCTTATCATTGCTAATCTTAGCTTTTCGGTAACAGCATCTACAGCCTCTTTGTCACTTATTTTCTGCGCTGAAACACTTACTGCCATTATAAAACCAATGGCAAAAATTAATTTTTTAATCATAATTGAATAATATATTTCTTGATCGTTTTTGAAAGTGTTTTTGCTCTAAATTAGAAAATATTATTAGTGTAATCGATTGCATAAGATCTTAAATTAAACAAATCATCATTTATAAAGAATCTCTCTGGATAAATTTAAAGACGTTATTCACAGATTCTTTTTTATTTTTCAGAATCATATACGCAGCAGATTCTCCCATAGCTTTAAAATCTGTAGTAATTACCGTAATTCCAAGCAATTCTTTCAAAGGCGTTTCATTATAGGAAATAATTCCGATGTCTTTACCCAATTCAAGATTTTTCTGTCTGATTTGTTTAACCAGGTTCACAAGATCCCGTTCCCGAATCGTGATGAAAATATCTTTATCCAGCAATTCCATGTCGGGATAAATTTCGTCAAGAATCTCATAATCCAGTTTAAAATCCTTACAAAATTTTTCAAAACCGCGTACAATACGGAAAGGATAGGGGTGAATGGATTTATCGGGATACACTAAAATTATCTTCTCGTATTTTTTTATTTTATTTAAACCTTCCTTTAAAGCATTGTAAATATCATGTTCAAAATCCTGAAAAATAGAGCCATATTCTCCGGAAATATTAGGCTTGGTATTGTCTAACAACAACAGTTTGTTTTTCGGGATCTGTTCAATCATATCTAAAACCTGCTGTGTTGAACTCGTATGTTTAGACTGTTCATCACGAAAATGGGGCATGATCACGTAAAAATCATATCCGCCCAGATTCTTTTTTAATGAATTAATGAAAAGGGTTTCGTCACAATGATAAATATACATCTCAACATTGCCTTTGGTACCGATTGCATTGACGAAATAATTGTAAATCATCATTTTATAAGTACTCGGTTTGTTGATCAGGAAGAAAATGTTGATCACGTCGTTTTTATTAATCCGTGAGATATAATACCCTTTTCCCTTTACAGATTCGATGATTTGTCTTTTCCGGAGTTCTTTATACGCTTTTTCTACCGTATCCCTTGAAAGAAAGCAGGACTCGCTGAGTTCGTTTATGGAAGGGATCTTTTCTCCAATCTTAATCTCTCCGCTGTCAATTCCATTAAGAATAGAGTCTACAATCTGTTTATATTTAGGAACTCTGGAATGCTCATTGATTATTATTTCAAATGTTTCTGCCATGATGTTGAGATAGGAGATATTTATTTCAGTTTAAAAATAATTCAAAGGTTAACGAACGGTGTAAGGCAAGTTACAAAAATTTATAATATTAATTGTAATTGCGATGGTTCCGCTATAAATTATAACGAAAAAATAGAATTTTAGTATACAAAGTTAAGTATAAGATGTAAAAAAATTAATAGTATACTTTAATGTGGTAGTAGGAAAAGCAAAAAACAAAAAGGAATTGAGAATTAAATTGTAGTGTTCGTAATTTCAAAGACAAAAGAGGTAGAAGTTTCGAACTTTCCTCCCTGTGATGCTCCGAACAGGAATTTAGGGGTCTTACTGTCTTTGTCGATTAAAATCATGGGACGTTCTAATCTTCCGAATCGTTTTAAATGACCGGGTGGTGCAGGCTCCTTAATATAACTTTTCATATCAAGGTAAGCGATTTTCGGTTCGGACCAGTTAAGGCCGTCCCTGGAAGTTAAATGTAAACCGTATTCATGGTTAAAAAATCCCATATCACGGGCTACTATATGGAATTTCCTATTTTGTTTCCAGATAAAAGCATCTTCCAGCTGAGCATTGTCAGGCTGCAATGAAAAATCAATGACCGGATTTTCCTTTATTTTCTTGTAAGGACCTGAAGGGTGATCAGCTTTTGCCAGTCCATATTTTCGGTTTCCTCTTACCGGACCTTTCTGGTTTTCGTATTCTTCGGTATTCCAGGATTTATAAAAAAGCCAGAATTTGCCATCATTTCCTTTTATAAAAGCCGGGTTGGTAGTACAATGATCGTCCCATGAGCCTTTTTCTCCGGGAAGAAGCAGAGGTTTTTCCGGCCTTACCCAATCTCCGCCAAGGCTTTTTGAAGTGGCAAGCCCTATTCTTTTGGTATTTGTTTTTCCGTTTTGGTTACCCATGAAGAAAAGATAATACTGGTCTGCCACTTTGGTAATTAAAGGATTATGACAAGTTGTGGCATCCCAGAATTCGCCGCCTCTGGGAGCAAGAATAACTTGTTTATGCTTGAATTCTTCATAGGGAGAATCTGCTTCTGCACGGCAGATTTCAGAACCGTTGAGCCAGCCGCCCATGCCTTTTTCTTTTCTCCATCTGGAATAAAAAAGATGAACTTTCCCGTCTTCACCCCAGATTGGAGAATTACACCAAATGTAATAGTTCTCCAATGAAAAGGTACGCCCAATTGGTTTTATGCTGAAATAAGGCTTGTCGGAAGATAAATCTGTAAAAGACAGGCCCAGAACCCCAGCGGTGATCCCAAGGGCTGAAGTCTGTAAAAAGTCTCTGCGTGTAAAGTGTCTGGGCTTGTCCATCTCATCTGATTTACGGCTAATTTAGTATAAACATATCAACAGACTGTCCTGTACTTTCGGTGAACTGTTTAACCTGAACTTATCTGTCTTTATTATTGGGTTTTGGACTTGAAAAATTAAAACCAGGACATAAAAAAGCCTGCCTTCAGGCAGACTCTAACTACTACTACTACTACTACTACTACTACTATATGAATCTGAAATTTAAGGCATCTTTTTAAAACCTTCCGCTTTTATTTTCCATGAACCGTCTTTTGGAAAACCCGGAAATTCACCTTTGGAATTATCCCAGCCTTCGAGCATCATGGCCACAGTCGTTAAAACTCCTCCGTTTCCGGGAAGATAAATACGGAGACGTTTATCCTGGAAATTATGACCGTTTTTAAGATAGGTATTGGTCTGAATATTCATGAAAAGCGCATCCAGAGCTTTATCCGGAAGCCCCAGTCTTGCGGCATTCATGGCCGTCATCGGGAAATCCCAACCCCAGGTATGTTCCCAGTTCCATCTTTCCCAAACAATATTCAGTGTATTTTTCATGATTTTTTTATCCAGTTTCGGGGATTCCGGAACCATTCCTAATGCTCCTAAAACAGCAGGGTGATCGGTCATCCATTTTGGAAAAGTGAAAGAATCTTTTGCAGATTCGGTTGATAAATAAATATCATCCTGAACCGGAAGCGGGGCCAATTTTGTAATAACCTCGTCCCATTTTTTATCTCTCGGCTGGCCTAACCTTTCCTTCCATTGTTGAGCAACTTTCAGTGCCCAATCCCAATAAGCCACTTCATAAGTCGGGTTGTACGTATCCTTTGCAGGGAAAACTTCCTGTGCAGGAATAACGCCTTTTCCGAGATTGTAACGGTTTTTCTCTTTATCATAATGAGCATAATCTGCCATAAATTCAGCGGTTGCAAAAATCAGGTCTTTATATTTTTCCAAAACTTTTTTGTCCTGTTTATCGCGATACAGAAGTTCGGTCATATAGATGATATGCGGCTGTTCCCAGATCAGGAATGCAGCCACAGAAGATGGACTTTCATTTCCTTCATTATCAGACATTTTAATCCATCTTACCCCTTTGTAGCCTTGTCTTTCTGCTAATTTTTTTGCTTTTTCAAAAGTCCTGAAATAATAATCCAGCTGTTTTTCCAAGATTTCAGGTCTTCCCCATAAAGCGTAGTGAACCCCGTGCCACCAATGCATTTCTGTATGAGGTTTTCCATACCAGCTGTTGAAAGTTAACCCTGTTTCCTGTGGCGGATTACTTCCTCCGCATTGTACTTTGGTTAAATATTCTGAAAGAATGATCCTGCGTTCCAGTTCGTTTGCCCTGGGATCTGTACTTCCTTCAAAGTCAACGGCTGCACCGCTTTTCCAGAAAGATTCCCATCCTGAAGCACTTTCTTTTTCTGCATCAGCAAACAGCGTTTTCCCGCTTTTCGGATTTTTAGCTGAAAACTCAACGCTTAATTCTATTTTTCTGTTTTTTGAAGAGGGTTCAAATACAAAATAATGTTTTCCCGCTTCACGTAATTTCCCTTCCGTAAAATAAAACCGGGTATAATAATCTGCACTCTGCAACTGATGATGAATGATACCCTGCGTTGATTGTGAAGAAACAATTCTTGTCGTATGATCGTTTTCATTGCCATAAAAAGCAGCATCATCCAAAAACTGTCCGGTAGGGGAAGGGTAGCGTGCGAAAACTTTTAACCTGTTTTGAGCAATTAGATCAGACTCAATTTTAACTCCTATTTTGTCAGAATTCTGAAAAGAGGCCGTCCAGACTTTTACAGGGATTCCGTCCAGTGAGAATTCGCTTGTTATAATTCCTGTCCAGAGATCAATTTTTTGATTGATATTTGTAAGGTCTGAAATTTTTGCTTTCTGGCCATCTTTTTTAAGCAGTTCAATACCGATATTTCCTAATTGCAGACGATGTTTGTTGACTCTGAAATACTCAACGGCTCCTTTATTTCGTTCAGGCTCTTTGAGCTGCACACTGTACATTGCTTTACGTCCTTCATTGTTGAAATCGTATGCTTTTAATGTTTCCTCAAATGTATAATCCTTAGTATTTGGAAAGCTGTTCCAGCCCCATTCCGACTGGGTTCCCAGGGAAACTCCATTTTTGTAATATTCAGGAAATGACTGCATTCCGGTAATGTCGACCGTGTAAGCAAATTTTCCGTTTCCAACCGTTAAAGTAGAAAGAGTATCGGCTTTTGTGTTGACCACATTGTGGCGCTGCACTACTTTTTTCCGGTCTATTTTCTGAGCAGTTAATGAAGAAAAGGCTATCAGAAAAAATCCAAGATATACTGCTAATTTTTTACTCATATTTTTTTATTTAAGAATAGTGGCACTCATCAGTCCGATAACGACATCGTTGCTCACTGCTGTTAATTTTATTGATTTTAATTCCCTGTTTGGGTCAATTGACAGATCCAGAATGGTTGCGGCACCGCCTTCAACAGCCCGGCTGCTTACTCCTTTAATTTCTGAATATTTCGTTAAACTTCCCCCTTTGTACAATTCCCCGGTTTTCAGCTGAACCCGGTACGGAATTTTATCATCCGGAATTTCAAAAGCAAAATTATCATCAAACAAATCCTGCTCAATAGGCCACCAGTTCACAGGATTTTTTAGTTCTAATGCTGTATCCGGACCGTCTGAATATTGAACAGTAATTGTTCCGTTGGTAATTTGTGACTGCATCGGATTGGTAGAACCTGCCATCAGGAAATAGACTTTTCTTCCTTTTCCCGCAACAGGAATTTCAACCGATTTCGGAAAATTATCCCACTGACTTGTAAAGACAATATTTTTCTCTTCGTTATTGATTAAAAAAGGAATTCCTAAGAATTCGAGTTTCCCATCTTTCCGTTTTTTCATCAGTCCGCTGTCATCAATTTGAGTAGTGGTCAGCGGATAACACCAGTTCCCGATTCCTTGCCACGGAAGCTGTAGAGTAGGGACATTGAGTCGTGGTGAAAGATATTTCTGATTAAAAATTTCGGTTACTTTCTCATTATACTTTGAGGCTAGTGAAACAGGATTGAACCCGCTTTTATTTTCGATTTCCCAATCTGTTATTTCTACATTTTGTTTGATTCCATTATATTCAAGCTGAATGAGGTTGGTTCCTTTACTTAAATAATTTGCAGGAATTTCAATCAAAACAGTTTGGTTTTTCTGAACTGAAAAAGTGTTATTTAAATTATTGATACTCAATTTTCCATTGATTGTATTGGATGATTCAGACTGAATTTGCAGTTTTTTATTCATCCATTTTGTTTCCAAAGGAAAACGGATGTCAAGATTTATAGGTTGCCACCAAGTTGTTCCGTTTTGCTCGACTTGCACGAAAAAAGTTCCTTTTCTTTCCTTTTGGTTTAATTCAAACTTGTGGTTGACCACCCCGTCTTCTCCCTTTGGTCGTATCCACCCCTCCAGAGGAGGGGAATTTTTTACCAATCCTTGAGGGTCATAAATATTTTTGATTTTCTTTTTTGAATCTAAATTGAGTTGAAGATTTTCAGAAATATAATTGATATAATCTGTCTTTTCCGGTTTTAATTCATCTCCCGAATACGTAATTTCAATGGTAAATTCTTTTCCTTTTTCTGTTTCTAACTTTATAAAGGGCTGTGAAATAGAATTTGGATATATTGCAAATTGCACTTTTTTACCGTTTACGGTTACTGATTTTATTTTGGAATGATTCACAGGGATCAATACATCAAGCGAAATCGCATTGGCGTAATTTGATTTAAACCAATAATTAGTTTTTTTTGAAGCTCGGTTAAACTTAAATTCCCAATCCTGAAGCTTCAGTTCTGCAAAATTCCAGTCTTTGGGAAACCCTGGTTTTATATTGATTTTATGTTCTAATAATTTGGGATAAATTCCGAAAAGACCTTCCGTTAAAGTTCTTGCAGCCACACCAATCGGGTCGGCAAAATCACGGTACAATTCTCCACGAAAAGCATCATAGTGAGATAATTGCTCAAAATTTCCCGGACTGATTCCGTAATACATACTTTCAGCCAGATTGCCTTTCCAAAGTCGGTAGGCCTCATCATTTCTTCCTGCCTGCCAATACGCCAAAGCTGTTTGTAAATTCTCTGCCAGCGCCACATTGTTGATCGACCAATCATAAGGCTGCCAGCTGGTGGTGGAAAGAGTGTAATAATCTTTATTAATTTCTCCTTTTACTTTTATAGGAATCTTCGGAATATGATTGTTGATGTACTGTGTGTTTTGATAATCTTCAAATTCATTTAAAATATAAGCATCCGAAACATGATAAATAGACCATATTCCGGGTTTGTCGTGAAGAATCTGATTCCCCAAAGCGTCTTTATATTCAGCAAAATATCCTTTGTCTTTAATCCAAAGCTCATTTTTCATAGCTTTTAAAATGGATTCAGCTTCTTTTTCGTACGGGATGGGATCTTCGCCAATGATTTTTGCCAGTTTTGCCATTTCACGGTTGGCTCTGTAATTATAGGCAGAAGTGTGGGTTACTTTTCCACCCGAATACTGCAAAGCATCGCTCGCCCAAATTGCAGCGTACGCATCATAAAGGCTGCCCCGTTTGAAATTTCGTTTTTCCCAATCCATGTGACGAACCATTGAAGGCCACATTTTCTTTAAAAAATCCACATCTCCTGTGTAGTTGAAATGAGAAAACAGCTGGTCAAAGAAAACCAGATTCATATCATAATGATGCGGCTTTGAATTGTCATTGGGATTTCTGGAAATATATCCGCTTGAGAATACCGAAGTTCCCATTTTTTCTTTGTGCCTTGCCAGATGCAAAAGCGTATCCATCTCAACGGGTGCGGAATCGGGTCTTAAAACCTGAGAATTGGAATAGCTTTCAAAATGTTCTTTTGCACGGTCGTGCCAACTGAGAACATCGGCTGCGTAAGCTCCCCGCCAGGCATTTAACCTCATCCTCCAGGCAACTGCGCCATGAAGAAATGTCGGGCTTTCCCAAATGCCATCTGTAGCGATGGCCAGTGTAGCTCCAAAGTTATTTAAATCCGAATCCGGAGTTTTTAATTGGATGCGGTTGATTAATGATAATCGGGATCGTTCGGCTTCATTGAAAATACCTGCAAGTTGTTCGTCTGAAATATTCTGATCTGATTTTCCTTTTTTAATCTGAATAAAAACCGGTTTTTTTTGTGTTGAATATGTTGTGTAAATTATTGGAGATTTTTCTACTTTATTTTGTGCGAAATCAGATAATTTTTCCAATGTTTTCGCATCCGTCAATTGTAATGGATTGGTGTTTGAAAAACTTCCGCTGATGAGCTGATTTTCTTTTTTCCTGTTTAAATAAGTAAGCTCAAATTGATTTTTACTGATTTGAAACTGATTGTCTTCACAATATTCCGGAAGCAAATAAAAACCTGATTCCGGGTCTGCACCAATGTCGCCATTTCTGCTAAATGTTTTTCCGCTTGCTCCGCCATAAACAGCATAGATCTTTGATGAAGGGTCTACATTTTCTGTCTCCATTTTTAAAATCAAACCTTCTTCTTCAGATTGAGCTAAAACCGTTAGTTTTAAATTTCCATTTCCAAGAATCTGATCTTTAATGGAATACAACATCATACCCGGACGATAACGGGTTTCAATGGCATCAGCCTGAATTAATTTTTTAATTGAATTTCCATTCTGAATAATAAACTGAAGGTTACCGCCCATTCCGGGAAGATACAGTGCAAACTCCGGCAAATCTCCGGCTTCTACTCTTGAAGCGCGGTTATTGCCATACAAAGCACGGTTGAAGCGGTATTTTCCATTAACCAGCAAAAAATCACCTTTGTCTTCTTTATAATGCAGCTCTCTTTCATTTTTCTGCCAATGTCTGGATTGGGAAAAAGAGTGTGAGAAGGCAGATAAAACGATAAAACCTGCTAAAATGGATGTCCTTCGCATTTTATTTATTTAAATCAGTTAATGGCTGCCCGTTAACAGTCACGTTTTTCAGGGTGACATTTTTTAAGAAATCAACTTTATAAGGAATTTCAACATTGTTAATTTTAGCATTCACCATCGTGAAATCTGTTACCGGAGAAGATTCGTAGGCATCAGAAAGGATGGCATACTTTCCGCCTTTTTCCACGGTAAGATTTTCCACCCAAATATTTCTGATCGTAGGAATGAAGTTACCCGGTTTTTCGTAATGCATATTGAAACGCACTGCAGCTTCTTTATAAGCGCCAACTTTTGTATTGTAGAAGAATACATTTTCGATAATTCCGCCCCGGTTTGAACTGGTTTTAATACGAAGTGCCCTTTCAAGGTTTTTACTGTCCATCACATTTCCGATGGCATAAATATTTTTTGCTCCGCCTGCAATTTCGCTTCCAATTACTACGCCACCATGTCCGTCTTTCATTTCACAGTTTTCGATGATGTGGTTTTCCGCCGGTTTCCCTATACCTCTTCCGTCTTCATCTCTTCCGGATTTTATGGCAATGCAATCGTCTCCCGTATCGAAATATGAATCTTTGATCCACACATTTTTACAGGCTTCAGGATCAAAGCCATCATTATTAGGGCCGTGACTGATTACTTTTACTCTTTCAATCAGAACATTTTCACACAATACAGGATTAAGGTTCCACATTGGAGAATTTTTCACCAAAACATCTGCCATATAGAAATTTTTACTTTTATAAGGCTGAACGAAATTGGGTCTCAAATAATATCCGTCACCGAATATCCTTTCTCTCGGATCTTTCTTTTGAGCCATGTATTCATGCAGTTTTGCACGGGCAGGATTCTGTCTTCCAGGACGGGATTCGTTCCAGCCATATTTTTTTGCGCCACACCAAAACCACCAATGGTCGTTATCAGAGTTTCCATCCAGTGTTCCTTTTCCTGTTATAGCTATATTTTCTTCTTCGTGGGCGTAGATTAACGACGAATAATTCATGCATTCCATTCCTTCCCATCTTGTGAAAACAATAGGGTAGTCGTTGCTGTCCTGGCTGAACAAGATTGTTGCACCTTCACTGATATGTAAATCCACATTACTTTTTAAATAAATAGCTCCTGTCAAAAAGATTCCTTTTGGAACGACAACTCTTCCTCCGCCTTCTACATTGCATTTTTCGATGGCTTTTTTAAAGGCTCCCGTATTTTTTGTCTTTCCATCACCAATGGCACCAAAATCTGTAACCAGATAATCTTTTTTTCTGAAGTTGGGCTTTACAATCTGTTTTTTTAATGTATTGATTTCCTGTAAAGGCTGTTCTGAGGAAGTCCAGGGTTTGTATTGTCCCGAAACGGAAATTGATATGATTAATGCGAAAAGTATTAAAGCGTATTTTTTCATAATGCCAGAAAGATATTAGTTTAAGAAAGAACATCAATATTAAAAATTTCTTTCTTTATCGCAATCTAGAACAATTATGATTAATAATTATCCTGCACTGTCGGTATAAAATTCATTAATTGCTTCCTGGAATATTTTGTGATTGGAAGGGAAGTTGAACTGAGAGAAATGCTGGGATAAGTGAATTTCACAGACTTGATGTAAGCCAAAACAATATTACACGATGTTAAGAAATACCTTTAAAAGCTCAATAGGCAAGAAAGAAAATGTTACCTCAGAGATAGATGATAACGAGAAAGGTAAGAGCATTAAACTTTAGAACCCGGCATTGAAATAATTTGTAATAGCTACTACTTGATCTGACAGTACAAGGATTTTTGTTTGGTTAAGTAGTAGCTAAAGATAACATAATGGTAAATGAAGTGTTGTCACCGTATTTAAATTATCTGTGAAGTATCAATAGATTTGTATTATTGATTAGTTTCTCAGTTTTTTATATAACAGCACAGGTTGAATTAACAATATAATGTATATTGAATTTTTCTTTTGATATTCATATTACTGTCCGGCCTTTAACTAAATTTTCATCAATATCGTCAACTTGCTTATATCGGATTTTCCTGCTTTCATTGCAATATTTGACCGAACCAGACTGGATATACCTGAAATATCGTATTGCGTCCGGATATTTTGCTTCTAAACGATTGAATTCTTCTTCGAGTTTAGAGTCGTATTCATAGAACAAACGAACTCCTTTGTTGATTGCTTCTTCTTCATCGCAATTTTCAGCTCTCTGGATAATTCGGATAGCATGTGCATAATTCCTGATTTCCTTCTTTTTGGCTTTAAGGGTGTACAAATCGAGCAAAAGCCCTATGCTAATGCCCGAATACTCAAAGATTTTTTCAAACTCCGCACTATAATATAAAGATGATGGCATATCATGCTGAATATACCATGCCAGGGAATATATTACGTTCATAGCAACATCGAAAGCTCTGTATGAGAGATATTCTTCAAGGGAAACCACTTTCATCTGTACTTCTATGGTACGTAGCTTCAGTACACTTTCTAAATACCTGTTCATCTCACTCTTGAACATCTCTTTTGTTTCCATAGTCCAGTCGGTTCGTGAACAAAATTCACTAATGGGGAGAAATATTTTTTCAATATCGGGAGCTTCATTCAATGCGGACTGAAACCCATCAAACGTTTGGATGATACTATCAAGATCAACGGAATTGTCAAAAAACTGATCATCCATCAAAGCCCAATAACAATAATACCGGCTAACAGCTTTAACCTTATCAATATTTCCCAAAGGGTGTATATATGAAGAATACAGGGCTCCGGTAGACATATGGTCACCATATAGTCTTGCATTTTCACTTGATATGTTGAAAATATCGGTCTTATAATATTCTTTTATATCATCTACTATTGCATTCATTTGCGGATGAATCATAATAGGTAATTGAGACTCTAACAAGGGTACGTTCATGTTTGGTTAATATTTATAAATGATTAAAAGGGACCATTATATTTTTTCGAAATTTTCTCTTAATTTCAAAGGCTCAGTGTCGGGCCAGCTAAAACCTCCAACAGTTACATAACGTTGTGGTTGAAGGATATAGAAAGAATTAATGCCCTGTATTGCTACCCCCATCCTGAAAATATATTCTTTGATTATAGCCTGATCCTCCGGGCTGAAACCATCAAGATTATTTTGTAAGGATACCATTTCAGCAACATCGGCATCATGAATCCGCATCATTTCTTCTATGGCTTCTTCCAGAGAAATGCCGTGTTCTTTCTGCAATACGAACGCAGCATTAAGTGTCTCTCTTTCTGTATACAGATCTTTGCGTATCGAATGGATGTCATTTTCCCAGATGGTAATGCGTGAAGCAAGATGCCTTGCCCGTTGTACTACCGGATGCCTCAAGAGCGCTGCATTAATAGGAAAATCAAGACCTATCTCCACAAGAGTATAATGAGGATACATACCTATAGAATATTCGCGGAAGAGCGAATAATTGGCGAAAGTAGGCAGTTTATTATGTTCCCTGTAATATATTTCTTCTTCAACACCAAAGTGGATATATTCATCCATATCATTGATTAGTCTCTGCATCCATTCCTGTGGAGCAAACGCATTCAACTCATCTCTGCTGATGGCTATTTGCTGAAACACTCCATTTTCATCGGAACGTACCTGATCGCCTTGCATGATGGCTACCATTCGTTCTCGTATTTTCTTTAATTCGGAAACAGGGGAATGTTCATATTGATCATCGATAAATGTATGCCAGAACAAAAGACGGGTACAGGCGAGCAATTGCTCGCGGGTATGATAAGGCTGCATTCTTGATACGACATTATAGAGGGCTATTTTTTTATATTTTTCCTGAAGTTTTTCGGATACAAATGAAAAATCTGTTTCGATCCAATGTGCTTCGTGCGGTTCCATTTCTTCAACATGTTTATTGATAAGATCCGGCCAGGGATAGTAGCCTAAAGGCAAATATTTTTTTGGGTCAAAATCTTCTGGTTTCATTTTGTTTAAGATTTAAAATTTGTAAAATATAACTATTGATCTGAAGAATCAGGTCCGGTATGGGTACAGGGAAACGAGCCGGATATGGTCTGTAAAAAATGTATTAGAAATTTATCAGTCATTAATAGAGGAGATCTCTGCAAATGCCACTTAATCTGTTGTTTCATCCTTTTGATGCATTATATAATCAGCTGCGTATAAAACAGCTTCAGAGACGATTTAATCTTATGCCACTTACCATTAGCAACCGGGTGGGAACTAAGGACTGGTTTAACGAGTTGATGGGTTATTGGAATTAAAGTGGTGTCGCTTTCCGATTCCTGAGGGGAAACAAAATTTTCATAAGTTGTAATTTGAGGGTTTGATGTTTAGATATTAGTTTTGTTCTACTAAATTAAAAAAATATTTAACATAACCTGATTTATTTCACACTAAACTGATATTTAATGTATATTTTTTGCAATATGAGTGTGTTTATGGGAAATTAAGAGGAATGAAGATCTTTTATTTCAGGGTAAAATCCGGATATTTCTATTTTTATCAGGTTTTATCACCATTTTTCACCTCCTGTTTTTGAAGGAATCGGTATAATGATAGCCGTTAATCATAAATATTAAAAAAATCTGATTATAATTATTATACTCATCCAATTATGTCAAACAAAATAGGTTAGCCGAAGATAATTTTTTTTTATAAAAAACTATTATTATACGAAGTCAATTGCTTTAACCTCAATTAATTTGCAATGAAGTGTTATTTGTTGATGTACATCAACGATCCTGAAGAAATGCATATTTAAATTTGTTAAAAAAAGACTTGCCAAACGTTGGCAAAGAAATCTTATTACTTTAAATATAAAATACGATGGACGAAAAACTACTTGAGGAGCTACAGAACATTCATGTGGCTGCCTGGAACGAAAAAAACAGGGAAAAAAGGGAAGAACTTTTGAGAAAAATTTATGCCGAAGATGTTAAGATGTACGACAAAGAGTTCATTCTTCATAGCCTAAAGGAAGTATCAGACTTTGTGGGAAAGCTTCTGGAAGAAGATCCGATGTTTGATTTTTCAATAGCTAAGCCAATCGAAGCGCTTCAAAACAGCGCAAGGTTTTTTGGGCATATACGTACCAGCGGTGGAATGCTAAACAGTATGGATTTTTTTCTGATTGAGAACGGGAAAGTTCAACACTTATATGCATTTATGGAACCGGCAGTATAATTGTTATCCTGGAAAGCGAAAATTGTCTATAAATATCAATGAGATACGTTTAAAAATAGTTCAAAACTTTTAATGAATTTGAAAATTGTTTTATCATCGATAGCATGCCTTTGGAAATTGTAAAATCCTCATAAGTATGCGTTCTAAAATATGAAGGGATGAGCAATATTGCTATTCCAATAGAGGCTTCTGTGCATCACAGCAAATGTCTTTTTACGGTTACAAACTATATGCAGTTTGTATACATGTCCGCTGCAGCAGCTATTTTTTGTTTCAAGTACATTGGAAATTTTTCATATGGTTATTTATTGCTTTATATTTGCCCAATGGAATTTATACTGTCTTTTATTGTAACAATTGCCCTATTTTCATTAGCATTTATCCATTTCTTTTGGGCAATGGGCGGAAAATGGGCTATTAATGCTGCTATACCAACAGATTTAAATGGAAGAAAATTATTTAATCCAAGCCGGCAAGGAACTATTTTTGTAGGATTTGGGTTATTGCTTTTTGCCTTAATAAATCTAGGTTTTATGGGATCATTAGCAATGCCATTTGATAGTATCTACTTGCGCTATTGCATGTATGGGATCGCTGTTATTTTTTTTCTTCGTTTTATTGGTGAATTTAAGTATGTAGGTGCTTTTAAGAAATTTAAGCAATCTGCTTTCGCCTCACGGGACAGCTATATTTACAGCCCATTATCGCTATTTTTATCGTTATCACATATGGCTCTTGCTGCTTTGGTATAATTTAAATTGAAGTTCTTGACTGATTTTAATTGTCGGCCGTTTGTGATGCTCTTTTTTTATTAACAGCCCTTTTCCAATTGTCCGGTTATTTTTTAATTTTCTGAATCTGCTTGTCTCCCCATTCTTTTAAATGTGCAATGAAAGGAATTAGTTCTTGTCCTATCTCCGTCAGTTTATACTCTACCTTAGGTGGAACTTCATGATAAACTTTTCGCTCTACCAATTCGTCAGCTTCTAATTCACGCAGCGTTTGAGTAAGCATCTTAGGAGTAATATCTGTAAGTGTTTTTCTTAATTCACCATAGCGCATAATATTTTTTGCATGAAGGTACCATAAAATACGTCCTTTATACTTACCGCCGATCCTTCTAAAAGCATAATCTACGGAGCATGCCGGTTCATCTGGATATTTTTTCATTTTTTTTAAATTTTAATTTACTGAAAATCAATAATAGTATCATTTTGGTCTGTAGATTACAAAAAAGTGCATACTTGTTACAAAGATACTGTGTTATTACTTTTGCTGCAATAAAAAATCAGATAATGAAAGCAATGATTCTAAGCAAAGCAGGAAATGTAAATAATCTGAAAATAGCAGAAATTCCGCAGCCTGCTATAAAACCGGATGAAGTATTGATTAAGGTAAAAGCGATAAGCATTAATCCTGTAGATGTAAAGGCAAGAGCATATGAAGGTGTTCTGGAATGGATCTACAAAGAAGAAAAAGAAATTATTTTAGGCTGGGATATCTCCGGGGAAGTTGTGGAAATAGGGCACGAAGTCAATTCCTTTCAGGTAGGTGATGAAGTCTTTGGAATGGTCAATTTTTTCGGAAACGGAAAAGCATATGCCCAATATGTAACATCACCTCAAAATCATTTGGCACTGAAGCCTGAAGGTATTTCTCATGAGGAAGCAGCCGGAATTTCAATGGTGGGATCTACAGCCTATCAGGCATTGGTGGAAATAGCCAAAATCAAAAAAGGAGACAAGGTATTAATTCATGCCGCCTCTGGAGGGGTAGGCCATATTGCTGTTCAGCTTGCCAAATATTTCGGAGCCTATGTAATGGGTACTTCTTCAGCAAAAAACAGGGAATTTGTACTTTCATTGGGAGCAGATGAGCATATTGACTATACAACAGGAAATCTGGTGTCAGCAGTCAAAGATATTGATATCGTTATCGATACAATTCAGGGGCAGGCATTGTCAGATTCTATGGAAGTAATGCGCCCGGGCGGAACAATTGTAACCTTGCCTACACCGGAAATTCCTGAAGAGATAAAATCCCGGGCTGAAGAAAGACACGTAAATATCGAGTTCATGATGGTGGAATCAAAAAAAGAAACCATACTGGCTCTTGCACAGCTTCTATCCCAAGGAGTCGTTAAAACCCATATCCATAAGAAATTCGCTTTTGAAGATATGAGAAATGCCCATCTGGAAGTGGAAACCGGAAGAGTAAGAGGAAAAGTCATTGTGGTGATATAAAATCAACAATATTTATTATCAATGGTTTGCTGTTAAGAAACATGTAAATTACAGCTATTATTTCTATAATGGTCAAGGATGGACAATATCTCAGGGCTCTAATCTTACTTTCTTTAATCAAAAACGATTGGTATTTTGAAAATCCTTCAACAGCATATTTGAAATCCTTACCTCTGCCTAGGGAGATGTTTATTTTTAAAAGTCTCCTTTTTAGGTTTTCTGTGTATTGATTTAGATTGTGCCATGTTTAAGTAATGCTAACCAAGCAAAGAAAAAGCAAGATAATAACTGCTGCATCTTCATTAGCATGTATTCCATTATTTTCTGCTGATGATTTCAAGGTCATTAATCTTTCCGACGGGAGCGATTTTGATGTGTTTATCTCCTTTTGTTACATAAAAATAATAAGTGCTGTTAATATCGATCATATAGATATCAACCGGTTCATTGGATTCAGAAGTGATTGTATAATTATATTTTAAGTTTTGGGTTTCAATCCTTTTTTTAATAATACTGCCTTCACCAATTCCTAATCCCACAAATAAGGCGAGAAGTTCAATAGATACAAGTAGGAAAAAGATTGGGATCAGGGTTTTCTGTAGCTCTTTCTTATCACTTTCAGGATTTATTTTATAGCTTCCTAACAACTTCTTGCTCCAGTTTTTTTCCCTGTTCTTGATAATGATTACCTGAAATATAAAGAAAAAAAGAACGACAGAAATTATGATAATAATCAAAATAGGGCTTGAAGCCATATCAGCAATCGGACTGATCAGAATATCTGTTATGGATGAGTATTTCAAAATGTTTATACCTAATTGGTAAAAAAGAATACTTTCTTTTAAAAGTCCAAGAATAATAAGATATAAATAGCCTAATGGTAATAATCCTTGAATCTTTTCTAAATATTTCATTCAACTAAGATATTATTTTTATCTCAAATTTTTTGATTGTTTAAACGGAATACAATAATATTGGTTCTACTGAGAATTACAGCTGTATTGATTAAGAAATTACAGGATAGATAAGATTTGCCTATAATCAGTCTGCTCAAGCTGACTTTGCTGTGGCAAATGTTGTCCGCTTTTTCAATGCCCATTTATAATTCTAAGGTATATAAAGGAAATCCAAGTAATGTTTTGTTACCTGGATTTTCTGTTTCCTGTAAAAAAATATTTTTCCACCGCAAATCTTCACTAAGTTAACCTCATAAAGCGGTTTGAAAGGGAGTATATCTATTTACTCTTTCTGTGACAATTTTTCCATCAATTCCTTGGTTTCATAAAGTGATATGATCTTTTTTAGTGATTCAGCTAAGGCTTTCAGTTGAGTTAGCTGTTCATCTTTCTCTTCTTGTTTATGTGCCAGGGTTCCTCTTTTTCGATCTTTTTCTGAAAAATGATTAATAAAGACGTTTTTTAGCTGGTCTTCATCGAAATAATGGAGTAAAAGGCTACTTCCGAGCAGATCATAAATTTTCGCAAGTGTATCCAAATCGAGTGATGAATTCTGGTAAATTCTTTCAAGGTCTGCCTCGCTAATGGCTAATTGACTTGCAAAATCTTTTGGATCCATTTGCTTTTCCTTAACCAGATTAAAGATTATTGTTCCTAAATGCTTTTTCATTGTTATAATTATAAAGTGTAAAATAAAATGGCTTGACCTTACTGTGGTATAGTTTCAATACTTTCTGTTTGTTCTGCGGATTCTAAAGTAGGGGGGATTAGCTTATACATGACCGGTGTTACAATACGTGAAAGTATAGTGGAGCTGATCAAGCCTCCAATAAGTACAATAGCTAACGGTGCAATTAACGGATTCGGATTTAAAGCAAGTGGTATCAGTCCACAGATTGCTGTAATGGATGTAAGAACCACGGGCAGGAATCTCGTTTCTCCTGCAATATTGATGGCTTCGTCAATAGAATGACCTTCTGCACGCAGCTGGTTTGTGAAGTCTACCAATAACAAAGAATTCTTCACCTGTATACCCGACAGCCCGATAAAACCAATGATCGAAACCAATGACATGGGATTCCCCGTCAGAAGAAGAGCGAGAATTCCGCCTAAAATTCCCAGTGGAATGATGGACAGCACAATTATAATTCCTTTAAAAGTTTTAAACTGTAATAACAAAACACCAACAAAGAGGAAGCCACTCAATAATATCACAGACAGAAAGTTTCCGCCCAGTGCATCGCCTTCCGACTCCGCTTCCCCGGATAGCTTATAATAGTAACCCTTGGGAAATTGCATTTTATCCAGCTGTGGAACAATATCTTTCAGTATATCGTTGGCATAGACATGATCTTTTGTCGAGGAAGTTACCTTTGCAAATCTGGACTTGTTAAAATGGTTGATCACTGTAGGCGAGGTTTCAAACGAGATGGTTGCAATCTGGTCCACAAGCACAGGAACGCCTTGTACATTATTGACATATAAGTTTTTTAATACATCTAAATTTGAAAATTTATGTCGGGGCAGAGTGATGACAACTTCACGTGAATCTCCTCTGTCATCGATATAATCGCCCACAGTGAACCCGGCTACCGCCATACGGATAACCTTATCCACATCGCTGGTTAAAACACCTAATGTACGGGCTTTTTCCTTGTTGATTTTTATTTTAACATCCGATTTGTAAGTGTTCAGTTCGTTGTTGATGTAGTTTGTCCCGGGATGTTTACGCAACAGCTCTTCCACTTTAAAGGATAACTGGCGCAATATTTTAGGATCTTCCCCGAAAATCCTGACCACAATATTTGCTTCCAGTGGTGTTCCCTGCTCAAAATCCTTAACCTCTATTTTAGCATACGGAAAGTTCTTGAACTTCAGCCTTAACCTTTTGATCAATTCCGTTTTCACCTTCGGGCTGGCTTCGTTATCCAGCTGTACAAATACTTGTGCAAAATCGGGCTTGATATCTTGCTGGTGGACGTTATAGTATATCTGTGGATTACCCTTGCCCACGTTGCTTGTATAGTGTACAATCTCCTTATGTTGTGCCAATTCTTTCTCTACAAGTTTGGTCACCCGGTCACTTTCGGGAATATCCGCTTGCAAAGGCATCTTAATATTCACTAGGAACATGGGTTTTTCCGATGTCGGAAAAAGCTTGAAGCCCGTTTGGGTGAAAAGAAAAAATGCGAGTATGCTGAGCCCCATAGATATTGCGATAGTTACTTTTGGCCATTGAAGCGATAAAGGCATAATTCTTTTGTAAGAATAGGTCAGGAATCGCTGCAGATGTTTCAAGAAAAAGTTGCCACCACCGTGCGTGTGTGTCCTCAGTATTTTACTGCCCAGAAAGGGGACTAGTGTAAGCGCTACGATCATGGATGCCAAAACACTCGTTATGATTGCCATCGGTAAGCTCCGGATGAATTCCCCTGCAATATCAGGAAGAAATGCTAAAGGAAGAAATGCTATAACCAAGGTTGCCGTACAGCCCACGACGGCGACGCCTATCTGTTTGGTTCCTTTTAGAATGGCATCTTTTCGGGAATGACCCTCGCGCAGCCAACGTTCGATATTTTCGACTACAACGATGCTGTCGTCCACCAGAAGACCAAGTGCAACAACCAATCCTACAATACTCAACTGGTTCAACGAAAAACCAAGCACGTTCATTGCAATCAGACCAAGCGCCAGCGACAGGGGAATGGAAATCATCACAATCAGCGATGCGCGAAAGCCCAGGGGCAACAGTGTAATGACCACCAGTAGGATGGCCAGTCCAAAATCGAAACCCAGGTGTCCAAGACGTTGGGAGACCATATTTGCCTGGTCAAAGTTTTTTACAAGCTTGATGTTTTCTGGTAATTCTTTTGAAAATTCGTTGACAACCGGCAGAAATTCTTTCTGTACATCCGTAATGCTCACATTGTCTTTCATTCCTGCGGTTATCAGTACACAACGGTTTCCGTTCAGGCGCGTGATATGATTCACGGTTTCGTCTTTATAGCTGACCTCGGCAACATCCTTTAGATAGATAATTTTTCCATTGGCATTGTAAACCACTGTATTGGCTACATCATTGACTGTTTTAAATTTACCGCTGGTTTTTACGTTGAAAACTTTACTTTCAAGGTTGATGCTTCCACCGGGTATATCAGCTGCTTCACTCTGCAGGCTTCCTACAACGACATTAAGGGGGATTTTCAATTGAGCAAGCTTGTCCAGCTGCATATCGATCCTGATCTGCTGCTCCGGCATTCCGGTATATTTGACATCTTTCAGATTCGTGATCTTTTCCAATCTGGTCTTTAAAATATCTGCCTGATCCCTCATTGTTTTGGCAGATACATTTTCGGAAACCAATGCTATCTGCAAAACTTTGACATCAGAAGAAGAAATCTTTTCTGTCTTTATCAGGTAGATATCTTTCGGAAGTCCGCTGTTTTTTAAAGCATTGATCTCCGTAGATATTTCCTGGTATTTGTTATCGACATCCACACCATATTTAAATTTCGGCTGGATTGCTGCTACACCGTCCTCAATGGTGGTCAGCATCTTATCAATATTTTCCAAGCCATAGATCTTATTTTCGATAGGTTTAACCACTTGCTCTTCCATATCTTTGGGGCTTGTACCCGGAAAGATAACAGTAATCAGATATTGTGGCTGATGGGTAGTTGGATCTTCGGACCTTGGCATGGTGAATAGCGTCAGCAGTCCCACCACTGATACGAGAACGAATATGACCAAGGTAAATTGATAGTTCTTTACCGCAAAATTTGTAATCTTCATATCTATGCTTTTTAGCGGATAATTTTAATGGTTGATTTTTCGTTAAGATATGCGCTATTGGATACCACTACCTGATCAACTCCTGCAAGCCCATCTTGCAGATAAACATTTTGATTGTCGAAACGGGCAATAGTGACAGGAACCTTCCTGACCTTATCCTGTCCAACCGGTGCAAAGACGAAAGCCTTATCACCATCTGCCTCAACCAGTGATGCATAGGGGACAACTTTTACATTTTCATCCTGCATGGTTGTAATTTCTGCTTTACCAAACATACCTACTGCAGGTTTAAGATTCTCTAATTTCAGCTTTAATTCAACCTGGAAAGAGCCGAGGCTGCGGTCTGCTGCCTGGGATTTACGGAATACGTAAGCCTCCAGTTTTTGATCGGCATAGCCATCAAGTATTACTGTTGCTTTCTGCCCGATAGTGATGATTGCCCATTCCCGGTCGGTTACACCCACTTTGAGTATATAATTGTTGTTTTGCTGTGTTTCATTAATCGCCAATACCGGCATCCCTGCCGCTACTACTTCGCCTTCATTAGAGATCTTCTGGCTGACAAAGCCATCGGCAGCTGCATAAATTTTTGCATAACGCTGATTGAATGCAACGGCTTCCTGTGATTTCTGGGCAACATCAAGGAGAGTTTTGGTATTTTGCAGCTGCTCCAAGGTATAAACACTGTCACGATATAGATTAGCCGCCCGTTGGTAATCACGTCTGGCTTTTTCTACATTTAAATTGGACTGTGATAGCCCGGCATTGATCTCTGTTGCATTTAATGTTGCCAGCAATTGTCCTTTTCGGAAAAACTGGCCTTCCTCAACCAGTATCCGGCTGATGATACCTCCGATCTTAAAGGAGTACCGTGCTTCATTTTCAGTAGCCAGCAAGCCTGTGGCACTGATGTTTTTAGGTAATGCCAATGTCGATACAGGAACGGTCTTGACAGCGATAACCTCCTGATCAACCTGTGCAGCTTCAGTTTTCTTTTCCTCTTCGCAGGAATATAAAATGATGAATAATGAAAAAAAGCTGAGTATTTTTATGCTCTTCATAATAATGTACTTATTTTTATTTAAGATTAAAACCTGCATTGGCCCGTTCGATAGCTGCATATGCGATCCATGTATCAAAAAGAGCAATGTTTGTGTGTAACTGTGCATCGATGAGCTGGTTTTGTGCATCTAATAATTCGATATAGATGATCATACCTTCCTTATAGAGTTTCAGCACATCGGTATAATAGGTCTGCGAGGTTTTCAATTGTGACTGCGCTGCCTGATATTGTGCCAGGGCACTTTCCATCTCATTCTCACGTACCTTTAACTCGGTAAGTAGTTGTTGCTGTATATAGCCTGTCTGCGCTTCCAGGGCTTGATGGTCTGAAACTGTCTGCTTTATCCGATTTGAGTTTTTACCGGATGAAAACAGGTTCCATTCCAACGAAACTCCCAAAAAGTAATACCGGCTTTGCTTATTGAACTTCCAATCGAAAGCCTGGGAACCAAGGTCAAGGTAAGTACCGATTTTTGGTACCAGGTATGACCTTGCAAGACCGTTCAGGTTTCCGTTTATATCTGTCGCAATTTTTAATTTTGAAAGCTCTTCCCTGTTTCCAATATCCTGACCTGACAATAAGTCCGGGGCCGGCAGGGTGCTCAGATCGTCCAGCGAGATGCTATCCTGTAAAGGCCGGTTCAATAAAAAATTAAAGTAGGTTTGGGCCGATTCTGCTGTTTTTCGTGCTGAAATTAATGAGGCATTTATTTTGGATACTTCGTTCGTGCTGCGCAGGACTGCGGTGCGATTTACCTTAGCATTGTCAAAAAGCTTGGTATTGATACGTTTTCCTTCATTAACTAATAGTAGGGACGATTCGTATATCTTAATTGCCTTCACCGCCTTTGCGTAATTATAATAGGCTGTTTTGATCTCCTTTACGAGCTCCCGCTTAAAAAGCCTGACTTCCATTTGCTGCAGGTCTACCTGTTGCATTTTAATCTTTTTATTGTACATCAACTCTGCATTTAAGATGGGTAGGGTAGTCCGGAATTTAGCATCGTAAAAGTTATCCGGGTTCAATTGGATCTGTTGATTTTGAAGCTGCGGAAATGCATTGCTTCCTGTCAGCTGATTTAGCGAACTGTAAACCCCATTTAACAGATCTCCGGTGGGAAAATCGATGGTTCGTCCACCGTCTGCTTTACTGTATGTGGTCGAAAAAGTTATTTCCGGTAGAAACATACTTTTAGCCTCTTTTAATGCATAGATGTTCTTTTCCAGCAAAAAGTTTTGCTGTCTGATACTTTGGCTTGATGATAGCCCCTGCTGGATGTATTCATCAAGTAGACTCTGGGCGTGCACTTTCTGTGAAGTACTCCATAGTACAAGACCCAAAAGGGCATAAACCCGAAAATTGTTTTTATAAAATTTAATCACTGTAATAATTTTAAACACTGTTCAATTTGAAATTAAAAAAAAGCTTAGCTTTTTTCGAGCAAAGCGACAAAGCATTCATAGCCATGTTCCATAAGCTCCTCATTGGTCTTGCCTATAAAGCTGGCTGTTCGGTCTTTACAGAATAGAGCACAGATACCATGCATTGCCGACAGTACCATAAACGTAAAGTATTCGATATCCATATCTTTAAATCTTCCTCGCGCCTGACATTCCCGAATCACTGATGAAAGATGGTTGATTGCTTCCTGTGCAATTATAAATCCATTCTCTTCAGAACTTTTGGAGGTTTCTTCTACCATAAACATCAGGTTGTAATAGTCCTTGTTTTCTTGAGCAAATTGAATAAAAACACGGCCTGACGCTTTTAAACGTTCGAAAGGGTCAGCTACGGTATTAAGAACCTTTAACTGGCTGAGCAATAATGTAAAACCTTCCTTATGAAGCTGATGGAAAATCTCGCTTTTATCTTTAAAGTGAAAATATAGGCTACCAGGGCTATAACTGATCTCATTGGCAATGTTACGCATGCTTGTTTTTTCATATCCCTTTTCCAGGAATACCTTTCGTGCACCATTCAGGATCCGCTGATGCATTTCCTGTTTTTCTTCCTGTTTTCTTTCTGCTATGCTCATTCGTTTATTCTATTTCCAATTAATATCTCCCGCCTATGATATTCCGGGACTCAGATTTCCCATGATTTTAATGCCTGCCTTTCTGCTCAAAAATTTAAAACCGAAAAGCATTAATTTGTTATTCCAACCTTGTACTACACGTGGCTGCTTTCTTTCTTGTAATGCTGCAAAAAGCTTATCACTCACTTCTTTTACTGAGGAAACCACGAATTTGGGAAATTCTTTCGCTGTATTGCCTGCATTTTCATGAAAATCTGATGCTGTAGCACCCGGGTTGAAACCCATTACAAAGATGCCTTTATTTTTATATTCAAACCAAAGAGATTCAGAAAAATTTGTAACAAAAGCTTTGCTGCCTGCATAAACTGCTGCTCCGGGCAGGGAAGAGAAGCCAATCAGCGAACCAATATTGACCAGTGAATCACCTGCACTCGCATTTTGAAGGAACGCATATGAAAGCACAACAAGTGCATCCATGTTCAGTCGCATGACTTTTAGGTGATCTTCAATCTGGACCTCTGTAAATTTACCATATACCGCAGCCCCTGCATTATTAATCAATACATTGTACCGGACTGTCTTTATATGACCGGCTAGTTTTTCAAGATCCTCTTTTACCGTTAGATCAACAACGAGTATAGAATGTCCATTTCCGTTTAATGACTGCATTACCTTTTGCAGCTTTTCCTCATTACGGGCTACCAGGGTTACCTGATAATTTTGTGAAGCAAGCTGGTGGGCAATTTCTAAACCTATCCCGCCACTGGCTCCTGTTATTAATGCTGTTTTCATATCCGTCAAAAATTATATTAAACATTGATGATGCAAATATACTGAACACTGTTCAATAAAATATCATAAATTTTATTTTTTTTGATTTTAGTTTAAAAATTGAGTTTATTTATCCATACACAAGCTCAATAAAATTGAGGATTTATTAACTCCGGGTATAATCTTCGGAAACCAATTTCTGTAATTATTCGTGTTTATGTTTTAACTTTGTATTATGAACGACCGGCTAATTCATCTTATTGAACAATACGTAGACCTCTCTGAATTAGAAAGAAATTATTGTCGGCAATACTTTGAGCCGGCGTCATATTCTAAAAACCATATTCTTGAAGAAGAGGAAAAGATACCCCGTTATCTTTATTTTGTGGTATCCGGTTTTGTCAGATTATTCTATTATAATGATAAAGGAGACGAGGTAACGACCCACATCAATTGCCCGCCTGGCTTCATTACATCCTATTTTAACTTCATTAATCAGACCAAATCGGAAGAGAATCTGGAGTGTATTACCCCATGTGAACTATTGAGGATTACCATGTCTGATCTGGATATGCTTACCGAACAAAGTCCTGCATTTAAAGATTTCAGCATTTTGATATTTCAGCAATCTTTATCCTATAATGAAAGACGCTCAAAAGAGCTGGCTACCCTTAGTGCAGAACAGCGGTATTTAAAACTGATGTCAGAATATCCTCAAATCCTTCAGAATGTTCCTATGCAATATATCGCTTCTTTTCTTGGGATGAATCCTAAAAGTTTAAGCCGCCTCCGCAAACAGATCATTAGGTAACATTTGTGAAGTGATTTTGAATGAGCAAATCTGATCTTTGCTGTATCATTTAAAGTCAATACATATGATACATAAAAATTTAGCATTGGTATCCGGTGCCAATGGACATTTGGGTAACAATCTTGTCAGATTACTGATTAATAAAGGGATTCCTGTACGGGCATCAGTACGTAACATCAAAAATACAGCACCTTTTCATGGACTGGATTGCGAAGTTGTACAAGCTGATATTACAGATAAAGCCTCATTTGTAAAAGCTTTGCAGGGGGTGGAAACATTTTACGCCGTGGGAGCATCGTTCAAATTATGGGCTAAAGATCCTGAAAAGGAGATCTACGATGTAAATATGCAGGGAACACGGTACACGATAGAAGCTGCTGCTGAAGCAGGTGTGAAAAGAATAGTCTATATCAGTTCTATTGCAGCACTGGATTATACGGATCTTCCTACAAAAGAGAGTAATGGCTATAATCCGGACCGAAGGGATATGTATTACAATTCAAAAAATGACGGGGAAAAATTGGCTTTTCAATTGGCTCATGAGCTGGGAATCGAATTAGTTTCTGTGATGCCTGCGGCGATGATAGGGAGTGAAGCATTTCTCCCCCTGAATGTTTCCTTTGGAGTACTGAAGCTGATTTTAAACAAACAAATTCCAATGGATACAAAGATCACATTGAACTGGATCGATGTGAAAGATGTAGCCGAAGGCTGTTATCTTGCAGCACAGAAGGGGCGTTCCGGTGAGCGCTATATTCTCGCCAACGAAAAATGTATGACCATTACGGATACGATGGTTCTGGCTGCCGGATTATATCCAAAATTAAACCTTAAAAAACCAGTGGCTGTACCAAAGTTTATATTGTATGCCATTGCCGGACTGATGGAATTTTCGGCAAAGATCATGGGAAAAGCTCCTATAATAACAACAAAAGATATTGCGATGTTTTCAGGATTACAACAGGATTTTGACATATCTAAAGCAAGAAATGAATTAGGATTTAATCCCAAAAGGCCTGAGCAGGCTGTGACAGAAGCATTAGCTTATCTGATGGCAAATCCGGACTTACTTTAGACAGCAGCAGGTTTTTATTAAAGGAATGAAATTTTAAATGTATTCTAGTACTGAATTTATAAATTACAACCGGCAGTTGTTGAATAACAACAAGAAGTAGCGTATTTACAACTAAGAGTGTTTGTATTTTTGCTTGACTTTGAAATAGCTCTGAATATCTTTGTATTGTCAAAAAAGTAAAAAAGACATCAATTATGGATACAAAGATATTAGGCGGGAAAATCGTCAACGCAAGAAAAGTGAATAACATGTCTCAGGCCCAGCTTGCCGGGCTATTGTTTATCAGTCCACAGGCAGTTGGAAAATGGGAACGAGGTGAATCAATTCCAGATTTTATAACAATCAACAGGCTTTCGGAAATTTTTAATGTTGATCTCAATTATTTTTCAGAAAATTTGCAATCTCTTGCAGATGAGCAGCTTCTTGAAACAATCAATAATCAAACGGGTGAAACGCGACGAGGGGCATCGGAAGAAACTGAATTTTCCGTTTCTCAAAATCATGAATTACTTACAAACTTTAGCGGAAGTGCTTTAGCAGAAACAGATTTAGCGGGAGTAAAGGCGCCAAAAAGAAAGTTTTTCGGGAGTGATTTGCAGAGGGCTAACTTTGCCGGTGCAGATTTAACAGGCAGCTCGTTTAAAGGGAGCAATATGCAAAAAACTGATTTTAAAGAAACAAACCTTACAGATTGCTCTTTATCGGCCAATAACCTCACAGATACAATATTTAATAAAACTATTCTGGTGCGCACTGAGTTTCATGCTTCAGAACTCACCAATGCAGAGTTTACGGATGTAAAGTTAATTGACGTAAAGTTTACGGCTACCGATCTTAAAGAAACGATTTTTAAAAACTGTGAATTTAAAGGTGTTCATTTTAAATCGGCTGATATGAGTGGTATGTGCCTGGACGGGCAGGTTTTTATTGATGTAAAGTTTGATAATGCTGCCTTAAATGAAGCTTCATTTAAAGGAGCGACATTCAGAAACGTTTCTTTCCGCCCGACTTTCGCTCTTACTAACAGGTATTATAAAACGCTTAAAACCATCTGTTTTGAAGGGGCAATGATGGACAAATTAACCTATGCTGCCCTTAAAGGCCTTGGAGTAGATTTGTCAAAAGCGATGACCATATAGATAACCCAGTAATAAAATACGATCCTGCATTGGTCCTTGAAGATTCTGATACCATTATTCATAAATGGAATGAAGAATTCTGAATTAAGCGGCGTTGCATATTTATAATTAGGGTATTGAAATATATTAATACCTTAATTTTAGTATATCCATAGTAATTACATGGTCAAATTTAATTTATTTTGTAGTAAAACAAATTATGACCGGACAAAACACTTCCGATTTTCACAAAAAAATTACCCTGGCTGGTTCACTCATTGCCATTGGTATTGTATTTGGGGATATTGGTACCTCACCGTTATACACTCTGAATGCTGTTTTTCATCATAGAATTATAACAGAAGCCATTGCACTTGGCAGCTTGAGCTGCATTTTTTGGACCCTGGTTTTCCAGACTACCATCAAATATGTACTGATCACTCTGCAGGCTGATAATAAAGGAGAAGGAGGAATTTTTTCTCTCTACGCCCTTGTGAGGAGATACAGTGGAAAATGGCTTGTTTTTATCGCTATGGCGGGAGGGGCTTTTTTAATGGCAGATGGAATTATTACCCCGCCAATTTCTGTTGCTTCGGCTGTAGAAGGTGTGCAGGCTGTTATTCCGGGATTTAATACAGTTCCTGTAATCGTTGGGATTTTAATTGTTTTATTTATTTTCCAACAATTCGGAACCGATAAGATCGGTAAGGTTTTTGGCCCTGCAATGGTGATCTGGTTCGGGTTTATTGGTGTTTTGGGAGCAATGGCACTGAGCGATAACTGGGGAGTACTGAAAGCTTTAAACCCTTATTATGCCTGTCAAATGCTGGTGAACGAGCCGAAGGGGTTCTGGCTTTTGGGAAGTATCTTTCTTTGTACAACGGGTGCAGAAGCATTGTACAGTGACATGGGGCATTGCGGAAGGAATAATATAAGGATCAGTTGGATTTTTATAAAAATTGCGCTGATATTAAGTTATGCAGGGCAAACTACCTGGCTGCTCAATCATGCAGGTGAAGAAGTGGGAAGCCTAAGTCCTTTTTACCATATTGTTCCACAGTCTATTTTCTGGCCTGCTTTGATAATTGCAACTTTGGCAACTATTATTGCTTCACAGGCCTTAATTAGTGGTTGTTTCACTTTAATCAACGAGGCAATAAGACTGAATATCTGGCCAAAACATTTGGTTTTATTTCCGAGTAATATAAAAGGACAATTATACATTCCTGCAATAAACTGGTTTCTGATGTGTGGTTGTGTAGGAATGGTTTTATATTTCAAAGAAAGTACTAAAATGGAAGCGGCATTTGGCCTGAGCGTTACTCTTACAATGCTTATGAGTACGATATTGATCAATGCCTACCTGAGGATAAAAAGAGTTCCTTTGATCCTGAATATACTCATTACCGGAATCTTTTTAACAGTAGAAATAAGTTTTTTAATCGCCAACCTGCAAAAAGTAAAGGATGGCGGTTGGATCACTTTGATCATTGGTTTCTCATTATTCAGCATTATGTACATCTGGTGGAGAGGAAGACAGATAAAATCAGACATTCAGTCTTTCGTAAAATTATCAGATCATATTCCAAAACTGAATAAGCTGAGTACGGATGAAAATATGCCAAAATATGCTACCAATCTGGTCTACCTTACTACTTCAGATTCTGAAAGAAAAATTGAAAAAACAATCATAGATTCTATATTAAAATTTGGATTGCCAAAGCGGGCAGATATTTATTGGTTTGTTCATGTCAATATTTTAGATGAACCTTATGCTCAAAAATATTCCGTAGATACTATTATTAAAAATGATGTTTATTACATACAATTTGATTTAGGGTTCCGCGAAGATCCAAGAATTGGTTATTATTTTAAGCAGGTAGTGAATGATATGATTGAAAAAAACGAAATAGATGTTGTTGATTCTCTGGAGCAGGCTTATCAGCAAAATAAAATAGGTGATTTTAAATTTATTTTAATGGATAGTTTTCTTTCCTATGATAACAGAATGCCGCTTTGGAAAAATTTCATCATGAAGGCTTATTACAATTTACGTCATTTATCCGTTAAAGATCATATTAATTTTGGACTCGATAAAAGCCATTTGGAAGTAGAACAATACCCCCTGGTTGTAGTTCCTTTTACTGAAAATAAATTGAAAAGAAAAGAAGACTGATAAAATTCATAAGGTTGACGATTGCAAAAATAATGAATATTTGAATTAACTAATACAATACGGAATGAACAAAAATAAACTGTCAGCAATGACCAATGCTGAATTACTCAAACAACAGAAAATTTTAAAAACAATTACTGCTATGCTGGCAGGTGCAATACTTGTTCTATTTGCTGCAAGTCTTATACTGGCTTTTAAAAAACAGCTTATTGCTTTAAATGCAATTCCCGTTGCATTGCTTCCTGTACTCATTCTCAATCTGAAATCTTTGAAAGAGTTCAAAGAAGAAATAAAATCAAGAGGGCTGTAATCTAACAATTTTTTTTGAGATGATCAGCGAGTAAAGATGATATAGAAATAGTAAATAGTACAAAAAATAATTTGTAATTTTCAAATGAATATTTTAATTATTGAAGATGACCAAAGAGTGGCGGAGCTTATCCATAGAGGACTGGAAGAATATGGTTTTTCTCCTGAGCTGTCTGTTGACGGGCTTTCGGGGAGATCAATGGCTTTAAGTAAATCCTATGACCTAATCATTACCGATATTCTGCTTCCCGGATTAAGCGGGATTGATTTTTGCAAAGAGATCAGACAGATAAAGCCGCACATTCCCATTATCATGCTTACAGCACTGGGGACAACCGATGATAAAGTTGAAGGCTTTGATGCTGGTGCCGATGATTACCTGGTCAAACCTTTTGAAATGAGAGAACTGATTGTACGCATCCGGGCATTATTAAAACGGGCTCTAAAGAATCCTGAAAAAGATTTTTTCCTCAAATACGCTAATCTTGAAATGGACCTTCAGACCAAAACAGTAAAAAGGGATAATAAAGAAGTAAATCTTACCCCGAAAGAGTTTGATCTTTTGACCTATATGGTTCGGAATTCTGAAAAAGTATTGTCAAGAACAGAGATTGCTGAAAAGGTCTGGAATACTTATTTTGATACGGGAACCAATTTTATTGATGTATACATTAATTATCTGAGGAAAAAAATTGACAGGGATTTTGAGCCTAAATTAATCCATACCAAGCCGGGTATGGGCTTTATACTCATTGAAAAATGAAAATAAGAACACAGATCACCTTACTGTTCACCATTATCACCGCATCAATTTTGTTGCTGTTCGCTGCTATTATTTACTATTCGGCTAAAGAAAACAGGGAGAAGGAATTTTATACAGTTTTAAAGAGAGAAGCGGAAACGAAAGGCAATCTGTTTTTTAAAGCCCGGGTAGATTCCAGGACATTGCAGAATATTTATAAGAACAACCGGATAACCATCAATGAAGTAGAGGTGGCCATTTATAACACCTCCTTTCAATTATTGTATCATGACGCTGTAAACATTGATTTCGTTAAAGAAACAAAAGAAATGATCAATACAATTGAAACAAAAGGAGAAACCCAATTTTATCAAAAAGACTGGCAGGTAGTAGGGTTAAGATATTCTTTTGAAGGAGAAGACTATATTATAACGGCTGCCGCGTATGACGAATACGGATACAACAAATTAAATAGCCTGTTGAGAAACAGTTTGCTGGTACTGTTACTTTCTATTTTGTTCATATATATTGCAGGCCGGATCTTTTCAAAAAAAGTATTTAAGCCTGTAAAAGAGATGATTGATAAAGCCAACAATATTTCAGCTACAAACCTTTATTTGCGCCTGAATACGAAGAACAATAAAGACGAAATTTCAGAATTGGGAAATACATTCAACGGAATGCTCGACAGGCTTGAAAATTCTTTTGATGCGCAAAAGCATTTTGTCTCCAATATTTCGCACGAATTGCGGACGCCACTTTCTGCTATTATTACCGAACTGGAATTAGCCATCGGCAGGGAGCAGGATAACAACACCTATAAAAGAGCTATAAAAAATTCGTTGAACGATGCCAAAAAAATAGTCCGCTTATCAAACAGCCTGCTGGATCTGGCCAAAGCCAGCTATGATCCTTCTGAAATTGCCTTTAAAACCATCCGTATCGATGAAGTTTTGCTGGATGCAAAACATCAGGTACAACAGGCTAATGCAGATTATAAGATTGATCTGCATTTTGAAAATGACATCGATGATGAAAATCAAATTTCACTGACCGGGAATGAATATTTATTAAAAGTGGCCTTTGTCAATCTGTTTGAAAATGGATGTAAGTTTTCTGCGGATAAAGAATGCCTTGCTTCTATTGCCTTCAATAACCATAGAATATTGTTACACTTCAAAGATAAAGGAATCGGCATTCCAGAGGGTGATCTGGACCATATTTTTACTCCTTTTTACCGCGGGGAAAACAAGAAGTTCACTGATGGAAACGGTATCGGACTTTCTCTTACGCAAAAAATAATTCTGCTGCATAAAGGTAAAATTACAGTGGTTTCAAAACCGGGTATAGGAACAACATTCAGTATCGAACTTCCCGGTTTGTCGTAAATTCTAATGGAATTCTAATAAAATCCAATAACAGTTTTTTCTACTTTTGCCGCATAATTCTTTAAAACAGAGCGATGCGTAAAAAATATATTTATTTCCTCCTGTTAAGCTTTTTATTTTCGGGCAGTAGTTTTTCACAGACCCGATTTACCTTACAAAAAGCATTACAGACAGCTAGGGAAAACAATTCGGTTCTCAGGACAGAAAAATTCAATATCGGTATTGCGAAGAGCGACGTAACAACTGCCGGGCTGCGACCCAATCCTGTTATGGGAATAAGCTACATCAGTACCATAAGAAAACAGGATTATGCCGAAAATACGGGTTTGCTGAATTCGGCGAATACCCAAACCAGCCTGCAATTGGGAAAAATATTTCAAATCGCCGGCCAGCGTAAAAATGCAATTGATTTAGCTGAAAAAACTGCGGTTGCAACTGAAAATACATATCATGAAACTGAAAGAACCCTATATCTTGAAGTTGCCGGTAAATGGATGGAGGTATGGGCTGCCCAAAAAAAGCTGGCTTTGATCCAAGCTGCCAAAAGCAATATAGACAGCCTGGCCAATATCAACAAGTACCGCTATACAAAACAGGTAATTACTCAAACTGATCTGTACCGCACCGAATTATTGGCCAGGCAATATGCCCTTCAGGCAAAAACTGCCCAACAGGAAATTATTAATAAACAAAAAGAACTGAAATTTTTCCTGGGGATAAAAGTAGAGGTTACCGCAGATATTTCTGATGATTTCCTGTACCGAATACCATCAGGAATCGACAGCCTGCTGCAGCAATCCTTACACAACCGGAGTGATATTTTATCTTCCAGATTAAACGTTGAAGCAGCTTCCTCCAATATCAGGCTGCAAAGATCTTTAGCCATCCCAAGTCCTGAAATAGGAGTGGTTTACAATCCACAGAATAGAATCCCTTATGTAGGAGCCTACCTCACATTTGAACTCCCTTTTTTTTCAAGAAACCAGGGAGAAAGGCAAAAAGCCGTATTGCTCAAGCAGCAGGCCGAACAGCAATTCAGCACCATTCAAAGCAGGATAGGGACAGAGGTAACCAATGCCTACGCAGATTATGAATTTCAGAAACAAAGTCTTGAAAAATTCGAGAACATGATCACACAGGCACAAACGATTTTAAACAATGTGAAATATGCCTATCTGCGGGGTGGAACGACAATAATCGATTTTTTGGAAGCCCAAAGAAGCTGGCTCGAAATACAGCAGCAGTACTATGATACCCTGGAGCTATATAAGCAAAGTATTATTCAATTACTTTACGTAACAGGATTAATCAATCAATTGGCAAAATAATGAAAAGAAGTATTTATATCATTTCAGCGGTTTTATTTTTAACTGCCTGTGGGAGCAAAGAAAATAATAAACAACCGGAAAAAAATGTGTCACCGACAGTAAGCAATAACGGTAAGACCATTACTTTTCAGGATGCCGGGACCTTCACTTTTTTCAAAACGGAAAAAATAACATCGGGTAATATCAATGCAGATATCACAGCCCCGGCCCAGGTTGTAGCTACGGTTGTTGAGAATAGGATTATATTATTCAATGATCCCGAATTGAGTGCAAATTATACTGAGCTGATCAACCAAAAAGCGAGTATCGCACAAAAGAAAGCAATTGTTACGCAAAAGCAGGCTATTGTAAGACAGAAACAAGCTATTATCAGGCAAAAGCAAGTAGAAATACAAAGATTTCAGGATTTATTTGCTCATGGTGCAAGCACAGGTAAGGAAGTAGCAGATGCAAGAGTAGATAAAATGGCAGCTGAAAGTGATCTGAACACTGCTGTTGCGGAAAAAGCGGCAGCTGAAGCTGACCTGATAGCCCAACAAAGCCTTATTCTGGAGCAACAGTCAAAATTAAAAATGGCAGGTTTCAATCCCGATGCCTTGCTGGGTACAGACAAGGGAAAAGCATGGATCATTGCTGATATTCCTGAAAGCCAGGCAGGGAAAATTAAAGAAGGAGGTTCCTGCCAAATAACATTTAATGCTTTTCCCAACGAAAATTTCACGGGGCTTATCGAAGATATTGCCGATGTTATTGATAATACCACCCGAATGATAAAATTAAGAATAAGCATCGATAATGCTGATAATAAATTAAGATCGGGCATGTTTGCCACTATTTCATTTGGAGTACATGAAGGTGATTTTATCAGCATTCCCAAAAGTGCGCTGGCTACGGTACAGGCTAAAAATTATGTTTTTGTGAAAAAAGGCAGTGGTATTTTTCAGCGAAGAGAAGTAAATATTGGGAGCCAGGTAGGTGAAAGAATTGTTGTATATAAAGGGTTGAACGATGGCGAGGAAATCGCTGTAGAAGGCGTGATGCAGCTAAAAGGTTTGTCATTTGGATATTAAAAAGAGGAAATAATGTCAATCAAATAAAAAATAATATGCGGGGATTTTTCTGACCTGTTGTATGGCCGTAATCTATTTTATGATTGCTTCCATTATTCCGAAAAGGACAATACTTTAAACTCAAAATTATGATACAGGCACAAATATTTATTGATGCAGATGATTTAAAAGGAACACAATTAGGGTACGAATTCATATTGCAGTTTTTGATCGTACACAACATTAAAGGGGCAACTGTATTTCGGGGCAGGTTGGGCTATGGTGAAAACCAATATATCAACCGTCCCAACAATCTATTCAGTTTTGACCAGACGCCAATAATGATAACCTTCATTGATGATGATGAAAAAGTGAAAACCGTTTTAACCGAACTCAGAAACCTATACAGGGGAGGTTTTATTGTTACACATCAAGTAGAGAAATGGTAAAATAATGATAAAGAATTTACTCATATTCAGTTTAAGAAACCGCTGGGCGGTAATTGCAGTAAGTATGGTCACAATGGCTATCGGTTTTTGGTGCTTTACGCAGCTTAAAATAGAGGCCTATCCTGATATTGCTGACACTAATGTCATCGTCATTGCCCAATATGAAGGCCGTGCGGCTGAAGAAGTAGAACAGCAGGTCACTATTCCTATTGAAAGGGCTCTGCAGAATACGCCCAATGTTTTAGACCGCAGAAGCAGAACGATATTCGGACTAGCGGTGGTTCAGCTTACTTTTAAGGATGGAACAGATGATTATTTCGCCAGGCAGCAGGTTACAGAACGTCTTGCAGGAGCAGAGCTGCCGGAAGGAGTAACCCCCGAACTGGCTCCGCTTTCAACTGCTGTGGGCGAGATTTTCAGGTATGTAGTGGAGGCTCCCCCTACTTACAGCCAGGCACAGCTAAGGGATTTGCAGGATTGGGTAATAAAGCCTGCATTATTGCAGGTAGACGGGATTGCGGATGTAGCAACCTTCGGTGGTCCCTTAAAACAATTCCATATCATTACCTCACCTGAAAAATTGAGAAAGTATAATCTCACTTTGCAGAATGTAATGGATGCAGTTAACACAAACAACCAGAATACAGGGGGAAATGTTATTGAAAGAGGTGGACAGGGCTTTGCTGTCCGGGGTTTGGGTGCCATCAAGACGGGGGAGGATATCCAAAATATTGTATTAAAATCGGAAAACGGTGTTCCTGTTTTTGTGCGCGATGTCGCTACAGTTGAAATTACGCCACCACCGCCAAGCGGAGTTTTGGGATATACGGTAACTAAAGAAAAAAAAGATGTAAACAGTGGAGTAGAAGGTATCGTATTGTTAAGAAGATATGAGAATCCCAGTGAGGTATTAAAGGCGTTGAAAGAGCGGATGACATCTCTTCAACAAAATGATCTGCCACAGGATGTAACGTTACGACCCATGTACGACAGAAGCTTTTTGATAGATCATTCGCTGGAGACAGTGACCCACACTTTATTTGAAGGAATTTCTATTGTCATTATTCTTTTAATTTTCTTTCTGGGAAGTATAAGAAGTGCATTGGTCGTAGCTTTAACTATTCCTTTTTCTTTGTTTTTTGCGTTCATATTAATGCGTCTTACCGGAATTCCTGCCAATTTACTTTCATTAGGGGCGATAGATTTTGGGATTATCGTGGATGGAGCCTGTGTTATGGCTGAACATCTGATCAGAAAATACAGGACGGCCACTCCCGAAGAAAAACAGGAAGGCATCGTGAAAATAACCTTACAGGCTGCGCAGGAAGTGGGACGGGAGATTTTCTTTTCTGTTACGATTATTATTTTAGCCTATATGCCTATTCTCCTGATGACCAGAGTAGAAGGAAAGCTGTTTTCGCCAATGGCTTTGACGCTGGCTTTTGCAGTGATCGGTTCTATGCTGGCAGCACTAACCTTTATTCCTGTGCTGATCTCGTTCGCCTACAGAAAGAGCCTGGCAAATGTAAATAAACCCATGAAAGAACATGAAAATTTTGTTTTGGATTTTCTTACAAAAATATATGGAAACACATTAGAGCTATTCCTGAAATCATATAAAAAAACAACCATTATCGGGTTTTCTGTTGTGATTGTTTTAATTCTTTGCGGTATAAAACTGGGGACAGAATTTTTACCTACCCTGGATGAAGGCTCTATTTTTTTAAGGGGTAATTTTCCGACAGGGATATCCATTCAGGAAAATGCAAAGTATGCACCTAAAATAAGAAATATTGTATCAAAATATCCTCAAATCTCTTATGTAATAACCCAAACCGGGCGAAATGACGATGGTACAGACCCTTTCCCTGCCAACAGAAATGAAATCCTCGTTGGGCTGAAAGATTATAAGCTCTGGAGCGATACCATCTCCAAAAAAGATTTGGTTGAAAAAATAAAGACCGACCTGCAGCATCAACTCCCTTCGGTACAATTTTCATCGGGGCAGCCTATCATAGATCAAGTCATGGAAATTGTAAACGGAAGTGCCGCCGACCTGGCTGTTTCAATCGTTGGGGATGATTTAAAATTAATGAGGCAAAAAGCGGACAGTATTGCTGCCATTGCCAAAGAGATCCAGGGTGCAAAAGGGGTAAATATCGAGCAGGAAGGTGTACAGGAACAACTGGCCATAGAAGTAAACAGAGAGATGGCTGCCCGCTATGGGATCAATGTGGCGGATATTCAAAATATGATAGAAGCGGCTATTGGTGGAAAAGCAGTCTCAACACTTTATGACGGAGCCAAACGATACGATATTGTGGTCCGCTTCCTCCCCGAAAGCCGAAACTCTATTGATGCCATCAAAAACTTATTGGTTCCCGCAGCAAACGGGGCATTAGTTCCTATGGACCAATTGGCGGATATTCATTTTGTTGAAGGGCAAACTAATATTTACCGATATGGAAGCAAACGTATGATAACAGTACGTACCAATATTCTGGGACGCGACCAGGGAAGTTTTGTGAAAGAGCTGCAGGATAAAGTAGAAAAAAACGTTCAGGTTCCAAAAGGTTATGAGATCATTTACGGCGGCCAGTATGAAAACCTGGAACGGGCAGGAAAACAATTATTGTTTACGATCCCGCTAACCTTATTAATGGTTTTTTTATTTCTGTTTATGTTATACAGAAACCTGAGATATACCTTAATTACGATGAGCTGTATTTTATTTGCTTTGGGAGGTGGAATTGTTGCTCTGCTTTTAAGGGGGTATTATTTTAATGTTTCGGCAGGAGTGGGTTTTGTAAGTATTTTCGGGATATCTGTAATGGCGGGTGTATTGCTGGTTTCAGCGTTGAACAGAGGTACACAGAATATTGTAAATGACCAGACGGTTGCCCGGGTTTCCAAAGAACAATTACGCGCTCTGCTTTCTATTCTGGTGGTGGCTATTGTGGGGCTTGTTCCTGCTGCTATTTCATCCGGCATCGGCTCTGATGTGCAGCGTCCGTTATCCACGGTTATCATCGGTGGTTTGACAAGCACGTTGTTATTTGCTCCTATATTACTGCCACCACTTTATTTATGGTTAGAAAAAAAAGGAGATAATTGATAGGATTCCGGTAATATTTATCTTTTGATTGATCCGCTGGGATACAATGACTTAAGATTAGATGGTCTTATTATTTACAGCAAAAAGCAAGACCTTCAGTAAAGTTTTTAACAGCAAAAATTTCTGAAATTTTTGTTCTATAATATTTATTACTAAAAAGGGAATAAATTTCCTATTCAGTCCAAAAATACCCCATGAAATAAGTTTTTGCTTTTCCTCCAATAATGACCCTTTCATTTTGGTTTTCACAGTATAGTTTTCCGCATCTTTCGGAAAGCTGAATGGCAGAAAGATTTTGCTTTGAGAGTCTTTCTGCCCAGAATGGAATGAGTGAGCAATGTGCGGAACCGGTTACCGGGTCTTCAAGGATAGTTGCCTGGGGTGTAAAGTATCTCGAGACAAAATCACTATTAATACCTTTTGCGGTAACGATAACTCCGCCCGGATCCAGGTTGATGAGGTCGAAAATAGGTCTTTCAATTTTAATATTTTTGATATCATCCTCTGAATCATATACCAGAAGATAATCCCGGGATTTGAATACTTCTCTGGGCTGAATGTTCAGTGATTTTGCTATAATATCCGGTAGGGATGATGCTTCCGGCATTCTGGAAGGGAAGTCCAGATAATAAAGATTATCCCGGAAGGTGACCGTCAGCTTGCCACTTTTTGTATCAAAAACCATTTCCTTATTGGGATAATTTAAAATTGAAAGTAAGCAGTGGGCAGTAGCAAGGGTAGCATGCCCACATAAATCCATTTCAATCTCAGGTGTAAACCACCGCAACTGAATTTCTTTACCTTTATCAATAAAAAAGGCTGTTTCAGCTACGGCATTTTCACGAGCTATTTTTATCAGGATTTCGTCAGGTAACCAACTTTTTAGCGGAACAACACAAGCTGAATTTCCACGAAAAAGCTCATCTGTAAATGTGTCTATTTGATATAATTCTAACTTCACAATTTTTCTTGAAAAGGTACTGTTTATAAGCGGGAAAACCAACAGGCTGATCAATTAACTTAATGCCCTTAATGGTTTAAAATTTAATGTTCCAATCATTATCATGAGTTATTGGAATCAGATTATTTTACGCTGTTGCGTCATCTGTTTTTCAATATTATGTATATTCTTCATTATCCTTCTGTCAATTAATAATTGTATTTAATTGTATAGAAAAATTTCTACAGGCACTGTTATTTTATTCTATATCATAATCGTCACAATAATGCAATTGTTTACCTAATTTTGCACCGGAATCAAATACATCTGTTCTCTGAAAAATTCTATGATCCTGATTTCCACTTACGTTTCATAGCAAGCTTTTGAAAAGGTCTGACTGATGATATCCAGATGGTTTATAAAAAAATCCTGTGGAATCCCGGCACAAAATAGGATAGGAAAGATCTTAGAAAGTTCTTGGGACAATTTAAGCATTTACAAAGGGAAAGACTTCTTTGATGATCCGGGGTATGAAATTCTTTTTTCTATCATAATAAAGAATTGGAGCATAATTTATTTTACCGGAAACCAGTTGCTTCGGATGATTATCAGTTCTCCACAAAAATAAAACTCATACTCAATAATCATACATAAATAAAATTCAGTAAAAAGTGCAGGATAAAGTGTATTCAATATTTACAGATGAAGTTTCTGTAAGCGGGATATGGCAGTTGGTGACAGATATCAATTACCGGAATCATATTGATTCTGATACAGAATATTCTTCGTTGAATGGTAATTTTTCAGTAGGGAAGGGAATGGATATTAAAAACAGGATATTTCCACAACCCGGAATAGTCGTTTTTGAAAGTGATGAATATCAAAAAAGCATTGTATATTTATGGGAGTTACCCTTATGTGATTTTTTTATTTCCTATTTCTACAAAGAGGCAGGGAATGGTGTGAAAATTACGGCTACATTAACTATACAGGGCATCCTTTCTCCGTTCTGGTATTTGATGTATGGAAGGGCCATTGCAAAGAATTTTTCCAGGGATATTAAATTCATGATTGATAAGGCAAAATAAGCAGGAATATAAGACATCTTTATTGCTGTTTCAACTGGGGATTATGGAGGATCATGCTCTCGAAATTGACCCAAGTCCGGGATCCACCGGGGATGATCAACTGTCCTGTCTTTTTCAGATCAAATAATTTCTTTATAACAAATAATACAATTTCGCCCTATAAAAATTGTCTAATTCTTTCTACAGGGCTGTCAATATATTTCTATCAATTACCTTAATCTATCATCAATTAAAGCTATAGTTTTGCTGTGTAAAAATATTGTACCCACAATTGATTATATGAAAAAACAAGTGCTTTTTTTATGCTTATTATTAAGTGTGAAAACTTTCAGCCAAATAGGAATTAATACTCCCAATCCTGAATCCTCATTAGATATCGTCTCAGATAAAAGTGGGGTTTTAATTCCCAGAATGACAGCAGTGCAAGTAGAGCAAATTAATCTTCCTACAGAAGGAGAATTGGTTTTTAGCACCACAAATACCGGAAGTATAGTCAATAGTATTGGATTCTGGTATTATGACGGTAGTTCATGGAAACCTATTGTTGCCAACAGTTCAGCAGGAATAAATATCTACAGTTCAGACGGAGCTCTTTCCGGAAACAGGATGGTAAGTCTTGACAATCATAATCTGAATATAGGGCCGGATAAATTGTTTATATCAGGAAATACATCCGGAAATGTCGGGGTTATGACGGCAGCTCCTACCCACAAATTAGACGTAAACGGGGGAATGAGAATTCGCGGTTTATCTGCAGGAAATGTTTTTACGACATCAGATGGTACGTTATCTACAAATGCCGCAATAGTTTACCATTATGGGGATCTGCGCTATTCTTCCCTTACAACAGATCATGATGGCTGGTATGCACTGAACGGAAGGAGCTTAACCTCTCTTCCTGCCAATGCTCAGGCAAGGGCAGCAAGCCTGGGAATTACCGGTAACCTTCCGGATGCAGCCAACAAATATATCAAGCAAGGCTCACCAGGAACCATAACCGGAACAGATAATGTAGTACTTACACAAGGAAATGTCCCCAATTTTACAATGACCGGTAATACCACACTTTTAGGTCACAGCCATGATCTGATAAGCCCGGGGAATGTTTTAGTAAGGGGAACCGATTTATCTCAGGATGCAACGGGAGCAGCTAACGTATGGCAGCTGGCAGGTGGCGCAGCTGCAGGTTCTGTGTCTGCCAGCCAGACTTATACCTCGTCAGCTGACGGATCCCATTCCCATACTGTAACTGCACCTTCCGGAGGAACATCTACTCCCATTTCTCTAAATCCCGGCTATATCCAGCTTAATTATTTTATTTATTTAGGAACTTAATAAAATCATATGCAAACCAGAACTACAATAAAGTTTTTATCCCTATTGTATCTTTTGTTATTTATCAATACAAAAGCGCAAGTAGGTATTGGTAATTCTAATCCAAGAGCCGCATTAGATGTTACTTCCACTACACAAGGCATATTAATCCCCAGATTGACAGCAGTGCAGGCAGAGGCTATCAGCAATCCTGTTCTTGGGGAATTATTATATGCTACTACAAATGATGGCAGTATTATTAATAATACAGGGTTCTGGTATTATGATGGGGCAATATGGAAACCTTTTGGAGCCACCTTACAGCTGAATGTAGATATTTATAATGGTGATGGTACATTAGCGGCTGACCGGACAATGAATATGAGCGGGCACAATTTATCTTTTGATCCAGATAAGCTAACACTTCTTGCTGTCGATCAGAAAACAGGAATAGGAGATGATTCGCCTGAACATACATTGGATGTAAATGGAAATGTACGTGTAAGAAATTTATCAGGTGGAAATGTAGTCGCTTTAACAGACGGAACTCTGGCAATCGGACCAAAAGTACCTTACGGAACAGTAAAAGAATCACTACGCTCTACGGATCATAATGGCTGGTATAAATTAGATGGAAGGGCAATTAACACTTTGCCTGCAATTGCTCAAGCCAATGCTGCATCATTGGGAATTAGCGGGAATTTGATCAATGCCAATAATCTTTTAATGAAACAGGGAGCTACATTAGCAACAGGAGGTACATCAAATATTAACCTTCTGAGAGCTAATCTTCCCAATTATAACATGACAGGAACAACTTCGGCATCTGTTAACCATGCCCATACTGCCATAAGCGGGGGATGGAATGTAACCCCATCAGCGACCGGAACTGCATTTATTGTAAGAGCAGGAAGAGGAACGGCATCAGGTACTGCAGCAATAACCCTGCCTACTTCAGGTGTTCATACCCACACCGGATTCGCTGCATCAGGAGGAAATAATACCTCTTTTAATATCATACCGGAAAGTATCATGTACACTTATTTTATTTACCTGGGACAATAAACTGGAAATCATGAAAAAAATAATTATAACCTCTCTGTTTTTATTTGGGTATATATCCATTGCGGCTCAGAGGGCAATGGTAGGAATTGGAACAGATTCCCCTCAAGCTGTACTGGAGATCGTTTCCGGTAAAAACGGAATTCTTATTCCTCGACAAACTGCTACACAAATTCAAAATATACAAACCCCTCATGAATCTGAGTTGGTTTACTCACTTACCAATGACGGAGCAACCATCAATAAAAAGGGCTTCTGGTACTTTCATGCCGGAAGCTGGCTCCCTCTTCTGGAAAATGTTATCAATAACAATAATATCATTTATACTGTAGACGGAACTATTATTTCAGACAGGCAGGTAACTCAAAACGGTAATTTTCTGAATCTCGGGCCGGGATTATTTTATATCAGCGGAACAGGCTCTGCCATTGGTGTACTTACCAGTTCTCCAACTCAGGCTTTAGATGTAAATGGAGACACCAGAATTCAGAGTTTAAACAGTGTTGGAAACGTTGTTTCTGATGCACAAGGAGTATTAATGCATGATCCGGGCTTTTTTGATGTGGGTGATGTAAAGCCGTCGTATTCTACAACAGACCATGACGGATGGTACCTTCTTAATGGCAGAAGCATCAGCACACTTCCCCAGGCTGCCCAGGACAATGCTTCCGGTATATTGGGAATAACCACCTCATTACCTGATGCAACCGGTCGATATTCAATAGGAACTGCATCAGCAACCACCGGAAACGTTACAGGAAATAATACGGTAACCCTTGTAAGAGCAAACCTTCCGTCTTTTAATTTCAGCTATTCTACCAATTCAACAGGTGGACACACCCACACCATAACGTATGACAGAATCAGGACGAATGCTGTAAACGGAGGTGGGAATAATATCCACGCCTATTGGCTGTCCGGATCCTTCGTAGGTGGCGCCAATTATACTCTGCTATCAAGTTCAACGGCTCATAATCATACTTACTCGGTAAGTTCGGGTGGAAATTCAGACCCCATCGATATACGGCCAAGTGCGCTGAATGCAAATTATTTCATTTATTTAGGGCAATAAGGATTCTAAAAACACAGCTGAAGGCAGAGATAGGAATATCTCTGCCTTTTATATTGTTCATATGTGAAGGGCCTGCTGAAAAAGGTGATTAAAAATAATGTTTTATGTTCTTGATCACAAATCCTTTATATTTTCATATCGTTACTGATTTCCGGCCATGCAAACCCAACGCCTCCATGCCGGTATCGTTCAGTTTCCAGGTAAAAAGTATTTACACCCTGAAGTCCGACACCTGCATAGTAAACAAATTTATCAATATGTTCCTGGTACTCGCCAAATTCACGATACTCTTTGTGTAAAGCAAGCACCTTGTCCAATTCCTCATTGTGGATCTGGAATGCCTGAGAGCACGCATCCTCCAGTGAAAGATTATATTCTTGCTGCAATACAAAAACTAGGTTAAAAACTTCTGTTCCTTTTGCCATTTCTTTAGGCAGGGAATGAATGTCATTTTGCCACGCAACAACCAGGGTCATATGAGATATCATTTTTTGAACAACAATATGCTCAAAAATATGCTCCGGTAGTATGAGGCCTGATTCAATCTCACCAAAGATCAGATATGGGCGCATAAGGACAGAATACTCCCGAATGGTTTTGAAAAGGGTGAGTGAAGGTGGGCTTTGTGCTATTTTATATGGATATTCCAATTCAATCCCGTATCTGAAGGATTGATAAAAATAGTAGATAAAGCGTTCAACCCAGAAGTCAGGCATCAAAGCACGAAATTCATCCCTTATCAGTGCCATGTGCTGATAGAGGGCATTTTCCTCTGGTTTTGGCTGAGCACCCCTGAGAATATCTACACAACGAATCCGTAATTGCTGGATTTCTTCCAGGGATGAATGTTCCACCTGATCGTCAAGAGCGACATACTGGAGCATAAACCTATTACAAGGAATACTCTGCTCATAGGTCAGGTCTGGCCACATACGGGCAGTGCACATATGTAACCTCATTTTCTTGTATATTTCGCGCTGTTTTTCTGTCAGGAAAGTATAGTCATTATCAATCCATCCGTCCATATCTTTCCCCATCTGTTCTGCATGCGGGTTGATAAGATCAGGCCAGGGATAATGGCCCCGTGGCAGGTAATTTTTTGAATAATATTCTTCTGGTTTCATCTTGTTTAAGATTTAAGTTTATTTTTTTAATATTGTTTCATATTTGATTCCGTTTTCCTTCTAGTTCATAAAGGATCAGGATGAGCCGGGATAGCATAGGCTATGGCTATTTAAAACGGGGTTTGCTTGTGAAAGCTCTAGAAATACTTAATTTCTACTCTTTCTATCGTCTCACCTTTTCCATTAGGGGGTACAGCAAACCCACCAGGTTCATACCGTTTCGTTCCGCTTTTATAATACCAATTATTTAAACCGCTGATCATCTGTTTTATGTACTCAATAAATTCCTCTGTCTCCTTTTGGTATGGACTGAAATTTGGGAGATGATTTGATAATGTAACAAATTCGTTTACAAGCTCATCATGAATTTTCATTCCTTCTTTACAGGCTTCATCAAAAGATATTTTATGATGGTGCTGTAATAATTTGATGATATTGAAAATTTCTGATTCTATGGCGAGCTCTTTGCCGATCGTTGCAAAATCGTTCTGAAGGGCAACAATGATTGACTGCAACATAATAATACGCTGCATAACAGTATGATTATAGATGTAATCCGGTAAGGCAAAACCGGTTGAAGGACAAATCAAATCAACAAATGGAATCATTCCTATGGAATTGGCACGGATTAAATGAAAGAGGGGAATAGGAGGAACATCTTTACTGATTTTATATGGTGATTCTTCCATAATTCCGTCAGTTACAAAACGGTATTTATAATTCTTAGCGATCCGTTCAAGCCAGAAATCCGGCATCCCAAGTGCAATCCATTCCTTCCTGTTTGTCTGCATTTGACGGAGCATTCCTATTTCTCCCGGCTTTGGATCATCTCCCATCATTACCTCAAAAATACGGTCTCTGAAAGCTGCAATTTCCTTTATTGGCAAAAGTTCAGCATAATCATCAGTTACGGTCATATAAATGGCAAAACGTGTTGCATGAAGTATTCTGTCCTTTTTGGTAGCAGCAGGTACCATAAAAGGCCCTACATCCACTAATCGCATCTTTCTATACCTTGCCATTGCCTCTTTTGATAAGAATTGATAATCCTCATCATACCAGTTGGTTTCTTCTTCGTAGAAGGTTCCTGCGAAGGGGCTTTGAAGGGTTTCCCAAGGGTATACCGGCTTGGGTACATTCAATTGATTATTCATGATATATGATTTTTAGTTTATGATGAAAAGTTAATATTCGTACTTAATAAGCCGTTTTCCAGGCTGCTGTAATAAGCAAACTGAAAAACCTGTTCATTGATCGTATTATATTTGGTTTAGTCTTTCTTTCAGTTCTTTTGCTTGCGGGAATTCCATAGCATTATAGCGTGCAAGTTTTGTGGATATATTTTTCCATCCGCTGAGCACCATACTCATATAATGTACCCAGTTGACAACAGCGTCCTGCCATATTCCAAAATCAGGAAGAGAAGCTTGTAATTGTATAAATTCTTTAAGGTCTTCATTATGAAGCCGCAGATCTTCAAGACAGGCCTCTTCGAGAGAAATCTGTTGTTCGTTCTGGATCACTTTTACAATATTATAATAAATGCTTCCTGTAGCCTCATCTTTCACTACAGACTGCACCTCGTTGAAATAGGTAACCAAATGGCATGCTAAAGCTTGCAAACGTCTAATGACAGGGTGCTCATGTATCTCCGGGGGCAGAACAACACCAGTTTCCACTTCTGTGAGCTGAAGGAAAGGGTACAGGCAGATGGAATCTTCCCTTAAGGCAATACATTCCGTTATAGTTGGAAACATTTTATTTTTCTTATACTTCAGTTCTGTTTCCAATCCGGTAAAGTACCTGTTGATCATCTGGCTGAAACGGAATATTGATTCCTCCGGAATGAATTGAAGGAGCTCCTGCCTTAATGAGATCAGCATAGATCCCAAAGGTATTGTTGATTCTGCAGCGCTGATTTTCCCATTCAGTATTGCAATAGATTGTGCACGTACATTTTCAATATCGTTAGGTTCACTTTCTTCATAAAGATCATCATTGTATAATGTCCATAGCATGAGCCTGCAGATGGGTTTAAAACGTTCAACAGGTGCTGTAGGGAACCATTGGGCAGCAATATGTGCTGTTTTGGTTTTCTTGTATTTTTTCCGCAGATCAGGGTTATTTTCATAAAGCCAGAGGTATTCTCCATCGATCCATTGGTTTTCTGTGATTTCCTGCAGATGATCTGCATTGGGGTTCTTTAATGTTGGGAAAGGGTACTTAAATTGGGTATTAAGTAGTTCAAGTGTGTTCATGGGGTATTGTTTTTATTTTACATAAGAGTAACTATTGATCTGAAAAATCAGATCCGGTATGGGCACGGGGAAACAAGCCGGATATGGCCCGTAAAAGATACATTAGAAATTTATGCAGCCATTAATAGAGGAGATCTCTGCAAATGCTGCTCAATCTGTAGTTTTATCCTTTTGATGCATCGTATAATCAGCTGCGTATAAAACAGCTTCAGAGACGATTTAATCTCATGTCACTTATCATTAGTAACCGGGTGGAAACTAAGGATTGGCTTAACGAGTTGATGGGTTATTGGAGTTAAAGTGGTGTCACTTTCCGATTCCGGAGGGGAATAAAATTTTCATAAGTTGTAATTTGAGGGTTTGATGTTTAGGTATTAGTTTTGTTCTACTAAATTAAAAATTTATTTAACATAACCTAATTTATTTCACACTAAATTGATATTTAATGTATATTTTTTGAAATATGAGTGTGTTTATGGGAAATTAAGAAGGATGAACATCTTTTATTTCAGGGTAAAATCCGTATATTTTCTATTTTTATCAGGTTTTATCGCCATTTTTCACCTCCTGTTTTTTGAAGGAATCGGGTATAATGATAGCCGGTAATCATAAATATTAAAAAAATCGTTTATGAATAAGATTTTGGTAATTATGGTATTGATATACTTTATAAGCAGCACCATATCAGGTCCATTATTTATAAATAATGGGCAAAATTGTAAACCGGGTAATTTTTTACAGTCGTATAATTAAAAGGACAGCTTTCTAAAAGATATCGATTTCAATATCAATATCGATTTTCTCTAATTTCAGATCATTTTCCTGATCAAGTTCAAATTTACCTTTTGCTGTAAAAGCTTTATTATAAGAGACTTCCTGGATATTATTGCCAGGTTCCGGTATTACATTGGAAGAGAAAAAGCCATCATTAACTGAAAAAGTCCTGGTGGGAACATCGACCCATATATCCGTTGGATTAATTTCAACTTTCCAATGACCACAGGTATAACTTTCCGGTTGAGTATGGTTTAGTAAATTATGCCATGTATTATAATCATTGCTTAATTTTTTTGCAATCTGGTCTCTGATTTCATGAATTTTCATAATTAATAGTTTTAGTTTTGGTATTAACAAAAATACAAAAAAATGTTACTGGCAATATCTGAAGGCAGGTGGATTATTTTAATTTTTGAGATAATGCATAAGTGGCACAGCAGATATTCGAATAAACCAACAGAACTCCTGTTGTATATTAATCAGATTTAATTAATCAACATAGATTAGCCATATGCCTGGAGTTAATGTTATTGATGAACCGATATTCAAATTATTAACAACAATTCTTTGAACTGTATTTAAAATACCAAGAACAGCAGGTAATTGAGTCCATCCGGCATTATCGGTAGCGTCAGGCAGTAATACATTATTACTTTCTTGTGTACCGGCTATCACTTCCAAAGTTCCAGCTGTGTCATATCTTATATCTGATTTATCGGTGGAAGCGGCAATTTCTGCCCTAATTCCGTTATTGGCAGCATCCACAGAAAGGTTATACCATTGTTATAATTAATTGTACTTATTTTTTCTAATCCAATATTCCGGATTTTATGAGAAGACGACATATTGCACTTTTTTTAATACCTGGCTGAGGCATTAAAATTTCTTCAATGCATAGTGACTTAGGTGTCTTTCTCTTAAACAACAAACAACAGCTATGATAGTTTTTCAGGATTTAAAAACCTTATCTGGTTTCTATTTCAGAGATGAAACTAAGAACATTCAATGAAAAACCGGATATTACAAGAATACTGCATGGCATAACTGTTTGTTTTTTTATAAATTAATAAATAGTGGTTAGTGCCAATGCAGTAGTTTTTCAGATTAAAATATTCAAGGATAATATGGCCTTAATTACAGGTATTCTAAGTGATAAATTTTTATAAAATAAGAAATAGCCTCAATAAATCTGACAAAGCCTCTTTTATCTTTACTGAATTATTACTGTATTTCGTTTTTTAATTTCTGTGAATCAATTGTTTTTGGTTTTGCGTAGAATTGCAGTAATACCTTTTTTCCAGGCATATCCTAAATTTGTCATTATAATTTACAAGACAGGTGATAAACATTACAGACAGGTAATTTTTTGAATTTGTTTTTAATATTTTAAACACAAAAGGCATGAAAGAAATGGTTATCAACTGTGATTCCATTTTCTGTAAGTAGTGCTGAATAAATAAGAATTACGATCAATAACCAATTATTTATCCCTAATATAATTTCGTCAGAGTTTGTGTTTTTTAGAGCAAGGGTTTTTGAATTCTTATTTCCCTTGCTCGTTTTTCAGATTATCAATAATTAATTATATACGGATCAATATTTTTTGAATAGGGCAGATGCCTGTTCGTAAACACCAATAATCCGTAATCGGCGATACACATGGTAAAGATTACGATATAATGGTCCGACAACTGGATATGAAAATTACACCATAAGTCTTTCTTCATTAAAATAATACTAAAAAGCATTTTTCCTGAAGCAGATGGTAGCTTCCGCTGGAGTACCATATGACCTGGGTGATGCTAGTATTTCTAAAATTTCTGCACCTGTATTAATCATTTCCGGGGATAATGACGGACTGGATAAAATTGAGCTGATGAAAACATATAAATTACTGGGAGGTGGAGTTTCTGCTGATCTGGGGCCTATGCCGAAATCCCAGCTTGCTGTTGTTCCGGGACAGGTCATGTAAGCCTGATAATGCAGACTTCAACAATTTTAGGCTACTTGAACAGTTTTTTAAAGTAACTTTAATCTGGTAAACCGGAATAATAACTTTCATTTTACTGGCCTCATCATGCTGACTTCTGACCAGGTATCAATGACGGCACCAAATACATCCTGTCCCAAACCATGGAACAATCAGACTGGAAAAATATCGTTTCCTGAAAAGTCCTGAAGATATTGAAAAGCTTAAGAATTCGGAAGGCTCAGACATTCAGGTTTGGGGAAGCAGTAAGCTGATCCAGATGTTGCTTACACATGATCTCAATTTTGGAGTATTTGTGTAAATTTGCTGTACATATAAACAAGTTAGGATGCATTGCAGATGTAAAAACTAACCTCAAAGAACAAACTTATTCAGAAAATAATCAGAACATGGAATTTTCACCATTCAACAATGTTGTTAAACTCTGTCTTCAAGGGATGGGCATGGAAGAAAACGGCAAACCTGACGAAGCAATCAGACTATTTATGCAAGGTTGGAACGAGGCGACCAATGACCTTGAAAAATTTCTTGCCGCCCATTATATATCCCGACATCAGAAAACGGTTGCTGATCAGTTAAAATGGCTCGAAACAGCTTTGGAGTATGCTTTAAAAATAAATGATGACACCGTTAAAAGTGCTCTGCCTTCTCTTTATTCAAATATTGCCAGATGCTATGAAGATTTAGGGGACACAGAAAAATCAAAAGAAAATTCTGAGTTAGCGATGCTGTTTAAAAATAATCCTTCAGACAAAGGCCCTTTTTATCATGGAACGAAAGCAGATCTGCAGATTGGTGATTTACTGACGGCAGGCAGCAATTCTAATTATAAGGCTGAATTCAAAATGAATCATATTTATTTCACAGCTATGCTTAATGGGGCAGGGCTTGCTGCTGCGTTGGCAAAAGGAGGCGGACGTGAGCGTGTCTATATCGTTGAACCGACAGGGAATTATGAAAATGACCCGAACCTTACAGATAAAAAATTCCCGGGCAATCCGACCCGTTCCTATCGCTCCGAATCACCATTAAAAATCATTGGAGAAGCAAACGACTGGGTTAAACCAAACCCCGAAGAACTTCAAAAATTCCGTGAAAAATTAGAGAACAGCGAAGGCAAAATAATAAATTAGTCCCGGGATTATGGTAAACGATTATAAAAAATACGACCTGTTTGGGAAGACATTCATGCAAAAAATTGCATTAACGCCACCATTTAAATTTGATTTTCCCGTTACAGAACAGGCTTGTTTTCTATATGTTTTACAAGGTAAATTTCAATATAAAGTAGATATTGAAGAGATCAATATCCCTGCGAACTATTCTTTATTTCTGAATTGTATCAGTTCCGGAAAGCAGATACATCATTCAGATCCGACAAGTAAATGTGAGATTGTAATCGTTACTTTCTATCCGGATATATTGAAGAAAATTTATGACAGGGAACTGCCATTACTGCTTCAGACTCCCAAGAATGTAATTTCAAATAAGTCAAATGAAAAAATAAGCAACGACTTTCTCATTCAGAAATACATCGAAGGGTTATTATTTTATTTTGAAAACCCGTCATTGGTCAATGAAGATATCCTGGTCCTGAAACTCAAGGAAATTATCCTGTTATTGTCTCAGACACAAAATGCAGAAGCAGTACAGCTCATATTGTCGCAGCTTTTCTCTCCGGTCAGCTATACCTTTAAGCAGATTATTGAAGCCAATCTTTTTTCACAATTAACCATTGAGCAGCTGGCAGAACAAAATAATTTAAGCCTGTCTTCATTTAAAAGGGAGTTTGCAAAACTATACAATGATACGCCTGCCAGCTATATCAAAAATAAAAAGCTTGAAAAAGCTGCCGAACTGCTGCTGGTTTCTGATCAGCGGATTACTGAAATTGCATTGAATTGCGGCTTCAACGACCTTGCCAATTTTACAAAGAGCTTCAGTGATAAATACCATGTTGCGCCCAGAGACTATCGTCAGGGCCTGAAAGAAAAATAGCAGATCTTTATTCACCTGTTTTTAAGAATTCCTGACCTTAATTAAGGGGCTTTTTATGGACCAAAATGCCAAATAATTGAACTGATTTGCAAAGTTATTCCCTGCTTTCTGTTGCAATTTTGCACTGTTCCTTCAGAAGATTCAAATCTCCGGTAAGGTTCATAAGCTTTCGGGCAACAATATTTTTTATAGCAGAATATATAACTAAAAATATTATAAAGATGGGACTATCAGGTTTAGGCATTTTTCACACCATTATCGGCATTGCTGCAATTGCAGGTGCATTAACAGGATTTATCAGGTACGGTAAAATCAATTTGAGCGTGTTATCGGGAAAGCTCTATTTTTACGGAACAATGATTACTTCAATAACTGCGTTGGGCATTTCAAAGCATGGAGGTTTCAATCCGGGGCATGTTTTTTCCCTGTTTATCATTCTTTTGGTAGCTGTGGCTTATTTTCTTTATTCTAGGAAGAAAGGAAACTCAAAAGTGCGGTATTTCGAGAATTTTTTACTGTCTTTCAGTTTTTTCATGTCACTGGTGCCAACTGTTAATGAAACATTTACGCGTGTCCCGATAAGGCATCCGCTGGCTAAAGACATCAGTGATCCGATCATCGGAAAAACACTTCTGATTCTTTTTGTTCTTTTTATCGCAGGTTCTGTTTATCAGTTTATAAAACAAAAGAAAATTAATAAGCCGGCCTCGGTTTATATGGAGCCTTAACGGGCTCTATATAAAAGTTGTCAAATGCATTTTATCTATTGGTGTTGTTTAAAAAGCCATTTTGGGATTTCATCACTTAAAAGAAACGGAATGGTGATATTGTTGTGATCAAGCTGGGTATAAGTTTTAAAAGTTAGCTTCTTATTGCCTGACAGCTTTGAATATAATTCTACACTTCCAATATAAGGGTTTTCGGTATCGTTTTGCCCGTGAATTAATAAGATGCTTTTGTTTTTCCATGCTGATAGATTTGAAAAATCGGGTACTGCTGCAATAGAAATCATAGCTGCGAATTTTTGCGGAGCTAATGCCATAAGATTTTGAGCTGTAGAGGCCCCCATTGAATACCCGACTAAATAGATTCTTGACGGATCAATATTGTATTGATTTTCAATTCCTTTGAGTAATTCCAGAACTAATCGAACATCGTCACCGGGTCTTGATTCTAAAACTCCATTTTTATTTTTAAAATAATTTGAAGAACGTTCATTAAATTGTGGTGCAATGACAAAACAATGGTATTGGCTATAAATTTCTTCTCTGAGCCAGATTTTTGATAGAGGTTCCAGCTGCTTTTCATTATCATTTCCTATCCTTGTGGAATTATGAAAAGTAATAACCACCGGATATTTTTCTGCTGCATTATACTTCCTGGGAAGCAGAAGCCTGTAGGGTAATTCCTTTTCGTTGTGTTTATAAATCAGTTTCTGAAAATCAGTTGCCGGTATTTGATTGAGTGCAGCTCTTGTTTCAAAAAAGGTCAGACTATCTGCTTTTAAATGATCCGAGCTTTTATTCTGGGCATTTAAATAATTTGAAAGCGTTAAAATAAAGGAAAATATAATTACAATTTTTAAATATCTGTTCATACGGTTATTATAAATTTTAATCAACAAAAATATGATCACTGCAGCCTTTTCATGTACCATATTACGTTTCAGCTAATTTACTGCAAATAATAAACGGGGTTGATTTTTTTATACTAATCTTCTCAGTAATAAAATTAAATTTCAAAATCATAAATAAAATCTCCCGCATTTGACATTGCAAACGCAGGAGACACCTTATTAAGAAAAATTATTACGAACCTCGTTTAAGATGAAAAATGATGTATTTATTTTAATAAAGTCAGGGTGAAACTATTTTCTGCAAAAGTATTTCTTGATGTATTCGTAGTACAGCCGGCAGCGCATCTTACCTGCATATAATAAGTTCCGGCTGTCAGGTAGGCTATATTTGAAGTATAAATAAAGTCAAAGCTTCCGGTTCCTGTAGCCATGTGGATGTCCTGTGAAGGAAATGCAGGGCTTACATAGACTGTCGCACTTTTGCTTAGATTGTAGGCAATAAAAGCTCCGCAACCCACCGGGCTTTTGTTGGTGATGAGGCGTGGTGAAACAATATAATATCCGGGAACCGTAACAACAGCATTTGCCCCCGTATAGGTCATCGTACCCAAAATATTAACACTAGTACCCGTTGTTGAGTTAACGATAAGGGCAGAACCGGTAGTGTCACGCCAAGTACCTGTACCATTTGCATCAGAAACTAAAACCCTTCCTTCAGCCTGAGTTCCGTCTGCAATTTTAATTGCCCCCGGAGTTGTTCCGTTGTTGATATCTAATCTTGTAGTGGGAGCTGCGGTACCTAAACCCACTCTGTTATTCACAGCATCTACATTCAGTGTGGTGTTATCGATCTGAAAATGGCTGGTTCCGGTGGTGGCAGAAGAGGTAAAAGAAAGATTTTTGTCAGCCATTGTCACTGTTCTGTCCGAAGTAAGGATTCCGTTGTCTTTATAAATATTGATGTCCGGTGATCCGTTGTTTATTTTTTGCCAGATATTCCCGTCAAAAAAATAATATCCTTCAGCAGTAATGTTGATCGTTTTTGCTGATGCTGTTCCTACTGCAGAAGTTGCATAGACAATACTTCCTTTCTGGTCTGCCAGATACTGCGCGTCACCGGCTTTGATCTGATCTCCTGTAAGCCTGGGTGCAATAAGTCCTTCCGGCCTGCTGCCATCAGTTGTTTTTGCAGTTACATCCAGAGTTGCTTTTGAAGAACTTGTATTAATGCCTACCTGGGAAAAAAACAGTTGAGTCAATAAAAGACATGATAATAAATTGATTCTGTTCATTGTTTTATATTTTTAAAGATCCATTCTTAAACAAATGGAAACGGAGAAGAAATTGTGATATGGTTTTCACTGAGTCCGCTTACTGATTTTGGTCATTTTTTGTGTTTGTTAAGCTTCTTATAAACATGGCCGGAATCATCCAGCCATGTGGAATAACCTGCAGACAGAATCGAGGGAATTTCTGCATGGTTAAAAATCATTGTGTTTCCGGAATCGTAAATTCATTAAAAAGTTTAATGAGGATAAACTGTTTTCGGGCATAAATGAAAGTTTTGATTTATGATAGACAGTTGTGTTATCAGATAATGAGATGGGAATTATCTTTGAAGTTCTATAAAAACATACCCCAATGCTCCAAAGCCAAGTCCGTCTCCGTCTGCTATGTGAAAGCTTACCCTGTAGAACGTTTTATCTACATAAGAAAAGAAAGTAAACTGGGCATGGCCGTCTTGTGTACAATTAACGGGAATCATAGCAGGATTGGGATTGCCCGGAATGCCTGCGCCTATATTGGCAAACGTAGGAGTTATCGTTAAAGGAACGCTATTGATGAATGCGGAACCATTCTGCGCAGTTCTGTAAATCCCATGAATGATACCCGTATTATTCGTTCCTGTGGTTGTTCTTACCTGGATATAAGAATCAGTATTTGTGCAGGTGGTGGATGGATATCTGAACTCTAAAGAGCCTATAGCAACGGCGGAACTGGTAGGAGTAGTCGCATTGATGTTAAATGATCTGAATGAAGTGGTTACAGAGCTTTGTACCACAACATTTCCATTGGCATCAATCCCAAGAGGTGAAGTATTGGATGTAGGAGCAGTGGTATTATTGATATTGGTAAATTTTAATCCCGAACTTCCCGTTACTCCCGATGCTACTTCTATTTTTGCTGTAGGAGTGCTGGTTCCTATTCCCACACGGTTATTGGCTGCATCTACGGAAAATGTAGATCCGGCCACAGAAAAGGCATTAAGTGATGTGCCGTTGAAAGCCAATGTATTACCAGCCTGTGTGACCGTTCTGTTTTCTGTAAGGGTTCCGTCGGAATTGTAAATATTGGAATTCAGTTTCACCCAGGCGGTTCCATTAAAAAAATAAAAACCGGTACTGTCGATATTGACTGCATTTCCTGTCGGTGTTCCGGTTGCTATGCTATCGACGTAAATAAGTGTGGAAGAGGTGACTCCGGTCATATTTTGGGCTCTTTGCCGGTCAATTCTCGGAATCAGTATACCGTCTGCTGCCGTGGTTGTTCCTGTGGAATTTTTTGCCGTTATGTCAAAGGTTGCTGAAGGAGTGGGAGTATTAATACCAACTTGGGCAAAAATCCCATATGGAATTAATAAAGGCAATAGAAGCTTTTTCATTTTGTATTATTCTAAACGTTTTATTGTAAAATGCTTGGAGGATTCAGTCATCAATACCATATATTCATGGGTTAAAAATTTCCTGAGCATTTGATTGCTAAAAGCCTGACAAAAGTAGCGCTCCTATTGCCGGATAAAAAGATAATACCTTGTTTTTTTCCCGAAAAAGACAAGGTATATAAGATATGTAATCGATTGCTTTTTAGACTTTTATTCTTTTTGTTTCTACAATTTCTTCCTGCAGGTATTTTATAAATAAAGAAGGGGATAAAGAGGTTTCTTTTTTAAATACCTTGGTGAATTTGCTGTGTGAAGAAAACCCCACTTCATCAGCGAGAGAGGCCATTTTATAGTTTCTGTACTGAGAGTCATTTTTAAGTTTTTCTACGATGTAATTAATCCTCAATTCATTAATGTAATTATTGAAATCTTTCTTTTTATGAGTGTTGATTACATAGGAAAGGTATTTGGTATTGGTTTCAAAATGGCCGGCAAGATAAGGGAGAGAAATGTTCTTATTATTGTAAAGATTGGATTTTTCAAACTTCTTCAGCTTTGCAAGAAGCTTTTGTTCGGTCTCAGAGGCCATCATTACAGAGGGTGCATTGTTTTCTATCTGAGGTACCGGTACAATATCTTCACTTAAACTAATGCTATTTTCAGTTTTAGGCTTTTCATTGGCTTTTTCTAATATCTTCCCGAACTTTTCAATATTCTCTTTTTGCTGTATTTTAGAGCGTATATAAAGAATCAGGATAATAATGAGAAGAACCAGGACAAATACAATAAGATAATTTTTCTGAATGCTTTTGTTCTCTGCCTTTACTATTTTCTTATCAAGATTGGTATAGGATTCATTGATAAACTGGAGGGTCTTTGATGCTATTTTTTTCTCTAGTGTATCTTTTCTCTGGTCTATGACTTTTAATTTTTCAATATTTTCGGTCTGTAAATAATATTGCTTCTCTACATTATAAACTTCCTTTTTAAGTTCCAGGTTTTCTGCTTTTTCAGATGATACTTTCTTGGCGAGGTCCAGATATTCCTTGGCTTTTAACAGGTCTTTTTTTTCTAAATATACATTAGCCAGGCCACTGTAAATATATCCTGTAATTTCATTTTCGGGAACATCTTTAACTAAATTTAAAGCCTTCTTATAATGAAATAAAGAAGCTTCAATATTTTTCAGATGGTAATAATTAGAACCAAGCATCTGTTCGTTATCAGCAGTAAAAAAATCTTTTTCTTTTATAACATTATTGAAATGAAGCTGAGATTGTTGAATATACTGATTGGATTTCCTGTATTTTTTTTGATCCATTTCGTAATAAGCCATTTCTTGCAGAATTAATCCCTGGATTTTATGTGCTATTAGCGTATCCTTAATCATTTTACCTGTTTCGAGTGTTTTCTGAGCGTATTTTTTTGACTGGCTGTAGAGTTCAACACCACGATATTGGCCGGCTAAAAAGAGAGAAATCCGTGCCTGCCAGTTTAAATCATCAGTCTTCTCAATAATTGTTTCAGCTTTTTCGGCGTACAATAAGGCTCTCTTAAAATCTTTCGCATCTCTGTAAAGGTTAGCAGAAAGCATTAAACTTTTTGCCTGAAGGGTTGGTGTTTCAGAAGCCTTATATAAAGAATCAGCAATATAGAGTGCTTTTTTGAAATCTTTGGAAGCGGTTTCTAAATAGGTCTTGTTATATAATTTATTGTAGGCAGCTAAATCCTGGGCATTTACCAACAGGCAGGATAAAAAGCTTAAAATAAAAAAGAGTTTTTTCATATGGTTGTATTATTAGAAATATTCCGGGTATTCATAATGAGGCTGGGCCTTTTAAAGGTTTATCGCTCTTTAAACGGTCAGTCATGGTTAAACAATTAAAAATATACCTGAGAAAACTTGGCTTCTCAGATCAGGTATTAAAATCTGTATTAAACTAAAAGATGATGAAGTTTAAATTATGGCTTTAAAGAATATAGATTTGAGGGACTTTTACCATTATTTAAAGTGCTTTTTCATATTTCTGCAAAATTATACTTTTTTTAATTTTAAGCGATGATAAAATTGGATTTGCATATTAATAATCATTAATTATTGCTTCAGGTCCTGAAAAATGAAATCGCCTGTGGGATCACTGATTCTGAAAAGCAGGAAGATTTACAACGTAAATGCATCATAACGGTGATATTTCCATCACTGTCTTTGCTATGACCGGGCATGAAATCTATCACCAGGCACAGCTTTTATTTTTATCTAACCTTCTAAGATTCCACCAATGTTTGATTTAAGCTCATTCAAAACCAGGATAAAGTTTAAAACACAACCCTGCAAATCTTATTTGCAGGGTTGTGTTTGTATCAGTTGTAAATGAAGAAAATATCAGGAAGAATAAGCTCTGATTAATGCTTTGTCTGAATACTTCATTTATTCATTATTTTCAATTAAGAATTGACTGATCTTGCTTCTATGATTATAAAATGACCGGTACGTTCTTTTATTAGCCATTTTCCATTTTGACGTACATATTTATCATCATATTTAACGCTGTAATCTGTTATGATATCTTTGCCTTCAGACTCGCGTATCATTTTGATCTGGGTAAAAGAAATTCCGGTAGCTGTATCTTCTCCTTCAATTTGTACAGTGTGCTGTCCGTTCAGTGTAAAATAGGTTTTCACTTGGGAAGCATGCCCGCTAAATTCTTTTTCCAGCACATCAGTACCTGTTGTA
>NZ_AKJY01000042.1 GCF_000282115.1 Chryseobacterium populi
AAAACTTTGAGTGAGTCAGACAAACATACAATGGAGAGTTTGATCCTGGCTCAGGATGAACGCTAGCGGGAGGCCTAACACATGCAAGCCGAGCGGTATGATTTCTTCGGGAATCAGAGAGCGGCGTACGGGTGCGGAACACGTGTGCAACCTGCCTTTATCAGGGGGATAGCCTTTCGAAAGGAAGATTAATACCCCATAAAATATAAAGTGGCATCACTTAATATTGAAAACTACGGTGGATAAAGATGGGCACGCGCAAGATTAGATAGTTGGTGAGGTAACGGCTCACCAAGTCATTGATCTTTAGGGGGCCTGAGAGGGTGATCCCCCACACTGGTACTGAGACACGGACCAGACTCCTACGGGAGGCAGCAGTGAGGAATATTGGACAATGGGTTAGCGCCTGATCCAGCCATCCCGCGTGAAGGATGACGGCCCTATGGGTTGTAAACTTCTTTTGTATAGGGATAAACCTACCCTCGTGAGGGTAGCTGAAGGTACTATACGAATAAGCACCGGCTAACTCCGTGCCAGCAGCCGCGGTAATACGGAGGGTGCAAGCGTTATCCGGATTTATTGGGTTTAAAGGGTCCGTAGGCGGATCTGTAAGTCAGTGGTGAAATCTCATAGCTTAACTATGAAACTGCCATTGATACTGCAGATCTTGAGTAAGGTAGAGGTAGCTGGAATAAGTAGTGTAGCGGTGAAATGCATAGATATTACTTAGAACACCAATTGCGAAGGCAGGTTACCATGTCTCAACTGACGCTGATGGACGAAAGCGTGGGGAGCGAACAGGATTAGATACCCTGGTAGTCCACGCTGTAAACGATGCTAACTCGTTTTTGGGCTTTCGGGTTCAGAGACTAAGCGAAAGTGATAAGTTAGCCACCTGGGGAGTACGAACGCAAGTTTGAAACTCAAAGGAATTGACGGGGGCCCGCACAAGCGGTGGATTATGTGGTTTAATTCGATGATACGCGAGGAACCTTACCAAGGCTTAAATGGGAATTGACAGGTTTAGAAATAGACTTTTCTTCGGACAATTTTCAAGGTGCTGCATGGTTGTCGTCAGCTCGTGCCGTGAGGTGTTAGGTTAAGTCCTGCAACGAGCGCAACCCCTGTCACTAGTTGCCATCATTAAGTTGGGGACTCTAGTGAGACTGCCTACGCAAGTAGAGAGGAAGGTGGGGATGACGTCAAATCATCACGGCCCTTACGCCTTGGGCCACACACGTAATACAATGGCCGGTACAGAGGGCCGCTACACAGCGATGTGATGCAAATCTCGAAAGCCGGTCTCAGTTCGGATTGGAGTCTGCAACTCGACTCTATGAAGCTGGAATCGCTAGTAATCGCGCATCAGCCATGGCGCGGTGAATACGTTCCCGGGCCTTGTACACACCGCCCGTCAAGCCATGGAAGTCTGGGGTACCTGAAGTCGGTGACCGTAACAGGAGCTGCCTAGGGTAAAACAGGTAACTAGGGCTAAGTCGTAACAAGGTAGCCGTACCGGAAGGTGCGGCTGGAACATCTCATTTTAGAGCGTTGAAGAACGTAAAACAATATAAGTATCGCAAGATACAAAGTACTTACTTAAAGAAAAGCTTTAGTTTTTTATTTGGTTGATATATAAAAATACAAACCCACTAGAAATTAGTAAAGGGAAGAGATACAAGAGGAAAGATAAAGAAGAAAGACCATGTAAGTCTGATATCTGAAATCTTGAATCTACAAGTCTAAAGAGACAGTCTCGTAGCTCAGCTGGTTAGAGCGCTACACTGATAATGTAGAGGTCGGCAGTTCGAGCCTGCCCGAGACTACTAATTGCAAAGACGGGAAGATATAAGATATGAGAGGTCAGACATTAAGTCTGAGATCAGGGATCTGATATCTGAAGTCTGACTAGAGGGGGAATTAGCTCAGCTGGCTAGAGCGCCTGCCTTGCACGCAGGAGGTCAAGGGTTCGACTCCCTTATTCTCCACCATTATAGATGGTTTATTATTAAAAAAGCAGATAGAGCCAAAAACAATATTTGCGGGATAGACTTGAAATAGAAAAAAGATCATTGACATTAACGGTAAAGACATCACAAAGAGAAAACCGAGCACTTACGAGTGCTTGAGTAACCAAAAATAGGAAAGAAATCGTTAAGGGCGTATGGCGGATGCCTAGGCTTTCAGAGGCGAAGAAGGACGTGGTAAGCTGCGAAAAGCTCGGGGGATTGGCACACACGAATAGATCCCGAGATGTCCGAATGGGGCAACCCAATACATTGAAGATGTATTACTCTAATTTATTAGAGAGCAAACCAGGAGAACTGAAACATCTAAGTACCCTGAGGAAAAGAAATCGAAGAGATTCCGTAAGTAGTGGCGAGCGAACGCGGATTAGCCCAAAAGTCTTTATATATTTAGAAGAACGTTCTGGAAAGAACGGCCGTAGACGGTGATAGCCCGGTATTCGAAAGGTATATTTGGATGATAAATGAGTATGGCGGGACACGTGAAATCCTGTCTGAATATGGGGGGACCATCCTCCAAGGCTAAATACTCCTGAAAGACCGATAGTGAACAAGTACTGTGAAGGAAAGGTGAAAAGCACTTCGAATAGAAGGGTGAAATAGAACCTGAAACCGTACGCCTACAAGCGGTCGGAGCCCACAAGTTGGGTGACGGCGTGCCTTTTGCATAATGAGCCTACGAGTTAATTTTACTAGCGAGGTTAAGGTATTAAGTACCGGAGCCGGAGCGAAAGCGAGTCTGAATAGGGCGTATAGTTAGTAGGATTAGACGCGAAACCTTGTGATCTACCCATGGGCAGGTTGAAGCTCTGGTAACACAGAGTGGAGGACCGAACCGGTTGACGTTGAAAAGTCTTCGGATGACCTGTGGGTAGGGGTGAAAGGCCAATCAAACTGGGAGATAGCTCGTACTCCCCGAAATGCATTTAGGTGCAGCGTCGTGTATAGTTTATTAGAGGTAGAGCTACTGATTGGATGCGGGGGTTTCACCACCTACCAATTCCTGACAAACTCCGAATGCTAATAAATTTTTTGCGGCAGTGAGGGCATGGGTGCTAAGGTCCATGTCCGAGAGGGAAAGAACCCAGACCAACAGCTAAGGTCCCCAAATATATGCTAAGTTGAAGCAACGCGGTTGAACTGCATTGACAGCTAGGATGTTGGCTTGGAAGCAGCCATTCATTTAAAGAGTGCGTAACAGCTCACTAGTCGAGCGGTTCGGCATGGATAATAATCGGGCATAAGCATATTACCGAAGCTATGGATTTATAATTAATTATATCTGGTAGGGGAGCATTCTATTTGCGCCGAAGCAGTATCGCGAGGTATTGTGGAGCGGATAGAAAAGAAAATGTAGGCATAAGTAACGATAAAGGGGGCGAGAAACCCCCTCACCGAAAGACTAAGGTTTCCTCAGCCATGCTAATCAGCTGAGGGTTAGTCGGGACCTAACGCGCACCCGAAAGGGGAAGTGGATGGACAATGGGTTAATATTCCCATACTTGCTCACACTAAAAAGGGGACGGAGTGCCGTACTTACTGGAGACTGACGGAATAGTCAAGACCTAGCCTTCGGGCGAAGTTGCTGTAAGGAAAGTGCTTCCAAGAAAAGCCGAAGTGAAGCAACCCGTACCAAAACCGACACAGGTAGTCGAGGAGAGAATCCTAAGGTGCTCGAGTGAGTCGTGGCTAAGGAACTAGGCAAAATAGTCTCGTAACTTCGGAAGAAGAGACGCCAGCAGCAATGCTGGCCGCAGTGAAGAGGCCCAGGCGACTGTTTATCAAAAACACAGGACTCTGCTAAATCGAAAGATGCTGTATAGGGTCTGACACCTGCCCGGTGCTGGAAGGTTAAGGAAGGGCGTTAGGGTAACCGAAGCGTTTGACTGAAGCCCCAGTAAACGGCGGCCGTAACTATAACGGTCCTAAGGTAGCGAAATTCCTTGTCGGGTAAGTTCCGACCTGCACGAATGGTGTAACGATCTGGGCACTGTCTCAGCCACGAGCTCGGTGAAATTGTAGTATCGGTGAAGATGCCGATTACCCGCAATGGGACGAAAAGACCCTGTGAACCTTTACTATAACTTCGTATTGACTTTGAGTAAGTAATGTGTAGGATAGGTGGGAGACTTTGAAGCAGGCACGCTAGTGTTTGTGGAGTCAACGTTGAAATACCACCCTTTACTTACTTGGAGCCTAACTTCTTTAAGAAGGACATTGCGTGGTGGGTAGTTTGACTGGGGTGGTCGCCTCCAAAAGAGTAACGGAGGCTTTCAAAGGTACCCTCAGCACGCTTGGTAACCGTGCGTAGAGTGTAATGGCATAAGGGTGCTTGACTGTGAGACCTACAAGTCGATCAGGTGCGAAAGCAGGACATAGTGATCCGGTGGTTCCGTATGGAAGGGCCATCGCTCATAGGATAAAAGGTACTCCGGGGATAACAGGCTAGTCTCCCCCAAGAGCTCACATCGACGGGGAGGTTCGGCACCTCGATGTCGGCTCGTCACATCCTGGGGCTGGAGAAGGTCCCAAGGGTTGGGCTGTTCGCCCATTAAAGTGGCACGCGAGCTGGGTTCAGAACGTCGTGAGACAGTTCGGTCTCTATCTATTGCGGGCGTTAGATGTTTGAGAGGACTTGATTCTAGTACGAGAGGACCGAATTGAACAAACCTCTGGTGTATCAGTTGTACCGCCAGGTGCACCGCTGAGTAGCTATGTTTGGAAGAGATAAGCACTGAAAGCATATAAGTGCGAAACTCGCCTCAAGATGAGACATCTTTTAAGGGTCGTGGGAGATGACCACGTTGATAGGCTACAGGTGTAAAGTTGGTAACAACATAGCCGAGTAGTACTAATTACCCGTAGATTTATAGCCTATGGCTACTGTATAAAAGCCTTGTAAGTGCAAGAAAGGTTTTGTCTTTGTGAAAGTTTTTATCGCTTAAAACAGATGTCAGAGAGAAGACATCAGATAGCAGACTGATAATAATACTTAAGTCTGGAATCTCATCTCAGTTCTGATATCTTATATACCTTCTTTAGGGTGGTTTTAGCGGTGGGGCTCACCTGTTCCCATTCCGAACACAGAAGTTAAGCCCACCAGCGCCGATGGTACTGCGAAAGCGGGAGAGTAGGTCGCCGCCAGTTTTTATAAAAAAGTCTCACAGA